>NZ_BJOR01000001.1:6753686-7367658 GCF_006540305.1 Streptomyces sp. 6-11-2 | reverse complement strand
GCTCGATGGCGCCGCGAAGGTGGCCGAGCACCGCTTCCATGGCGCTGACGCGCCGCGGCCCCGGACCACCTGTCTGGCTGTCTGACAGGTTCACGGGGTGATCCTGCGGGTGACGGGGCCGGCCTGTCAAGGCGTGCCCGAATCCGAGAGCTACTCGGCGGGCAGCGCCGCCCGCATCGCCTTCGCGGCGCCGGTCGGGTCGTAGTCCTCGGGGACACCTGGGACCAGGATGATGTCGCCTTCGATGTGCCGCGAGCGCAGCGGTGCGATCTCCTGGTACGCGGGTGAGTCCCACCAGGCCCGCGCCTCGGCGATCCCGGGGAAGGAGATCACCACGACGTGCCCGGGCCAGTGGCCCTCCTTCACCTCGTGCCGCGTGGCGTGTACGAGGAAACGGCCACCGTACGGCTCGAAGGTGGCGGAGATGCGCTCGATGTACTCGGCGATCTCCGGGTGCGGAGCGGCCTCCTGCAAGTGGGCTATGGCATAGGCGGGCATGTCGTCCTTCCGGCCGGTCGGGCTCTGTTGCACCGGCGATCCTGGCAGGTGGGCGCGCTGGGGGCGATGACCTGACAGGTAAGTGCCGGCCGCACGCACGGGGAGGGACGAGGCCGCCACCGCGGGTTCGTGCACCGCACCCGTCCGCGAGTCATGGCGTGCCGCGGGCCTGCTCTGCCTCGGCGCCACCTGTGCCGCGCTGACAGCCGGAGAACTGCGCCGCGCGGACCGCCGCTGCTGCCCCAACTGACGTCATGCAGGACGCGCACCACTCCCCCACCCGGCCGTCGATGCACTCGCGCAGCAGATCGGTGTGCCCGCAGCGGCGGACGTGCTCCTCGATCCGGTGAACCCACAACTCCCGGACAGAGTCGCCGTCGCGGGCCACCCGCCTGCCCGGAACCGTGTGCTCGTCCAACACCACATCGGTCGCCGCCTGTTCGGGGGCCAGATCAGTGAAGGCGCCATCCGGCAGGCCCTGTTCCCCGACGGCCCCCTTCCCTGCGGCTCGTGGCGACGGCGTGGCCGTCGCCCCCCTCGGTCGCCCCTCGATTATCGGCCAGATGTCATGTACAGCTCTTGACCGCATTGGTTTAGACCTTTAGATTCCAGGCCGTCAGGCCCCTCCCACAGCGCCGGGTTGAGTGCTCGTGTGGCAACGACGCTCTTCGCCGGCTCGCAGTCGTCCCCCACCCTCGCGGCCGCCCCGAGCCCCACCGGAGCCCGACGGCCACGTCGTCACTCCATCGCCTCTTCCTCAGGAGCACACTCCTCATGTCCACCCCCCACCCCGGTACCAGCCTCCGCAGACGCTCACCCCTGGCCAGGCTCACGGTCAGCGCGGTGCTCGCTCTCGCCCTTTCCGCTCTGTTCGGCGTCTCGCCCGCCTGGGCGGCGGACGGGCAGATCACCGGCCTCGCGGGCAAGTGCGTCGACGTCGCCGCCGCGAGCAACGCCAACGGCACGGCCGTCCAGCTCTACGAGTGCAACGGCACGAACGCCCAGAAGTGGTCCAACTCCGGTGACGGAACCCTGCGGGCGCTCGGCAAGTGCCTCGACGTCGTCGACCGCAGCACGGCCGACGGAGCCGCCGTCCAGCTGTGGGACTGTTCCGGCGGAGCGAACCAGCAGTGGGTCGTCACCGGCGCTCGCGACATCGTCAACCCGGCCGCGAACAAGTGCCTCGACGTCCGGGACAACAACAGCGCCAACGGCACCCGCCTGCAGATCTGGACCTGCACCGGAGGCGCCAACCAGAAGTGGAACGCTCCCGCGAGCGGCGGCGGCGGCAACCCGTCCGGATTCGTCGTCTCCGAAGCCCAGTTCAACCAGATGTTCCCGAACCGGAACTCCTTCTACACGTACAGCGGCCTCACCGCCGCGCTCAGCGCCTACCCCGGCTTCGCCGGTACGGGCAGCGACACGACCAAGAAGCAGGAGGCGGCCGCGTTCCTGGCCAACGTCAATCACGAGACGGGCGGCCTGGTCTACGTCGTGGAGCAGAACACTGCCAACTACCCCCACTACTGCGACTGGAACCAGCCGTACGGCTGCCCCGCCGGGCAGGCGGCCTACTACGGCCGCGGGCCGATCCAGCTCAGCTGGAACTTCAACTACAAGGCTGCCGGCGACGCGCTCGGCATCGACCTGCTCAACAACCCCTGGCTGGTGCAGAACGACGCGTCCGTGGCCTGGAAGACCGGCCTGTGGTACTGGAACACCCAGTCGGGTCCCGGCACCATGACCCCGCACGCCGCCATGGTCAACGGCGCCGGCTTCGGGCAGACCATCCGCTCGATCAACGGCTCCCTGGAATGCGACGGCAGGAATCCCGCCCAGGTGCAGAGCCGCGTGGACGCCTACCAGCGCTTCGCCTCCATCCTCGGCGTGAGCCCCGGTAACAACCTGTACTGCTGAGCGGTTTCCTTCCTTCGGAAGGCGGGGCGTGGACCGATGCAGTTCCGGTCCACGCCCCGCCTGCTGTCGGCGTCAGAAGCCGCACGCGGCGTCAGGAAATCGACGCCGTGACCCCCCTGAGTGCCGGCAGTGCCGCGGCGCCGATCAGGCCGGCGTCCGGGCCGAGGGCGGCCCGGTGGATGGGCGGCGGCGCGGGGCGGGTGCGGGTGGTGTGGGCGTAGGCCTCGCGCAGGGCGGCGTGCAGCGGTCCGTCGCCGGTGCCGAGCCCGCCGCCGAGCACGATCGCCGACGGGTCAAGAACGCGGACGAGTTGGCCGAGCACCGTGCCCAGCGCCTGTCCGGCGGTCGTCAGGACCCGGGCCGCGGCCGGGTCGCCGGACCGGGCCAGGGCGGTGACCTCACGGGCGCCCGGTACGGGTGAGCCGCCGCAGGCGGTGCGGCGTGCGCCGATGCCGCGGCCGGAGCAGTACTGTTCGAGGTTTCCGCGCCAGTCCGGGTCCACGGAGGCCGGGACCTCCAACTCCCCCAGGGCGATGGCCTCCCCGCGCCGCCCGGCGACGGGCCACCCGTCGAGAACGAGGGTGGAGGACAGCCCCGTACCCAGGGAGACGTAGAAGAAGTCGGGAAGGTCGCGGCCGACTCCGTGCCGCGCCTCGCCGAGCGCCCCGCAGCGCGCGTCGGAGCCGACAGCCACCGGCAGGCCGGGCGCGGCCTCGGCGGCGAGTACGGCGGCGGGCTGGACGTCCCAGGCCAGTACCTCACGGCTGGTCAACATGCCGTCGGCGTCGACATATTCGGGAAATCCGGCACCCAGAGCGGTCACCGTGACGCCCAGCCGGGCGGCGTCGTCGAGGAGGGCGCGGGCCGCCCGGGCGGTGCCGGCCAGACCGGGGTCGCGCAGTCCTCCCTCGGCGGCGGTGGCGGTGGGCACTTCACGGCGGTGCAGCAGGGTGCCGTCGGCGGTGACGAGTCCGGCGGCGATCTTCGTGCCGCCGACGTCCAGGGCCGCGACGGCGGCACGGCCGGACGGTTCCCCGGCGGGCGCCGGGATCGGGCTGGTGTTCACGGGAGTTGGCCTTCGCCTGGGATGCGGTGGGGTCAGTCGGAGCTGCGGTGCAGGGTGGCTTCGAGGCGGTAGGCGTCGCCGCGGTACACGGCCCGGCCGAGCAACACCGGGGTGTCGTTCTGGTCGTAGGTGACCTCCTCGCCGACCAGGACCGGGGTGCCCGGCGGCACCCGCAGCAGCTCCGCCTCCAGGGGCTGGGCGCCGTCGGCGCGCGCGGTGTACGTGCTGTGCATGACGCGCACCCCGGCCCTGGCCTCCAGCTCGGCGAAGAGCGAACGGTCCGTCAGGTCGGCGCCCTCCAGTGCCCGAGCGCGGGAGCGCACCAGCACCGTGGTGTCCAGGCACACCGGTACATCGTCCAGGCCGCGTACCCGGACGATCTCCAGGACCTCGGCGGCGGGTGCGATGCGCAGCCGGGCCGATTCCTCGTAGCCGGCCGGGCGGACCTCGCGGCGCAGCAGCCGTGCGGTGGCGGTCAGGCCCCGGGCGCGGGCGATGTCGGTGAAGCTCTTCAGCACGCTGGGCGGCTCACTGACCACGTCGGTGGCGACGAACCAGCCGCGCTGCGGGGAGGAGTGCACCCGGCCCTCGTCCTCCAGCAGGGCAAGGGCCTGGCGCAGGCTGCTGCGGCTGACGCCGACTCGCTGGGCCAGTGCGCGCTCCCCGGGCAGTTGGCTGCCCGGGGCCCATACCCGGCGGTCCAGCAATTGCCCGAGTGCGCGGCGGGCGAGCTGGACGGCCGGACCTGCGGTCGCGGCGGGCGAGCTCACGGCGCTGGCGGGGGCGGGGGCGGATGGTGAGGCCGTTGCGTCATGCGTGGTCACGGTCATGGACCGTACCAGAGCAACCAGTTCATGGACCAGATCAAAATCTGGTCCAAACACTGGACTGACTGGACTGAAGTGCGTCATGATCCCCCCACGCCGAAATTCGGAAGCCCCTCTTCCGTTCCCCGGCGTGTGCCCGCCTGCCGGTGCACGGGGCCACCGCCGGCCCCTGCCTCCAACAGGCCACAGGGCCCAGCCCGATGGCACGCCCCCGACACCACCACCCGCGACACCACTCATCCGCGACCGCGACAGCACACCGCGCCGCACCCGAGCCGAGGGAGCCTCGATGCCGTCACATCCACCGGTCCGTCTCGCCGTCATAGGCGCAGGAACGATTTCTCAGTCGGTCCACCTCCCCGCCGTCCAGCGCCTGGGCGCGCTGTTCGAGACCACGGTCGTGTGCGACCTGTCCCCCTCCCGCGCGGCGGCGGTGGCCGCCCGCTGCGGCGTCGGCGTACGGGCCACGCACAGCTATGAGAGCGTGCTGGCCGACGACACCGTCGACGCCGTACTGCTGGCCACCCCCGGCACCCACGCGCAGGCCGCACGCGCCGCGCTGGAGGCCGGAAAGCACGTCCTCGCCGAGAAGCCGCTGTGCCTGACCGTGGCCGAGGCCGAGGAACTGGGCGCGCTCGCCGAGGCCAGGGGCCTGGTGCTTCAGGTCGGCTACATGAAGATGTACGACCCGCTCACCGAGGTCGCCGCGGCCGAGCTGGCCGAGCTGGACACCCCGCGCACGGTCCGGGTCACCGTGCTGCACCCCGCCGACGAACCGCAGGTGGAGCATCTGCGGCTGGCCCCGCCGACCGACGACGCGGACCTCTCCGTGATCGCCGAGTCCCTCGCCTACGAGGACGCGCGCACCCTGGACGCCCTCGGCGAGGTACCGGCCGAGCTGGGCCGCTACTACCGGGACGTGCTGAACGGCTCGGTGATCCACGAACTCTCCGTACTGCGCGCGCTCGGCTTCACCCTGCCCACCGCATTCGACAGCGCCCAGCTGTGGCCGTGGCCGGTCGAGGGCGAACCGCCGTGCCTGCTGGCCACCGCGCCCCTGGGCGACGGCGCCCAGCTGGTCCTCAACTGGAACTGGCTCCCGGACCACCCCGAGTACGGCGAGGAGATCGCCGTACTCGCCCGCGACGGCCGGCTGCGGCTGGACATGGCCGCGCCCTACCTGGTGGACGTGCGCTCCACCCTGCGTGTGGAACGCGCCGAGGGCGCGCTGCGCCGCGACACCACCGCGCGGCACGGCTACGACACCGGGTTCGTGCGCCAGCTGGAGGAATTCGCCGCCGCGGTGCACGGTGAGGCACCGGTCCGCTCCGGCGCCGCCGGGGCTGCCGAGGACGTGCGCTGTCTCCAGGCGCTGGTCGCCGCGCTCGCCGCGGGGGCGGGCGTCGCGGTCGGCGGCGAGGCCGCGAAGGGGGCCGTCGCATGACCGGCCGCACCACGGGCTCCGCCGTGAACCCCGACACGGACTACGCCACGCACCCCACCACGACCCCTGACACGCACCTCTCGGGCCGCCTGCCTGACGGCATCCTGATCGGCAACGCGCCGGTGAGCTACGGCGTGTACGGCGAAGGCGCGGGCGGGCCCGACTCCTCCCCCGGCGCCCTGCTGGCCTCCATGGCCGAGGCCGGCTACCACGGCAGCGAACTCGGCCCGCCCGGCTTCTTCGGCACGCCGGAGCAGACCGCCGCGCTGTTCACCGAGCACCGCCTGGCCGCCGTCGGCGCCTACATCCCCGTGCACTACGCCCTCGGCGACGACGTGGTGGAGCACGACCTGGCCCGGATGGAGCAGACCTGCCGCGAACTGGCGGCGTGCGCCGAGGCCGCGGGCACCCCCGCCGACCGGGCGCCGCTGGCCATCCTGGCCGACGAGGGCAGCCAGACCCTGCTGCACCACCCCGCCCGCTCCTGGGACGACCGCTCGCTGGCCCTGGACGAGGCCGGCTGGGAGCGTCTGGCCCGGCTGTCCGAGCGCGCGGTGGCGATGGCCCGCTCCTACGGACTGCGCCCCTCCTTCCACCCCCACATCAGCACCTATGTGGAGTCGCCGTGGGAGGTCGAGCGGCTGCTGGAGCTGACCGAGGTCGGCCTCACCCTCGACATCGCGCACATCCAGCTGGCCGGCGGCGACCCGGTGGAGTGCCTGCGGGCCTGGCGCGAGCGCATCAACCACGTGCACGTCAAGGACGTACGGATGGCCGTGCTCACCGACGCCAAGGCCGCCGGCCGCACCGACTTCGACGAGTGGTGGGCGGACGTCTGCGTGCCGTTCGGCGAGGGCGACGTCGACATCGACGCCTTCCTGGCCGAGCTGCTGCGCGGCGGTTACCGCGACTGGCTGCTGGTCGAGCAGGACCGGGCACCGACCCCCGCCGATCAGTACCCGCAGGTCGCCGCCGAGCAGGCGGCCAACTACGCCTGGCTGGCCGCGAAGGTGGCCGCCCACTCCTGATCACCCGGCTGCCCCGGGGCGCGCGGCCCGACCGCCGCGCCTTCCGGGCGCCGTTCCCGGTCCGCCCGCGGGCGGGCCCGAAGTGGAGCAAGGATGAACAAGCTGCGTTGGACCGGGGCCGCGGGGCTGGCCCTGACCGGGCTGCTGGTCTCCGGGTGCGGTGTCCCCGGAGCCGGCGGCACCACCGCCTCGTCCGGCGTCACCGGACCGCGGATCACCCAGCCGGTGACCGTCCAGGAGGTGGCCAAGCCCGGGCCCACCACCCTGCGCGTGCTCGCCGACTCGGGCGAGGACGCCACTCTCAAGGCGCTCGTGCCGATGTACGAGAAGAAGTACCCCAACGTCAAGGTCGAGGTCGTCACCAAGGGCTTCGACGACCTGATGAAGACCGTCGTCAACTCGATGTCCGGCACCGACGCGCCCGACCTGGTGCAGGGCAACCAGGGCTACGGCACCGACGGCCCGCTGGTCAAGGCCGGGCTGATCCGCCCGCTGGACGACGTGATGCGCGCCTACGGCTGGGAGAACACCTTCACCGACGGCGCCCTCAAGCAGTACCGCTGGACCCCCGACGGCGCCGTCTTCGGCTCCGGCAGCCTGTACGGCATCTCTCCCGCCACCGAGTACGTCGGCGTGTTCTACAACACCGACAAGCTGGCCAAGCTGGGTATCAAGCCGCCCACGACCTACGCCGAGTTCACCGACGCGCTGGCCCGCGCCGAGGCCGCGGGACAGCAGCCCATCATGCTGGGCAACTCCGAGAAGTACCCCGCCAGCCAGGTCATCGGCCTGGTCCAGGCGCAGAACGTGCCCAGCCGCGACATCCGGTCGTGGATCAGCGGGGTCCCCGGCGCCACGATCGCCGACCAGGGCACCGAGGCCGCGGCCCGTACCGTGCAGGACTGGGCGAAGCGCGGCTGGTTCGGCAACGGCTACGACGGCATCAGCTCCGACGACGCGGTCGCCAAGTTCAGCCACGGCCAGGGCGTCTTCCTGGTCGCCGGCTCCTGGAACGCGCCGGCTCTCCAGCAGAGCATGAACGGCCATGTCGGCTTCACCCTGCCCGCCCGGCCCGACGGCACCCGCGCCACGGTCGGCTCGCTCGGCCTCGGCTGGCACATCAGCTCCAAGACCCAGCACCTGCCCGCCGCGGTCGCCTTCCTCGACATGCTGATGAGCGACCGGTTCGCGCAGACCCTCGCGGACGTCGGCCGCACCCCGGTCACGGGCCAGGGCACCGTCAAGGCCGACAGCAAGGTCGTCGACCAGGTCAACGGCATCGGGCTCAAGCTGCTCGCCGACGACGGGCAGAACTTCTACCTCGACTGGGCCTCCACCACGATGCTCGACACCATCGGCTCCAGGACCCAGGACCTGCTGGCCGGCCGCACCTCCCCGCGCGGCTTCGCCGAGGGCCTGCAGAACAACTGGCTGGCGTTCCAGCAGCAGCAGCGCCAGGACGCGGCAGCCGCCGGAGGCACCCCGTGACCGCGGCCCCCCTCTCCGGACGGGCCACCGCCACCGAGCCCGCGTCCCCCGCAATGGTCCGCGCCGACCACGAGCCACCGGCCCACCGGAGACGGCACGGCCTGCGCGCCTGGGCCGGACGCCAGTACTGGCCCGCCCTCTGGTATCTGCTGCCCGCCGCCATCGTCTACACGCTGTTCGTGCTGCGGCCGCTGGGCCAGACCGCCTGGATCTCCCTGTTCCGCTGGGACGGCCTCACCGAGGGCCGCTGGGTGGGGCTCGGCAACTACCGCGCCCTGCTGTCCGACACCCGTATCCCCGCCGCGATCGGCCACTCGCTGGAGTTCGTGGTCTTCTACGCGCTGCTGCCGGTCGCCCTCGGCCTCTTCCTCGCCGCCCTGATGTCCCGCATCCGGGTGTACGGACTGAGCTTCTTCCGTGCGGTGCTGTTCCTGCCGCAGATCCTGGCCACCGTCGTGGTCGCCGTCTCCTGGCGGTGGCTCTACGACATCGACGGGCCACTCAACGCCGCCCTGCGCGCCGTCGGCCTGGGCTCCCTGGCCCGCGCCTGGCTGGGCGACTACCACACCGCCCTGCCCTCGGTCGGCCTCGTCGGCACCTGGGTGATGTACGGGCTGTGCATGGTGCTCTTCCTCGCCGGCACCCAGAAGATCCCCACCGAGCTGTACGAGTCCGCCCGCATCGACGGCTGCGGCCCGGTCCGCGAGTTCTTCACCGTCACCCTGCCCGCGCTGCGCGGCGAGATGTCCATCGCCCTGGTCCTCACCATCACCTACGCCCTGCGCAACTTCGACCTGGTGTGGAACACCACCACCGGCGGCCCCGGCACCTCCACCACCGTGCCCAGCGTCTTCATCTACCAGGGTGCCTTCCTCACCCACGAGGTGGGCGGCGCCGCCGCGATCAGCGTCTGCCTGACCGCCGTGGTGCTGATGGTGACCGGGCTCGTCATGCGCCTGGTGCGCGGAAAGGAGGGCTGACGGATGCTCACCAGCCGCCGCCAGACCGTCATCGGACACGCGGTCCTGGCCGTCGCCGCCATCGCCGCCCTGTACCCCTTCCTGTCCGTGGTACTGCTGGCGCTCAGCAAGCCCGGCACCCGGCAGAGCGGTTTCACGCTCCCCACCTCCATCAGTTTCGACAACTTCTCCGAGGCCTGGAGCCGGGGACTGTTCTCGCAGGCCCTGCTGTCCAGCCTGATCGTGGCCGCCGCCGTGGTGGTGGGCACCATCGTGCTGGCCGTCCTCGCCGGCTACGCCTTCGCGGCCTTCCCCTTCCCGCTCAAGGGACTGCTCCTGGGACTGCTGCTGGTCGGTCTGGTGATGCCGTACGAGGCGACCGTGATCCCGCTCTACTACCAACTCCGGTCCTGGCATCTCACCAACACCTACTGGGCGTTGATCCTGCCGCAGATCGGCCTGTCCCTGCCGTTCGCGGTGTTCTGGATGCGCACCTTCTTCGTGTCCACGCCGCCGGCGCTGCGCGAGGCCGCCGCGGTCGACGGCGCCTCCAGGTTCCGCACCCTGCGCTCGATCCTGCTGCCGATGGCCGCACCCGCCATCGGCACCCTCGCCACCCTGCTCTTCCTCTTCGCGTGGAACGAGTTCCTGCTGGCACTGGTCCTCGTCCCGGACGACCGCAGCGTGCAGACCGCGCCGCTGGCCCTGTCGTTCTTCGCGGGCAACCGGCGCAACAGCAACCCGGGCGTCACCGCGGCCGCCGCCGTCATCGTCGCCCTGCCCGTACTCATCAGCTACATCGCCCTCCAGCGCCGCATGATCAGCGGCATGCTGGCCGGCGCCGTAAAGGAGTGACATCCATGTCGGCCCCCCTTCCCCCGCGCGTCTTCGACAGCCCCGCCCAACTGGGCGCGGAGCTGGCCCGCGAGATCGCGGACGGGATCGCGGAAGCAGCAGGCTCCGGCCGGCGCTACGTCCTGGGCTGCCCCGGCGGCCGCAGCCCCAAGCCGGTCTACGAGGCACTCGCCGAACTGACCGCCGAGCGCGGGCTCGACCTGCGGCACGTCGTCATCGCCATGATGGACGAGTACGTACTGCCCGACCCCGACGCGCCGGGCGGCTTCCACGACATCGACCACGGCGCGCACAACAGCTGCCACCGCTTCGCCGCCGAGGAGATCGTTGCCCCCCTCAACGCCGCGGCCGGGCCCACCCGGAGCATCCCCGCCGACGCGGTGTGGTTCCCCGACCCCGCGGACCCGTCCGCCTACGAGCGGCGTCTGGCCGAGGCCGGCGGCATCGACCTGTTCATCCTGGCCTGCGGCGCCTCGGACGGGCACATCGCCTTCAACCCGCCCGGCACCGAACGCCACAGCACCAGCCGGATCGTGGAGCTCGCCGACACCACCCGCGTCGACAACATGGGCACCTTCCCCGACTTCGCGTCCCTCGACGAGGTGCCCCGGCACGGCGTCACCGTCGGCGTGCACACCATCGTGGCCAACTCCCGGCGCGCGGTGATGACCGTCCACGGCGCCCACAAGCGCGAGGCGGTGCGCCGCCTGGCCACCGCCCGCGGCTACGACCCCTCCTGGCCCGCGACCCTGGTCACCGAGTGCGCCGACGCCGCCCTCTACGTCGACCGGGCGTCGATGGCCCTGGAGGACGCCGCGTGACGTACGACCTGATCACCCTGGGCCGGGTCGGCGTCGACCTCTACCCGCAGCAGACCGGGGTCGGCCTGGCCGAGGTGCGCACCTTCGCCAAGTACCTCGGCGGCAGTGCCACCAATGTGGCCGTCGCCGCCGCCCGGCACGGCCTGCGCAGCGCGGTCGTCACCGGCGTCGGCGACGACCCGCTGGGCGGGTTCGTCCGTGACGCGCTGCGCGGCTTCGGCGTGGACGAGCGGCATGTGGTGACCGTGCCCGGGGCCCAGACCCCGGTGGTGCTGTGCGAGCTCTTCCCGCCGGACGACTTCCCGCTGTACTTCTACCGGCCCGATGCCCCCGACCTGCGGCTGCTGCCCGAGCACCTGGACCTGCCCGCGCTGCGCGATGCCCGGGTCGTGTGGGCCACCGGGAGCGGCCTGTGCGCCGAACCGTCGTACGGCACCACACTGCGCGCGCTCGCCGAGCGCGACCCGGGCACCGACACCGTGCTGGACCTGGACTGGCGCCCGATGTTCTGGGACCGGCCCGAGGAGGCGCCCGCCCGGTACGCGCAGGCGCTGGAGCACGCCACCGTCGCGGTCGGCAACCGTGACGAGGTCGAGGTCGCGGTGGGCACCCGTGACCCGGACCGGGCCGCCGACCTGCTGCTCGCCCGCGGAGTGCGGCTGGCCGTGGTCAAGCAGGGCCCGCACGGAGTCCTGGCGCGCACCGCGGCCGAGGACGTACGGGTGCCGCCGATCCCCGTCGAGGTGGTGAACGGCCTCGGCGCGGGCGACGCGTTCGGCGGCGCCCTGGTCGCCGGACTGCTGGCCGGACTGCCGCTGGCCGACACCCTGGCCGCCGCCAACGCCGCCGGGGCCCTGGTCGCCTCCCGGCACGCCTGCGCCGACGCGATGCCCACCCCCGAAGAGATCGCCGAGCTGACCGGCCGCCCCACCTCGCGCGCCGTCGCCACCACCACGACCGGAGAACCCCGTTGAGCACCACCCTCGCCACCGCCCCCGCCGCCCGTGACCTCGCCGAGGTCACCCGGATCCGGCTCACCGACCCCGACGCGATCCGCCGGGCCGCCGCCGCCCGCCCGAAGTTCGACCCCGCGGACCTGGCCCGGCCGCTGTTCATCCTGGCCGCCGACCACCCGGCCCGCGGCGCGGTGGCCGCCGGCGGCAACCCCACCGCCATGGGCGACCGGCACGAGCTGCTGGCCCGCTGCGTCGAGGCGCTCTCCCGCCCCGGCGTGGACGGCTTCCTCGGCACCCCCGACCTGGTCGAGGACCTGACACTGCTCGGCGCGCTCGATGGCAAGCTGGTGCTCGGCTCGATGAACCGGGGCGGCATCCCCGGTGCCTCGTTCGAACTCGACGACCGCTTCACCTGCTACGACGCCCGAGGCATCGAGGAGGCGGGGCTGGACGGCGGCAAGGTGCTGCTGCGCGTCGACCCCGCCGACCCGGGGACCGCGGAGACGCTCAGCGGGACCGCCACCGCCGTGAACGAGTTGGCGGAGCGCCGGCTGCTCGCCCTGATCGAACCGTTCAAGTCCGTGCGCGAGGGCGGCAAGGTGCGCAACATCCTGGAGGCCGACGCGCAGATCTGGGTGAACAACATCGCCTCCGCGCTCGGCCGCACCTCCGCCTACACCTGGCTGAAGGTCCCGGTCGTCCCCGACATGGAGCGGATGATGGCCTCCACCACCATGCCCACCCTGCTCCTTGGCGGCGAGGGCGGCGGCGACCCCGACGCCATGTACGCGTCCTGGCAGCGCGCACTGGACATCGAGCACGTCCGCGGTCTGATCATCGGCCGTACGATGCTCTTCCCCGCCGACGGCGATGTGGCCGGTGCCGTGGACACCGCCGTCTCGCTGCTCGGCCGGGAGTCCTGATGTCCCGTCGGCTGCACCTGCCCGACGGCACCGCCGCGGCGGACGGATTCCGCCTCACCGTCACCCCTGAGGACGCGGGGTGGGCCTACGGCTCGCTGCGTGTCCTGGACCTCGCACCGGGTGCCTCGCGGACGCTGGACACCGGTGACAGCGAGATGATCGTGCTGCCGCTGTCCGGCGGCTGCCGCCTGGAGATCGACGGCACCGTCCTCGAACTCGACGGCCGCAGCGACGTCTTCAGCCGGGTCACCGACTTCGCCTACGCGCCGCGCGACGCCCGGCTCACCGTGCACTCGGCGGCCGGCGGGCGGTTCGCGCTCCCCGCGGCCCGCTGCGAGCGCCGGCTGGCGCCCGCCTACGGTCCCGCCGAGGCCGTACCGGTCGAGATCCGCGGCGCGGGCCCGGCCACCCGGCAGGTGAACAACTTCGCCTCCCCCGAAGGCTTCCCCTGCGACCGTCTGGTCGCCGTCGAGGTGCTCACCCCCGGCGGGAACTGGTCGTCCTATCCGCCGCACAAGCACGACGAGCGGCGCCCCGGAGAGGCGGTGCTGGAGGAGATCTACTACTTCGAGATCGGCGGCCCCGGCCCGCACGGCTTCGGCTACCAGCGGGTGTACGAGCCCGCCGCGGCCGGGGTCGACGGGGTGGACGTGCTGGCGGAGGTCCGGCAGGGTGACGTCGTGCTCGTCCCCCGGGGCTACCACGGCCCCTCGATGGCCGCTCCGGGACATCCCCTCTACTACCTCAACGTGCTCGCCGGGCCCGACCCGCAGCGCACCATGGCGTGCTGCGACGACCCGGCCCACCACTGGGTGCGCGCCTCGTGGGACGGCCAGGCCGCCGACCCCCGGGTGCCGATCTGCGACGCGGGAGGCCCGCGATGACCACGACCACGTCCGCCGGGCGGGTACGCCGGCTGACCACCGCCCAGGCGCTGGTGGCGTTCCTCGCCCAGCAGTACACCGAGCGGGACGGCGTCGAACAGCGGCTGATCGAGGGCTGCTTCGGCATCTTCGGTCACGGCAACATCGCCGGCCTCGGCCAGGCGCTGCTGGAACGCCCCGACGACCTGACCTACTACCAGGCCCGCAACGAGCAGGCCATGGTGCACGCCGCGGTGGCCTACGCCCGCACCCGGCGCAGGCTCTCCACGCTGGCCTGCACCGCCTCGGTGGGGCCCGGCTCCACCAACATGGTCACCGGGGCGGCGCTGGCCACCGTCAACCGGCTGCCGGTGCTGCTGCTGCCCGGTGACACCTTCGCCTCACGCGCCGCCTCACCGCTGCTCCAGGAGCTGGAGCAGCCGTACGCCGCCGACATCACCGTCAACGACACCTTCCGGCCCGTCTCCCGGTTCTTCGACCGGATCTGGCGGCCCGAGCAACTGCTCTCCTCGGCCGTGCAGGCGATGCGGGTGCTCACCGACCCGGCCGAGACCGGCGCCGTCACCCTGTGCCTGCCGCAGGACGTGCAGGCGGAAGCCTGGGACTTCCCCGAGGAGTTCTTCGCCCGCCGAGTGTGGCACGTCCGCCGCCCGGCACCTGACGAGGCGTCACTGACCGCCGCCGTGCGGCTGCTGCGGGGCGCACGGCGCCCGCTGATCGTGGCGGGCGGCGGGTTGATCCACTCCGACGCCACCGCCGCGCTCGCGGAGTTCGCCGCCGCCACCGGCGTTCCCGTGGCGGTCACGCAGGCCGGGAAGGCCGCGTTGCCGCACGGCCATCCGGCGGCGGTCGGCGCGATCGGCCACACCGGCAGTGCCGCGGCCAACTCCCTGGCCCGCGAGGCCGATGTGGTGATCGGCGTCGGTACCCGCTGGCAGGACTTCACCACCGCCTCGCGCACCCTGTTCGCCGACCCGCGGGTGGCCTTCGTCAACCTCAACATCGCCTCGTTCGACGCCGCCAAGCAGGCCGGGGTGTCGCTGGTCGCGGACGCCCGCGCGGGCATCCAGGCCCTGGGCGCCGCACTGTCCGGCTGGTCGGCCGCCCCGGAGTGGCGTGACCGCGCGGCCGGACTGGTCCGCGGCTGGGACGCGGTGGCGGACGCCGCCTTCACCGCCGGACGCCGGCCGCTGCCGGCCCAGAGCGAGATCATCGGCGCGCTGCGGGACGGCATGGGCGAGCGCGACGTGGTGGTGTGCGCCGCCGGCTCGATGCCGGGCGATCTGCACAAGCTGTGGCGCCCCACTGACCCGCTGGGCTACCACGTCGAGTACGGCTACTCCTGCATGGGCTACGAGATCGCCGGAGGGCTGGGCGTGAAGATGGCCGCGCCCGACCGCGAGGTCGTGGTGCTGGTCGGCGACGGCTCGTACCTGATGATGGCTCAGGAGATCGCCACGGCGGTGGCCGAGCGCCTCAAACTGGTCGTGGTGCTGGTGCAGAACCACGGCTACGCCTCGATCGGCGCGCTGTCGGAGTCGGTCGGCGCCGACCGGTTCGGCACCCGTTACCGCTACCGCGACCCGGCCACCGGGCACCTGGACGGCGACACCCTGCCGGTCGACCTGGCCGCCAACGCGGCGAGTCTGGGCGCGGACGTCATCCGCGCCCAGGGTCTGGACGGCTTCCGCGAGGCGCTCGCCACCGCGCTGGCCGCCGAGCGCACCACCGTCGTCCATGTGGAGACCGACCCTCTGGTGCCGGCGCCCGGCTCGGACGCCTGGTGGGACGTCCCGGTCGCCGAGGTCTCCGCGCTGCCGTCGACCACCGCGGCCCGCGCCGCCTACGAGGAGCACAAGAAGGCCCAGCGCCCGCTGCTCGCCCCACGACCGGCCTGACCCGGCCCCGGCCCGCGTCCTCCGGGACTCCCTCGGCAGGACGCGGGCCTGTGTGCCGTCCTGCCGGCTCCTGCCAATTCCCTCAGGCGGCGGAGCCGATATGCGCAATATTCGCAAAAAGGACATCGTCCGTCGGCATCGGACGGACAAAAAGAAAGGGAAAGGAGGTCACCCGCTCCTTTCCACTCTCAACGTATAGCGCACTGGGGGGCTTGCGGCAAGGCCCCCGTCGTGCCGCAGAATCGCCGGCCGAAGCCAGAAAACGAGGGTGGGTGTCGCGAAGTGCGTGTGTTGTTGTCGACGTATGGATCGCGGGGGGACGTCGAACCACTGGTGGCACTCGCGGTGCGGTTGCGGGAATTCGGCGCGGAGGTGCGGGTGTGCGCGCCGCCGGACGAGGACTTCGCGCAGCGGTTGGCCGGTGTCGGCGTACCGCTGGTGCCGGTCGGCCGGTCGGCGCGCGCGCTGACGACCGCGGCGCCGTCGCCGTCGTCGCTGCCCCAGCGCGCGGCCGAGCTGATCGTCGGCCAGCTCGACGCGGTCACCGCGGCGGCCGGGGGATGCGACGTGCTGGTGGCGACCGGCATGATGCCGGCCGCGGCCGGCGCGCTGTCGGTGGCGGAGAAGCTGGGCATCCGCTCCGTGTCCGTGACCTTCCAGCAGCTCACCCTGCCGTCGCCGCACCGCGCGCCGCTGGCGTATCCGGGCCGTCCGTTTCCGCCGGACGTGACTGACAACCGGGAGCTGTGGGACCTGGACGCCCGGAGCATCAACACGCTGTTCGGTGAGGCGCTCAACACGAACCGCGCGTCGATCGGCCTGCCGCCGGTGAGCGACGTCCGCGACTACGTCATCGGCGACCGGCCGTGGCTGGCGACGGACCCGGCCCTGGACCCGTGGCAGCGGACGCCGGACCTCGACGTCGTCCAGACCGGCGCGTGGACCCTGCCCGACATGCGCCCGCTCCCGGCCGAGTTGACGGCGTTCCTGGACGCGGGGACGCCACCGGTGTACGTGGGCTTCGGCAGCATGCCCTTGCGCACCTCGACGGATGTCGCCCAGGCGGCCGTCGACGCGATCCGAGCACAGGGCCGCCGCGCGGTCGTGTCCCGCGGCTGGGCCGACCTGGCCCTGGTCGACGACCGTGACGACTGCTTCGTCGTCGGCGAGGTCAACCAGCAGGCGCTGTTCGGCCGGGTGGCCGCCGTCGTGCACCACGGCGGCGCGGGCACCACGACGACGGCCACCCGGGCCGGCGCGCCTCAGGTGGTGGTGCCCCAGGCGGCGGACCAGCCGTACTGGGCCGGCCGGGTGGCGGACCTCGGCATCGGCGCGGCACACGACGGTCCGACTCCGACCTTCGAGTCCCTGTCGGCCGCGCTCGGGACGGCCCTCGCCTCCGGCACCCGCGCACGAGCGGCCGCCGTGGCCGACATGATCCGCACCGACGGAGCGGCGGTGGCCGCGAAGCTGCTGCTCGACGCGATCAGCTGAGAAGTCCGCCGGGGCCCGCGTGAGCCACGCGGGATCGCCGAGCCGGGGCCCGGAACACGACAACCCGCCGGCCCGAGGTAACGCCGGGCCGGACACCTTGCCGCACGCAACGGTCGCAAGCGACCCCAGATCGGAACCGAAGACCATGAACCCCCTTACCACCAGCGCTTTCGACCTTCCCGACCGTCTCTCCTCCAAAGCCGACCCGACTCTGATCGCCGACGACGAGCAGCACTTCGCCGCCATCGCGGAGTGCCTCGAGCAGTCGATCGCCGAGGTGTCCGACCGCCTCACCGCCGAACGCAGGGCGCCCGGCGGCACGGGCCGGCAGGCGTTGGACCGGGACCTGGAGATCCACCGGCTGACCGCACGCCTGCGCACACTGCGCCGCTTCGGCCTGGACCTGTGCCTCGGCCGCATGGTCGGCACGGACCACTCCGAGCCCGTGTACGTCGGCCGGCTCGGCCTCACCGACAGCACGGGTCGCCGGCTGCTGCTCGACTGGCGCTCCCCCGCGGCTGAGCCGTTCTTCGGAGCCACCCACGCCAACCCGATGGGTCTGACGAGCCGCCGCAGGTATCGCTGGACCCGCGGCCGGATCAGCGACTACTGGGACGAGGTGCTCACCGCGGACGACTTCGCCGGGCACGCCGCGCTCGACGACCAGTCCGCGTTCATCGCCAGCCTGGGCAGCAGCCGTTCGCCTCGGATGCGCGACGTGCTCGGCACCATCCAGGCCGACCAGGACGCCATCATCCGCGCGGGATCCCGCGGCGCTCTCGTCGTCGACGGCGGTCCGGGCACGGGGAAGACCGTCGTCGCCCTGCACCGCGCCGCCTACCTCCTCCACTCCGACCCCCGCCTCGGTCACCGCCGCGGCGGCCTGCTGTTCGTCGGCCCGCACCAGCCCTACCTCGGCTACGTCGCCGACGTCCTCCCCAGCCTCGGCGAGGAGGGCGTGCGGACCTGCACCCTGCGCGACCTCGTCGCCGAAGGGGCCACGGCGGCGGTCGAGTCCGATCCGGACGTGGCCCGTCTGAAGTCGTCCGCGGATCTGGTGAAGGCGATCGAGCCGGCCGTCAGGTTCTACGAGGAGCCGCCCGCCAAGGGGATGACGGTCTCCACCCACTGGTCCGACATCCGGCTGACCGCCGACGACTGGGCCGCCGCGTTCGAAGCGGCGGACCCCGGTACCCCGCACAACGAGGCACGCGACCAGGTCTGGGAGGAACTGCTCACCATCCTGGTGGACAAGCACGACGGCGACGCCCCGGACGACCTGCTGCGCAGATCGCTGCGGCAGAACAGGGAACTGCGAACGGCCTTCAGCCGCGCCTGGCCGCTGCTCGAAGCGGCCGACCTCGTCGGAGACCTGTGGTCCGTGCCCGCCTATCTGCGGCTGTGCGCTCCCTGGCTCGGCCCCGGCGACGTCGAGAAGCTCCAGCGCCCGGACGCCCGGGCCTGGACGGTGTCCGACCTGCCGCTGCTGGACGCGGCGCGGCAGCGCCTCGGTGACCCGGAGACGTCACGGCGCAAGGCCCGGCACGAGGCCGTCGTCGCCGCGCAGCGCGAGCGCATGGCGCAGGTCGTGGACAACCTGATCGCCGCCGTGGCCGACTCCGGGGCCGACGGGGACGACGGCGAGGGCCTGGTGACGATGCTGCGCGGCGAGGACGCCGAGGTCAGCCTGGTGGACGAGTCCGAACTGTCCACCGCCGACCCGGACCAGCTCGCCGGCCCGTTCGCGCACATCGTCGTCGACGAGGCTCAGGAACTGACCGACGCGGAGTGGCAGATGCTGCTGCTGCGGTGCCCGTCCCGGAGCTTCACCGTCGTCGGGGACCGTGCCCAGGCCAGGCGCGGGTTCACGGAGTCGTGGCGGGAGCGGCTCGACCGGATCGGGCTCGACCGGATCGACCTGGCGTCCCTGAGCATCAACTACCGCACGCCGGAAGAGATCATGGCGGAAGCCGAGCCGGTCATCCGGGCCGTGCTCCCGGACGCCAACGTGCCGACCTCCGTCCGCGGCAGCGGCGTGCCCGTCGCGCACGGATCCACCGCGGACCTGCACTCGATCCTCGACACCTGGCTCGCCGCGCATGCCGACGGGATCGCCTGCGTCATCGGCGATCCGGCTTTTCCGAGCACGGCTCGCGTCCGGTCGCTCACCCCGGAGCTGTCCAAGGGACTCGAATTCGACCTGGTCGTCCTCGTCGACCCGGAGACGTTCGGCGAGGGCGTCGAAGGAGCGATCGACCGCTATGTCGCCATGACCAGGGCGACCCAGCAGCTCGTCATCCTCACGAGCCCGTGACGCCGGCCGGGCGGCCGGCGACCACCCACCCCGGCAGCGGCGCGGGAAAAAACAGGTGTCGCCGACCGCCGTGCCCTCCCTCCCCACCGTTCTGGATCATGGGAACGCCCGACAGCCTCGCGCTGCCGGGCACCGCTCCCCACTTGGCTCCACCGCGTCTCAGCGCCCTTCCTTCCGCCTGCTGCGCACGAGCCAGGTGGCTCCTCCGACGGCCAGGGCGACCGGCCACTCAAGGGCCCCCGCGACAGCGAGGGCTCCCAGGCCTCCGTAGAAGACCAGGTCCCGGGTGGGCACGTTCTCCAGGCTGAGGTACGGGATCGGAACCGGGGCGCGGAACATACGAGCGCGCAGGTGGACACCCCCGTCAGGGTGAGCCTCACCGGTCCTGTTCCGGTCTTGCGTACGCCCGGTGAACCCTCGCGTGCTCTGGCTCCCGTACTGACCCTTCTGGGCCCGCACGCGTGCCGCGGGCTCGAGCGTGGTCAGTCCAGCGTCCGACATCTTCTTCTGGGCCCGGACACGCTCGGTGGGCTCGAGCACGGTCTCGGCTGCCGTAACCATCCCCGCTCCTCCTCTCCTGTGAGCCGGTATGGATGTGTCTGGATGTGTCTCTTCATCCATCGTCTCTTCCATCCTCGCGCGCCGTCCGCCATAGCAGCTCCCTCGCGGCGAACCAGGACGACTCGGCCGGGCTCCGGCAGCACACGTGCGGGGACCCCGGCCGGCCCTGCCAGGCCGACCGGGGTCCCCGGACCTGCTCACTTCACGGTCACGAACCGAGCGGACTCGGCCGGTACCGCATCAGGCCCCGGCCCTGTCGCACCCCCTTTGCCAGGGCCGTCACGGTGCGCAATAGGCGATCGGAGTGACGGAGTAGTTCTGGGTGGCGGAGGTGTTGTGGAAGTTCACGGTCCAGCTGTCATCGGGGTTCGTGCTCGTGCTCCGGTAGCTGTTCACGGGGATGACCTCGTCGCCCCCGACCCAGCCCCCGCTGACCGCATGCTGACCGGCCGGGCACACAGCGACCAAAGCGAGCGTCTGCCCCGGTGTCAGCGTCACGCTGTCTCCGACGGCCGGAGTGATGTCGGCGACGCCCGAGGCACCCTGCGCGCCTGAAGCGCCCGTGTCGCCCTGCGGCCCGGCCGCACCCTGCGGGCCGGTAGCGCCCGTGTCACCCTGCGGGCCAGTCGCACCCGTAACACCCTGGGGGCCCGTAGCGCCCGTGTCGCCCTGGGGCCCAGTAGCGCCTGTGTCGCCCTGCGGCCCGGTGGCCCCCTGAGCGCCGGTGGCACCCGTGTCGCCCTGCGGCCCGGTTGTACCGGTGTCACCCTGAGGGCCATTAGCACCCTGCGGACCGGTAGCGCCCGTGTCACCCTGCGGCCCAGTCGCACCCGTGTCACCCTGAGGACCCGTTGCACCGGTGTCACCCTGAGGACCGGTTGCACCGGTATCACCCTGAGAGCCAGCGGCGCCCTGCGGCCCAGTAGCACCTGTGTCGCCCTGGGGCCCGGTCGCACCCGTGTCACCCTGAGGGCCAGTGGTGCCCGTGTCACCCTGAGGGCCGGTGGCCCCCTGAGCGCCGGTCGCACCCGTGTCGCCCTGCGGCCCAGTAGCGCCTGTGCCGCCCTGAGGGCCGGTCGCACCCGAGTCCCCCTGGGGTCCCGTCGCGCCCGTAGCCCCCGTATCACCCTGCGGACCGGTCGCACCGGTGTCACCCTGAGGGCCAGCGGCACCCGTGTCACCCTGCGGGCCGTTAGCACCCTGCGGCCCAGTAGCGCCTGTGTCGCCCTGAGGCCCGGTCGCGCCCGTAGCACCCGTAACACCCGTAACACCCTGCGGACCGGTCGCACCGGTATCACCCTGAGGGCCAGCGGCACCCGTGTCACCCTGCGGGCCGTTAGCACCCTGCGACCCAGTAGCGCCTGTGTCGCCCTGAGGCCCGTTAGTGCCGTTCGTGCCCTGGGGGCCGGTCGCACCCGTCGCACCCGTCGTGCCCTGCGGGCCGGCAGGCCCGGTGGCACCCGTGTCACCTTGCGGCCCGTTAGTGCCGTTCGTGCCCTGGGGGCCGGTCGCACCCGTCGCGCCCTGCGGCCCCGTCGCACCCGTCGCACCCGTCGCACCCGTCGTGCCCGTCGTGCCCTGCGGGCCTTGGGGCCCGGGCTGCCCGCACGACGGGACGGTGCTCGAGACGCTGACGTAGCGGGCGGCCACCCAGCCCGAGCGGTTCGCGAGCCGGTACCACTCCGGGTCTCCGTCGACGCTCTCGCCCAGGGCCTGGCACCAGACGCTGATCCGCGCGCCGCTGGGATAGCTGCCCAGTTCGGCGGACCTGCTCGTCGGTCGGGCGCGGATGCTCAATCTCGTCCTGGCCGTAACGGTCCCGGAAATCGCCGCCCCGAACACGTTCCGTTCCACGTGTGTGGCAGCGACATCCGAACGCACCGTGTCCGTCAGCCCCGGAGCAGCCACCGCCACGGACCCTTGCAGCTCACATGCCAGACCGAGGCTCACCGCCCCCAGGGCCAGCGACAGAAAGGTAAGCCTTCGCATCAAGAGACACCACGCCTTTCGCTTTTCGCCTGTGATGAAGGGAGACGTGAAGAGAAAAGCGCATAATCAGCTCATAAGACTGCTATGACACGAAAAAAATCCCATCGGGCGGTAAGCTGTTTTCAACCTCACCGGTTTACCGACGAGTTGGCGTAGGGGGTGGCTGGCGCGCAGTCGGGCCGGCCTCACAAGTCAGATCGCGGGGCCCGCGATCCGGGTGTAGGCGAGCCCGTTGCTGACGCCGCCGGGAGTGGTCACCGTGATGGTGACCGCTCCGGCGGCACCCGCGGGCGCGACAGCCGTGACACTGGTCGGGGAGAGCACGGTGAACGCCGCGAGAACGCCGCCGAACTCCACGCCGGTCGTGGCGATGAGGTTCGTGCCGGTGAGCGTGACGACGGCGCCCGCGTACGTCGGCCCCTGGTCGGGGGTCACGGAGGTCAGGGTGGGGGCGTCGAGGTAGACGTAGCCGAGAGGATTGCTGGTGCCGCCGGGGGTGGTCACCGTGACCGCCGCCGCACCGGCCGCGTGAGCAGGCGTCACCACGGTGATCTGAGTGGCGGAGACGACGGTGAACGATGCCGCCACCATGTCGAAGCGCACCGCCGTCGCGTTGAGAAGTCCGGTGCCGGTCAAGGTCGCCGCGGCGCCGCCGGCCGAGGATCCGGCGGGGGGCTCGATGTCGGTCAGCGACGGCACCGGGGCGTAGTAGAAGTACGCGCTGGGGTCGTCGGGGTTGCTGGTGCCGCCCGCAGTGGTCACCGTGACCGCCGCCGCACCCGCCGCATGAGCGGGCGTCACCGCGATGATCCTCGTGGCGGCGAGGACGGTGAACGACGTCGCCGCGACTGCGTCGAAGAACACCGCCGTCGCCCCCGACAGGTTGGTGCCCGTCAGCGTCACCGTAGTGCCCCCGGAGACGGGTCCCTGACTGGGCGTCACACCTGATACGGCGGGGGCGGCGACGTAGGTGTACGTGGCCGTCTGGGTGCTGGTGCCCTGGCTGGTGGTGACGGTGACGTTGACCGCACCGGTGCCGGCAGGGGGCACCGCCGTGAGCTGTGTGCTGCTGAGGACGGTGAACGAGGTGGCGGCTCTGCCGCCGAACTGAACGGCTGTCGTGCTGCTGAAGCCGGTACCGGTCACGGTGACGATGTTCCCGCCTGAGGACGGCCCCTGGTTGGGGCTGATCGAGGAGACGGTGGGGGCAGCCATGGCTGTACTCCTTCAGGCAACACGACGGCGGATCTACGGCGGATCTGCGGCGGACCGGCTCGGGCGACGACGGCCGGAGCGTGTGACACCCGTCCGAGCGGAGGAGGGGACCGCGTTCGGACGGGTGCCGTGTGCATCCCCGGTACGGGGCTGCTGGATCAGATGCCGGGGCCGGTGACGTAGGTGAATCCGCCGGCGGCCGTGGCGGACCCGGCAGGGTTGGTGACCACGACGTCGACCGCACCGGCCGTGCCGGGCGGCGTGACCGCCGACAAGGTGGTGGCGCTGATGACCGAGAACGGCGCGGCGGTGCCGTCGAAGGTGACCGAGCTGGCGGTGTCGAGGTTGGTGCCCGTGATGGTCACCGCCGTGCCGCCGGAGGCCGGACCCGAGGTCGGGTTGACGGTCACGATCGTGGGGTCGTCGATGTAGGTGTAGGACAGGCCGTTGTTGCTGCCGCCCGCGGTCGTCACGGTCACCGACACCGGCCCGGCAGACGTGCCCGCCGGCACGGCGACGCTGATGGAGCTGTCGGAGTTCACCGTGGGGGTGGCGGTGTTGCCGCCGAAGGACACGCTGGTCGCGGTCGACAGGCCGGTGCCGTTGACGCTGATGGTGTTGCCGCCGGCCAGCGGCCCCGAGCTGGTGCTCAGGGAGGACTTGAACGGGGCGCCGACGTAGAAGAACGACACCGGGTTGCTCGTCCCGCCCGGGGTGGTCAGGGTGACTCCGACCGAGCCCGCTCCCGAGGGGGAGACCGCGGTGACCTGGGTCGGTGAGACGTTGGTGACGCTCGTGGCGGGCTTGGTGCCGAACAGCACCGCGCTGGTGTTGGAGAGGTTGGTACCGGTGATGGTCACCAGCGTGCCTCCGCCGGTGGAACCCTGATTCGGAGAAATGGGCATGGGGACACTCCTTCGTCTCTGGTGGGGACATGCGAGGAACCAGCGGAGTGGCCAGTCACCGTCCGCGCCGCCGCCGAGAAGCGGGACCACCGCCGGCGCAGAGCGCCGTCAGCCCTTTCGGGCTGCTTCAGGCGTGGAAGAACACGGCTCAGGAGTGCTTCTGGGCCCGGAGGGAACGAACGGACTCTCGCGCCGGCACGCACGGCCGGGCGCACAGCAACCTGCGCCGTCTCCCTGGGCATGGAGAAAACCGGCCAACAGCTGCCTGTCTCAACGTCCTTCTGGCACGGGGATGGGCAGCCCGCCGGTATCGCACTTTCAGTGACCCACACGTCCGATCGAGTGACAAGAGGTCATTCATCGTAATCACCCGTATGGAGTAATCTTCTGCCTGGCCCGCCAGGGGCCGCACCCTCGTACGGGGAGGGTCGGCGCCGCCCGACCGGGCGCTGCCGCCGCCGCGTCGAACGGCCGCGATCAACTCGCTTGTCTCACAAAGCAAGACACCGTTGAGGCGTGCGACCTAGGGAATCCCAGTGGGCGGTACGCCGGGAATGATTGAAACCGTCGCGGTCCCCTGTTGGAGTGACGCCTCCAGAAACCCCTTGCCGGTGCCCTGACCCGGAGGATTGGATGTGAATATCCAACCGGTGGGCCGCCCATCCTCTCCGGGGGATGTGGCAGTCGATCCGCGTGCGGCTTCTCCGGAGGAAGTGCGTGGGTGCCGGTTTGCCACGATGGGCACCCCCGCAGAGGGCTTTGGATCGGGTCAGCCGGTGCCGTCCAGGTACCGGCTGACCCGGTGGTACTCCTGCATCAGAACACAGCGGGATTCAGGGGCTCTTGCAGGTGAGATTTGCGGGTGCCGGGCTGGAGTTGCCGGTGGCGGTGAAGCCGAAGGTGGCGGTGCCGTTGGCCGCGAGGGTGCCGTTGTACGAGCTGTTGTGCACCGTGACGGATCCGCTGGTCCCGGTGTTCACCCCGTCCCAGAGACTGCTGATCGACTGACCGGAGGCCAGACTCATGCCGACGGTCCAGCCGTTCAGCGTGCTGGTGCCGTTGTTGCGGATCGTCACCTCGCCCTGGAAGCCACCGGGCCAGCTGTTGACGTTACGGTAGCCGGCGGTGCAGGTGCCGTTGGTGCCACCGCCACCCGGGTCACCACCCGGGTCGCCTCCCGTGCCGCCGCCCGGGTCACCGCCGTTGCCACCTCCCCCGTCGGTCAGGGTCGGTGTCTGCCAGTCCCGCCACGTGGACAGGTTGCCGGACTTGCTGGGGGCGATCCTGAACACGCCGGAGCTGCTTCCCGTGCCCAGCAGGAACTTCTGGATGTTCTGCTGCAACGGCGTCTTCCACTCGGACCTGACGGCGCAATGGGTCCCGTCCTGGACGTCGGACCAGTAGCTGATGTTGCTCCCCGCGCCGAGCGCCTTGTAGACCTCGGCCGCGCCCAGCGCCGCCACGCTGCCCGACCTGGCGGCCAGCCAGTCGACGTACGGGTTCTCCATGACGAACAGCCCGCGCGGCGCGACCATGCCCAGGATCTCGTGGGTGTCCACCGGCAGGGAGTTCGGGTTGCCCGTGTAGGAGCTGAACGCGTCGCCCAGCCAGGGCTGTTCCGAGTAGGCGCTGCTCAGCGGCTGGGCGCCGTTCTCCCCCGGAATACCGCGGAGGACGGGGACGCCGCCGCTCCCGGACTCGATCGGCATGGTCAGCGCGACGCGCTGGTCGAACGCCCCGGCCACGATGGCACCCTTGCCGAACCGAGAGCATCCCGTGACGCCGGTCGCGCTCGCCTTGAGGATGTTGCCGCTCGACTGCTCGATGACGTCGATGATGCGGCTGACGCCCCAGGACCAGGCCATCAGCAGGCCCGTGCTGCTGGACGAGCCGTACACGCTGTAGAAGGCGCCCTGCTTGTTGTTCCGCGCGGTGCCTTCCTTCCCCACCGAGTAGGGGTCGTAGTTGATGACGGCGACACCGGAGGCCTTGATGGTGGCGGTGTCCGCGCCGAGCCCGCCCAGCACGATGACGGCGGGGAAGGGTCCCGAACCGCTCGGCAGGCTCACGCTCGCCGAGAAGCTCGCGTTCCTGCCCTGGTCCGACACGTTCACCGTGATGCTGCTCGCCGACACCGTGCCCGTGACACTGGCGGGTCTCGCGGGCTTCTGGCCGTAGACGGATCTCTGCGCCAGATCTCTGATCTCCGCCCGGCGGCACCGCCAGTCGGAGGTGGCCGAGATGCGCGTACCGTTCAGCCTCTTGAAGGGATCGGGAAGCATGGAACTGGACGTCGGAGAGCCCGGGTTGGGCACCGCGCAGTCCGCGCCGTCGTCCTCGCCGCCGGCTTGCACCTGCGCGGCGACGACCTGTCCGTCGGCGGCGCCCGCCTGCGCGGTGAGCGAGGGCGTGATCAGGCTCGCGGCGGCCACCAGGGCCGCGGCCGCCCACACCCGGGGCCGATATCGATACCGATGGAAGCGCATTGGGGACCTCCAGAGGAAGGTGCGCGATCGATGGGGGACGGACCCTGCCCGGCTGGCATGACGCGGTGCCGCCGCAGGGACGGCGACCCGCAGAAACTTGGGGTTCCCTCCTCGAATGTTGCGTGGATCGCGGGCCGCCACGGCCAGGATTGGGAGCGCTCCCAAGCGTAAGAACGGGGTCGGAACATGACAACACCCGAGAAGTGGGCCGCCTCAGTTTGGCCATTCCGGCACTACCACTGGCGCTCAACAGGGCGTGCAAAGAGGGCGGATGAGGGGAAACCGGCGGAACCGGTCAGCGCCTGCGGCGTCACGCAACGGGACGTTCCAGCCGTTTCGTAGAGCGTGGCGAAAGTTTCGACGCTTCTACCGTACATCTGCGGCGGACCGCTCACGAGCCTTCACCGCACCGGACGGCGCAGCACCCCCGGCGGCGGATGACAGAGTATGACAACAGGTGCACAGGGAAGGAACGTGATGAAGCGGAAACCCTCACCGTCGACGGAACCGAAGGCGGGATCCACGCCGGAGGTCGCTGCGGCTCGTCTGCGTCTGCTCGCCGAGGCGAGCCGGGCACTGGCCTCGGGCCTGGACGCGGAGGAGTCGCTGCGCCGGCTGGCCCGGGTGGTGGTCCCGCATCTGGCCGACGCCTGCGTCGTCGACATGGTCGAGGGAAACGGGCTGCGCCGCCTCGGCGTCGCGGACCGGGACGCTGAACGGGTGCTGCGGGTGCTGCCCGGCGGGTTCCTGCCCGGGCCGGACGACTCGGCCGCCGCTCTGGCGAAGGTGCTGCGCGGGGCGGGCCCCATGGTGGTCACCGAGTTCGACATGCCCGATCCGGACGACTCCCTGCACGCCGCCCAGTGGACCCTCTACCGCATGCTGGGCGCCGAGACCGCGTTGATCGTGCCCATGGGCGTACGGCGGGAGGCCCTCGGGGCGCTCACCTTCGTCCGCCGCGCCCCGGCCGTTCCCTTCGACGAGCAGGAGCAGGCGCTCGCCGCCGACCTGGGACACCGCGCGGGCCTCGCGCTGGACAACGCGCGCCTGTACGCGCTGCAACAGCACACCGCGGAGCAGCTCCAGCTCTCCCTCCTGCCCGATCTGACCGGGCTCGGGCACCTCCAGCTCGCCACCCGCTACGTGGCCGCCCGCGAGCGGGCCGAGGTCGGCGGCGACTGGTACGACGCCTTCCCGCTCCCCGACGGCTCGGTGATCCTCGCGATCGGGGACGTGGTCGGCCACGACCTGGCGGCCGCGGTCCGCATGGGCCAGTTGCGCAACATGCTGCGCGCGCTGGCCTACGACAGCGGGGACGACCCGGCCGGAGTGATGAACCGCCTGGACCGGGTCATGCAGGGCCTGACCAGCATCGAACTCGTCACGGCCGTCATCGCCCGTATCGAGACGCCTCCCGACGGACCGTGGCGGCTGCTCATGAGCAACGCCGGCCACCTTCCGCCGCTGCTCGCCCAGCCCGACGGCCGCACTCTCCTGCTGGAGGAAGGGCACGCCCCCGTGCTGGGAGTCGACCCCGCGCTCAAGCGCGAGACCGCGGCGGTCACCCTGCCTCCCGGAGGCACCCTGCTCTTCTACACCGACGGCCTCATCGAACGCCCCGGCGAGGACATCGGCCGCGGCCTCACCCGGCTGCGCCAGCACGCGGCCGCGCTGGCCCGGGAACCGCTGACGGTCTTCCGCGACGAACTGCTCACCCGATTGAGCGACGACCAGCACGACGACATCGCCATCCTGGCCCTGCGCGTCCCCTGACCTCCGGAACGCGTTGGCACAGAGAAGCGAAAGGTCAGTTGCAGTCGTCAAAGTGTTCGCATACGACACTCCTCGATCAATGGGCGTCAGTCTTGAAGACCTTCACTCGAACTCCCGGGCTGCGCGCCTACGGTGCGATCACCGGTCGGCCCGGGCCGTCCGGACTCAGCCGACGATCAAGGGGAGGCACCGTGGCGAGTGTGGAAGTGTCGCTGAAGGAAATGATGACCGCGGTCGAGGGGGCGCTGGGCGCGGCGGTCGTCGACTACACCAGCGGAATGGCCCTGGGAACGCTGGGCGGAGGCAAGGATCTGGATCTGACCATCGCCGCGGCGGGGAACACGGACGTCATCCGCGCCAAGGTGCGCACCATGGAGCAGTTGGGCCTGAAAAGTCAGATCCAGGACGTGCTGATCACGCTCGGCGACCAGTACCACCTGATCCGCCTGGTCACCGGACGCAACGGCAACGGCCTGTTCCTCTATCTGGTCCTGGACAAGTCCCGTTCGAATCTGGCGATGGCCCGCCACCAGCTCAAGCGCGTCGAGGAACAGCTCGAGGTCTAGGTCTTTTCGCGCCCCGGGCCGACGTGCGCCCATGATGTGAAAACTTCTTCAAGTCACCACATCAGCATGATTCCAACTCGTGGTTGCACGTGGCCCGGGGCGAGAAGGATCTGCTCTGCACGGCACATTCCGCGTGGCGCCCTCCGGGGCGCCACCGCGTCTTTGGACCATCCCCGATGCGGCAGGGAGCAGGCACTCATGCAAGTCCCCCTCTACCAGGCCAAGGCGGAGTTCTTCCGCATGCTCGGGCACCCCGTGCGCATCCGGGTCCTGGAGCTGCTCCAGCACGGTCCCGTGCCCGTACGTGATCTGCTCGCCGACATCGAGATCGAGCCGTCCAGCCTCTCGCAGCAGCTGGCCGTGCTGCGGCGCTCCGGCATCGTCGTGTCCATCCGGGAGGGATCCACGGTCCGTTACGCCCTCGCCGGCGGCGATGTCGCCGAACTGCTGCGCGCGGCCCGCCGCATCCTCACCGAACTCCTGGCCGGCCAGAACGAACTGCTCGCCGAACTCCGGCAGACCGACGGCGCCGCGACCGTGGGCGCCCCGGGCGGACAGCAGAGGTAGCCGAGTCGCTCAACGGCGCCGAGTGGGCGGCTCCGGGCCGAACGCGGCGGTCTTCAGCGAACGCCGCATGGCCCGCACCATCGGGCGCTCCACGAACCGGTGCACGAGATAGGACAGCACGACCAGCGCGGCGACCGTGACCCCGACCAGGAGCAGGGGATCGACCCGGTCGCCGAAGTGGTGCGCGACGGTCATTCCGAGCGTGTCGTGCAGCAGGTACAGCGGGAAGGTCATCGTGCCCATGACGGTCAGCCCGCGCCAGCGAAGCTGGCGGGTCCAGCCGAGCGCGATGGCGGCGACCGTCAGGAAGAAGACCGTGACCGCCAGGACCAGCCAGCCGCGCCACGGCGACCAGGTCTCCCAGTTGTTGCGGCCACCGGTGGGCGCCAGCAGGAAGTGCAGCGCCAGCAGCCACGACATGGCGACGATGCCCCCCAGCAGAGGTGTCGGCCGGTACCGGTACATGAGGTAGAAGGCCATGCCCGCGATGAAATACGGGGCCGACGTCGGGTTCACCACGAGTGTGAGCAGCGGGATGTGGGCGGCGGGCGCGAGTACCGCGGCGACCGTCCACAAGCCGCAGAAGATCACCACGCGCTGGTAGGTGAGGCCCTTCCACACCACGACCGCGAACGTGAGGTAGAAACAGAGTTCCGGCCAGAGGGTCCAGTAGACCGGGTCCAGGTTGGACACGCCGAGCGGGGTCTGCAGCATCGTGAAGTTCGCCAGCAGGACTCGCGGGTGCGGGTGCCCGAAGGGCGTGTCGGCGAAGTAGATGACGCACGCCGACACCACGATCGCGATCCAGTACATCGGGTACAGGCGGGTGACGCGTGAGATGAAGAAGTCGCGCGGGGTGCGCCCCCACGCGCTCATGCAGATGACGAAGCCGCTGATCAGGAAGAACAGGTCGACGCCGAGCCGCCCGAAGGCGAAGTAGCCGTGCAGCTCCGGGAACACGCTCTGGTAGGGGCGCCCCCAGATGCCTTCCATCGCCCCCGGGGTCTGGCCGACGAAGTGGAAGAGCACCACCGACAGCGCCGCCAGGAAGCGCAGCCCGTCCAGTGCGGCGAGTCTGTCTCTTCCGGTGCCCTTCCCGGCGACGATCACCCGTGCCGCAGGGGGCGCCTGCGGCACCAGCACTTCCTCTGTGACCGCCCCCTCGTTCCGCGGTCGCGTGGCTGCACCGGCCGATGCCCTGCGATCCGTCTGGGTCATATCTCCCGTTCCAGAGTCGTCCTTTACCGAAAGGGCCCTGGAATCCGGATCACATGCCCGACGGGCGGATGGCGATTTAGCCGAGTTCGTACTCATTCCGCTGCGGGGCGAGTGCCGGCACCGCCCTGGCCCACAGAGGGGGACTACCCGATGTCCCCGATGAGATACGGGGCCGCCGGGGTGACACGGACCGCACACAGGAGCGACCCCTCCCCCGCCGGGGCGCCCCGGTCTTCCCGGTTACCCCCAGCCGAAGACCATCGGAGCCCGCCGCGGTTTCTGCGTTCCTGCCCGTGGTGAGCGACCGGTGCCGGTGAATCGGCGGGGCTGTTCCCGGTCTCGACTACTCTGCGGGGCGTGATCAACTCGTACGCGGGACTTGATGATGCCGGGGTCGCCATCGCTGCGGCACGTGCGGGCGCGGACGTGGTGCGCACGTTGTACGGCAGGCCGCTCTCCCGCATCGACAAGGGTGCCGGGGACTTCGCCACGGCCGCCGATGTGGAGGCCGAAAAGGCGATCTTCGCCGTCCTCCGGGCCGCCCGGCCGGACGATGCGGTGCTCGGTGAGGAGAGCGGACAGCAGGGTGCCTCCGACGCCGCGCGTCAGTGGTTGGTGGATCCGTTGTGCGGCACGCTGAACTACGCCGTCGGCAACATGCTGGTCGCGGTCAACGTGGCACTGCGCGACGGGGCGGCGGCGGTGGCCGATCCGTTCAGCGGCGAGGTCTTCTTCACCAGCGGCGAGACCGCCTGGGTGCGGCGGGACGAGGCCTCTGCGCCGCTGACACCCACGCCCGCGACCCGGCTGGTGGACGTCAACCTGGACCCGCCCTTCCCGAGCGCGCCCGGCTTCCGGGCCGTGGACCTGCTGGCCTGCCCCGGGTTCGTCGGGCGGTTCCGGCCTCGGGTCGTCTCCACGACGCTCGCGTTGGCCTGGGTCGCTGCCGGCAAGCGCGCCGCGTACGTCACCGACGGCGGGGACCTGTCCGGCAGCGTGCATTTCGCCGCCGGCATCGCTCTGTGCCGGGCCGGCGGCTGCGTGGTCACCGGGATCGACGGCGCTCCGATCGGGCCGGCGGGCCGCGGACTCGTCGCGGCCGCCGACGCCGACACCCACCAGTCGCTGATGGCGATGATCCGCGGCGGTGGCCAGGGGTTGTCCGGCCTGTGGAGCTGTGCCCTCGGGGCACAGGTCGCACTCGTGCAGCCCGAGTTCAGGCGAGCATACGCCGGTCGGCACCAGAGCGCTTAGAAGCCTGATTCCCTGTCCGTGAACGCGTCCTCGTCCTGGTAGTCGTACTCGCTGAGGTCTTCGCAGAACACCCGTAGATCATCGCCCTGATCCTCAGACACCCGGACCTGACCTGACAGGGCGGTCATCGTCCACATGCGCCGGTCTTCGAGCCTGAGCCACGACGGGTCCGCCCTGTGCTAGGCGGTGCCGTGACCGTCCAGGAAGCGGAGCAGCACCGAGGCCTCCTCGCGGAGTCGGGTGGCTCGGTCGGCGTGCGCGGGCGTGGTCAACTGCGCTGCGGCTTCGAGTCGTTCGGTGGCCTCGGCCCGCACGATGTCCGCCACGTCGTTCTCCGTCAGCTCACGCCGCAAGGCTTCGGTGGCACCGGCACCGACCGGTGACTGCTCCAGGGCCAGGCCACGTGTCTCGGTCTCGCCCACGGGCACCGCCTCCGCGTTGTCAAAGGCGGCGAGTGTCGAGCGCAGGGCGCTCACCGCGGCCTTGTCGCGGGCGCGCATCGCTTCCGGGAGGGCTTGACGCATACGTACTCGTAGGGACATACCGGGACCCTACGGGGCTGTTCCTGGTCCCACAACGCAATATCCCCTGCGAGTCGGCCGACTCGGCGTGCAGTCGCCAGTGCCCGCTTGATGAGGGCGTCGATGCTTCGGACGGCCGAGGGGCGGTCGACGTGGCGGCCTGGTCGCAGCAACTCCGCCAGACGGCCCGCCGCTTGTGCGACGGCAACGAGGAGATCGGAGCGCAGCCGGTCGACGTCCGTGTCGGCTGTCAGGCCCCTGGCAGTCGCGTCGAGGTCGGGCACTCTCCCACGACAAGCCCTCGATCATCGGGGTCCTCAGCGCTTGAGAAATGCCTCCACCTCGTCGCGGTGGGGCAGCGACGGCTGGGCGCCGGGGCGCGTGGTGCTGAGCGCCGCCGCGGCGCAGGCCCAGCGGACGGCCTGTTCCAGGGTGCGGCCCTCGGCCAGGGCTACGGCGAGCGCGCCGCAGAAGCAGTCACCGGCCGCCGTGGTGTCCATCGGCCGGACCGCGAAGGCCGGGATGTGCAGCCGCGCGGTGCCCTCCAGGAGCAGCACGCCGTCACCGCCGAGGGTGACGATGACCGCGCCCGGTCCGCTCAGTTTGCCCGCGGCGGCGGCGACCTCGTCGATCGTCTCCGGAACCGGGGTGCCGGTGAGGGCGGCCAGTTCGGTGCGGTTGGGGACCAGTACGTCGACGCGGCGGGGCGGGACGGCGCCCTCGACGGCGGGTGCGGGGTTGTGCACGACGATACCCCCGGCCAGCTCGGCGGCCGCGTGGTTGGCCTCGTCGGGGACCTCCTGCTGAAGGACGGTGACCTTGGCCCGGTTCAGCACGTCAGCGGCGGCCCGGCAGTCGGCTGCGGTCAGGCGGGAGTTGGCGCCGGGGCTGACGATGATCGAGTTCTCGCCCGACGGGTTGACGGCGATCAGCGCGCGCCCCGTAGGCACTCCGGGGGTGCGGGACAGGTGCGCGGTGTCGACGCCCTCGGCGCGCACCGCGGCGGCCATCACGTCGGCCGCGTCGTCCTCGCCGACGCGGCCGATCAGGGCGACCTGTCCGCCGAGCCGGGCCGCGGCGACCGCCTGGTTGGCCCCCTTGCCGCCGGGGTGCTCGACGATGTCCCCGCCCAGCACGGTCTCCCCCGGCACCGGGTGCCGGGGAACGGGTGTGACGAGATCGAGGTTGAGGCTTCCGACGACTGCGATCACTGGTGTTCCTCTGGGGTTCTGCTGCCGGGGATGGTCGCGGGCGCGGTGGCGCGGGGAGCGCTGGAGGCGCGTACGACGAGTTCGGGTGAGAGGCGGACGGACCGGTACGCCTCGGCTCCCCCGCCGGCGAGGCGCTGGTCGAGGAGCCGGAGCGCCTCGGCCGCGACTTGGGCGGCCGGCTGGCGGACCGTGGTCAGGTTCGGTTCGGCGAGGCTCGCCATGGGGATGTCGTCGAAGCCGGTGACGGCGACCTCGCCGGGCACGTCGACGCCGAGTTGTCCGAGGCGTTGCACCGCTCCTACCGCGATGAGGTCGTTGGCACAGACGACGGCGTCCGGGCGGGCCGGCCAGATCCGCTCGACCGCGGCACGCCCCCACTCCACGGAGAAGTCGCCGAGTTCGGTGCGGTCCGGTGCCGTCGGGTCCAGGGCGGCGACGCCCGCCGCGTAGGCCATGCGCCGTTCGACGGCGGTCGAGGCGGTCCCGGCGGCGCCGAGGAAGCAGAACCGGCGGCGCCCGGTGCGGGTCAGGTGCTCCAGGACCAGGGCCATGCCGGCGGCGTTGTCGACGGCCACCGAGTCGGCGATCCCGGGACCGCAGGAACGGTCGAGCAGGACCAACGGGACACGGGCCGCGGCGAGTTCGACGGCCTCGCGGCTGTGTGTCTCGTCGACGGGGATGACCAGCAGCGCGTCCACCTGCCGGTCCAGCAGGGCGGTGATCCGGGCCGCCTCGGTCCGCGGGTCGTCGTCGCAGTCGGCGAGCAGCAGGCCGCGGCCCCCGGCGTGCAGGGCGTGCTCCACCTCACGTACGAGGGAGGGGAAGAAGGGGTTCGTGATCTGCGGCAGCACCAGGCCGATGGTGCCGGTGGAGCGGCTGCGCAGGGCGCGGGCGACCTGGTTGGGGCGGTAGCCGAGGCTTTCGGCCGCGGCCCGCACACGGCGTGCCGTCTCCGCTCCCACCGGGCGGGTGCCGGCCAGCACGCGGGACACCGTGGCGACGGAGCAGCCCGACGCGCGAGCCACGTCACGCAATGTCACCTCGGTCACCGTACTCCGCCCCCTTCCGTCGGGTCGGTTTCCTGGCCGCCACAGGAGCAACCAGCACCGACCAGCACCGATGCCGGAGAACGTTATCACCCGCCCCTTCCGTCGCAGGCCGCCACGGAGTAGGGGGAGGTGAAAGAAAGATGTAACCGCCATTGACACATCGGTGAGGAATGGGCGAATGTTCGGGAGAACGTTTTCCCTAACGTCTCCCGAGGCGCCGGACCACTCGGCGCCCTCCGGACGCGTCCGCCCCTGGGCGTCCCCGGAGATCGGTTTCACCAAAGGTAAGCGAGCAAAGGGGCTCTCCGTTGGCCAGAAAGATCATCCTCGACTGCGACCCGGGGCACGACGACGCCATCGCCATGCTTCTGGCGCACGGCAACCCCGAGATCGAGCTCGTGGCCGTCACGACCGTGGTCGGGAACCAGACGCTGGAGAAGGTGACCCGCAACGCCCTGTCCGTGGCCCGCATCGCCGGGATCACCGGGGTGCCCTTCGCCGCGGGTTGCCCCCGGCCTCTGGTGCGCGCCATCGAGACGGCGCCGGACATCCACGGCGAGTCCGGGCTCGACGGACCCGTGCTGCCCGAGCCGACCCTGGAGCTGGACCGCCGCCACGCGGTCGACCTGATCATCGACACGGTCATGTCGCACGAGCCGGGCGAGATCACGATCGTGCCGACCGCCGGTCTGACCAACATCGCCATGGCGGTCCGCAAGGAGCCGCGCATCGCCTCGCGCGTCCGCGAGGTCGTCCTGATGGGCGGCGGCTACCACGAGGGCAACTGGAGCGCGGTCGCCGAGTTCAACATCAAGATCGACCCCGAGGCCGCGCACATCGTCTTCAACGAGAGCTGGCCGGTCACCATGGTCGGTCTCGACCTCACGCACCAGGCGCTCGCGACGCCCGCCGTCACCGAGAAGATCGCCGCGGTCGGCACCGCGCCCGCCAAGTTCGTCCTGGAGCTGCTGGACTTCTTCGGCGCGATGTACGAGCAGGCCCAGGGCTTCGAGTTCCCGCCCGTGCACGACCCCTGCGCGGTCGCCTACGTCATCGACCCGGAGGTCATGACGGTGCGCAAGGCCCCGGTGGACATCGAGCTCACCGGCACCCTTACCCTCGGCATGACCGTGGCCGACTTCCGGGCGCCGGCCCCGGACGACTGCCACACCCAGGTCGCGGTGAAGCTCGACCACGAGCGGTTCTGGAACCTGGTGGTGGACGCCCTCGAGCGGATCGGCGACGTCCAGGCATGACCGTTCCCAGCGTTTCCACAACCGACAGACCGCCAGGCTCGGGGCAGGGCTCCCCCGTCCGGATCGGTGTGCTGCTGACCGCGCTGCTCGCCGCGTGCGTGGCCTTCCAGCTCAACGCCAGCATGATCAGCCCAGCGCTGAAGAGCATGGAGGGCGCCCTCCACGCCACCTCCGCGGAGATCGGGCTCACCCAGACCGCGTTCTTCACCTCCGCGGCCCTGTTCTCGCTGTTCCTGCCACGGCTGGGCGATGTCGTCGGCCGCCGCAAGGTCCTCACCGGCATGCTGGCCCTGATGGCCGTCGGATGTGTCGTCGCCGCGTTCGCGCACAACGTCCCGGTCCTGTTCGCCGGGCGCGTCATCCAGGGCGTGAGCGGCCCGGTCGTCCCGCTGTGCCTGATCATGCTGCGGGAGGAGGTGACCGAGCCCAAGCGCTACGGCACCCTGCTCGGTGTGATCACCGCCTTCAACGGCGGAGTCGCCGGTGTCGACTCCCTTGCGGGCGGCTACCTCTCCGACCACCACGGGTTCCAGTCGGTCTTCTGGGCGATGGCCGTCGTGGCGGCGGTCGCCACGGGGATGGTCGCTCTGATGAGCCGCGAGTCCAAGGCGCCGGTCACCGCGCGCATGGACTGGCCCGGCGTCGTGCTCCTCGTGGTCTCGGTCGGCTCGCTGCTCATCGCGCTGAACGAGGCCGGCAAGCTCGCCGCGGCCAACTGGCCGCTGATCGCCCTGCTCGTCGTCGTCGCCGCGGCCGCCTTCGCGCTGTTCTGGCGCAACGAGGACCGCAGCGGGCATCCGCTGGTCGCCACGCGCCATCTGCGGCAGCGCTCCACATGGGCGCTCCTGCTGACGACGGTACTCACCATGACGGGTGTGTTCGCCGTCATGAACGGGCTGATCCCGGCGTTCGCCGAGGACGCGCAGGCCGGACTGGGCATGTCCGCGCAGCAGTCCGCGTGGTGGACCCTCACGCCGTACGCCCTGGCCGGACTGGCCATGGGCCCGATCGCGGGCCGGCTGGCCGCCACCTTCGGCTACGGCCGGATCCTGCGGATCGGCCTCATCGGCGCCGCGGCGACCGTCGTACTGATGATCCTCACGCTGCACGGCCATTCGCGCGCCCTGCTGCTGACGGCGTCCATCCTGGTGGGGATCACCTATGCCGGGATCGGGAACATCGTGCTCAACGGGCTCGGCATCGTGCTGTCCCCGCGTGAGAACCCCGGGTTCCTGCCCGGTCTGAACGCGGGTGCGTTCAACCTCGGCGCCGGTCTGAGCTTCGCGGTGCTGTACGCGGTCAAGACCGCGGCCGCGCCCGCGGACCCGTCGTCGACCGGCGACTACACGACGGCCATGATCACCGGTGCGGTCATCATGGCCGTCGCCGTCGTGACGTCGTTCCTCATCCCCAAACCGGCGGCTGCGGAAGCGCGTTGAGCACGCGGGCCCCGTCGGGAGTTCACTCCCGACGGGGCCCGCGTCGACGTGTGCCGTTCGCCGTCCGGCAGCACCGCCGGGCCGCCGGGCGTCGAAGCGTCAAGCCGGTCCGGAACCGTGGGCGAGCGTCAGTGCGGAGTCCGCGTGCAGTGTGACGCGCACCGCTGTGAAGGTGGTGGCGTCCACCGGAGACTCGCCGGTACCGGGATTGCGGGCATAGCGCGGATGAGCGCCCGCGCTGACCTGCCAGCGTATGCGGTGACCGGCGGCGAAGCGGTGGGCGGTGGCGCTCATGGGCACGGTGACCCGCGCGGGCGCCTGCCCGGCCGTCCTCGTCCGGCCCAGCCCGTCGCAGACGTTGACCGAGCGGCCCTGTGGGTCCACGTCGCACAGGCGGGTGAAGACGTCGGCGTGGCCGGTGTCCGTGGAGATGCCCAGCCGGGCGGAGACCGGGCCGAGGACGTCCACGGGTTCGGTCAGCGGCGGGCCGGTGAACGTCAGGACGTCGTCCCGGGCTTCCAGGCCGCTGTTGTCGCGAGGACCGGCACCGCGGGAAAGCAGCGGGCCGCCGAGGGACGGGGTGGGATCGGCCGGGTCGTAGCGGAACGACGCCAGTGGTCCGGAGTCCGTGGGGGCCTGCCGGGTGAGATGCCCGTCCGGGGTGGGGAACCACGTGGTGGTGGCCGGGGCCGCCGGCCAGTCGTCGAGGTCGCGCCAGGCGTCCTCGCCACCGATGTGCACGCGCACCGCGGTGGGGCGCAGGCCGGAGGAGTCGCCGCACAGGTGGGCGCGCAGCCAGGCGAGGCTCTCGGCGAACATCTCGGGCCACCCCTGCTGCAGTGCGGAGGTGTGGGTCCACGGGCCGACGAGCAGGGCGGTCCGGCAGCCGGACCGGCGCAGTCGCTCGTACTGTGCGAAGGTCTGGTCGACCAGTGCGTCGTGCCATCCGGTGATCAGGCTGGTCGGCACGTTCAGCCGGTCCGCCGCCGCTGCCGGTGACGCGCCGCGCCAGTACGCGTCGTCGGCGTCCGGGTGCGTCATCACGTCGTCCAGCCAGGGCACTTCGCCCCCGAGGGCGGACGCGTACGCCCCGCGCAGCGGCTGCGCGAAGGTGACGTCACGCAGGCGGCGCTGGAGACGCAGCGTCGCCCTCAGAAACGGTGCCATCCCCTGGTGCTGATAGGTCATGCCCGCGCCGACGGCGAGGACGTTCTCCAGGCGAAGTGTGCCGTCCGCGTGGAAGAGGGCGTGGGGATCGTGCAGGCCCACCTGCACCACCATCGCCTTCAGCTCCGGTGGCGGCTCCAGGGCGAGAGCCCACTGCACGTAGCCGAGGTAACTGGGGCCCACGGTCCCCAGCGTTCCGTTGAACCAGGGCTGCTCACGCAGCCAGGACACCGTGGCCCGGCCGTCCTCCGCCTCGTTGCGCCACAGATGGAACGCACCGCCTGAACCGCCGGTGCCGCGGCAGCTCTGCAGGACGACGTGAAAGCCCTGTTCGGCGAAGAGCATGCCGTACATGGGGGACCAGGGCAGACCCCTGCCGTAGGGCGAGCGCACCAGGAGGGTGGGGAAGTCGCCCTGTGCGCGCGGGAAGTAGTGGTCGGTGATCAACGGGCTGCCGTCCGCGGCCGGAACCACCAGCCCCGGCTCCCGTCCGGCGTCGTGCCGTGTGCGCGGGAGCCCGCGCCAGGTCGCCCTCATCAGCCGTGAGACCAGGGGCGCCTTGCCGGAAGGCGGTGCCCAGGTGTGCGCCGGCGCAGGGCCGTGTGTGCGTGCTGCCATCGTTGCCCTCCTCGTTTTCCGTACAGTGTACGAGAATGTTTCCGTACAGCGTACGCGAATGGAGGATGCTTGGATGACACCCGCGAGGGCGGTGTCGCGTACGAGGAAAGGAGCACGAAGTCCGTGTCCCGAGACGGAGAGACCGGCGCCACGGGCGTCGACCCCGAACAGCTGTGGCTGGGGCACCTCCAGCCCCGCAGGGGCCGCAGACCCGCCTACAGCCGTGAGGCGATCACGGCGGCAGCCGTCGAACTGGCGGACGCGGAAGGGCTGGAAGCGGTCACCATGCGCCGGGTCGCCGCACGGGTCGGAGCCGGTGTCATGTCGCTCTACAGCTACGCCCCCGACAAGGAGACGCTGCTGGAGCTGATGGTCGACCACGTCAGCGGCGAACTGCCGACCACGGTCGCGCCCACGGGCGACTGGCGCGCCGACATCAAGGCCGTCGCCCACCTCCAGCGCGCCCTGATGCTGCGGCATCCCTGGCTGCCCGCCGCCCTGTCCACCCGCCGCACTCCCGGCCCCCATACGCTGGCCTTCATGGAACGCGCGCTCGCCGCCCTGCGGCCCACCGGGCTGGACGGTGCGGCGAGGCTGGAGGTCTTCGCTCAGCTCACCGCGTTCGTGGTCGGTCACGTCACCCACGAGATCGCCCAGGCCTCGGCCTCACAGGCGCCCGGTCGAGCCGCGGCCGAAGCCCGTTACCTCGCCGCCGTCGCCGCGGACGGCCACCACCCGGAACTCGCCGCGGCCCTCTCCGCCCCCGGCCGCCCCCTCACCCCTGAAGCGACGTTCACCCGCTTCCTCAACCGCCTGATCGACGGCCTCGGAAGCGACTGACCCAGCCACGCGGAAAGCCCCGTGCGGTTCGGCGAGCGTCTGCTCGCCGAACCGCACGGGGAGGCGTAAAGGTGGGGGTGGGGCCGGTCAGCAGTTCTGCCACAGGCGGGTCATCACCCGGACGCCGAAGCGGAGGCCTTCGAGGGGGACTCGTTCGTCCACCCCGTGGAAGAGGCGGCCGTAGTCCAGGTCGTGGGGCAGTTTCAGGCCCTTGAAGCCGAAGCAGCGGACGCCGAGCTTCGTGAAGGCCTTCGCGTCGGTGCCACCCGGGTTGCAGTACGGCACCGGATGCCCGTCGGGGTCCTCGGCGCGCACCGCCGCGCACATCGCGTCGACGAGGGGGCCGTCGAAGGAGGTCTCCATGGCGATGTCGTGGTTGACCCACTGCCGGGCGACCGACGGCAGGAGCAACGCGTCGATGGTGTCGACGAGTTCCTGCTCGTGGCCGGGCAGGAAGCGGCCGTCGACGCGGGCGGTGGCCCGGCCCGGGATCACGTTGGTCTGGTAGCCAGCCGAGAGCATGGTGGGGTTGGCGGAGTTGCGCAGCACCACCTGCATGAAGTCGGCGACCGGGCCGAGCTTGGCGAGCTCCTTGTCGAGGTCCTCGGCGTCGAAGTCGATGTCGACGCCCTGGAGCCGGGCGGCCTCGGCGAACAGCGCGCGCACCGGTTCGATCAGGCGGATCGGGAAGGTGTGGCGGCCGATGCGGGTGAGCGACTCGGCGAGGTCGGTGACCGCGTTCTCGTCGTTGGGCGAGGAGCCGTGGCCCGCGCGGCCGGTGGCCGTCAGTTCCATCCAGGCCATACCGCGCTGGGCGTTCTCGATCGGGTACAGCCGCCGGGTGTCGTCGAGCGCGTAGCTGAACCCGCCGCCCTCGCCGATCGCCTCGGTGACTCCGGCGAACAGCTCGGGCCGGTGCTCGACCAGCCAGTGCGCCCCGTACCGGCCGCCCGCCTCCTCGTCGGCGAGGAAGGCCAGGACGATGTCGCGGGACGGCCGGGTGCCGGTGCGGGCGAAGTGCCGGGCGGTGGCCAGCATGACCGCCACCGTGTCCTTCATGTCGATGGCGCCCCGGCCCCACAGGTAGCCGTCGCGGATCTCGCCGGAGAACGGCGGCACCTGCCACTCGTCCGGGTCGGCCGGTACGACGTCCAGGTGGCCGTGGACGAGCAGGGCCCCGCGGCCGGGATCACCGCCGGGGATGCGGGCGACGACGTTGGCGCGGCCGGGCGCGCTCTCCACCAGCTCCGAGGTGACGCCGGCCTCGGCGAGGAGCTCGACGACGCGGTCCGCGCAGGCCCGCTCGTCGCTGGTGGGGTTGGAGGTGTCGAAACGGATCAGCTCCGCGCACAGTTCGACGACCTCACGCTGTGCCTCCTCGGAGGCGGTGACGAGTGAGGGGGTGGTGGTCATGACGCTCCTACGGGGGCCTTGCCGGTGGCGGCCGGGGACGGCCCGGTGCCGTCGGCGGACTCGTCGTCGAGGGTGGTGGTGCCGTACGTCCTGACCCACCCGGCGAGCCCGAGCACGCAGTAGAGGACGAAGGCGGTCAGCAGGGAGTTGAGAGCGGGGATACCGCCGTCGTAGAACTTGCCGACGCAGAACGCCACGGCCCAGATGACCAGGGACATCGGCACCCAGACCGGTGAGGTGGCGGGCAGGGTCTGCGTCTCGCGGGTGGCGTCGAGCGGTCCGCGCATGCGGCGCACCACCCAGTACTCGGCGACGATGATGCCGCCGACCGGCGGGATGGCCACGCCGAGCACCGTCAGGAAGTCGGTGAAGTGGGTCATGATGCCGACCGCGGACAGGAGGGTGCCGGCGAGGCCGAGGACGATGGTGACCGCGCCGCGGCTCAGACGCTTGCGGAAGACGACCTGGAAGAAGTTCACGACGCCCAGCGAGGAGCCGTACAGGTTCCAGTCGTTGATCTTCGCCGTGGACATCAGGACGACCAGCACACCGAAGACGCCGGAGGTGGAGAGCACGATCTGGGAGACCTGGTTGCTGCCCACCATGTGGCCGAGGAGGACACCGGTCATGCCGACGATGTACTCGGACAGGATCATGGAGGAGGCGCTCTGCACGAAGACGTGCGCGCCCTTCTTGTTGTAGCGGGTCATCTCGGGCGCGACGATCGCGCCGGTCATGAAGCCGCCCGCGATGGCGGTCGCGGCGACCGACAGCGGGACCGCCGGGCCGGGGGCCGGCGAGTGGATCAGGTCCGAGATCGAGTGCTTGGTCAGGGCGTCGGTGACGGACCAGGCGACCATCGCGAAGAACAGCGGGGTGACGATCTTCGCGAAGACCGCCATGTACCGGAAGCCGAAGACCACCAGGACGGTGATCGCCAGTCCCGCGACGACGCACCACAGCCACGAGGGGCCGCCGACCAGCGCGGAGACGCTGTTGCCGAAGATCGTGTTCTGCACTCCGAACCAGCCGACGAGGCTGATGGCGATGACGAGGCTGACCAGCGCGGAGCCGTTGCGGCCGAAGCCGACCCAGCGGGTCAGCAGCGGGGTCGCGAGGCCCTCGCGCATCCCGGCCAGGCCGATCGCGAAGATCACGACTTCCAGGATCACCGCGCCGAGGGTGAAGGCGAGGAGCGCGTTGCCGAAGGACATGCCGACGCCGATCGTGGCGCCGAGCGTGAACTGCGAGATCGATCCGGACTGGGCGAGCCACTGGAGCAGCATCGTCCAGAAACCGAGCCGTTCGTCGCGCGGGACGCGGGCGAGTGCGTAGTCGTCGCTGCCCAGCGCTCTGTGGCCCGCGGTGTCCGGGGCGGTGGCGGTGTTCTTGTGAGCGGCCATGATCACGACTCCCTGGGTGCGCGGCCGAGGGTCTGCAGGTGCGCCAGCGAGCCGTAACGGGACACGAGCTGGTCGAACTCCACGTCGTCGTGGAAGTCCAGGCGTCCGCCGCCGTAGGCCTTCGCGGTCTCGACGGCGAACCGGGCGGCGGCCGCGATGTCGGTCTCGTGGCTCGCGCCCGTCTGACAGCCGGGCACCGCCGCGGCCGAGGTGACCGCGAGGCCGACGACCGGGGCGGCCGTCGCCGTGGCCGGCTGAAGGATCGAATTGATGTGGTGTACACCGTTACCGTACGGGGTGATGTCCTGCGTGGTCACCGGGTACGTGACCAACGGCTCACCGGTGACCACGGCCAGCAGTTCCCCCAGCTGCTCGGCGACCTTGAGCACCCAGCCCTCCTTGACGGTGGGCGACAGGGCCAGGCCCTTGTGGTTGATGATCCGGTTGCCCTTGGTGGTGTCGATGGAGAGCACCGCCTCCATCTCGTCCGTGACCTCGTGCCGGTTCATGGTGGCGATGTCGACCGGCGAGTCCATGAACGGCACCGGGTCGTGCGGTGCGGTCGGGGCGTTCGGGCAGATGTGGGTGGCCACGATCACGTCGCCGTCGAGCACGTCACCGCGGCGGCGCATGTCCAGCAGCTTGGCGGCGGTGGCGATCGCGGCGATCGCGCCGTCCGCGTCGGAGACCAGGCCGGTGATCTGCGGACGGGCACCCACACCGCCGAGCCGTCCGACCACGCCGAGGGTGCGCGAGGTGCCACCGCGGCTGCGGCCGGTGCGGCCGGCCACGCGCACGAGGACGAAGTCCGTGGAGCCCCGCTCACCGGTGACGGTGGTGACCTGGGCGCCGGAGCCGGCGGGGCCCGCCACGGAGTCGAGGTAGGCGGCGACTCGCTTGCCGTCGGCATCGGGATCGTCCAGCAGATCCACGATGTCCAGGACGTACTTCAACATGGGCAGCTTCTCCTGATCCGCACCTGAGGCGGTGCTGACAGAAGATTCAGGATCCGTTAACCTTCTTCGCAACTGTTTCCCGTTATCTGCAATTCAGGTCTGAATGGCGAGATGGGCGGACGGGTGGACGTCATTCGGAGAGGAGTTGCCGTGCCTGACATCCCCGTCGACCGGAAGACCCCGGCCGGGGCACTGCAGACGGTCGACCGCGCCCTGCTGGTGCTGCTCGCGTTCGAGCGCACTCGGCCCGACTGGGGGGTGACGGAGGTCGCCACCGAGTTCGGCTGGGACACCTCGGTCGCACAGCGGCTGCTGTCCACGCTGGCCGGGCGCGGCTTCCTGGTGTCCGATCCGGCGACCCGCCGCTACCGGATCGGTCCCGCCGCCCTGCGGCTGGGCCGCCTCTGGGAGCGCTCCGGCTCGCTGGAACTGCTCGCGGAACCGGTCCTTCACGAACTGCGCGCGGTGACCGGGGACACGGTCCTGTTCTGCCTGCCCGACAGCTTCCACATGCGGTGCGTGGCGGCGGTCGAGGGCGAGGAGGGGCCGCTGCGGTACTACCCTCTCGTCGGCGAGCTGTACCCGGCGCACGCGGGGGCGACCAGCAAGTCGTACTACGCGTTCCTGCCCGACGAGCAGCGCCACCGACTCTTCCGCGGCCGCCCCATGGCCCGTTTCACCGAGCGCACGGTCACCGACCCCGACCAGCTGGAACGCGAGTTCCGCCAGGTCAGGGCGCAGGGCTACGCCTGGACTGTCGGCGAGTACGACGCCGGCATCGGCACCGTCGCCGTACCGGTCTTCCTCGGTGCCGAGCCCTACGGCAGCCTCAGCCTGGGGGCCGCCAGGGAACGTTTCCCGGACGGCCCCGAGGACCGGCTCGACGCGCTGCGCAAGGCGGCCCGCCTGCTGGAGCAGCGGCTGACGCACCCGCCCCAGCACCACCGCCGCCCGCGCACCCGCACGACCTGACGCAACGAACCCATGGTGAGGAACACCCCTTGAACCTGCTTCTTCTGTCCAACTCGACCCAGCACGGCCGCGGTTACCTGGAACACGCCCTCGACACCGTGACCGCGTTCCTGCCGGCCCGGGCACGGCTCGCGTTCGTGCCGTACGCGCTCGCCGACCACGACGCCTACACGGCCAAGGTGCGCGACGCGCTCGCCGGGGCCGGCATCGACGTGCACGGGGTGCACGAGGACGGTGACCCGGTCGGCCGGCTCGCCGAGGCGGACGCCGTGTTCGTCGGCGGCGGCAACTCCTTCCGGCTGCTGACCGCCCTGTACCGGACGGGCCTGCGGGACGCGCTGATCAAGGCGGTCGGGGACGGGCTGCCCTACATGGGCGCCAGCGCGGGCACCAACATGGCCGCTCCCACGCTGCGCACCACCAACGACATGCCGATCGTCCAGCCCCCGTCCTTCGAGACGCTGGGACTGGTCCCGTTCCAGATCAACCCGCACTACCTGGACCCCGACCCGCGCTCCACGCACAAGGGTGAGACCCGCGAGGAGCGCCTGACGGAGTTCCTCGAGGAGAACGACGTACCGGTGCTCGGCCTGCGCGAGGGCTCCTGGCTGCGCGTGGTGGGAACCCGTGCCACGATCGGCGGCGAGAACGACGCGCGCCTCTTCCGCCGCGGCACGGCACCGCGCGAGCTGCCGGTCGGCTCGGACGTGTCCGAACTGCTCGCCGTCACACCGGAGTACGACACACCGGCACGGTAGGTCCGGGCGCAAGCCCCCGGGACGACCGGGGAGGCCGGGACGGCGCGCGGGCCCGGGGCGTCGGGGAGCCGGAGGGCCAGCGGCCCGCGCTGAGCATCGTGGCAGGGGTCCGGACAGGCCGGGTGCCCGGAACGGCCGGGTGCCCGGGACAGCCGAGGGGCCGCACCGGATCGCGCGTTGGGGGTGCGGGTCGGCCGGAAACGGCCGGGGCGCGCGGCCAGGACAGCCGAGAGTGCGCGCCGGACCGGGCGTTGAGCGTTCGAGACGGCCGGAACGACCGCGGGCCCGTCACGGGCGGAGCTTGCGCCGGGCGGCGCAGCGGCGGTTCGGGGCGGCCGGAAACGACCGCCGGGGCCCGGCGCGGTCGGGGGCCCGCGCCGGGCGGTGTGGCGGTGGTTCAGGCCGGCAGTCGCGGCACGCTGTCGAGCAGGCGGCGGGTGTACGGGTGCTGGGGCCGGCCCAGGACCTGGGCGGTGTCGCCGTGTTCGACCACCCGGCCCCGTTCCAGGACGGCGGTGCGCTCGCACAGGGAGGCGACGACCGAAAGGTCGTGGGAGACCATCACGAGCGTCAGCCCCTGCTCCTGCTTGAGTTCGGCCAGCAGGTCGACGACCTTCACCCGGGTGGTCACGTCGAGCGCGCTCACGGGCTCGTCGGCCAGCAGGACCCGCGGGGTGCAGACGGTGGCGCGGGCGATGGCGATGCGCTGCCGCTGGCCGCCGGAGAACTCGTGCGGATAGCGGTCCGCCGCGTCGGCCGGCAGGCCGACCCGTTCCAGGGCCGCGGCCACCTTCGGCCGGGCCGTGGCGCGGCTGTCGATGCCGAGGGAGAGCAGCGGCTCGGCCACGGTGGCGCCGACGCGGCGGCGCGGGTCGAGCGAGGAGTAGGGGTCCTGGAAGACGCACTGGACGCCGCGCCGGAAACGGCGCATCTGTTCCCGGTCCCGCGGGGACAGTTCGGCGCCGTCGAAGCGGACCTGGCCGGCCGTGGGGCGGGCGAGGCCCAGCAGCAGTCGCAGCAACGTGGTCTTGCCGGCTCCGGACTCCCCGACGAGCGCGAGACTGTGTCCGGCCTCGACCTCGAAGGAGACGTCCTCGACCACGGTGCCCGTGCTGCCCCGGTAGCGCAGCGCGACGCCGGACAGTTCGAGTACGGGGGTCATCGCGCGCTCCTCAGGTCCAGGGCGGATTCCAGGCGCCGGGCGCTGGCGACGAGGGCCTTGGTGTACTCCTCGCGGGGCGCGCCGACGATGGCCCCGACCGGTCCCTCCTCCACGGCCCGCCCGTCCTTGAGCACCAGGGCGCGGTCGGTCACCTTGGCCACCACGGCGAGGTCGTGGCTGACGAACAGCACCGCCATGTCCCGTTCCCTGACCAGCGTGTCGACGAGTTCCAGCATCTCCGCCTGCACGGACACGTCCAGCGCAGTGGTCGGCTCGTCCGCGATGAGCAGTTTCGGTTCGCAGGCCAGGGCCATGGCGAGGGCCACGCGCTGGCGCTGCCCGCCGGAGATCTCGTGCGGGAACGCGCGGGCGATGCGCTCGGGGTCGGGCAGCCGGACCTGTGCGAGCGTGTCCGCCACGGCACGCTGAAGGTCCTTGCCCTTCAGGCCGGTGCGCCTGCGGAGGGGTTCGGCGATCTGGCGGCCCACGCGCATCAGCGGGTCGAGCGCGGTGAGCGGCTCCTGGAAGACGACGGCCGCGTCCCGGCCGCGCAGGGAGGTGAGCCGCTTCTCGGGGGCGCCGACGACCTGGGTGCCGGCGAGTTCGACGCTGCCGGTGGCGGTCATGCCGTCGGGCAGCAGACCGAGCACGGCCAGCGTGGTCAGGGACTTGCCGGAGCCGGACTCGCCGATGAGGCCGAGGCGCTCGCCGCCGGCCACGGTGAAGGACAGGTCGTCGACCAGGGTGCGGCCGTCACCGGTGCGGACGGTCAGCCCGCGTACGTCGAGGAGGTTCACGCGCGCCTCCGGCGGCTGGCCGGGTCGAGGGTGTCGCGCAGGCCGTCGGCGATGAGGTTGACGCCGATGACGAGCAGGACGAGCAGGATGCCGGGGGCGAGCGCGCCCGCCGGGGCGGTGGTGAAGGTGGCCTGGGCCTCCTGGAGCATCCGGCCCCACGAGGCGTTCGGTGGGGGTGCGCCGAGCCCGAGGTAGGACAGTCCGGCCTCGGCCAGTACGGCGAGGCCGAACTGGAGGGCGAGGTTGACCACGAGGGTGGGCCAGATGTTGGGCAGCACATGGCCGACGACGGTCCTGGGCCAGGATGTGCCGGAGGTGCGGGCCGCGGTGATGTAGTCCTGCGCCAGCACGCGTTTGACGAGGATGCGCACCAGCCGGGCGACGACCGCGCTCTGCGCCAGGCCGATGGCGAGGACGGCCGAGCCGAGGGTCGCCGAGCGGGCCGCGACGATGAGCATCGCGAGCAGCAGCGTCGGGAAGGCGATGAGGATGTCGAGGAACGCCGAGAGCGTGTCGTCGAGCCAGCCCTGTGCGAACGCGGCGAACACACCGAGGGTGACGCCGATCGCGGCGGCGACGAGGACCGAGCCCAGACCCGCCTCGACGGCGATCCGTGAGCCGGTCATCACCTGGGTGAACAGGTCGCGCCCGAGCTTGTCGGTGCCCAGCAGGTGTCCGTTCCCGGGGCCGGCCAGCCGCCCGCCGGAGGTGTCGTCGGCGGGGTAGGGCAGCCAGAACAGGGAGACCAGGGCGAGCAGTGCGATGAGCCCGGCCAGGACGCAGCCGACGACGAGCGTGGCGGAGCGCCGGGACCGGCGTCGGCTCGGTGACTTCTCCTCCGGCCGGACGGTGGGCAGCGTGTCTGCCTGGGTCATCGGGCACCTCCGGAGAGCCGGCCGCGTAGGCGCGGGTCGATGATCCGCTGGACGAGGTCGGCGACGAAGCCGATGAGCAGCACGGCGAGGGTGGAGACGAACAGCACGCCCTGGATGACGGGGTAGTCGTGCTGGGCGATGGCGGTGGCGAGCAGGGAGCCGAGGCCGGGGAGCGCGTACACCGATTCCACGACGACCGCGCCGAGCAGGGTCGAGGCGAGTTCGATGCCGAGGATGGAGATGACCGGTACGGAGGCGTTGCGCAGGCCGTGCCGCCACATCGCCCCGCCGAAGGACGAGCCCAGGGCGCGGGCGGTGCGCAGGTAGTCGCTGCCGAGGACGTCGAGGGTGGCGGAGCGGACGTAGCGGATCAGGGACGCGCTCATCACCAGGGCGATGGTGGCGACCGGCAGGACGAGGGAGCGGATCGCCTCGGCGGGCTCGGACCAGCCGTCCGGCGGGAAGCCGCCGGACGGGAGCCAGCCGGCGTTCAGCGCGAACACGGCGATGAGGATCATGCCGAGCCAGAACACCGGGATGGCGATGCCCAGTTGGGACACGCCGCTGAGCAGTGCGCCGTACCAGGTGTGCCGCTTGTGCGCCGCGACGAACCCGGCGGGCACGGCGAGGACGACGGCGAGGGCGAACGCGGCCAGGGTCAGCGGCACGGTGACGCTCAGCCGGGAGGCGACCTCGGGTCCGACCGGCAGCGAGCTGACGAAGGAGGTGCCGAGGTCGCCGCTCGCCAACTGCCCGAGCCAGTGGACGAACTGCTCGGGCAGCGGCCTGTCGGACCCGATGGAGTGCCGAGCCGCGGCGATCTGCTCCGGGCTCGCACCCACCGAGGTGAGTGCGTTGGCGGGGTCGCCGGGCAGCATCCGCAGCAGGACGAACAGCACCACGCTCGCCAGAGCCAGCGACACCAGGAGGAAGGCGAAGCGGCGCAGGAGATAGCGGGCCATCAGCCCTTCTTCTTGATGTCGTAGGCGTAGAACTGCGAGTTGAGGCCGTTGAGCGGGTAGCCGGACAGCTTGCTGCTCGCGACGACGATCTGCGGGTACAGGTACAGCCAGTCGCTGGCCGCGTCCTCGGCGGTCTTGCGGTTGACCTTCTTCAGCAGCTCGGTCTGCTGGGCCGTGGTGGAGGCCTCTTCGGCCTGGTCCACCCACTGGGTGACCTGCTTGTTGTCGTAGCCCCAGTAGAAGTCGGGGTTGCCGTACCAGACGAGGTCGCGGTCGTTGACATGCTCCTGGAGCGTGGCCGAGAAGTCGTGGTTCTTGTAGACCTTCGTGTACCACTCGTCCGGCGTGATCGTGTTGATCTTGACGGTGACGCCGACCTTGGCGAGTTCGGACTTGATGAAGGTCGCGGCGGTGGGGTGCGGGTCGTAGTTCGGCGTGTCGAGGGTGAAGCTGAAGCCCTTGGCGTACCCGGCCTCGGCGAGCAGCTTCTTGGCGCGTGCCGGGTCGTAGGCGTTGACCTTGGTGAGGTCCTCGTACCAGGGGTCGGTGGGCGGCACCATCGAGCCGATGAGCTTGCCGTAGCCGCCCCAGACCGACTCCAGCAGCTTCTTGTCATCGATGGCGGAGGACACGGCCTGGCGCACCTTGACGTCGGTGAAGGGCTTGGCCTTGTCGTTGAAGGCGAGCAGCAGCTTGGTGGTGGAGTCGCCGTCGTTGACCTTGTAGTTCTGGTTGCTCTTGAACTGGTCGAGGGCGTCGGGCGACTGCTCGCTGGTGACCACGTCGACGGCGTTGGTCAGCAGCGCGTTGTTGAGGGCGGTCGCGTCCTTGTAGTAGTGGAAGACGGCCGTCTTGTTCGCCGCGGCCTTGCCCCAGTAGCCGGCGAACCGGTCCAGGCTCAGGGCGGAGCCGCGGGTCCACTTGCCGAGCTGGTAGGGGCCGGTGCCGTCCTCGGTCGTCTTCAGGTTCTTCGCCTGGGAGTTGATGATCCAGACGTAGGAGAGGTTGTAGACGAAGGAGATCGACTTCTTGGACAGCGTGACCTTGACGGTCTTCGCGTCCGGGGTGGCGATGTCCTTGATGACCTGAAGGTTGCTCTTGCGGGCGGACTGGGAGTCGTCCGCGATGACCTTCTCCAGGCTGTACTTGACGTCTTCGCTGGTGAGGGCCTTGCCGCTGTGGAACTTCACGCCGTCGCGCAAGGTGAAGGTGTAGGTGAGTCCGTCACCGCTCACCTTGTGGTCCGTGGCGAGCAGCTTCTCGACCTTGCCATCGTCGGTGAGCTTGAACAGCCCTTCGTAGACGTTGCCGTTGAGGGCCTCGGTGACGCCCTGGCCGCCGCCCGCGGTGTTGTCGAGGTTCTGCGGCTCGTAGAGGGAGCCGATGTTGACGGTGGCGTCCTTGTTCCAGGCGCTGCCCGAGGCGCTGCCGCCCGAGCCGGAGCCGCCGCAGGCGGTCAGGGTCACGGCGAGGGTGGCAGCGGTGGCGGTGGCGTACAGGGACGTCTTCTTGATGCTCATGGCTGTGGGCGCTTTCGTGCTGGAAGTGCGGGAGGCTACGGGGTGATCAGTGCTGTGCGGGGAAGCCGCCGCGGAAGACGGGGAGCTTCTCACCGGCCTGAATGGGCAGGTGGAAACGGTTCTGCCGCGGCGGCATCGGACAGTTGTACTGATCGGAGAATCCGCAGGGCGGCACGAAGGCGCGGTTGAAGTCGAGCAGGACCCGGTCGTCGTCCTCGGTGCGCCGCACGAAGAGGAAGCGGCCGGCGCCGTAGGTGGTGTCCCCGTTGGTGGGGTCACCGAAGACGAGCAGCAGAGTGCCGTCGTCGTCGAAGGCACTGAGGGTGTAGTCGCGGCCGTCGACGGTGAGCGTGATGTCGCCCGGGACGACGAGGTCGCGGGTGCCGCCGTTGTCCCGGATGTGCTCGAAGGCCACGCGCCGGGCGCCGGGTACGGGCGTGTAGGTCGCCTCGAGCACCCAGGCCGGGTCGTAGGGGAACACGTCAACCCGGTCGAAGTGGCGGACGGCGGGCGAGTCGGCGTCCCAGAACCGCAGGCCGTGCTCGGGCTCGCCGGTGACGAGGTCGGTGCGCCGGAGCGTGGTGACGGTCACCGTGCGCGGCTGCCCCGCGCGCGCGGCCTCGGCGTCCGGGCGCTCACCGGCCGGCAGCCAGCGGGTCTCGACGAGGGCGAGGTTGCCCGTCGGCGAGGTGAGGGCGCGATGGCGCTCGGACCGCCATGCGTCCCACTCCCCCGCGGGGTCGGCTGTGGGCTGGTCGGTGATGGGGTGGGACATGTCAGGACTCATTCGCGCAGCGTTCGTGGGCATCACGCCGCAGATGTCACGCCGCGTGAATTGATGGCCAAAGCGTCACCTTTATCTTCTATAAGGCTCTCTAATGTCAAATGAGATCCACAGCTCGGACAGCGGCCCGTGGCGACAGGCCGTGCCCGGCCTGTCGCCCCGCCGGCCTGCCGTCCGGATCTCGGCGTCAGTGACGCAGCAGGAGCGTGACACCGGCCACAACGGCACCGAGCACGATCGCGGCGGCACCGTGGGCGACGCGGTGCGAGCGCAGCCCGGGCAGCAACCGGTCCACGGCGATCCGGCCGGGGCCGGTCAGGGCGAGAGCCACCGCGGACAGGGCGATGAGGAGTTCGTACTCGACGCCCTGCGGGGCGAAGAAGCCTCCACCCCACTTGACGGAGATCGCGTTGACCAGCGTGCCGGCGACGGCCGCGGCGGCCAGCGGGGTGAGCAGGCCGAGCGCGAGGCCGAGCCCGCCGAGGGTCTCGCTGAGTCCGGCCACGACGGCGAACGCCCGGGGTGAGGGGTAACCGGAGGCGGCGAAGAACTGCCCGGTGCCGTCGACACCGCCCCCGCCGAACCAGCCGAACAGCTTCTGGGCGCCGTGCGCGGCCATGGTCAGCCCGAGCGCGAGGCGCAGGACGAGCAGGCCGGCGTCGTAGGCGTGGGCGGGGGCCGCCGGAGCCGTCTCCGGCGCGACGGCGGGGCGGGACAGGGTGACGTCAGGAGTGGTCAAGGTGGGGGCTCCTCGGGTCGGACGGCGGGGCCCCACGACGCTGGGTGGCACGGGACCCCGACTCAACTTGAATCTTCAAGCTAACCCAGCCGACGCCAGTACTACAACTTTCAAGCAGCCTGGTGCGGCGCCGGCCGGGCTGCCGCGTCCCCGCGGGTGTGGTTACGTCGGAGGTGGCGGCCCTTCGCCGGCCAAAGGGGCATCACGATGACCGCACACGACACGGCCCGGCAGGTCCTGGCCGGCCTGGACAGCAGCCTGACCGAGGACCTCGAAGCGCTCTACCAGGACCTGCACGCCCACCCCGAGCTGTCCTTCGAGGAGCACCGCACGGCCGCCGAAGTCGCCAGGCGCGCACGGGACTTGGGCTATGACGTCACCGAGGGCGTCGGGCGGACCGGTGTCGTGGCCAGACTGGTGAACGGCCAGGGCCCGACCGTCCTGCTGCGCGCCGACTTCGACGCGCTGCCCGTCACCGAGCGGACCGGACTGCCGTACGCCTCGACGCGCGAGGGCGTGATGCACGCCTGCGGCCACGACGTGCACGTCACCTGCCTGTTCGGCGCCCTGGCGCTGCTGGCCGGCGCCCGCGACCGGTGGTCGGGCACCGTGCTGGCCGTGTTCCAGCCGGCCGAGGAGCTGGGGCAGGGCGCCCAGGCCATGGTCGACGACGGCCTGTACGCCCGCTTCGGCACCCCCGACGTCGTCCTCGGCCAGCACGTGATGGCGATCCCGGCCGGCACCATCGCCTGCCACCCCGGTCTCGCCTTCGCCGCCACCGACGCGCTCGAGGTCCGCATGTTCGGGCGCGGAGCCCACGCGTCCATGCCGGAAGCATCGATCGACCCGGTGGTGATGGCTGCCTCCACCGTGATGCGGTTGCAGACCGTGGTCTCCCGCGAGATCGCCTCCGCGGACCGCGCCGTGGTCACCGTCGGCGCCCTGCAGGCCGGCACCAAGGACAACATCATCCCGGACGAGGCCCGGCTCCAGCTCAACATCCGCGCCTACACCCCGCAGGTCCGCCGGACCGTCCTGGGCGCGGTGGAGCGGATCGTCCGCGGCGAGGCGGCGGCCGCCGGGGCGCAGCGGGATCCCGAAATCAGCACCCTGCACACCTTCCCGCTGATGGTCAACGACGAGGAGGCGTGCGCCCGCACCATGGCCGCCATCGGGGACGTGGTCGGCCACGACAGGGTGACCGACCCGGGCGCCTCCTCGGGCAGTGAGGACGTCGGCGTCTTCGGCACCAGCGCGAACGTGCCGGTCTGCTACTGGCTCCTCGGCGGCGTCGATCCCGACGTCTTCGCCAAGGCGGAGGCCGCGGGCACCAGGAGCCGGGACATCCCGCAGAACCACTCGCCGTTCTTCGCGCCCGTCATGCGGCCCACCCTCACCAACGGTGTCACGGCTCTGACCGCCGCGGCCCTCGCGTGGCTCGGACCGGCTCCGCGTTCCGCGTGACCCACCCGCACGGAAGCCGGATCGAGTAGGGTTCCCGACGTGAACACCGGACCGGCGACAAGCCACTCACGGATTGGTCACCCGGTGGAGGGCTGATCTCACCGCGGGTGCGGAGAAGGCACCCCCACGGTTCGGCACGCGGACCTCCCCGTGCTCGTGCACCACGACGAGTCCGCTTCCGTGCCGAACACAGTCAGGTCAGCCGAATGACAGCCACGTTCAACCACACCATCATCGCCTCCAAGGACCGCGAAGAGTCGGCCCGCTTCTTCCGCGAGCTGCTGGAAGTGCGGGCAGCGCCGTCCTGGGGCCCGTTCACCAACATCCAGCTCGCCGACGGTGTGCTGCTCCAGTTCGCCGAGCCGCCGGTGGAGATCCAGATGCAGCACTACGCGTTCCTGGTCGACGACGACCTGTTCGACCGGGCCTGTCAGCGGTTGTGCGACCACGGCATCGAGCACTGGGCCGATCCGCACATGCGACTCCCCGGTGAGATCAACCACGAGCACGGCGGTCGAGGAGTCTACCTCAAGGACCCCGCCGGCCACGGGATCGAGCTGATCACCCGCCCGTATCTGTGACCGGGCGCAGGACCGGTCAGGAATGGAGAAGCGCCGGGCGCCCGGCCGTCGGTAGCGTGGGCCGGGCCGTCCGGCGGTCACGGGGGTGAGCCGCGCGGATCCACCGGCTCCCCGGCCGGAGGGTCCGCGCGGACCGGGTGCGTGGATAATGCCTTGGTTCTCGCGCGGAGCGCGACCCCGGTGAGCGCCGGCCGGACCCGCGTCGCGCCATCCCGGCCCGGCCCCGCCGCTCAGGCGGACACCCACCGTTGCCGCGAAGGCGGCGCAGCCCCACAGATGGAGACACGATGAGCAAGGCCACGAGGACGGACACGCCGCCGCACGCTGCCGACAGCCACGACCTGATCTGCGTGCACGGCGCGCGCGAGAACAATCTCAAGGACGTCAGCATCGAGATCCCGAAGCGGCGTCTGACGGTGTTCACCGGTGTCTCCGGCTCGGGCAAGAGCTCATTGGTGTTCGACACGATCGCCGCCGAGTCGCAGCGGCTGATCAACGAGACCTACAGCGCCTTCGTGCAGGGCTTCATGCCGACCCTGGCCCGGCCCGAGGTCGACGTCCTCGACGGGCTGACGACCGCGATCATCGTCGACCAGCAGCGGATGGGCGGCGACCCCCGCTCCACGGTCGGCACCGCCACCGACGCCAACGCGATGCTGCGCATCCTCTTCAGCCGGCTCGGGCAGCCGCACATCGGCTCGCCCAAGGCGTTCTCCTTCAACGTGCCCTCGATCAGCGGAGCGGGCGCGGTCACCGTGGAACGCGCCGGAAAGACCGTGAAGGAGCGGCGCAGCTTCAGCATCACCGGCGGCATGTGCCCGCGCTGCGAGGGCCGGGGCACGGTCTCCGACGTCGACCTCACCCAGCTCTACGACGACTCCAAGTCGCTCACCGAGGGCGCGCTGACCATCCCCGGCTACAAGCCGGGCGGCTGGAACTACCGGCTCTACAGCGAGTCCGGCTTCTTCGGCGCGGACAAGCCGATCCGCGAGTACACCGAGCAGGAGCTGCACGACTTCCTGCACCGCGAGCCGACCAGGATGAAGATCGCGGGCATCAACATGACCTACGAGGGTCTGATCCCGAGGATCCAGAAGTCGATGCTCTCCAAGGACCGGGAGGCGATGCAGCCGCACATCCGGGAGTTCGTGGACCGGGCGATCACCTTCACCGACTGCCCGGAGTGCGGGGGCACCCGGCTCAGCGAGGCGGCCCGGTCGTCGCGGATCGGCGGGACCAGCATCGCCGACGCCTGCGCGATGCAGATCAGCGACCTGGCCGACTGGGTCCGCGGCCTGGAGGAGCCGTCGATGGCTCCGCTGCTCGCCACGTTGCAGCAGACCCTCGACTCGTTCGTGGAGATCGGCCTCGGCTACCTCTCGCTCGACCGCCCGTCGGGCACGCTGTCGGGCGGCGAGGCGCAGCGCGTGAAGATGATCCGCCACCTCGGTTCCTCGCTCACCGACGTGACCTACGTCTTCGACGAGCCCACCACCGGCCTCCACCCGCACGACATCCAGCGGATGAACGGCCTGCTGCTGCGGCTGCGGGACAAGGGCAACACCGTGCTCGTGGTGGAGCACAAGCCGGAGACCATCGCGATCGCCGACCACGTCGTCGACCTCGGTCCCGGCGCCGGTACGGCGGGCGGCGCCGTCTGCTTCGAGGGCACCGTCGAGGGGCTGGGGGCCAGTGGCACCCTCACCGGCCGCCACCTCGACGACCGGGCCTCGTTCAAGGAGACGGTGCGCAAGCCCACCGGCACGCTGGAGATCCGTGGCGCGACCACGCACAACCTGCGCGGTGTCGACGTCGACATCCCGCTCGGCACGCTCGTCGTCGTCACCGGTGTCGCCGGTTCCGGCAAGAGCTCGCTCGTGCACGGGTCGATCCCGGCCGGCGCGGGTGTGGTGTCGGTCGACCAGGGCGCGATCCGCGGCTCGCGGCGCAGCAACCCGGCGACGTACACCGGACTGCTCGACCCGATCCGCAAGGCGTTCGCCAAGGCCAACGGGGTGAAGCCGGCGTTGTTCAGCGCCAACTCCGAGGGCGCCTGCCCCACGTGCAACGGCGCCGGCGTCATCTACACCGACCTGGCGATGATGGCCGGCGTCGCCACCACGTGCGAGGAGTGTGAGGGGAAGCGGTTCGACGCGTCGGTGCTGGAGTACCACCTCGGCGGCCGTGACATCAGCGAGGTGCTGGCCATGCCGGTGGCCGAGGCCGAGGAGTACTTCGGCGCCGGGGAGGCCCACACGCCGGCCGCGCACCGCGTCCTCGGCCGGCTCGCCGACGTCGGCCTCGGCTACCTCACCCTGGGCCAGCCGCTCACCACGCTGTCCGGCGGCGAGCGGCAGCGGCTCAAGCTGGCCACCCACATGGCCGAGAAGGGCGGCGTCTACGTCCTCGACGAGCCGACCGCCGGTCTGCACCTCGCCGATGTCGAGCATCTGCTCGGCCTGCTCGACCGGCTCGTCGACTCCGGCAAGTCGGTGATCGTCGTCGAGCACCACCAGGCGGTCATGGCGCACGCCGACTGGATCATCGACCTCGGTCCCGGCGCCGGGCACGACGGCGGCCGGGTCGTCTTCGAGGGCACCCCCGCCGACCTCGTCGCCGCCCGGTCCACCCTCACCGGTCAGCACCTCGCGGCGTACGTCGGCGCCTGACCGAGGCCCCCGCGACACCGTGGGACGCGTCCGCTCCGACGCGTCCCACGGTGCGGCCCGGGTGCCGGGCGGCCTCAGCCGCGCGGACGGGAGATGTACCGCAGGGCGGGCGAGATCATCATGCTCACGGCGAAGATGGCGAGTCCGGTGACCGACAGGGCCGGCATCCGGTGTGTTCCGCCGAGGTACAGCAGGGGCAGCGCGACGATCGCCGCGAGGCTCGACCAGGCCTGGACGCGTGCGGTGCTGTTCATGCGTTTCTCCGTTCCCTTGGTCTATCCGTTGGTCCGGGCGAGCAGGAAGAGCGGCAGACCGACGAGGGCCGTGGTGACGAGCGTCAACGGCAGTGTCCTGCGCAGGACCTGTCCCTCACGCCCGCCGATTCCGGCGGTGGTGGTGCCGAGAAGGATCTTGCTCGGGGAGATCATCGTGCCGAGCGCGCCGCCGGTCGTCTGGGCGCTGAGGACGTTGGCGGTGCTGAGCCCGCCAGCCTGGGCGGTGGTCTGCTGGAAGGCACCGAACAGCAGGTTGCCGGAGAGGTTGCAGCCGGTGATGAAGGTGCCGAAGACGCCGATGTACGGCGCGAGGAGCAGGTAGATTCCGCTGGTCCAGGCGGCGACCTTGGTCGCGAGGACGTCGGCCTGGCCGGAGCCCTGCATCACCGAGGCCATCGCCACCAGGGTCACCACGGCGATCGTGGGGCCGATCGCCTTCTCCACCGTGCCGCTGAGGATCGGCCGCCAGGCCGCGTCGCGGAGGTGCCCCTTTCGCCGGTAGAGGACGTAGCTGATCGCGGCGGTGACGAGCAGGAGCGTCCCGGCGTGTGTCAGCAGCACCAGCTTCGACGTCGATGCCGGTGTGGTGAACCCGAGGCCCGTCGTGACGGCCGGGAACCGCACATCGACGGTCGGTCTGCTCAGTACGTCCTTCAGCGGCCCGATCAGCAGGACGACCCCGGTCACGGCGAGCAGGGTGGAGTACGGGATGAACGCGGTGTTCAAGGACATCGCGGGCGCCCGGGCACCGGGCTCGCCCGCGGATGCCATCGCCACGGTGGCCCGGCCGCGCACACCGGCACCGGACGAGGCACCCCCGGATTCCGGTGTGCTCGGGGCCGCCTGCGCGGGCGGCGCGGCGACGCCCGCTGATTCGCCCTCCTCGAACACGGGGCTTTTCACCACCCGGGAGGGGCGGCGGTAGAGGGGCAGCCGGGCGAGACCGGCGACGACGACCAGACCGACGAGGCCGGCGGCGAAGCCGTTCAGCGTGTCGTCCCACTGGGACAGCGCCAGCATGACACCGCCGTGGGCCAGCGAGATCACCGCGACCGCCGGCAGCCCCTCCCACAGGCCTCGGAGGCGACCGTAGAGCCAGCAAATGGTCAGGCCGCCCACGAGGTTGACCATCCACAGCAGCAGGGAGGCCTGGATCGCGGTCGTGGCGCTGTCGGCCGGTGAGAGATGCGTGACCTGCCTCATGCCGATCCAGGCGGCGGACAGGGTGCCGAAGGTGTTGTTCCAGGCGTGTCCGACCAGCGCGATCACCACCGCGTGGAGCGGACGGACACCGATGCCGACGAGCAGCGGGGCGCACACCGCGATGGGCACGCCGAAGCCGGTGATGCCCTGGAGGAAGGAGGCGAAGACCCAGCCGATCGCCATGACCTGGAGAAGCGGATGGACGAACATGCGCGTCATGCCCCGCTGGAACGGCGTGAACGCGTCCGCTTCCTTGGCGACCTCGTAGATGAGGATCGCGGACAGGATGACGTAGACGATGGTGACGGCTTCGACGACTCCCTTGACCGTTTGCAGTCCGACCGCGTCCAGGCGCAGGTGAAACACCGTCAGTGCGGTGACCGAGGCCACCAGCCAGCCCAGCGCACCGGCTTCCGCCGCGCCCCAGCCCCGCGCGATCATCAGGAAGAGCAGCAGGGCGAGCGGGGCCAGTGAGGCGGCCCAGAGCCAGATGCTCGCGTGTTCCATTCCCGGGGTCTCCTCTCGTCCGGTCGTCCGGCTGTCGCGAGGTCGGGTGTCACCAGCCGAGAGCGAGGCCGTCGCCGCGCGGGTCCGCGCCGCCCATCAGGACGTCGTCGGTGACGCGGATGGCCTGGGCGTGCCCCATCACGCCGTCCCAGCTGCCGACCTCGCGGACCGGGTGGCCCCAGGTGCGCAGTTCGTCCAGCGTCCCGGAGGCGAAGCGGTCCTCCATCCGGAGATCGCGTCGCTCGTCCCCCCAGGTGCGGCCGTACAGCCAGCGGGGCGCGTCGATGGCCGACTGGACGTCCCTGCCGAAGTCGACCAACCGTGTGACCAGGGCGTTCGACGTCTGCGGCTGGCCCTCGCCACCCATGGTGCCGTAGACGAGGTCCAGGTTCTCGCCGCGGAAGAGCATGCCGGGCATCAGGGTGTGGAAGGTCCGCTTGCCGGGTTCCAGGCGGTTCGGGTGTGCCTCGTCCAGGGAGAAGAACGACCCGCGGTTGTGCATCAGCACCCCGGTCCGGCCCGCGATGAACCCGGAGCCGAACTCGTGGTAGAGGCTCTGGATCACCGAGACCGCGTTGCCGGCCGAGTCCACCACGACGCTGCACGTGGTGTCGCCGCCCATCCGCGCCCCCGGTCCCGCGGGGACCGGCCGGGGCGCCACGCGCTTGCTCAGTTCGGCCGCGTAGTCCTTGGACAGCAGGTGCCGCAGGGGAATGTCGTGGAAGTCGGGGTCGGTGAGGTACCGGTCGCGGTCGGCGAACGCCAGGCGGGTCGCCTCCACCAGCAGGTGGACGTACTCGGGACTGCTGTCGGTCATGCCGCCGAGGTCGAAGTTCTCGACGATGTTCAGCGTCATCAGGTGCGCGAACCCCTGCGAGTTCGGCGGGGCCTGGTAGCAGCGGTACCCGCGGTACGTCGTGGAGACCGGTTCGGTCCACTCCGACCGGTGGGCGGCCAGGTCCTCGGTGGTGAGCAGGCCGCCGGCCTGTTGCAGGCTCGTCGCGATCTCCTCGGCCACGGGGCCCTCGTAGAAGCCGGGCCGGCCCTTCTGCGCGACGGTCTCCAGTGTTTCGGCCAGTTGCGGCAGCGCGAGGACGTCCGCCATGACCGGCAGCCGGTCCTGCGGCAGCAGCGTGCTGCGGGTGAGCGGATGGGCGCTGAGGACGTGCGCGACCTCGGCGGCGCAGGCGGCGTAGCTGTCGCAGACGGCGAAGCCCTCGCGGGCGTAGGTGATGGCCGGCTGCAGCAGGCGGGCGAGCGGGAGGCTGCCGAACCGTTCGTGCGCGGTGCACCAGCTGTCGACGGCGCCGGGCACGGTCACCACGGCGAGCGGCCCCCGGGTGGGGATCTCGCGATGGTCGCGCTGCCGGAAGTGCGGACGGGTCGCGTGGGCGCCGGCTCGGCCGCTGCCGTTGAGTGCGTGGACCCGGCCCGTGGCGGCGTCGTGGATGAGCCAGAAGGCGTCCCCGCCCGGCCCGGTCATGTGCGGGTAGACCACGCCGAGCGTCGCGTTGATGGCGATCGCGGCGTCCACGGCCGTACCGCCCTCCTGCAACACCTGGAGGCCGGCCGTGGAGGCGAGGTAGTGCGGGGTGCTGACCATCCCGTTGCGTGCCAGGGCCACCGGGCGGGTGGTGCGCGTCATACCGGCTCCTCCGATTAACTCAGATTGCATACGATATGAAGTAGGCAGTATTCTGAAAGGCTGGACGATCCCCTGTCCAGAGGTCGTACCGAATCTTTCTCCCGGCGCGGCGCACAGGCCCCGGCATGCCGGCCCACCCTTGCGTGACCTCGCTCCTTCGTCTAGCCACCGATGGCGGACATCGGGCGCCGGGGCTGGAGGAAGGACGGGTCGTCGAGGCCGGAGCCCGCCTTCTTGCCCAGCGTCGCCGCCCGCCACAGGGCGGCGACCTCCTCGTCGGACGCCCCGGAGCGCAGCGCGGTGCGCAGGTCGGTCTCCTCCCTGGCGAACAGGCAGGTGCGGACCTGGCCGTCCGCGGTGAGCCGGGTACGGTCGCAGGCCCGGCAGAAGGGCCGGGTCACCGACGCGATCACCCCCACGGTGGCCGGTCCGCCGTCGACGAGCCACCGCTCCGCGGGCGCCGAACCGCGCTGCCCCCGCCGCTCCGGCGTGAGGGAGAAGCACGCGGCGAGCTTCCGCAGGATCTCCACGGCGGTCACCATCTGCTCGCGCTGCCAGCCGTGTTGGGGGTCCAACGGCATCTGCTCGATGAACCGCAGGTGGTACCCGTGCCTGACGGCCCAGGCCAGCAGCTCGGTCGGCTCGTCGTCGTTGATCCCGCGCATCAGCACCGAGTTGATCTTCACCGGTTCCAGCCCGGCCTCGCGTGCCGCGGTCAGCCCGGCCAGCACCTCCCGGTGCCGGTCGCGGCGGGTGAGGGCCTTGAAGCGGTCCGGGCGCAGGGTGTCCAGCGAGACGTTGACGCGGTCGAGCCCGGCCTCGCGGAGCGCGCCGGCGGTGCGGGCCAGCCCGATCCCGTTGGTGGTCAGCGAGAGTTCCGGCCGCGGGGTGAGCGCGGCGCAGCGGGCGACGATGCCGGCCAGGCCGGGGCGCAGCAGCGGCTCACCTCCGGTGAAACGCACCTCGGTGACACCCAGGCCGGTGACCGCGATCCCCACCAGCCGGACGACCTCGTCGTCGGTGAGCAGCCGGGGCCCGGCCAGCCAGGCCGTCCCCTCCTCGGGCATGCAGTAGGTGCACCGCAGGTTGCAGCGGTCGGTCAGCGAGACGCGCAGATCGGTGGCGATCCGGCCGTGGGTGTCGAGCAGCATGAGTCCGCCTCCCTCGATGGCGACGCAGGGAGCGGCCGGGCGCCTGCGCGCCCGGCCGCTCCCCGTCACAGGGCCTTGAGTTCCTCGGTGATCTCGGCGACGGAGGACTTCGCGTCGCCGAAGAGCATCGACGTCCTGGCGTCGAAGTACAGCTCGTTCTCGATGCCGGCGAACCCGGGGTTCATCGAGCGTTTGAGCACGATGACCGACCTGGCGTGGTCCACGTTGAGGATCGGCATCCCGTAGATCGGCGAGCTGGGGTTGGAGCGGGCGGCGGGGTTGGTGACGTCGTTGGCGCCGATCACCAGGGCCACGTCCGTGCGGCCGAACTCGCCGTTGATGTCGTCCATCTCCTTGAGCTGTTCGTAGGGCACGTCGGCCTCGGCGAGCAGGACGTTCATATGGCCGGGCATGCGTCCGGCGACCGGGTGGATGGCGTGCTTGACCTCCACGCCGCGCTGTTCGAGCAGGCCGGCCATCTCGCGGACGGCGTGCTGCGCCTGCGCGACGGCCATGCCGTAGCCGGGGACGACGACCACCTGGCTCGCGTAGGCCATCTGGATGGCGGCGTCGGCTGCGCTGGTCTGCCGCACCGTCTGGTCCGCCGGGCCGCCGCCCGGTCCCGCGGTGGCGCCGGTCCCGCCGAACCCGCCGGCGACGATGGCCGGGATCGAGCGGTTCATCGCCTTGGCCATCAGATCGGTCAGGATGGTGCCGGAGGCTCCGACGATCATGCCCGCGACGATCATCGCCGTGTTGTCCAGTGCCAGACCGGTGGCCGCGGCGGACAGGCCGGTGAAGGCGTTGAGCAGCGAGATCACCACCGGCATGTCGGCGCCGCCGATCGGCAGCACCACCATCACGCCGAGCACGGCCGCGGAGACCAGTACGCCGATGATCAGCGCCTCGGAGGCGTGGCCCAGGCCGATGCCGACCGCGCAGGCCACCGAGACCAGCAGCAGCGCCAGGTTGAGGGGTTGCTGCCCCCGGCCGAGACCGATCGGCCTGCCCGGCAGGATCTCCTGGAGCTTGCCGAAGGCGATCAGCGATCCCCAGAAGGAGAGCGAGCCGACGATCGCGGCGAACAGCGACGTGACGACGACGTAGCCGGCCTCCGTCGCGTAGCCGTGGCTGTCGCGGAACTCCACCCAGGAGATCAGGGCGACGGCACCGCCGCCCACTCCGTTGAACAACGCCACCATCTGCGGCATCGCGGTCATCTTGACCCGCCGCGCCGCCGGTACGCCGATCACCGTGCCCAGGACCAGGCCGAACACGATCAGCAGCCAGTTGCCCGTCCCGGGGGTCAGCAGGGCGGCCACGGTGGCGATCAGCATGCCCGCCGCCGCCGTGAGGTTGCCGCGTACGGCCGTGCGCGGTCCGGTCAGGCCCATCAGGCCATGGATGAACAGGGCGAACGCGACGATGTAGAGAATCGTGATCAGGTCATCCACGGCCGACCGCGTCCTTTCCGGCTCCGGCGCCCTCCGGCGCCTTCTTGAACATGCCGAGCATGCGGTCGGTCACCAGGAACCCGCCGACCACGTTGATCGTGCCGAACACGATCGCGACGACCAGCAGCACCCGCTCGAAGGGCCCCGACGCGGAGCGGCCGAGCAGGACCAGGCCGCCGAGCAGGACGATGCCGTGGATGGCGTTGGTCCCGGACATCAGCGGGGTGTGCAGGGTGTTGGGCACCTTGGAGATCACCGCGAAGCCGACGAATCCGGCCAGCACCAGGATCGCCAGGTCGGCCAGGAACATCATCGGGCCTCCGTGAGCTGGTCGCTGTTCTGGGTCACACAGCAGGCGGCGAGGATCTCGTCCTCGAGGTCCGGCGCGAACTCGCCGTCGGCCAGCATGAGTTCGAGCAGCGCCTGGACGTTCCGGGCGTACAGTTCGCTGGCGTGCTCGGGCAGGGTCGCCGGCAGGTTCAGCGGGGCGGCCACGGTGACGTCGTGCCACACCATGGTCTCCCCCGGTGTGGTGAGTTCGCAGTTGCCGCCGGTCTCCCCGGCGAGGTCGACGACCACGCTGCCGGGCCGCATCCGCCGCACGGCCTCGGCGGTGACCAGCTTCGGTGCCGGGCGTCCCGGAACCAGCGCAGTCGTGATCACCACGTCGAAGCCGGCGATCGCCTCGCTCAACCGCCGCTGCTGCTCGGCCTGTTCCTCCTCGGTCAGGGCACGGGCGTACCCGCCCTCGCCCGATGCCTCGACACCCAGCTCCAGCCACCGCGCGCCCAGCGAGCGGACCTGCTCGGCGACCTCGGGCCGGACGTCGAATCCGGTGGTGCGGGCGCCGAGACGTTTGGCGGTGGCCAGTGCCTGGAGCCCCGCGACGCCCACGCCGAGCACCAGGACCGTGGCCGGCTTCACCGTTCCGGCGGCCGTGGTGAGCATCGGGAAGAAACGGGTGGAGTTCCGGGCGGCGACCAGCACCGCCTGGTAGCCGGCGACATTGGCCTGCGAGGAGAGCGCGTCCATGGACTGCGCGCGGGAGATCCGCGGAACGGCCTCCATCGCGAAGCCGGCGACGCCGGTCAGGCGCAGCTGCTCGGCGATCTCCGGCCTGGTCAGGGGCGCCAGGAAGCCGATCACGGCGGATCCGGGGCTCAGCAGGCCGATCTCGTGGGGCGTCGGCGGGTTCACCTTGACCACGACGTCGGCCGCCCATGGTTCTCCGATGGTGGCCCCGGACTGCTCGTACTGCTCGTCGGGAATCAGTGCCCCGGCCCCGGCCCCGGCCTCCACCACGACGGAGAGGCCCGCGGCGCGCAGCCGTTCGACGACTTTGGGCACCAGCGCGACGCGGCGTTCGCCCGTCGCGGTCTCCCGGGGGACTCCGATCAGCGTCATGTTCCTCTTCCCGGCTGTGAGGGGGCGGGGGGTTCGCCGCCGGACGGTACGGGCCAGGCCGCGGCGAGCTTGTTCACGGTCTCGGCGGCGGCGGCGGGCGCGACGCCGCGTCCCACGGCGACACCCAGCAGGTAGGTGGTGAGCGGCGCGGCCGGGCGGGCGACCTGGTGGGCGACGTTCTTCGCGACGTCCAGCACCCCGTCCCGGTCCAGCGCGTCCCGGCTCACCCCGAGTTCACCGGCCACCTGGGCGATCCATCTGTCCAGGGGGTTCACGTCTCACACCGCCTGCCGGGCCAGTGCCGCGGCCTCGGTCGGGGTCTTGCCGACCTTGACGCCCGCGGCCTCCAGGGCCTCCTTCTTCGCCTGGGCGGTACCGGAGGAACCCGAGACGATGGCGCCCGCGTGGCCCATGGTCTTGCCCTCCGGCGCGGTGAAGCCCGCGACGTACCCGACGACCGGCTTGGTCACGTTCTCCTTGATGAACGCCGCGGCCCGCTCCTCCGCGTCGCCGCCGATCTCACCGATCATCACGATCAGGTCGGTGTCCGGGTCGTCCTGGAACGCCTTCAGCGCGTCGATGTGCGTGGTACCGATGATCGGGTCACCACCGATACCCACACAGGTGGAGAAGCCGATGTCCCGCAGCTCGTACATCATCTGGTACGTCAGCGTGCCCGACTTCGACACCAGACCGATCCGGCCCGGCTTGGTGATGTCGGCCGGGATGATGCCCGCGTTCGACTGACCCGGCGTGATCAGACCCGGGCAGTTCGGGCCGATGATCCGCGTCCTGTTGCCCTTCTTCCCGGCGTACGCCCAGAAGGAGGCCGAGTCGTGCACCGCGATGCCCTCGGTGATGACCACCGCGAGCGGGATCTCCGCGTCGATCGCCTCGATCACCGCGTCCTTGGTGAACTTCTCCGGAACGAAGATCACCGTGACGTCGGCGCCGGTCTTCTCGATGGCGTCCTTCACGGTCCCGAAGACCGGTACCTCGGTGCCGTCGAAGTCCACGCTCTGGCCCGCCTTGCGCGGGTTCACGCCACCGACGATGTTCGTGCCCGAGGCCAGCATGCGACGCGTGTGCTTCTGGCCCTCGGAGCCGGTCATGCCCTGGACGATGACCTTGGATTCCTTGGTGAGGAAGATAGCCATGGTGTTCTGTGACCTCGTCCCTTACTTCGCGGCAGCAGCCAGCTCGGCGGCCTTGTCGGCCGCGCCGTCCATGGTGTCCACCCGCTGCACGAGCGGGTGGTTGCGGTCGTCCAGAATCTGACGGCCCAGTTCGGCGTTGTTGCCGTCCAGACGCACGACCAGCGGCTTGGTGACCTCCTCGCCCTTGGACTCCAGCAGCTCCAGGGCCTGCACGATGCCGTTGGCGACCGCGTCGCACGCGGTGATGCCGCCGAAGACGTTGACGAACACGGACTTCACGTCCGGGTCGCCCAGGATGATCTCCAGACCGTTCGCCATCACCTCGGCGGAGGCGCCGCCACCGATGTCGAGGAAGTTGGCGGGCTTGACGCCCTTGTGGGCCTCACCGGCGTACGCGACGACGTCCAGGGTCGACATGACCAGACCCGCGCCGTTGCCGATGATGCCGACCTCACCGTCGAGCTTGACGTAGTTGAGGTTCTTCTCCTTGGCAGCCGCCTCCAGCGGGTTGGCGGCGGCCTTGTCGTGGAGCTCCTCGAACTCGGGGTGACGGAACTCCGCGTTGTCGTCCAGCGACACCTTCCCGTCGAGGGCGATGACGTCACCGGAGGCGACCTTGGCGAGAGGGTTGACCTCCACCAGGAGGGCGTCCTCCTTGATGAAGACCTCCCAGAGGCTGACGAGGACGTCGGCGACCTTGTCGGCGACCTCGGCCGGGAACTTGGCCGCGGCGACGATCTCCTCGGCCTTGGCCCGGTCCACGCCGTCGATGGCGTCGATCGCGATCTTGGCGACGGCCTCGGGGCGGGTGGCAGCGACCTCTTCGATCTCCATGCCGCCCTCGACCGAGGCGATGGAGAGGAAGGTGCGGTTGGCGCGGTCGAGGAGGAAGGAGACGTAGTACTCCTCGAGGATCTCCGGAGCGGTCTCCGCGAGCATGACCTTGTGGACCGTGTGGCCCTTGATGTCCATGCCGAGGATGTCCGTCGCGCGGGCGACGGCCTCGTCCGGGGTGGCGGCCAGCTTGACACCACCGGCCTTGCCGCGGCCACCGACCTTCACCTGAGCCTTGACGACCGACTTGCCGCCCAGCCGCTCGGTGATCTCGCGCGCCGCCTCAGGCGTGTCGATGACTTCACCGGCCAGCACCGGTACACCGTGCTCGGCGAAGAGATCTCGTGCTTGGTACTCGAACAGGTCCATTGAAGTGGCCTCCCAAAGCCGCTCACGGAAGCGTCGGCGGCACAGCGAGCATAAAGTCAACTGAATACTGTATGCAATAGCTGTACGTGAGACTTCCCGCCTCGCGCGCCCACCCCCCTCGGGCTATGGACACCGCCCAGCGATATTGCATACAGTATCCAGCCCCCTACTGAGAGGAGTCCATCGTGAAGATCGCAGTCCTCGGAGCCGGTGCGATCGGTGCGTACGTCGGGGCGGCTCTGCACCGGGGCGGCGCCGAGGTGCATCTGATCGCCCGCGGTGATCATCTGCGGGCCATGCGGGCCGACGGGGTACGGGTGCTGAGCGCCCGCGGTGACTTCGTCGCCCGGCCGCACGCCACGGACGACCCGGCCGAGATCGGTCCGGTCGACTACGTCTTCCTCGGGCTGAAGGCCCACTCCTACCCGTCGTGCGGGCCGCTCATCAAGCCGCTGCTCGCCGACCACACGGCCGTCGTGGCCGGTCAGAACGGCATTCCGTGGTGGTACTTCCACCAGCTCGCCGGGCCCTACGAGGGCCGGCGGGTGGAGGCGGTCGACCCGGACGGCGCCACCAGTGCCGTCCTGCCGCCGGAGAGGGCCATCGGCTGCGTCGTGTATCCGGCGACCGTCGTCGAATCCCCCGGAGTGATCCGGCATCTGGAGGGCACCCGGTTCTCTCTCGGCGAGCCCGGGGGCCAGGTCTCCGAGCGTTGCACGGCGTTGAGCCAGGCCCTGATCGCCGGCGGGCTGAAGGCCCCGGTCGAGCCGAACCTGCGCGACGACATCTGGATCAAGCTGATGGGCAACGTCGTGTTCAACCCGCTCAGCGCGCTCACCAGGGCGACGATGGCCGAGATCTGCCGGCACACCCAAACCCGGCGCCTGGTCGTCCAGTTGATGGAGGAGACCCTCCACATCGCGGCACGGGTGGGCAGTACACCGGACATATCGATCGAGAAGCGGCTGCGCGGCGCCGAGGGGGTCGGACACCACAAGACCTCGATGCTCCAGGACCTGGAGGCCGGCAAGCCACTCGAACTCGACGCCATCGTGACGGCGGTGGTGGAACTCGCCGACATCACCGGCGCGGAGGCGCCCACGCTGCGCGCCGTCCACGCGGCCACCGACCTGCTGGCACAGTGCAGTACGCAGGGCGGCACCGCACGGAACGGCGCCACTACGGGAGCCGTACCCGCCTGAGCCGGGCCGCCGCCACCGGCTCCGTCCCACGGCGCCGCGCACGGACCACCGCCTCATCTCCCCGTCGCCACGAGGGGAGATGAGGCGGTGGTGCGGGGAACGGACCGGTCAGTCGCCGGCGGTCCCGTCCGTCCGTCCGGCCGGCCTCAGCGCGGCGACGATCACGGGGGACAGTCCCTCCGCTCCCCCGTCGACGAACTCGGCCAGCCTCGCGCGCATCCTCGGGTCCCAGAACCGCTGGATGTGTCCCGCGACCGCCTCGGCGGCCTGCTCGTCCGGCAGGTGCCCGAAGGCCGCGGCGATGTCGTTCGCCATCCGCTGTTCCGATGGCACGGCGCCCGCCATCTCAGTCCACCACCGCGTGCCGGTCGTCCTGGACCCGATCGGCGGCGCGCCCGGCGAGCGGGTGGGCGAGCCCGACCTGCACGGCGGTCACCTTGTACTCCGGGCAGTTGGTCGCCCAGTCCGAGTTCTCCGTGGTCACCACGTTGGCGCCGGTCACCGGATGGTGGAAGGTCGTGTAGACGACCCCCGGCGGCATCCGGTCGGACACCCGGGCCCGCAGGGTCGTCTCTCCGACGCGGCTGGTCAGCGTCACCATGTCGCCGTCGCCGATGCCGCGCACCTCGGCGTCGTGCGGGTGCAGTTCCAGCAGGTCCTCGGGGTGCCAGGCCACGTTGCCGGTACGGCGGGTCTGCGCCCCGACGTTGTACTGGCTCAGGATGCGCCCCGTGGTCAGGACGAGCGGGAAGCGGGAGGTGGTCCGTTCGTTGGTCGGCAGATAGGTGGTGACCACGAACCTCCCCTTGCCGCGGACGAATTCGTCCACGTGCATGGTCGGCGTGCCCTCCGGCGCCTCCTCGTTGCACGGCCACTGGATGCTGCCGAGCTTGTCCAGGGAGGCGTAGGAGATACCGCGGAAGGTCGGGGTGACCTGGGCGATCTCGTCCATGATCTGGCCCGGGTGGTCGTACTCCATGGGGTAGCCCATGGCGGCGGCGATCTCGCAGACGATCTGCCACTCGTGCTTGCCGGTCTTCGGCTTCATCACCGCGCGCACCCGGTTGACCCGGCGTTCGGCGTTGGTGAACGTGCCGTCCTTCTCCAGGAAGGAGGCACCCGGCAGGAAGACATGGGCGAACTTGGCCGTCTCGTTGAGGAAGAGGTCCTGCACCACGACCAGTTCCATGGCTTCGAGCGCGGCGGTGACGTGCTTGAGGTTCGGGTCGGACTGGGCGATGTCCTCGCCGTGCACGAACAGACCGCGGAAGGAGCCGTCGATCGCCGCGTCGAACATGTTGGGGATCCGCAGTCCGGGCTCGGCGAGGATCGTGCGGCCCCACAGGTCCTCGAAGACGGTGCGTACCGCGTCGTCGGAGACATGGCGGTAGCCGGTGAACTCGTGCGGGAAGGAACCCATGTCGCACGAGCCCTGCACGTTGTTCTGCCCGCGCAGCGGGTTGACGCCGACGCCGTCGCGGCCGATGTTGCCGCACGCCATCGCCAGGTTCGCCATCCCCATGACCATGGTGGAGCCCTGGCTGTGCTCGGTGACGCCGAGCCCGTAGTAGATGGCCCCGTTGGGCGCCCGCGCGTACAGCCGGGCGGCGGCCCTCAGCTCCTCGGAGGGCACACGGGTGATGGACTCGGTGGCCTCCGGGCTGTTCTCCGGGCGGGAGACGAACTCCGCCCATTCCGCGAACCCTTCGCAGCGGTCCGCCACGAAGGACTTGTCGACCAGGTCCTCGGTGACCACCACGTGCGCCATGGCGTTGATGACGGCGACGTTGGTGCTCGGGGTGAGCTGGAGGTGGTGTGCCGCCTCGATGTGCGGCGAGCGCACCAGGTCGATGCGGCGCGGGTCGATCACGACGAGTCGGGCGCCCTCGCGCAGCCGGCGCTTCATCCGCGAGGCGAAGACCGGATGGCCGTCGGTGGGGTTGGCGCCGATCACCACGATCACGTCGGCCTGGGCCACCGAGCGGAAGTCCTGTGTGCCGGCCGACTCGCCGAAGGTCTGCTTCAGCCCGTATCCCGTCGGGGAGTGGCAGACCCGGGCGCAGGTGTCGACGTTGTTGTTGCCAAAGGCCGCGCGCACCATCTTCTGGACGACGTAGACCTCCTCGTTGGTGCAGCGCGAGGAGGTGATGGCGCCGATCGCGCCGGAGCCGTGGCGCTCCTGGATGGAGCGCATCCCCCGGGCGACCGTGCGGATGGCCTCCTCCCACTCGACCTCGCGCCACGGGTCGGTGATCCTCTCCCGGACCATGGGCTTGAGGACGCGGTCGGGGTGGGTCGCGTAGCCGAAGGCGAAGCGGCCCTTCACACAGGAGTGCCCCTCGTTCGCCCCGCCGTCCTTGTAGGGCACCATCCGGACCAGTTCGTCACCGCGCAGCTCTGCCTTGAACGAGCAGCCGACGCCGCAGTACGCGCAGGTCGTGACGACCGAGCGGGTCGGCATGCCGAGTTCGACGACCGACCGCTCCTGGAGCGTCGACGTCGGGCAGGCCTGGACGCACGCGCCGCACGAGACGCACTCGGAGTCCATGAACAGCTCGCCCGCGCCGGGCGAGACCTTGGAGTCGAATCCGCGGCCCTCGATGGTCAGCGCGAAGGTGCCCTGCACCTCGCCGCAGGCCCGCACGCAGCGGGAGCAGACGATGCACTTGGACGGGTCGAAGTCGAAGTACGGGTTGCTCCGGTCGGCTTCGGCGTCCAGGTGGTTCTCGCCCTCGTACCCGTACCGGACCTGGCGCAGCCCGACGACGCCGGCCATGTCCTGCAACTCGCAGTCGCCGTTGGCCGGGCAGGTCAGGCAGTCCAGCGGGTGGTCGGAGAGGTACAGCTCCATGACGCCCTGGCGCAGCTTCTCCACCTTGGGCGTCTGGGTGCGCACCCGCATGCCGTCGGCGGCCGGCGTGGTGCAGGACGCCGGGGTGCCCCTGCGTCCGTCGATCTCCACGACGCACAGCCGGCACGATCCGAACGCGTCGAGGCTGTCGGTGGCGCACAGCTTGGGTATGTCGATGCCGGCGAGCGCCGCCGCGCGCATCACCGACGTGCCCTCGGGGACCGCGACGGGCAGTCCGTCCACTTCGACCGACACGGTCGGCTCCCCGGGCCTTTCGGGGGTTCCGAAGTCGGGTTCCTTGAGAAGGGTCATGCCGTGTCCTCCGTCCTCGCGCCGCTCGTCCGCGCGGTGCGCGCCGCCGCGTGTGCGTCGCGGGCGAGGAAGTCGTCAGAGAAGTGTGTGATGGCGCTGCGCACCGGCATCGGCGTCAACCCGCCCATGGCGCACAGCGAACCGTCGGTCATCAGCTCGCAGAGGTCTTCGAGCAGGGCGAGGTTGCCGTCGCGGTCCTCGCCCGCCACGATCCGGTCGATCACCTCGACCCCCCGTACCGAACCGACGCGGCAGGGCGTGCACTTGCCGCACGACTCGGCGGCGCAGAACTCCATCGCGAAGCGGGCCTGCGCGGCCATGTCCACGGTGTCGTCGAAGACCACGACGCCGCCGTGGCCGAGCATCGCGCCGGCCTCGGCGAACGCCTCGTAGTCCATCGGCAGGTCGAACATGGAGGCCGGCAGGTAGGCGCCCAGCGGTCCGCCGACCTGCACCGTGCGCACCGGGCGTCCGGAGAGCGTGCCGCCGCCGTAGTCCTCGACCAGCTCGCGCAGGGTGACGCCGAACGCCGTCTCCACGATGCCCCCGCGCGCGATGTTGCCGCCGAGCTGGAAGACCTGGGTGCCGCGCGAGCGCTGCACGCCGAGTTCCTGGTAGGCCTTCGCGCCGCGCGCCATGATCACCGGCACGGTGGCGAGGGTGAGGACGTTGTTGACCACGGTCGGCTTGCCGAAGAGTCCCTCCAGCGCGGGGATGGGCGGCTTGGAGCGGACCATGCCGCGCTTGCCCTCCAGGCTCTCCAGCATGGAGGTCTCCTCGCCGCAGATGTACGCGCCGGCGCCGACCCGGATGTGCAGGTCGAAGGTGAGGTCGGAGCCGAGGATCCGCTCTCCGAGCCAGTTGTTCCCGCGCGCGATGTCGATCGCGGCGCGCATCGTGGCCACCGCGTCGGGGTATTCCGAGCGGATGTAGACGTAGCCCTCACGTGCCCCGACCGCGTGCGCGGCGATCGTCATGCCCTCGATCAGCATGAACGGGTCGCCCTCCATGACCATGCGGTCCGCGAAGGTCCCGCTGTCGCCCTCGTCGGCGTTGCAGCAGACGAACTTCAGCTCGTCGGAGCACTCGGAGACGGTCTTCCACTTGACGCCGGCCGGGAATCCCGCGCCGCCCCGGCCGCGCAGGCCGGACTCGGTGACCTCGGCGATCACCTCGGCGCGCGGCAGCTCCAGCGCGCGACGCAGCCCGGCGAGGCCGCCGTGGCACAGGTAGTCGTCGGTGGAGAGGGGGTCGGTGATCCCGATCCTGGCGAACGTGACCCGCTTCTGCCGGGCCAGCCAGGGCAGTTCGTCCACGACGCCGCGCCGCAGCGGATGGTCCCCGCCGTCGAGTAGGCCCGCGGAGAGCAGGCCCTCCACGTCCGACGGGGCCACCGGACCGTAGCCGACCCGGCCGGCAGGTGTCGCCACCTCTACGAGCGGCTCCAGCCAGAGCATGCCGCGGGAGCCGTTGCGCACCACTTCGACCGGCCGGTCCCGGCCGGCGGCGGCCTGTCGGAGGGCGTCCGCGACCGCGTCGGCTCCCACGGAGCGTGCCGCCGAGTCGCGGGGGACGTACACCGTCACCGGAGAGTTGGAAGCCATGGTCACGGCGACACCGCCTCGTCGAGGATCGAGCGCAGGCGGTCCACGCTCACTCGCCCGTGCAGGGCGTCGTTCACCTGGATGGACGGCCCCAGCGCGCAGTTGCCGAGGCAGAAGACCTGTTCCACGGTGACCGAGCCGTCCGCCGCCGTCTCCCCCGGTGCGAGGCCGACCCGGTCGCGGGCACAGGCCACCAGGGCGTCCGCGCCGAGGGCCTGACAGGCTTCGGCCCGGCAGATGCGCACGGTGGTGCGGCCCGCCGGTTCGCGGCGGAAGTCGTGGTAGAAGGAGACCACCCCGTGCACGTCCGCCCGGGACAGGTTGAGTTCGTCGGCGAGCTGCGCGACGCACTCCTGCGGCACATGGCCGAGTTCCGACTGGATGGCGTGCAGTATCGGCAGCAGCGCGCCGCGTTGGCCGCGATGGGCGGCCACGATCGCGCTGATCGCGGCTCGCACCGGTACGTCACTCACGCTTGTGGTCATGATCGCCCCCAGTCACCGGCATGCGCGGAGGTCGAGCGCGAGGCCCTCGCCGCTGTCGTACGAGTTTGGTTTCGCGAACACATGAACCCTTGCCCCTCGTCTGCGGATGCGCAGAGGCGGTGACCAGCGGCACAGCCGCTTCCGCCGACCTGGTCGGTGCACGGACAACGCTCCCGCAGCATAATCGCCTGCTTGCAGTTTGTATACAGTGTTCAGACTCATGGAGCGTGCCGTTCCAGGCCCCACGAGACACCCTGAGCCGGCGGCTGCGCGCGCACCTCGGCCGCGACCGGCCGGGCGGCCGCCGCACCCGGGGCCGGCAGGGCTGCCAGCCACGGCAGCACCGCGCCCAGCACGGTGCCGATCCCACCGCCGCTCGGCCCGAGCATCGCGCCCGCCGGCACCAGGACGGGGTCGGCGCGGACGGTGGACGACGCGCTGCCGCGCGGGCCCTCCCCGTCCGGCCGTGCGGGCACGAACAGCCCTGGGGCGTCGGCCGGCACCAGCCAGAGCGTCAGCCCGTCGCGCCCGTCGGCCGGCCGGGAGGACCACACGTAACTGTCGGCCTCCCCCGCCCCGACCACGTTGTACTTCCGGGCGCGCAGTGCTACCACGTCCCCCGTGCGTGTCGCCGTCGAGGGCGGACCGGGAGGCGCGCCGCGCTCACCGGACTCGACGGCCTCCGCCAGGGCGAGGGTGCTCAGGTGGTGCCCGGTGGCGATCTTCCGGCGCACCCAGTGGATGCCGTGGGCCTCGATGACCGCGACGGCGGCGTAGTGGGACCTGAGCACGGCACCGGTGGCCGGGCAGACCCGCGACACCTCGGCCACCACCTCGGAGGCCTCCGCCAGGCCGAGCCCCTGGCCGCCGAGTTCGGCGGAGACGGTGAGCGCCAGCAGTCCGGAGTGCCCCAGTGCGGCGACCGAGGCCCGGGGGAACACGCCGTGCCTGCGGACCCGTTCGGCCCCGGGCTCGATGACGCTGCTCATGGCGTGGGAGAGAGCGGTGCGGTACGACATGGGGCGGCCCCTTGAAGTCATTTCCGGCACAGATTGCATACAGTATGCTCTCCACGGGGAGTGCCGACCAGCCCTGAGCGCACGAATCCGCCGACTGGGCAAAATCACGCGCAGGCGACTGGACAGCCGCCGCCCGGTCGGCCGATGATTGCATACAGTATTCGTTGCCTGTATGCAGGGTGCTCCCGTACGGCCAGACGCACCAAACCGTGTACAAGTGAGGTGATCCCCATGACCAGGGCTCTTGAGGGCGTGCGCGTCCTCGACATGACACACGTCCAGTCAGGCCCCTCCGCCACCCAGTTGCTCGCCTGGCTCGGTGCGGACGTCGTCAAGCTGGAGGCGCCGACCGGCGACATCACCCGCAGGCAGCTGCGGGACCTCCCCGACGCCGACTCCCTCTACTTCACGATGCTCAACTGCAACAAGCGGAGCATCACCCTCAACACCAAGACGGAACGCGGCAAGGAACTGCTCACCGAGCTGATCCGGCGCTCCGACGTCATGGTCGAGAACTTCGGACCGGGCGCCGTCGACCGCATGGGCTTCACCTGGGACCGCATCCAGGAGATCAACCCGCGGATCGTGTACGCCTCCATCAAGGGGTTCGGCGAAGGCCCTTACACCACCTTCAAGGCGTACGAGGTCGTCGCGCAGGCCATGGGCGGCTCGATGGCGACCACGGGCTTCGAGGACGGCCCGCCGACGGCCACCGGCGCGCAGATAGGCGACTCGGGGACCGGGGTCCACCTCGTCGCCGGCATCCTCGCGGCGCTCTTCCAGCGCGAGCGCACCGGACGCGGCCAGCGGGTCAACGTGGCCATGCAGCACGCGGTGCTCAACCTCTGCCGGGTGAAGCTGCGCGACCAGCAGCGCCTGACGCACGGCCCGCTCGCCGAGTACCCGAACGAGGACTTCGGCGAGGAGGTGCCGCGCTCGGGGAACGCCTCCGGCGGCGGCCAGCCCGGCTGGGCGGTCAAGTGCGCGCCGGGAGGCCCCAACGACTACGTGTACATCGTGGTGCAGCCGCCCGGCTGGAAGCCCATCACCGAGCTGATCAACCGCCCGGAACTGGCCGAGGACCCCGACTGGGCCACCCCCGAGGCCCGGCTGCCCAAGCTGGACAAGATGTTCCAGCTGATCGAGGAGTGGAGCAGCACCCTGCCCAAGTGGGAGGTGCTGGAGGCCCTCAACTCCCACGGCATCCCCTGCGGGCCGATCCTGTCCACCAAGGAGATCATCGAGGACCGGTCGCTGGCCGCCAACGAGATGATCGTCCCGGTCGAGCACCCCGAGCGCGGCACCTTCAAGACCGTCGGCTCGCCCCTCAAGCTGTCCGACTCCCCCGTGACCATCACCAGCTCCCCGCTGCTCGGCGAGCACAACGAAGAGGTCTACGCCGGCGAACTGGGCCTCGACGACGAGGAACTGAAGCTCCTCAAGACGAACGGAGTGATCTGAGCGATGCCCCTGAACCATGCCTCAGCCGACCGCGACACCGTGGCGAAGGTGCTCGCCACCGTGCGCGCCGAGGGCCGCAGCGCCCTGACCGCGCCCGAGGGCAAGCGGATCGCCGACGCGTACGGCATCGCCACCCCCGGCGAGGCCCTGGCGCGCGACGCGGACGAGGCGGCGGCCCACGCCGGCGCCTTCGACGGGCCGGTCGTCCTGAAGATCGTCTCCCCCGACATCCTGCACAAGACCGACGCCGGCGGGGTGGTCGTCGGTCTGCAGACGGCGGAAGAGGTGCGCACGGCGTACGACCGGATCATCGGCAACGCCAAGGAGTACGACCCCAAGGCCCGGATCACCGGCGTGCAGGTGCAGCAGATGCTGCCGCCGGGCCAGGAGGTCATCATCGGGGCGGTCACCGACCCCACCTTCGGCAAGGTCGTCGCCTTCGGTCTGGGCGGGGTGCTGGTCGAGCTCCTCAAGGACGTGACCTTCCGGCTGGCGCCGGTCGCCGAGGACGAGGCGGCCTCCATGCTGGACTCGATCGGGGCGGCCGAGATCCTGCGCGGCGTGCGCGGCGCGGCCGCGGTGGACCGCGAGGCGCTGGCCGAGCAGATCCGCAGGGTCTCCCGACTGGTCACGGACTTCCCGGAGATCGCCGAGGTGGACCTCAACCCGGTGATCGCCACGCCCGAGGGCGCGCTCGCGGCCGACATCCGCGTGATCCTCGCCGAGAACGCGCCGGCCCCGCGGCCGAAGTACAGCCGTGAGGAGATCCTGACGGCGATGACACGGCTGATGCAGCCCCGGTCGGTGGCGGTGATCGGCGCCTCCTCCGAGGCCGGCAAGATCGGCAACTCGGTGATGCGCAACCTCATCGACGGCGGGTTCGCGGGCGACATCCACCCGGTCAACCCGAAGGCCGACGAGATCGAGGGCCGCAAGGCGCACGCGTCCGTCCTCGACATCCCGGGCGAGGTGGACGTGGCCGTCTTCGCGATCCCGGCGAAGTTCGTGCCCACCGCGCTGGAGGAGGTCGGTGCCAAGGGCATACCCAACGCCGTCCTGATCCCGTCCGGATTCGCCGAGACCGGCGAGCACGAACTCCAGGACCGGATCGTCGCCATCGCCCGGGAGCACGGCGTACGGCTGCTGGGACCGAACATCTACGGCTACTACTCGCCGTGGCAGGACCTGTGCGCCACGTTCTGCACCCCGTACGACGTCAAGGGCCCGGTGGCGCTGACCTCCCAGTCCGGTGGCATCGGCATGGCGATCCTCGGCTTCGCCCGCACCACCAAGACCGGTGTCTCCGCGATCGTGGGCCTCGGCAACAAGTCGGACATCGACGAGGACGACCTGCTCACCTACTTCAGCGAGGACCCGAACACCAAGTGCATCGCGATGCACCTGGAGGACCTCAAGGACGGCCGGGCGTTCGTCGAGGCCGCCCGCGAGACCGTGCCGAAGAAGCCGATCGTGGTGCTCAAGGCCGGGCGCACCTCGGCCGGAGCGAAGGCCGCCGGCTCCCACACCGGAGCCCTGGCCGGCGACGACGCCGTCTACGACGACATCCTGCGGCAGGCCGGTGTGATCCGCGCCCCGGGCCTGAACGAGATGCTGGAGTACGCGAGGGCGCTGCCCGTCCTGCCCACCCCGCAGGGCGAGAACGTCGTCATCATCACCGGCGCCGGCGGCTCCGGCGTGCTGCTCTCCGACGCCTGCGTGGACAACGGGCTGAGGCTGATGGAGATCCCGGACGACCTCGACGAGGCGTTCATGCGGTACATCCCGCCGTTCGGCGCGGCCGGCAACCCGATCGACATCACGGGTGGCGAGCCTCCCTCCACCTACGAGGCGACGATCCGCCTCGGCCTGGAGGACCCGCGGGTGCACGCCCTGATCCTCGGCTACTGGCACACCATCGTCACCCCGCCGATGGTCTTCGCCGAACTGACCGCGCGCGTGGTCGCCGAGGCGCGGGCCAAGGGGATCCACAAGCCGGTGGTGGCCTCGCTCGCCGGGGACACCGAGGTGGAGGCGGCCAGCGCCTACCTGTTCGAGCGGGGGGTCGTCGCCCATTCCTACACCACCGAACAGCCGGTGGCCGCTCTCGGCGCGAAGTACCGCTGGGCCAGGGCCGCCGGACTGCTTCCGGCCGACGGGTAACCGCCCGACGATCCACGGGTCGATCCGACGGTCAGGGGGCGCCCCCTTCGCGGTGGCGCCCCCTGACCGTTGCCGCCGGGCGGTGCGGGCACCTGGCCCGCGCCGCCCGGTTCCGCTGTCACTCCTCGGAACCGGCGCGCTCGTGGTAGGTGACACGGGTCTGCTCCGTGTGCGCCCGCATCAGCCGCTGGGCGCGCTGCTCGTCCCCCGCCTCGATCGCGTCGATCAACTCGCGGTGCTCGCGCCAGGAGTGCTCGCCGCGGGCCCGCGCGATGGGCGTGTAGAACCAGCGCATGCGGCGGTCCACCTGAGCGGACAGTTCGGCGAGCACGGAGTTCGCCGCGAGTTCCATGACGTACGCGTGGAAGGCGGCGTTGGCGGCGACCACCGCGTCGACGTCGTCGGACCGCAGGGCCCGCTCGCCCTCCTCGCACAGCTCGCGCAGCCGCGCCGGTGCCTCGCCTCCGGCCCCGGCCGCCGCCAGCCGCGCCGCCTCGGCCTCCAACAAGCCGCGTACGACGAGCAGTTGGTCGGCCTCGTCCTCGGTGGGCTCGTGCACGAACGCGCCCTGGGCCGGGCGCAGATCGACCCATCCCTCGGTGTTGAGCCGCTGGAGCGCCTCGCGCACGGGCTGGCGGGAGACGCCGAGCTGGCCGGCGAGTTCGGTCTCGATCAGGTGCTGACCGGGCTTGAGCACCCTGGTGATGATGAGTTCGAGGAGGGCCTCGTAGACCCGCTCACGCAGCGGACCCGGCCGCTCCAGCTTCGGCACGGTTCCACTCGGCAAACCCGCGGAGAGCATGGCTTCCATCCCCTGATCAGCGGCCCGACCGAGCCTGGGAGTGAGATTGACTTTCGTCTACAGTCTACCGACGCACCGCCCCGCACAGGACGCACACCCGCTGTGACCCAGTTCACATCACCCAGGGGTCGCGTGGGACCGCAAACGGCGCCGGCGTCACCGCCCCCACCCTCACGACGGACGGTTTCCGCCCCGGGGTCGCGGGCAGGCGGATGGGTGAGCGCCAGGGAAAGGACCCGACATGAGCGCCGGAGAGAAGGCCAGGGCCACGGCCGAGCAGGTGGTCGGGAAGGCCGTGAGGAAGGTGGCGCACGCGCTCGGCAACGAGACCACGGCGGCCAAGGGTGCCGCACTGGAGGCGCGGGGCAAGGCCCGCGCCGCCAAGGAACGGCCGAAGAGCGGCCTCGGACACTGAGCACGCGCGCACGGGGGCGCGGCGCGCCACCGCGGATCCGGCACGCCGGACGGAGCGCGACGCGATGAACCGGACAGGATCCACGAGACGACGCCGTCCGACACGACGGCAGGACCGAGGGGGCCGGCAGCCCGTACCGCCGGCCCCCTCGGTCATGCCGCGAGGACGCTCGTCCGCAGGGGGCGGCGCGGCGCGGCCGGGGTGTCCGCCGGTCCGACGCGGTAGGTGGTCCTGGTGGAGTCGACGAGGGGCTCGCCGAGCGTGATCCGTCCGCTGGAGTGCAGCATGTCGCACACGTCCGTGGGCAGCGCGACGTAGCAGCTTCCCCGGCCGGTGCGGGGGTCGAACGGCTGCCAGTAGCTGTACCTGCGGCGCCCACCCGCGTGCACGGTGAGGAACACGAGCGTGGCCGGGTCGGAGATGATGCGCAGCAGGTCAGCACCCGTGGGGCTGAGGGCGGCACCGGCACGGCTGTGGTGGTGCAGGACGACGGCGCGGGCCGGGCCGGGTATGGACTGCATCAGCGGGGGCCTTCCTCGATGCTGGGACTGAAGATCACTTACCCAGCTCGGGCGATGTTGATCTCTCTTTCCCGCGGCATTTTCCTGCATGTCACTGACAATGCGGCGACGACACGCCGCACTGACGTCCGATCCGCCGCGGCTCGCGACCTCGCGACGGCCCCCGCAGGACGCGGACCGGGAACACCGCCCCACGCGAATCCTTGCTAGTGCATCCCACCTCGGGGATACTGAATACAGTATTCCCGAAGCCATTCGTGACGTTCAGGGAGGATCCCGACCATGACCAACGCTTCCTTGCCGGAAACAGGGCTGGGGGACACTGACGGTCCGGCCGCTCTCACCGACGGGATCCACCTGGTCGTCGAAGCGCTCAGGCGCAACGGCGTCAAGAACGTCTACGGCGTCGTCGGCATCCCGATCACCGACCTGGCGCGCGTCGCGCAGGCGTCGGGCATGCGTTACATCGGCTTCCGCCACGAGAGCGACGCCGGGCACGCGGCGGCGGCGGCCGGATTCCTCACGAAGCGGCCGGGCATCTGCCTGACGGTCTCCGCCCCGGGCTTCCTCAACGGGCTCGTGGCCCTCGCCAACGCCACCACGAACTGCTTCCCCATGGTCCAGATCTCCGGATCCAGCGAGCGGCACCTGGTCGACCTCCAGCGCGGCGACTACGAGGAGATGGACCAGCTGGCGGCGGCGAAGCCCTTCGTCAAGGCCGCCTACCGGGTCCACCGGGCCGAGGACATCGGCCGCGGGGTGGCCCGCGCGATCCGCACCGCGGTCTCCGGGCGTCCCGGAGGTGTCTATCTCGACATCCCGGCCGCGGTGCTCGGAGAGGTCGTCGACAAGGAGCAGGGGGCCGCGTCGCTGTGGGAGGTCGTGGACCCGGCGCCGCGCCAGCTGCCCGAACCCGCGGCCGTGGACCGCGCGATCGACCTGCTCGCCGGCGCGGAGCGGCCCCTGGTCGTCCTCGGCAAGGGCGCGGCGTACGCGCAGGCGGACGAGCAGATCCGGGAGTTCGTCGAGACGACCGGCGTGCCCTACCTGCCCATGTCGATGGCCAAGGGCCTGCTGCCCGACGACCACCCGCAGTCGGCGGCCACCGCCCGGTCACTGGCCCTGCGCAGGGCGGACGTCGTGATGCTCGTCGGCGCGCGCCTGAACTGGCTGCTCGGGCACGGCGAGGCACCCCAGTGGGACCCCTCGGCCACGTTCATCCAGGTGGACATCGCGGCCACCGAGATGGACAGCAACCAGCCCATCGCGGCCCCGCTCGTCGGCGACGTCGCGTCGGTGATGGAGGCCCTGATCGAGCGGAGCAAGCCCGGCCGGATCCCGGCCGCGCAAAAGTGGCGGGAGGAACTCGCGGCGCGCTCCGCGCAGAACGCGGCCAAGATGGCCAAGCGCCTCGACGCCGCGAAGACCGCGCACCCGATGAAGTTCCTCGGCGCGCTCCAGGTGATCCGCGACGTCCTGGCGGAGAACCCCCGCGCCTACGTCGTCAACGAGGGCGCCAACGCGCTCGACCTGGCCCGCAACACGATCGGCATGCGGATACCGCGCCACCGGCTGGACAGCGGTACCTGGGGCGTCATGGGCATCGGCATGGGCTACGCCATCGCCGCCGCCGTCGAGACCGGAGACCCCGTGGTCGCCATCGAGGGCGACAGCGCCTTCGGGTTCAGCGGCATGGAGATCGAGGCCGTCTGCCGCTACAACCTGCCCATCGTCACCGTCGTCCTCAACAACAGTGGCGTCTACCGCGGTGACGAGGCCTCCACCTCCGCGGACCCCGCGCCGACCGCCCTCAAGGCCCGCCACGACCTCATGATCGAGGCGTTCGGCGGCAAGGGCTACCAGGCGACGACACCCGACGAGGTCGCCACCGCCCTGCGGGAAGCCCTGGCCTCGGGAGCCCCGGCGCTCATCGACTGCGTGATCGATCCCTCGGACGGGACCGAGAGCGGCAACATCTCCCACCTCAACCCGAAGGGCATCACGGTCCAGCGCTGACCGAACCCGGCGACTCCCCGCACCCGCGGTCCCGTCGCGGTCTTCCGGGACGCCGAACAAGGAATGCCGCCGCACCCCCTGCTGACCCGCACCCTCGCGGGTCGGCAGGGGATCCTCCATGATCGGACGCCCGCTCGGCGCCCGGCCCGCGCCAAGGTTCCCCGGATGCGCGCCGCCGGCGTCCGCCGCGGCCCGCCCATCCGCGCGGCGGCGCGGTGCAGCCGCGCCACGAAGGGCCCGGACCTGTCGAGTGTGAGGGGGCCGGCGCACCGCCTCCGCGTGCGCGCGCCCTCTGTGCTCTTCCGCCACCGCCACGCCTTCGCGGCGTATGCGCGCGTGATCTCGCCGACGGCGTCGGCTCGGTTCGCGCCCGACCGCACGAGCGGGCCGCGCGGATGACGACCCCTGACCGTCGGGCGACGGAGTCCCCGCTGCTCCGTTCGGTGGCGCGTGGGCGGTCATGACGGCCTGCCGGAGCACACCGGGAGCAAGATGATCGCCACCTGGTGTGACCGAGGGTCCGCACGGAGCGACCAGGCAGGAGAGGAGCGACAGGGATGGATGGGATCGGGTTCGTCGGGCTCGGCACGATGGGCCGTCCGATGGCGCGCAGGCTGCTGGCCGCCGGGCACCGCGTGGTGGTGTGGAACAGGTCGCGGCCCGCCGTCGAGGAACTGCGCGGGGACGGAGCGGAGGCCGCGACGGACCTCGTGGAGGTGTTCGGGCTCCCCGTGGTGATGAGCATGCTGTCCGACGACGCCGGCATCCGGTCGCTCATCCTGGACAGCGGGGTGCTGGACGGCGCCGAGTGCCGTGTGCACGTGAACCTGGCGACGGTGTCGGCCGGCTTCGCCGCCGAGGCGGAACAGCGGCACACGCAGCGGGGCATCGGATACGTGGCGGCGCCGGTGCTGGGCCGGGCCGACGTGGCGGCGGCCGGGAAGCTGAACGTCCTGGCCGCCGGCGCCCCCGAGGCGCTGGACCTGGCAAGGCCCGTGCTCGAACCGCTGGCCGGGCGGATCTGGGAACTGGGGGACGACCCGGCACGGGCCAACGTGGTCAAGATCGCGGTCAACTTCCTGCTGGCCGCCGCGATCGAGGCCACGGCGGAGGCGACGTCCCTGGTGGAGTCGTACGGCGTCGACGCCGCCGCGTTCGTCGAGCTGATCAGCGGGACGCTGTTCCCCGGACCGGTATACGGCACCTACGGCGGGCTCATGGCCGAACAGCGCTACGAGCCGCCGGGGTTCACCACCCGGCTCGGGCTCAAGGACGTGGGCCTCGCCCTGTCGGCGGCACACCGGCGCGACATGGCCCTGCCCACCGGCAGCCTCGTGCGGGACGCGCTGCTCGAAGCCGTCGCGGCGGGCTGGTCCGAGCGTGACTGGGCCACGCTCGCCGAGGTCGCCCGGCGAAGAGCGGGACGCTGATACGCACCGGCCGGGCTTGTGGGGCGTGGGGTCCGTCGGAGTGGTTGTGCCGCGGCGGCCGGTCCGGCCGGTGCCGTTGGTGGAATACGGCTCGGGATACGCGACCCGACTCCAGGGATCCGCGGCCCGATCCGACGCCGGGGCACCGGTCCGGCACAGCGAGGAGTGAAGGCTCATGGCAGTGTGCGAGGTCTGCGACAACGACTACGAGATGGCGTTCGAGGTCCGCGCGGGCGACGCCGTCCACATCTTCGACAGCCTCGAATGCGCGGCCCAGCGGATCGCTCCGACCTGCGACAACTGCGAGTGCCGCATCCTCGGCCACGGTCTGCAGGCCGACGGACGCTTCTTCTGCTGCGCCAACTGCGCACGCCGGCGCGGATTCGCGCAACTCGTCGACCACGCCTGACCTCTCGGCGGGAGGAACCCATGGAACTGCCTCTGAAGGCCCACCACATCGCTCCACGGCTGGCGACCGGGGCGTTCATTCTCCATGCGGGACTGGGCAAGCTCTCGGCGGACGAGCAGACGGAGGAGGGCCTGCACGCGATGGCCACCCACGCCTACCCGTTCCTGCGCAGGCTCTCTCCCCACCGCTTCACCCGGCTCCTCGGCACCGCGGAGGTGACACTGGGCGCGGCGCTGCTGACGCCGCTGGTGCCCAGCGGCATCGCCGGGGCGGGGCTGACGGCGTTCTCCTCGGGTCTGGTCGGGCTCTACCTGCGCACGCCCGGCACCCACGCCAAGGGCAGCCCGCTGCCCACCCAGCAGGGCATCCCGCTCGCGAAGGACTCCTGGCTGCTCGCCATCGGGCTTGGTCTGGTCACCGACCGCGCGTCCTGGTCGTGTCCGCGCCCCGCCGGCCGACGGCGGTGTGGCCGCCGCAGGTAGCCGCTCCGGTCGGTGACGGGCCGTCCGGCCACTACTGTGGGGGTATGCGCGGCGGCGTGGTGACGCTGTTCCTGTGCGGCGACGTGATGCTCGGCCGCGGCGTCGACCAGATCCTCCCGTGCCCCGGTGATCCGGCCCTGCGGGAGGCCTGGGTCCACGACGCCCGGTCCTACGTGGAGCTGGCGGAGGCGGCGAGCGGCCCGATTCCGGCCCCGGTCCCATCGGCCTGGCCGTGGGGTGAGGCCCTGCCGGTGCTGGCGGCCGCCGCCCCTGACGTACGCATCGTGAATCTGGAGACGGCCGTGACCCGCGGCGACGCGTTCGCGCCGGAGAAAGAGGTCCACTACCGGATGCACCCGGCCAACCTGCCCGCCCTGGAGGCGGCCCGGCCCGACGTCTGCGTCCTGGCCAACAACCACACGCTGGACTTCGGCCGTGCGGGGCTGCTGGAGACGCTGGACGCCCTGACGGGTGCGGGACTGCCGGTGGCGGGCGCCGGCCGGGACGCGGAGTCGGCGTACGCGCCCGCGGAGTGCCCGGTCGCGGACGGGGTCCGCGTGCTGGTGTTCGCCCTGGGGATGACGTCCAGCGGCATACCGGGGAGCTGGGCGGCGACGGCGGACCTCGCCGGTGTCGCGTACGTCCCCGCGGCGACGGCGGAGGCGGCCGCGGCGGTCGTCGAGCGCGTCCGGCGGGTGCGGTCTCCGGGTGACCTCGTGGTCGTCTCGGTGCACTGGGGGTCCAACTGGGGCTACCACGTCCCCCGGGAGCAGATCCGCTTCGCCCGCGCGCTGGTCGACGGCGGGGTCGACGTCGTCCACGGGCACTCCTCGCACCACCCCCGTCCCGTCGAGGTGTACCGCGACCGGCTGATCCTGTACGGCTGCGGCGACTTCATCGACGACTACGAGGGCATCTCCGGCTACGAGCAGTACCGCGACGACCTGCGGATCGCCTACTTCCCCTCGCTCACGGCGGCCACGGGACGGCTCGCGGACCTGCGCATGGTGCCGCTGCGGGCCCGGCGGATGCGGCTGGAACCCGCCACTGGGGAGGACAGCGCATGGCTGCGGGCGACCCTCGCCCGGATCAGCACGGGCGTGGCCATCACCCCGGGGCCGGACGGCACCCTCGGAGCGGCACGCACGACGACCGGCGCACAGGAGCCGTAAGGCCCGTGCGGCGCTGGACCGCTACCGGGCACACGACCCGCCCCCCTGAATGCCGGCCGGCGTCCGCGCCGACCGGCGTGTTCCGGTCGTCGGTTCCTCGCTCTGTGGCGGCTCGTCGTGAGGCGCAGTCCCACCATTGGCCGCACGGGCCACCGGCGCCCGGCCTCATGTCGGGCGGCGGAAGTGCCGATGAGGCGGAACGGAATCTCGTGCCGGACTTGTCTCACCGCGGAGAACGACACTCATGGGTCCTTTTGAACTGACCGGACGCGTAGCCCTGGTGACCGGAGCGACCAGCGGCATCGGAGCCGCCACCGCGGCGCTGCTCGCCGAGCGGGGCGCGCACGTCCTGGTCGCGGGCCGGGACCGCACCCGCGGCGAGTCCGTGGTCGCCGGCATCCGCGACCGCGGCGGCAGGGCCGACTTCGTCGCCGCCGACCTGCGCACGGCGGAGTCGGTGCGGCAACTGGCCGGGGAAGCCGTCGGCGCGGGCGGTGGCCGGGTGGACATCCTCGTCAACAACGCCGGCGTGTACCCGTTCGGCCCCACGGAGCAGACGCCGCAGGACGAGGTCGACGCCGTCTACGACCTGAACGTGAAGGCGCCGTTCCACCTGGTGGCGGCCCTCGCCCCGGCGATGGCGGCACGCGGACACGGCGCGATCGTGAACGTCAGCACCATGGTCGCGGAGTACGGGGTCTCCGGGATGGCGCTGTACGGGTCGAGCAAGGCGGCACTGAACCTGCTGACCAAGGCGTGGGCCGCGGAGTTCGGCCCCCGCGGCGTGCGGGTCAACGCCGTGGAGCCCGGTCCGACCCGCACGGAGAGCACCGTAGGGATGGGCGAGGCCCTCGACGCCCTGGCCGCGGAAGCCCCGGCCGGGCGCCCGGCCGCACCGGAGGAGATCGCCGAGGCGATCGCCTACCTGGCCAGCGATGCCGCGAGCTTCGTCCAGGGCGCGGTGCTGCCCGCGGACGGCGGTCGCACAGCCGTCTGACCCCCGGCCCCCCGAGCCCGCACCACCCGTCCGACCCCGGGCTCGGGGCCCGCAGCACCGTCTGGCCCCACAGGGACCCGCTGCACCGTCTGGCTCCCGAGCCCGCCGGAGCCGCACCACTCGTCTGACCCCAACCCGCTGGGGCCCGCAGCACCGCCTGACCCCGGCCCATAGGGGCCCGCAGCACCGTCTGGCCCATCGCCTGCCGGAGCCACACCGCCCGTCCGATCCCCAGCCCGCAGGGGCCAGCAGCACCATGTGGCCCATGACCCGCCGGAACCACACCGCCGTCCGATCCCCGCCAAGGCCGCATCGCCCGTCTGATCTCGGGCAGGGAGGGGTCCCCGGCACCGCCTGACCCATGACCCGCCGAAGTCGCACCACCGCCTGCCCCCCCCCGCAGCCGCACCGCCGTCCGACTCCCCGGGTCCGCCGAGGCCGCATCGCCCTCTGGTCTCGGGCCCGGAGCGACCCGCAGCACCGCCTGGCCCCAGCCCACCGCGGCCGCACCGCCCGTCCGATCACCGGCCCGCAGGGGCCCGCAGCCCCATCCGACCCCTCAGCCTGCCGAAGTCGCACCGCCGTCCGGCCCACAGCCCCCAGAGCCTCACCTCCGTCAGCCCCATGGCCCCGGGCCAGGCCGTCGTCGGCGTCGGGGCCATGGGGCGGTGGTGGGGTGTCACTCGATCAGGTTCAGTGGCGGGGCCGGGGGTCTGCCCGGGTCAGTGGAAGGCGCCGCTGTAGGCGTTGAGGGCGGGCTGGCCGCCCAGGTGGGCGTACAGGACGTTGGAGTCCTTGGGGATGTCTCCGCGTCGGACGAGGTCGATGAGTCCGGCCATGGACTTTCCCTCGTAGACGGGGTCGATGATCATGCCTTCGAGGCGGCCGGAGAGGCGGATGGCGTCCAGGGTCGACTGGACGGGGATGCCGTACAAGTCGCCGGCCCAGCCCTCCAGGACGGTGATCTCTTCGTCACGCAACTCCCGGCCGAGGCCGATGAGTTCGGCGGTGTTGCGGGCGATCTTCTCCACCTGGGCGCGGGTCTCGTCGATCTTGGCCGAGGCGTCGATGCCCAGCACGCGGCGGGGCCGGTCCTGGCCCGCGAAGCCGGCAATCATGCCCGCGTGCGTGCTGCCGGTGACACTGCACACCACGATCGTGTCGAAGAAGACGCCGAGTTCCCGCTCCTGCCGCTGAACCTCGTAGGCCCAGTTGGCGAAGCCGAGGCCGCCCAGGGGGTGGTCGGAGCCTCCGGCGGGGATGGCGTACGGAGTGCCGCCGCCGGCGTGGACGTCCTCCAGGGCCTGGTGCCAGCTGTCCTTGAACCCGATGCCGAAGTCCGCCTGGACCAGGCGTACGTCGGCGCCCATGACGCGGGACAGCAGGATGTTGCCGACCTTGTCGTTGACCGCGTCCGGCCAGTCGACCCAGCTCTCCTGGACCAGGACGGCCTTCAGGCCCGTCTTCGCGGCGACCGCCGCCACCTGCCGGGTGTGGTTGGACTGGACGCCGCCGATGCTGACCAGGGTGTCCGCGCCCTTGCGGAGCGCGTCGGGGACCAGGTACTCGAGTTTGCGGGTCTTGTTGCCGCCGAAGGCCAGCCCGCTGTTGCAGTCCTCCCGCTTGGCCCAGATACGGGCACCGCCGAGATGGTCACTGAGCCGGTCCAGCGGGTGGACGGGGCTGGGGCCGAACAGCAGGGGGGTGCGCTCGAAGGACTCGAGGGACATCTGTGGCTCCTAGTCGGTGTCGGGGAGCAGGGTGTCGAGCAGCGGCAGCAGCGTCTGCCAGTTGGTGCGGGTGGCGGCCACGGCCCCCTCGACGTCTCCGGCCTCGCACAACGCGACGATCCGGTCGTGCTGGGCGACCGAGCCGCGGCCGCTCAGTGAGGAGAAGCGCAGTCTCTCCACGCGCCGCAGTACCGGCGTGAACTGCTCCAGGACCGAGCGGACGGCCGGATTGGCGCAGGCGGTGACGGCGACGTCGTGGAAGGCGTCGTCGGCGTCGATCGCCGCGTCGACGTCGTTGCGGCGCAGAGCGTCGGCGAAGCGGGCGTTGGCCTCGCGCATGGCGTCCAGCTCGGCGGCGGACAGGTTGGGTATCGCCTCGCGGACGGCGAGTTCGTGCATGGCCGCCGTCACCGACTGGGCCGCACGCGCCGCCCGGACGTCCAGGGGGCTGACCATGGTGTAGCGGCCGGGCTTCGTCCGCACCAGACCGGCCTGCTCCAGACGTGCCAGGGCCTCCCGCACCGGTGTGCGGCTGACGCCCAGCCACTCCACCAGGTCGCTGTCGTTGAGGCGCTCCCCCGGTGCGAGGGTGCCGTCGACGATGGCGTCCCGGATGGCCCGGTAGGCGTTGTCGCGAAGGAGTGACCTGGAGACGAGCCCCCGGCTCTGTGGCACTGGCATGCAATATATTGCACGCTGCATGACAGACAGCTGTCAAGGGTGCGCCGGCGGTTGGCTTCCGATATCGGCGCCGCCGTCGCTCAGAGGCTTGTTAGCCCACCTGGCTGCACTGACGGAGCGGGTCACCGGCTCGCGTGTTTCCATCAGCAAGGAGGCAACGACATGGGGCCGCGGCGGCCCTGGCGCCCGCAGTCACCGGGGTGCCGGCCCGGCGCGCGCTCCGTCCGCCGTCCCGGAGGATCGTGCGCACCTCGGGGGCCGGATGACACCGCCTCCGTCACCTTCCCACCGCTCGGCGGCGGATGGGCCGCCGCGCTCAGCGGTGGCCCGGTGTCGATCGCCAACGAGGGACGGCCCGCCTCGGCCTGCTCTGCGGTCGGCGGCGCCGTCGAGGCTCGCCGGAAACCCTCGCCGGGCCGTGGACACCACCGACGTCGTACCCATGCCAGAAGGAACCGACTGATGACCACGGACAACGAGACGGCCGTCTGCCCGTTCGACTTCAGCGAAGCCCTGGAGTTCGACCCCTCCCTCGCGGACCTGATGCGTCATGACACCCCCACCCGGATCCGGCTGAGCTACGGCGACGCGGACGCCTGGCTGGTCACCGGCTTCGACGCCGTGAAGCAGGTGACCACCGACCAGCGGTTCAGCCGGGCGGGCATCATCGGCCGCGACTACCCCCGGATGACGCCGGAGCCCATCGTGTCGCCCGAGTCGATCAACGTGATGGACCCGCCGTACAGCAGCCGCGTCCGTCACCTGGCCTCACAGGCCTTCACCCAGCCGCAGGTGGAGGCCATGCGCCACCGGATCGTCCGGCTCGCGGACGATCTGCTGGACCGCATGGAGGAGCAGGGCCCGCCGGCGGACCTGATCCGGTACCTGTCCGACCCGCTTCCCCAGCACACCGTCCTGGACCTCCTCGGCATCGAGCGGGCGGAATGGCCCCGGATCCAGAAGGCCGTGCACCAGCTGCTCGTCGTCGGCGCGGACACCAAGGAGGCCGCGGCGCGCGCCAAGAAGGATCTGACGGACTACTTCGGCGAGCTCGTCGCACAGCGGCGTAAGTCGCCCGGCGACGACATCATCAGCGCGATGGCCGCGGCGCGGGACGGCAAGGAGCAGCTGGACGACCGGGAACTGGCGGTCATGACGCTCATGCTGGCGCTCAGCGGCCAGGACACGGCGACCTGCGAGATCAGCGACATCGTGTACCTGCTCCTGACCCGGCCCGAGCTGGCGGAACGCATCAGGAGCCGGCCCGAGACCCTGACCGACGTGCTGCACGAGTTGCTCCGCCACATCCCGTTCCGCAAGGGGGTCGGCATCCCCCGGGTGGCTCTCGAGGACGTGGAACTGGGTGGTGTGCTGATCCGGGCGGGCGACTACGTCCACGTGTCGTACCTGACGGCCAACCGCGACCCGGAGCGCTACACGGACCCGCACGACATCGACGTCGACCGGCCGAACTCCCCCCATATGACGTTCGGCTGGGGCGGGCACCGGTGCATCGCGATGCCTCTGGCCATGGCAGAGCTCGAAGTGGCCGTCGGACGGCTCATGGAGCGCTTCCCGGGGCTGCGGCTCGCGGTGCCGCCGGAGGAGGTGCGCTGGGACCAGCGGACGATCAGGCGGTTCCCCCTGGAGCTGCCGGTGGCCTGGTAGGGACGCCCGCCGGGCAGGGCATCGCGGACGCCGCACGGCCTCGGCTGACCGGACCGCGGGCACTCGGTGCCGCCCCCGCGACGGTATAAAGAATTCCTATGACTGGGAGGGTGCGTTTCACGGTTAGGCTCTGGCCCAATCCTCGGGCCATGCTCTCCGGCCTTCCGTATTCGAAACGCAAGAGGAGTTCATCCGTTGAACGCGATGTGGCGCGTGAATCCGCAGAAGACGGCTCTGCTCGTGATCGACATGCAGAACGACTTTGTTCTCGAGGGATATCCGATGGAAGTGCCGATGGCACGCCGGCGGATACCCAGGATGCAGGAGGTCATCGCCGAGTGCCGGGCGGCCGGTATTCCGGTCGTCTACACCCGGCACATTCTGCTGGACACATTCAATGTGTCTCCGCTGGAATCCACCTACAACCCGGCGCTGCTGAGCGCTGGAATGCGCGAGGGGACTTTCGGTTCGCAGGTCGTCGACGACCTGAAGCCGGAGGAGCAGGACGTCGTCGTCGTCAAGCACCGCTACGACGCATTCCACAACACGCGACTGGAGAACGTGCTGACCAGCATCTCCGGTCTGCGTGAGGTGGACACCGTGATCATCGTCGGCACCCTCACCGAGGTCTGCTGCGACTCCACCGCGCGGGGGGCCTACATGCGGGACTTCAAGGTGGCTTTCGTCGGCGACGCCACCGGGGCGCTCAGCGAGGAGGCCCAGGCGGCCACGGAGAAGACCATCGGCACATTCTTCGGTCGGGTACTCACCACCGGGGAACTGGTCACGGAAATCCGCGCGAACCGCGAGGGGAGAGCGGCGTGAGACCCAGAGAATACGACGTCCGCTACGAACGTTCGGCGATCGTGCTGCTCTCCCTCGGATTCGGCCTCGTCGGTCTGGACCGCTGGATCATCAGCCCGCTGTTCCCCTCGATGATGAAGGAACTCGAGCTCGACTATCAGGACCTCGGGAACATCATCGGAGTTCTCGGTCTGGCCTGGGGATGTTCCTCCCTTCTCATAGGCGGCCTCTCCGACCGGCTGGGACGGCGCAGGATCCTGGTCGGCTCGATCGTGTTCTTCTCGGTCTGCTCACTGCTGACGGGGCTCGTCGGCGGACTCGTCAGCCTCCTGATGGTGCGGGTCATCATGGGCGTCACCGAGGGCGCCTTCACCCCGACCGCGGTGGCCGCCACGGCGGAGGCGTCCCGGCCGGAGCGCCGCGGACTGAACATGGGCATGCAGCAGAGCACCTTCGCCCTGTTCTGCATCGGCCTCGGCCCGATCATCGCCACCCAGCTGCTGCGGGTGCTGCCGAGCTGGCACTGGGTCTTCGGTCTCATGCTGGTCCCCGGCCTGGTCCTGGCCTGGTTCGTCTTCCGGACCATTCGGGAGCCCCACCAGCTGCCGGCCTTCGAATCCGCCGTCGCCCCCACCGCCCAGGACAAGACCCGCTGGCTGGACGTCTTCCGCTACCGGAACATCCGGCTGGCCATCCTCGCCCTGTGCGGCGCGATGACGTGCATCTTCGTGCTGAGCGCGATGGTGCCGAGCTACCTGGTCGACCACCAGGGCATCGGGACCAGCCAGATGGGTGTCATCGCCTCCGGCATCGGGTTCGGCGCCTTCGCGGGCCAGCTGGTCATTCCGGGGCTGTCCGACCGGTTCGGCCGCAAGCCCGTGGTCGTCGTCGCGCTGCTGATGGCGATGTGCATGCTGGTCGGCTTCATCCTCCAGGGGCCGGTGGTGCCGCTGCTGTTCCTGCTGCTGTTCTTCGTCGCCTTCGGCGCCAACGGCTGTCTGGCCCTGCTCGCCGGAACCATCACCGTGGAGTCCGTCCCCGCCGGTCTGATGGCCGCCGCGGCGGGCACCGTGATGGGCGTCGCGGAGATCTTCGGCGGTGGCGTGGCGCCGTCCGTCGCCGGATACCTGGCCCAGCACCACGGCATCCACACCGTCCTCTACCTGGCACTCGGCGGACTGCTGCTGTGCGTGGTGGCCGCGTCCTTCCTCCAGGAGACGGCGCCGAAGAAGACCGGCCGCGCCGGCGACGAGGACGCCGCCGTCACGACGACCGCGGGCGTCCAGCCGGAACCCGGTCCCGCCACGCGCTGAGGACCTGCCCGGGAGGCGGACGACCCGCGCGTCGGCGCGGGTCACCCCGTCCCGGGCAGATCGCCGTCCGGGGCACCGGGCGGGTCCTCGTCGAGGAACCGCCCGACGGACGCCGCGAACGCCTCGGTCACCCCGTGGTCCCGGCCCGCGTCACTGACCCCCACCGTGACACTGATCTGCGGAAGCAGTCCGGGCAGCCGGGCCGAGGGAAGGTCCGTCGCCCGCTGCCCCCGGTCGCCGAGGACGACACCGGCGGGAACCACGGTGATGCACTCCCCCAGCCGGATCAGCGCGTGCATGGTCCGGTAGTCGTCCACCACGTGGAAGCGGGAGATCTCGTACGTCTCGATCAGCGTGGTCGTGATCCTCGCATGGTGCGTCAGCACCGGATTGTCGAACAGCACGAACCGGTAGCGGGACAGCAGCTCCTTCAGGGCCGGGGCGCTGACCTCCTCCAGAACCGCCCCCGGCGGATGGACGAGCGCCATGTCCTCGACGCCCACGACGTCGGTGTGGAACGGGTGGTCCGCTTCCGTCGAGTAGAACAGCCCGGCGTCCAGCTGGTTGAGTTCCAGCAGGTCGATCACCGTCGTGGCAGGCCGGCTGGTCACCCGGAACTCGTCCGCCCCGTACACGTCCAGCGCGCTGCTCACCACGGCCCGTACGGACCGCTCCGACAGCCAGTTGTCCACGCCGAAGACGACCTTGTGCGGATGACCGGCCACCTCGGCGAAGCTCCGCGGCCGGGACGGGTCCTTCTTGCCCAGGACCGCGGAGGCGTTGGACAGATCCCGGATGAGCTGGGCGGCGTACGGCAGGAAGTACGCGCCCTGCGGGGTCAGCACCGCGCCCTTCCAGCCCCGCTCGAACAACGCGAAACCGAGACTCTCCTCCAGCCGCCGCAGCCGCTGGCTCATCGTCGGCTGTGTGACGTACGAGCCTGCGGCGGCCTTGGAGATACTGCGGTACTTGGCCACCGCCAGGAAAGAACGAAGCGCCTCGAGATCCACGGTTGCCCCTCCTTCGGCCACGACACTGGGCTCGATGGATCGGACCCTACTGCCCCGCGGACCCGTTGTGACCTGCGGGGACCGCGAGGCGGAAGGACTTCTTCCGGCGCATGCCGCCGGCCGGGGCGGGCGTCAGCCGTGATCGGCGCAGCAGGGCGTGGGGTCGGGCACCTCGAAGGGGGCGAGGACGCCCCCCGCGGCGGGCACGAGCGGCAGCACGAGCTGTCCGTCCTGCCACAGGGGGCGCACGTGATCGCGAGTCGTCACCGAGGTGTCCGGTTCCGGACCGCCGCCGGGGCCGGACGGCGCCCCGATGACGGTGACCCGGTCGATCGCGGTGTTCTGGAGGAGGAAGCTCAGCGGGACCGTGCCGACGAGACGCTGGACACCGGGGTAGACGACGGCACGTCCCTGCTCGCGGGTCTGCTGCTCGGCCGCCGCCAGGGCGGCGCCGTCCGCGTACGGCGCCGGACCGTGCCGCAGCGCGCCGAGGGCCGCGCCGGACGGCGGCCGCTCATCGTCCGCGAGGAGGGCGACGAGCCGGTGCCATGCCGAGGCCGCGGTGTCCGCGTCCGGCAGCGCCAGGGAGAGGGCGATGTGCGGCCGCTCGCCGCTGCGGACCGGGTGCGTGCAGGCGACGGTGGCGTCCGGCAGGCCGAGCCGCGCCACCAGGTCCTGGGCGAGGTGATCGGCGCCGCGCAGGTCCGCCGACCCGGCGTCCACACCGATCACGGTGGGGACGCCGGGTCCGCCGGGCGTACCGGTCATGCGGGCAGGACCCACATCGGGTTGGAGTAGAACCACAGGTCCTTCCACGGGTCGGCGTCGCCGACCACGTCCATCGCCGGTCCGGCCGGGTCCACGGCGGCACCGCGCAGACCGACCGCCGTGCGGTTGCCGTCGGTGCCGCGCAGCCGCACGTACACCGGCTTGTCCACGCGGCCGAGGGAGTACGTCAGACGCACCGAGCCGGTGGACTTGTCCACCTCGAAGGACTTCACGACCTTGGTGGCCGGGGTGGTGAAGACGTCCTTGTCGGAGACCCGGCCGGTGACGTCGCCCTGGATCACGTCGACCCGGGCCAGCTTCGGCACGAACTGCGCCCAGTTCGGGCCGTTGGCGAGGCTGATGTCGACTACCAGGTCGACCTGGCTGCCGCGGCGCACGTGCAGCACGTCGCCGAGGGTGACGGCCTTGCCGCCGGAGCGCAGTTGGGCGTTGAGACCGCTGATCAGCCCGCCGTGGTCGACCCAGACGCGGCCGGCGCGGATGCCGTCCATGACCGACTGGTAGGAGAAGGAGGCGGCGCCGACGTGGGTGCGGGAGTACTGGCCGGGCCAGAAGTCGCCGTCGCCCAGGTTCAGCGCGCCGCCGTGGACGGGGTCCTCGTAACGGCCGTTGGCGTTGAAGTCGCTGCCCGGCCCGCGGACGGAGGAGTCGGCGTAGACGCTGTGGGAGTCGGAGTTGGCGGTGATCCACCAGGGCTTGCCCTCGGCCAGCAGGCTGTCCCACAGACCGCCCACGGTCGCGGTCATCCAGTCGAAGCCGCCCCAGGTGCGGTAGCTCTCCAGCGGGTAGCCGGAGAAGGAGTCGGCGCCGGGGCTGCCGTCGTAGTAACCCCGGCCCGAGCCGGGGCCGCCCGGCGCGGGCAGGCCGGCGGCCTGGTGGCCGGGAGCGCCCTCCATGCCGACGGCGATCGTCGGCTGCGCGTCGCGCCAGGCACGGATCTCGTGCGGGGAGTCGATGCCCTTGCGGGCGGGGTGGTTGGCCAGGAACAGGGCATCCTTGACCTTGCGGCGCTGGACCTGCTCGGCGAGGAAGTTGACGCCCGCGATGGCGAGCGCCTCGTTGGCGGGGGTGTTGGCGGTGGCCTTCTTCACGGCCCCGTCGAAGGAGTTCTCGAACTCCTTCAGCACGGCGACCTCGTTGGTGCCGGGGTGGACGAAGACGGTGCCGTGCTCGGCGGCCGGGATGTTCCACTCCAGGCCCTGGAAGACCAGCGTGTCGGAGATCTGCCCGCGGGCGGCGACGATGTCCGGGTTGACCTTCTCCACACCGATCTTGGCGTGCTGCTCGCTGCCGTGGTCGGTGATGACCATCCAGTCCAGGCCGTGCGCGTTGGCCTGGCGCACGTGGTCGACGACCCGGTACTTGCCGTCGGAGCTGTACTGGGTGTGGATGTGGTGGTCACCGGCCAGCCACAGGTATCCCCCGGAGCGGGAGGGCTGCGAGGACTGCTGGTTCTGGTTCTGCCCCTGGTTCTGGCCCTGGGAGGCGGCCGCCTGTCCGGCGCCGGCGAGCACACTGCCCGCCGCAAGTCCGGCACCGAGCAGGCCGGTACGGCGCAGCATGGACCGGCGGGACAGCTGATCGGGCGTCAACTCGGTGTCGGGGACCTCCAGGTCGAGCGCCGGCGGCAGGGACCCGCCACCCGTGCCGTGGTCGTGGTGGTGGTGCCCGTGGGCGTGACTGTGGCCGTGGCCCATGTCCGAACTCCTGCCGTCTGTACGTTAAAAGCGTGTTCGAGCGGCGCCCATGCTGGGCCCCTGCCGCCAACACGGCGGGAACGGCGGGTGACAACGGCAGGTACGGCAGGCGGCACCCGAACGCGGCACGGGGTCGGCCGCGGTTTCGGCACGCGCGCCGGCGCTGCCGGACCGGGCGGAACAAGCCACTTCGGGAGTCGAGGGCGCACGACGCTCGCGTGACGGCCGGCGCCCGGGCCCATCGGCTGCCCGCCGGCCGGGACCTCGCCGGGGTGCGGTGGTGGAGCACCGCGCGACCGGAGCGGGCACGGGTGACGAGACCCGGTGTGCGCAGTACGCCCAGGTGGTACGAGACCGTGGCGGGACTGGGGAAGTGACGGCGTACCCGGGCTGCCGCGGGGTCCGATCGCGGGTGTGCGGGAGGGAAGCGCGGCGAGCGCCGAGGAGCTCGGCCAGGGGCTGCACGCCCCCACACTGTGCCTGGACGGACGTTACCCCCGGGACAGGGCGGACGCTTCGGCGGCCGGACGCCGGGAGGCGCTGGAGAAGGCCGGTGCGGAGCTGACACCGGTCGGCTCCGGCCCCTTCGACGCCGCCACGACGACCGGCCTCGGCTCGATGCCGAGCTGTCCGCACGGGCCGCGCACGCCGGTGCCACCGGAGCACCGCGGGCTGCCGGGCTTACCGGTCCTGCTGCTCGGCGGGGTCCGGGACGGCCGACCCCGCTGGAATGGCTTCACGACCGGAAGAGGCTGACGCCGCGGGCCCAGGTCGTGTTGGTGCCGGGCGCGGCGCACTCGGTGCGGAACAGGACGGCCAGGACAGGGGCCGCCAGGCGGTGTTCGACTTCCTGCTGGACCGGCGCCGACGGCACCGTACGGACGGCGAAGGCCCCGACCGGGGAACCCCGGCCGGGGCCTTCACGTGGTCAGATGGCGCCGGTGAAGGTGTCGCACCGGGCCGGGGAGCCCGTGGTGTAGCCGGCGGTGAACCAGTGGACCCGCTGCTGCGAACTGCCGTGGGTCCAGCCTTCCGGGTCGACGCGGCCCTGGGTGCGTTCCTGGATGCGGTCGTCGCCGACGGCTTCCGCGGCCCCGAGGGCCTCGCGGATGTCGGAGTCGGTGAACGGCTTGTCGAAGAAGCCGGTGGTGACGGCGTTCTTGGCCCAGACCCCGGCGTAGCAGTCGGCCTGGAGCTCCAGCCGGACCGAGCCGCTGTCGGCTCCCTTGCGGTCCCGGCCGGCGCGGTTCATGGTGCCCAGCAGGTTCTGCACGTGATGCCCGTACTCGTGGCCGATGACGTACGCCTGCGCGAAGGGGCCGCCCTTGGCGCCGAACCTGTCCTCCAGTTCGCGGAAGAAACCGAGGTCGAGGTAGACACTGTGGTCGGCCGGACAGTAGAACGGGCCCATGGCGGAGGTGGCCCGGCCGCACCCCGTGCTCCAGGTGCCGGAGACCAGTTGGGTTCCAGCCTTGGTGTAGGACTGCTGGTAGTGCTCGGGGAGAGCGCCCTGCCAGTAGCGCTGGATGCTGTTGACGACGCCCACCACGCGGCACTTCTCCGATTGGTTGGCGTCGGCGCCCTTCCGGCACTTCGCGGTCAGGTCCTCCCCCTGCTGCTGGGTGGCGGAGTTCGAGCCGCCGCCGTTCAGGAGGCCCGCCGGGTTGACGCCCAGGAGCAGTGCGACGACCAGGACGACGACGCCGATGACGCCGCCGCCGATGGTGAGCCCGCCTCCTGGAATGCCACCGCCGCCGCTGCCGCGGTCTTCGACCTGAGAAGCATCAAGATCCACGTCATCGCGGAATTCCATGGGTCGTTCGTCTCCCGGAGGTTGGTGATCACCCCCATTCTGCCCGGTGTCGTGGACTGGTCGTGTGAGGGTGGGCGGCGACGCTCCACGGACACCTCACAGACCGTCACTTCCGCAGCGCGCAGGCGGCCCACGACCCCGGGGCGGCGCGCGCCCCGGGGTCTTCGGCGTGTCCTCCGGCGCCGCGGGGCGGGCTAGAGACTGAGCGTGACCGCGGCGCCCGCGCCGCCCAGGGCCAGGGCGAGAGCCGCCTCGCTCCAGCCGCCGGCGCCCCAACGGAAGAAGCGGTCCACGGCCAGCCGGCCCGGGCCGATGGCGGCGATCCCCAGGGCGACGACGGCGATGCACACGTTGTATTCCACTCCGCCGTCCGTCTCCCACAGGCCGTGGACGCCGGTGACGGTCGCCATCGCGTTGATCATGACTCCGATCAGGGCGGCGGCCGCGAGCGGGGTCAGCAGCCCCAGGGCCAGGCCGAGGCCGCCCAGGAACTCCGACAGACCGCCGATCGTGGCGAACAGTTTTCCCGGGCGGTAGCCGAGGGCCGCGAACCCCTGACCGGTCGCGGTCAGGCCGCGCCCTCCGAAGAGCCCGAACAGCTTCTGCGCGCCGTGCCCGGCCATCAGCAGGCCGAAGGTGAGCCTGATGAGCAGCAGACCGCAGTCGGCGGCGGTCGCCGTGACCGCGGCGGCGTGCCGTGCCACCGGCTCCGTGGAACGAGGGGCCCGGTACAGAATTCGCTTCGACACCATGGGAGTGCTCCGGTAGAAACGCCGGAACGGGTGTGGCCCCCAGCTCGGACACGCCGAGGCACCGGCCGGGGGTGAGCCGCGCGGCAGCTCGCGCCCGCTCTCACCCCTCGGTATCGATCCTTCCGCAGCCTGCGCGGTCGTGCATCTGGGCCTGGCCGGATCCAGCCGGGCCTGTCCGGGCCTGGATGGGCCGGGATGGGCTTCCCCAACTCCCGCCGTGCGGTGATTCGTCGTCGTACGCCCCAGCTGTCCCGGGTGACACGACGGTCGTTCCGGTGACTTCCGGCCAACGACCGGGGAAACGCTTGCCCCTTGGTCGGTCCTCCATCTTGTTGCGCGGGAATCTACGCGCGTATCTTTCCTGCCGACCCACGAGTCTCCTGTCACCTCCCACGGTTCAGTCGCGTTCTCAACTCCACGAAAGAGCCCCACGTGTCTTCACACATACCGCTGTCCCTGCGTGGCAGAGCTGCCAAGGTCGGCCTCGTCGCGCTTCCCCTCGGTATCGCCGGCTCACTGATCGCACTGCCTCTCACCGCCCAGGCGGCGTCCCCGGACGCCGTCATCTCCGAGGTCTACGGCGGCGGTGGCAACTCCGGCGCGCCCTTCACCCACGACTTCGTCGAGCTGGGCAACGCCGGCTCCGGATCGTTCGACCTGAGCGGCTGGTCCGTCCAGTACCTCAGCGGCTCGCCGTCGGCCACCACCAAGTGGCAGGTCACCCCGCTCACCGGGGCGATTCCCGCGGGCGGCACCTACCTGATCCAGGAGGCCAAGGGCACCGCGGGCGACGCCGCCCTGCCGACGCCCGACGCGACCGGCACCATCAGCATGTCGGCGACCAGCGGCACCATCGCGCTGGTCCACTCCACCACCGCGCTCACCTGCCTGACCGCCGAGGACTGCGCGGCCGACGGCAGCATCAAGGACCTGGCGGGCTTCGGCACCGCCGTGGTGCGCGAGGGCAACCCCGCCACCGGTGCGGGCAACACCACCTCCGTCTCGCGCGACGCCGCCTTCACCGACACGGACGACAACTCGGTCGACTTCACCGGCGGCGCTCCGACCCCGCGCAACAGCACGGGAGAGGGCTCCGGCGACCCGTCGCCCTCCCCCACCCCGTCGCCCACCGACACCGCGCCGGGCAGCCTGCGCGTCCACGACATCCAGGGCACCACCCGGATCTCCCCGCACAACGGCGAGTCCGTCACCAACGTGCCCGGCGTGGTGACCGGCGTGCGCAGCACCGGCACGAAGGGCTACTGGCTCCAGGACCCCGACGCGGACGCGAACCCGGCCACCAGCGAGGCCATCTTCGTGTACACGGGCTCCGCCACCCCCATCGTCAAGGTCGGCGACTCGGTGCTGGTGTCGGGCAAGGTCAGCGAGTACTACCCCGGCGGCCAGAGCAGCGGTGCGCAGTCCGTCACCGAACTGACCGGCCCCACGGCCGTCGTCCTGTCCTCCGGCAACCCGCTGCCGGCGGCGGAGGTCATCAACTCGACGACGCTGGCCGAGGCCTACGCCCCGCAGGTCCCGGGCGGAAGCATCGAGTCCCTGGAGCTGAAGCCCGACAAGTACGCCCTGGACTGGCTGGAGTCCCGTGAGGGCATGCTGGTGCAGGTCGGCGACTCCCGCGTGGTGGGCGCCAGCAACGACTACAACGAGACGTGGATCACCACCAAGCCCCAGCAGAACCCGTCCTACCGCGGCGGCACCGTCCTCACCGGCTACGCCAACCCCAACTCCGGGCGTCTGCTCCTCACCTCGCTGACCGGTGACAAGCTCCAGGCGAATGTGGGTGACACCCTCACCGGCACGACCTCCGGCCCGCTGGACTACGGCACCTACGGCGGCTACAGCATCCAGGCCACCAAGCTCGGCAAGACCGTCTCCGGCGGGCTGACCCCGGACGTGGCGAAGCCGGGCAAGGCGGACGAGTTGTCCGTCGCCACCTACAACGTCGAGAACCTCGCCCCGTCGGACCCGCAGCGCAAGTTCGACCGGCTGGCCCAGGCCGTCGTCAAGAACCTGGCCGCCCCGGACATCCTGAGCCTGGAGGAGATCCAGGACAACAGCGGCGCCACGGACGACGGAACGGTCGCGGCGGACAAGACCATCGCCAAGTTCGTCGACGCCATCAGGGCGGCGGGCGGCCCGGCGTACGACTGGCGCTCCATCGACCCGGTCAACGACCAGGACGGCGGCCAGCCCGGCGGCAACATCCGCATCGTCTACCTCTTCAACCCCGCGCGCGTGACCTTCGTGGACCGGCCGGGCGGCGACTCCACGACCGGCGTCCAGGCGGTCCCCGACGGCAAGAAGGGCGTCCGCCTCTCGGTGTCGCCGGGCCGGATCAACCCGACCTCCGGCGCCTGGAAGAGCAGCCGCAAGCCGCTGGTCGGCGAGTTCACCTTCCGCGGTGAGCAGGTCTTCGTCGTGGCCAACCACTTCAACTCCAAGGGCGGCGACCAGCCGTCGCACGGCATCTTCCAGCCGCCGACGCTGGGCTCCGAGGTCCAGCGCACGACGCAGGCCAAGGAGGTCAACGGCTTCGTCTCCGACCTGCTGTCCAAGGACAAGAAGGCCAAGGTCGTCGTCCTGGGCGACCTGAACGACTACCAGTTCTCCAAGCCGCTGGCCACGCTGACCTCCGGCAAGATCCTCACGGATCTGATCAACACCCTGCCGGCGAACGAGCGGTACAGCTACGTGTACGACGGCAACTCGCAGACGCTGGACCACATCCTGGTCTCGTCCAACATCAAGAAGCCCTCCTACGAGGTCGTCCACATCAACGCCGAGTTCTACGACCAGATGAGCGACCACGACCCGCAGGTGGTCCGGTTCAAGTAACCGCTCCCCCCGGCACGTTCGGGTCACGGGCCCGGCACCTCGACGCGAGGTGCCGGGCCCGCGTCGTGAGATCATGGCGTCCCGAGCTACTACAGCCCCGTAGAGGAGCGGCACACGCATGTTCGACCAGCTGAAGAACCTGAAGGGCAAGGTCGAGGACATCGCCGAAGCCCACGGCGACAAGATCTCCGACGGACTGGAGAAGGCCGGCGAATTCATCGACGGCAAGACCGGCGGCAAGCACAGCAGCACGATCGACACCGTCGTCGACAAGGCACAGGACGCCGTGGACAAGCTGGGCAAGCACAAGGGCTGAGCGCACGGCGGCACCCGCGGGTGTGACACCTGGTGAGGTCCGTGCGCTTGGCTAGTAACAGCTGTGACACGCGTGCCGAACGCCGGACTTTCTTGGGGTGGGATGGTGGGTCGCCGAACTGGGCGGGCGAACGCGTTACGGAGCCTGAACCGGCGAGTGTGGCTGACGGGCGGGGCCGCCGTGCTGACAGGGGCCGGAGTCGTCACCTTCGCGGTGGCGTCTCCGCCCGCACAGCCGCGGGGTCACGGGCGGATACCGTCCGTGCAGACGCTGCGGCCGGCAGACCTGGGCGAGGGGCACGAGGGGCTGCCGCAGTGGGACACGGACCGGTTCAGCGCCGCGCTGCTGACCTGGGACGACCCGCGCGCTGAACTGGGCGGCACCGCCGAACTGCGCTCCCGCTCGGTGGCGACCGGCGAGTGGTCGGACTGGCGGAGGCTGCCGGACGACCCGTTGACCGCCGACGGGGCGGAGGCCCGGCGGGCCGGGGTCCGGGGCGGCACCGCCTCCGTGTGGACCGGTGACGCGGACGGTGTGGAGGTGCGCGTCCTCAGGGGCGACGGCACGCCCGCCACGGGACTGCCCGCAGGGCTGGACGTCAAGCTGCTGGACCCCGGCTCGGGGTCCGGGGGCATGACCGGGTCCGAGGACGCCGCGTCCACCGAGTCCGCCCCGGTCACCGGGTCCGCGCCGGTCACCGGGTCCGCGCCGGGCGGCGCACCGCGCACTGTCCCGGCCGCACGCCCGTCGACGGTGGTGCGGCCGCCGGTCATCACCCAGGCGGAGTGGGGAGCCTGGACCGGACACGGCAGCACGCCGAGGTACGGAGCGCGGATCCGGGCCGCGATCGTCCACGACACCGGGGCCGGCAGCGACAACGAGCTCTCCTGTGCCCAGTCCCGCGCCCGGCTGCGCACCCTCCAGCAGGGTCACCTCGCACGCGGCTACGACGACATCGGCTACAACTTCGTCGTCGACCGCTGCGGTCAGGTCTTCGAGGGCCGCGGCGGCGGCGCGGACCTGCCGGTGGTGGGCGCGCACGAGCGCGGTTCCAACACCGGCACGGTCGGCATCTCCTTCATCGGCGACTTCACGATCGCAAAGCCGAGCCCGGCCGCGCGGAACGCCATCGCGCGGATCGTGGCGTGGAAGTTCGGAATGTACGGCATCGACCCGGCCGGCAAGGTCACGCTGGGTTCCGGCAGCGGTGCCCGTGCCGGCGGCGGGACCGCCGGGGAGGCCGCCCGGATCGCCGAGCTGGCCGGGAGACCGGGGATCTCGCACGCGCCGCCCACCTCCGACTTCAACCGCGACGGCACCGGCGACCTGGCGGCCGGTACGCCCAGGGTGTCGGGCGGCGCCGGCGGCGTGACGGTGATCCCGGGCGGCCTCGACGGCCCGGCCGCGGCCTCGAAGGTGACGATCACTCAGGACAGCCCCGGGGTCCCCGGCTCCTCCGTGCCCGGCGACAACTTCGGCGCCGCGACCGCGTGGGGCGACGTCAACGGCGACGGCTACGCCGACCTCGCGATCGGTGTGCCCGGAAAGGACGACGACCACGGGCACGCCGACCGGGGCTCGGTCACCGTCCTGTACGGGCCCGGTCTGGACTCGGGGTTCTCCTACACCGCCTCCGGCGGCACACCGGCCGGGGCACGGTTCGGCTCGGCGGTCGCCGTCGGCGACTTCGACGGCGACGGCCGCGCGGACGTCTTCGCGGCCGGCACCGGCAACGGCGGCATGTGGAGCGTACGGCTGACCGCGAGCGCCACCACCTCCGGACCGCTGACCACCGCCAAGGGCCCGGTCTCCCATCCGGACGCCACGACCGGCGACTTCAACGGGGACGGCTACGCGGACGTCGCCCTCGTGTACACCGACGCCGGCGGCACCGGGCGCGTGGTGTGGTTCGCGGGCTCCGCGCACGGGCTGACGAAGCGGGGCGCCCTCCCGGTGCGGGGCGGCCGCTGCGTCGCCGCGGGCGACATCGACGGCGACGGGTACGACGACCTCGTCATCGGCCAGCCCCACGCCCCGGAATCGGGCGGTGCGGCAGGGGGTCAGGTCACCGTGGTCCGCGGTGCGGCGACCGGGCTCACCACCAGCGGTATGAAGGTCGTCCACCAGGATGGTGTGGGCGTGGCGGGCACCGACCGGGCCGGTGACGGCTTCGGCGAGGCGGTCTCCGTCGGGGACCACGACGCGGACGGCTACGCGGACGTCCTGGTAGGCGCCCCCGGAGAAGGCCTCACCCGTGACGGCGTCCACCACCGCGACGCCGGGCAGGCCACCCTGCTCCGGGGTTCCGCGTCCGGTCTGACGGCCACCGGCTCCTTCGCCCTCAACCAGGACACCCCCGGGATCCTGGACGCGGCGGAGACGGGCGACCGGTTCGGTTCCTCCGTCGCCCTGACGGACATGACCGGCCACGGATACGCGGGGCTCGTCTTCGGCGCGGAAGGCGAGGACGGGGGCAACGGCCTCCTGCTGTACACGCCAGTCAGCGGCAGCGGCTTCGGCCTCGCCCGGACCGTCGCCCTGCGCGACACCGCCCTGGGCACACCCGCCGGCGCCCATCTCGGGCAGAACCTGGCGCCCTGACCCTCACGCCGCGACCGGTGGTCGTGTCCACCGGCCGCGGCGGCCGGGGCCGGGCCTCATCCCCGGCGCAGATCCCGGACCCGGCGGATCTTGCCCACCGAACGCTCCAGGGTCTCCGGATCGACCACGCACACCTCGACGCTGATGCCGACCGAGTCCTTCACGCCCTTGCTGATCGCCCGGGCGGCCGCCTCGCGCTGCTCCGGCCCCGCGCCGGGGCGGGCCTCGATGTGGACCGTCATGTGGTCCATGCGGCCGCGCTGGGTCAACTGGATCTGGAAGTGCGGGGCGACGTCGGGCACGCGCAGCACGACCTCCTCGATCTGGCTCGGGAAGACGTTCACACCCCGCAGGATGATCATGTCGTCGCTGCGGCCGGTGATCTTCTCGATACGGCGGAAGGCGGGCCGTGCGGTGCCGGGCAGCAGGCGGGTGAGGTCACGCGTGCGGTAGCGGATGATCGGCAGGGCTTCCTTCGTCAGCGAGGTGAACACCAGCTCGCCGCTCTCGCCGTCGGGCAGCACCTCACCGGTGATCGGGTCGACGACCTCGGGACAGAAGTGGTCCTCCCAGACGTGCAGTCCGTCCTTGGTCTCCACGCACTCCTGCGCCACACCCGGGCCCATGACCTCCGACAGTCCGTAGATGTCGACGGCGTGGATGTCCATGCGCTCCTCTATTTCCCGGCGCATCGCCTCCGTCCAGGGCTCGGCGCCGAAGATGCCGACCTTGAGGGAGCTGGTGCGCGGGTCCACGCCCTGCCGCTCGAACTCGTCGAGCAGGGTCAGCATGTAGGAGGGCGTGACCATGATGATCTCGGGCTCGAAGTCCCGGATGATCTGCACCTGGCGCGCGGTCATGCCGCCGGAGGCGGGGATCACGGTGCATCCGGCGCGCTCGGCACCGTAGTGCGCGCCGAGGCCGCCGGTGAACAGGCCGTAGCCGTAGGAGATGTGGACCTTGTGGCCCCGCCGGCCGCCCGCGGCGCGGATGGAGCGGGCGATGAGGTCGGCCCAGGTCGACAGGTCGTTCTCGGTGTAGCCGACCACGGTGGGGCGGCCGGTGGTGCCGCTGGAGGCGTGGATGCGCCGGACCTCGGACATGGGGACGGCGAACATGCCGAAGGGGTAGGTGTCGCGCAGGTCGGCCTTGGTGGTGAAGGGAAAACGGGCCAGGTCCTCGAGGGAACGGCAGTCGTCGGGGGTGACGCCGGCCTCGTCGAACTTCTTCCGGTAGAGCTCGACGTTGTCGTAGGCGTGGCGGAGGGTCGCGCGGAGCCGGCTGAGCTGCACATCGCGGAGCTGCTCGCGGGTCATGCGCTCGCCGCTGTCCAGCAGCTCGTCCGGGAGCGGCTGTCCCAGCCGGGGCCCCTGATCCACCGGGGCCGTCACTTCGCTGCTCATCGCGACTCCTTCGTCTTCTCGCTTCGTAGGCTGCGGCTGCGCCCGCGGAACTCCGCGATCACCTCGTCACCCCGCCGGACACTCACGTCGTAGATCCCGCTGCGGCCGTACCGGGTGCGCTCGCAGGCCGTCGCCACGAGGACGTCGCCCTCGTGGGCCGGGGCGATGAAGACGATGTCGGCCGCCGCCGCGACCGTCACGGGTCCGTGACTGTTGCAGGCGCAGGCGAACGCGGTGTCGGCGAGCAGGAAGAGATAGCCGCCGTGGGCGATCCGATGCCCGTTGACCATCGCCGGCGTCACGGTCATCCGCACCTCGGCGGTCCCTTCGCCGTGGTGCGTCAGCTCGATGCCGAGATTCCGGGAAGCCAGGTCCGCGGCGAACATCGTCTCGACCGGACCGGGTTCGACGTCAGTGGCCTGCGTCACGTTTTCCACCACCTTGTGTACCGACCGAACATTCGGTTAGCGTCGGCAAAGCCAAGTAATCAAGCATCACCGCTGCCTGTCAAGAGGTGGACCGCATGCCCCACACCACTCCCGAGCCCGTCGACTTCTTCGCCCGCCACCGTGAGCTGCTGGAGGCGGCGGTCGCGGCCACCGAGAGCCGGGACCACTGGACTCCGTACCCGGAGTCGCCCAGCAAGTCGGTGTACGGCGAGGAGGCCCCGAAGCTCGGTGAGGCCGCTTTCCGGGACCAGTTGGGCAAGCCGTTCGCGCTGCCCGGGCACCCCGGGGAGGGGACCGTGCAGGCCGCCGAGACCTCCCCCTACGGCTTCGGCCTCGGCATCGGCTACCCCCGGGTCTCGCCCGAGGAGGCGGTGGCGGCCGCCAAGGCCGCCACGGGTCCCTGGCGCGACGCGGGCCCCGATGCACGCGCCGGTGTCGCCGCCGAGATCCTGGCCCGGCTGAACGCGGCCAGTTTCGAGAACGCGCACGCCGTGCAGCACACCACCGGACAGGCCTTCGTCATGGCGTTCCAGGCGGGCGGCCCGCACGCTCAGGACCGCGGCCTGGAAGCCGTCGCCTACGCCTGGGCGGAGCAGAAGCGGCACCCGTGCTCGGCGCGCTGGACCAAGCCCCAGCGCAAGGGCGGGGCGCTGGTGATGGACAAGAAGTTCACGCCCGTCGGACGCGGTGTCTCCCTGCTGATCGCCTGCAACACCTTCCCCACCTGGAACGGCTATCCGGGTCTGTTCGCCAGCCTGGTCACCGGCAACCCCGTGGTGATCAAGCCGCACCCGGGCGCCGTGCTGCCGCTGGCGCTCACCGTGCGCACCGCCCGCGAGGTCCTCGCCGAGGCCGGCTTCGACCCCAATCTCGTGATCCTCGCCGCCGAGGAGCCCGGCGAGCGCACCGCGGGCTTCCTCGCGCTCCACCCGGACGTCCGCATCATCGACTTCACCGGCTCCACGGAGTTCGGCGACTGGCTGGAGACCCACGCCCGCCAGGCCGCCGTGTACACCGAGAAGGCGGGCCTGAACACGGTCGTCCTGGACTCCACCGACGACTACCGCGGGCTGCTGCGCAATCTCGCCTTCTCGCTGTCCCTCTACAGCGGCCAGATGTGCACCACCCCGCAGAACCTGCTGATCCCCCACGCCGGCATCGCCACCGACCAGGGCGTCAGGACCGCCGACGAGTTCGCCGCGGACCTGGGCGCCGCACTGGACAAGCTGCTCGGCGACCCGGACCGGGCGGCCGGCACGCTCGGCGCCATCGTCAACGACGGCGTGCTCGACCGGCTGGAGAAGGCGGCGGCAGTGGGCACCACGGTGCACGCCTCGCGACCGGTGGACCACCCCGAGCACCCGGAGGCCACCGTCCGCACACCGCTGATGGCGCGCCTGGACGCGGGGCCGGACGAGGAGACGTACACCCGCGAGTGGTTCGGGCCCGTCTCCTTCGTGATCGCCACCGACTCCACCGAGCACAGCCTGCGGATCTTCCGCGAGACGGTGCGCGCCCACGGCGCGCTGACCGCCGCCGTGCACTCCACGAGAGAAGAGGTCCTCGCCGCCGCCGAGTCGGCGGCCCTGGAGGCGGGAGTGCACCTGTCGGAGAACCTCACGGGCCAGGTCTTCGTCAACCAGTCCGCCGCGTTCAGCGACTTCCACGGCAGCGCCGCCAACCCCGCAGCCAGCGCCACCCTGTCCGACCCCGCGTTCGTCACCGGCCGCTTCGCGACGCTCCAGTCGCGCCGCCCCGTCGTCATCGAGGAGAGCACCCATGCCTGACGAGGTCTATCTGATCGACGGGGCCCGCACCCCGCAGGGGCGCTACGGCGGCGCCCTGGCCTCCGTACGCCCCGACGACCTGGCGGCGCTGGTGGTCGGTGAGGCCGTGCGCCGCGCCGCGATCCCGGCCGAGGCCGTGGACGAGGTGATCCTGGGCGCGGCCAACCAGGCCGGCGAGGACAACCGCGACGTGGCGCGCATGGCCGTCCTGCTCGCCGGGCTCCCGCACACCGTGCCCGGCTACACCGTCAACCGGCTGTGCGCCTCGGGCCTGACCGCGGTCGCCTCGGCGGCCCAGGCGATCCGGTCCGGCGAGGCCGACCTCGTCGTCGCGGGCGGCGTGGAGTCGATGACCCGCGCCCCATGGGTGATGGAGAAGCCGGGCACCCCGTGGGCCAAGCCGGGCGAGGTGCACGACACGTCCCTGGGCTGGCGCTTCACCAACCCGCGCTTCGCCGCCGATGACCGCACGGTGCCCGCCGGGGCCGGTCCGGAGACGGTGAGGACGACCCTGTCGATGGGTGAGACGGCCGAGGAGGTCGCCGCCCTCGACGGCATCACCCGCGCCGACTCCGACGCCTTCGCGCTGCGCAGCCACCGGCGGGCCGTCGCCGCGCGGGAGGCAGGGCACTTCGACCGCGAGATCGTCCCGGTCCCGGTGAAGGACGGCCTGGTGGAGCGCGACGAGGGGCCGCGCCCGTCGACGACGCTGGAGAAGCTGGGCTCCCTGCGCACCATCTTCCGCAAGGACGGCATCGTCACCGCGGGCTCGGCCTCCCCGCTGTCCGACGGGGCCGCGGCCCTGGTCGTGGCGAGCGCGGCGGCCGTCGACCGGTACGGGCTCACCCCGCGCGCCCGTGTCGTCACCTCCGCCTCGGCCGGCGTGCAGCCCAACCTCATGGGCCTGGGCCCGGTTCCCGCCACGCAGAAGGCGCTGGGCCGGGCCGGCTGGCAGACCGCCGACCTGGACGCCGTCGAGCTCAACGAGGCCTTCGCCGCGCAGGCGCTGGCCGTCGTACGCCGGCTCAAGCTCGACGAGGACAGGGTCAACGCCGACGGCGGCGCCATCGCGCTCGGCCACCCGCTGGGCTGCTCGGGCGCCCGCATCCTGCTGACGCTGCTCGGCCGCCTGGAGCGCGAGGACGCCCGCCGGGGCCTGGCGACGCTGTGCGTGGGCGTGGGACAGGGCGTGGCGATGCTGGTGGAGCGGGTATGAGCCGGGACGCATACGAGACACTGCTCGTCGAGGAGCGCGAGGACCGGGTCGTGGTGACCCTGCACCGCCCCGAGGCGCGCAACGCGATCAGCGGGCTCATGATCCGTGAACTGCACGCGGTGTGCGACCTGTTGGAGGACGATCCGAAGCTGCTGCTGCTCACCGGCCACGGCAACGTGTTCGCGGGCGGCGCGGACATCGCGGAGCTGCTGCGGCGGGGCCGGGACGAGGCGCTTCAGGGAATCAACAGCCGCCTGTTCGAGCGGGTGCGCAGGCTGCCCATGCCGACCGTGGCCGCCGTCGACGGCTGGGCGCTGGGCGGCGGGGCGGAGCTGTCCTACGCCTGCGACATCCGTATCGCGGGACCCGACGCCGTCTTCGGCAATCCGGAGCCGGGGCTCGGCATCCTGGCGGCGGCCGGGGCATGCTGGCGGCTTCCTGAGCTGGTCGGCGAGTCGGTCGCCAAGCAGGTGCTGCTCGCCGGGCGGAACCTGGACGCCCGGGCGGCCCTGGCCGCGGGTCTGGTCATCGACGTCGTACCGGCGGAGAAGCTGCTGGACGAGGCGCACGCGCTGCTGGACCGCATGGCGCGGTCCTCGGCCACCGCGCTGCGCCTGACCAAGCTCGTCGTGGACGCGCCCGGCGCGCACCCGGTCGCCGACGACCTGGCGCAGGCCGTGCTCTTCGAGGGCCAGGACAAGCAGGACCGCATGACGCGTTTTCTGGCGAGGAAGAACGGGAGCAAGGCATGAGCAGTCCGACCGTGCCCGCCGTCGTCGGTGTGATCGGCGGCGGCCGGATGGGGGCCGGCATCGCACAGTCGTTCGCGGCCGCCGGCTCGTCGGTGACCGTCGTGGAGAGCGGCGCGCAGGCCGCGGCCGCCGCCGTGGACCGGATCGCCACCGGGCTGCGGCGGGCCGCCGAGCGCGGCCGCCTGGCCGAGCCCGCCGAGCAGGTGCTCGCCCGGGTCACGACCGCCGAGTCCGTGGACGGACTGGCTCCGGGCACCGGGCTGGTCGTCGAGGCCGTGCCCGAGAACGCGGCGCTGAAGGCCGGACTGCTCGCCGCGGCCGAGGCAGCAGTGGACGACACGACCGTGCTGGCCACCAACACCAGCTCCCTGTCGGTCACCGAACTGGCCGCGGCCCTGAAGGTGCCGGGCCGCTTCCTGGGCATGCACTTCTTCAACCCCGTGCCCGCCTCCGAACTGATCGAGATCGTCGTGGCGCCGGAGACCTCGCCCGAGGTCGTTCGGGCCGCCCTGGACTGGACTGGGGCACTGGGCAAGAAGGACGTCGTCGTCAAGGACTCCCCCGGCTTCGCCAGCAGCCGTCTCGGCCTGGCGCTCGGCCTGGAGGCGATCCGCATGGTCGAGGAGGGGGTGGCGGAGCCGGAGGCGATCGACGACGCGATGAGCCTCGGCTACAAGCACCCCATGGGCCCGCTGCGCCTGACCGACCTGGTCGGGCTCGACGTCCGCCTGGCCATCGCCGAGTACCTGCACGCCACGCTCGGGGAGCGGTTCGCCCCGCCGCAGCTGCTGCGCGACAAGGTCGCCCGGGGCGAACTGGGCCGCAAGTCGGGACAGGGGTTCTACACATGGCATTGAACCCTCCCCCAGCTGAAGCAGGGGGATTCCTGGCTCAAGCAGCTCGTTCGCTCAGCGAGCGAACGAGTCTGACGCTCTCAGCACCAGCCGGGACGGAACCTGCCCGGTTGCCCGTCAAGACAAAGGAGTTGCGCGTGCTTGGCTCTCGCAACGCACGACAGCCAGGCTACCCGACCGCCCGGGCGATCTTTCGCCTTTTGGGCGAAACTCCGTTCCCTGCCCTGCTCCGCAGAAGTCCCATTCATCCCCCGGCTGAAGCCGGGGGCGTCCTCGGAGGTTACCGGTGACCCCGCCGGAAGCGGCCTCGCCCGACGCGGCGGGGCAGGGGATCGGCTACCGCGTCGAGGACGGCGTCGCGGTCGTCGAACTGCGCAGGCCCGCCGCGGGCAACGCGCTCGACGCGGCCCTGCGGTCCGGGCTGCTGGCCGCCGTCCGGCGGGTGGCCGGCGACGGGGGCGGCGAGCCGGTCCGCGCGGTGCTGCTGACCGCCCAGGGCCGGAACTTCTGCGTCGGACAGGACCTCAAGGAGCACGCCGAGGCCCTGGAGCGCGACCCGGCATCGGCGTTCGCCGTGGTGCGCGCCGAGTACAACCCGCTGGTGGAAGCGCTGCACGCGTTGCCTCAGCCGGTGGTCGTGGCCGTGAAGGGCGCGTGCGTCGGGGCCGGACTGGGTCTCGCGCTGTGCGCCGACGTGCGGGTGGCGTCGGACGGCGCGCGTTTCTCGACCGCGTTCACCGGGATCGGGCTGGCCGCGGACAGCGGTCTGAGCCTGTCGCTGGCCCAGGCGGTCGGCCCGTCGCGCGCCGCCGCCCTCATGCTGCTCGGCGACCGCTTCGACGCCGGGGACGCACAGCTGTGGGGACTGGTGCACCAGGTCGTGCCCGACGGGCAGGCGGCGGTCGAGGGGCTGGCGCTGGCCCGGCGGCTGGCGGCGGGGCCCACTGCCGCGTACGGCGAGGTCAAGGCGCTGCTGCGGTACGCGGCGGCCGGGGCGGGGCTGAGCGCGGTACTGGAGCGTGAGGCTGCGGCCCAGGAGCGCCTCGGCGCCACCGACGACCACTGCGGCGCCGTGCGGTCCTTCCTCGCCAAGGAGAAGCCGTCCTTCGAGGGCCGCTGAGCAGAAGGCCGCCGGTGTGAGGGCCGCCGCACGCGGTGGCGGCCCTCGCACCGTCCGGCGGCCGTGTGCGGTCGGGGCGATCCCGGATTCAGGGGTTGCCGGGGCCGGGAAAATTCGACAGACTATTACCCGAACGAATGGTCGGTAGGGAAGCTGGTATCGATGACCACGTCACACGGCGCAGTGTCGAGCGGCGACAGCGCGGAGCAGCGGCTCCAGGAGCAGTTCGACGCGACGATCGCGAAGGACCAGCGGATCGAGCCCCGGGACTGGATGCCCGAGGGCTACCGCAAGACGCTGATCCGGCAGATCGCGCAGCACGCCCACTCGGAGATCATCGGGATGCAGCCCGAGGGCGAATGGATCACCAGGGCCCCCTCGCTGCGCCGCAAGGCCATCCTCCTCGCGAAGGTCCAGGACGAGGCCGGGCACGGCCTGTACCTGTACTCGGCGGCCGAGACCCTGGGCGCCGGCCGCGCCGACCTCACCGACCGCCTCATCGAGGGCCGGCAGAAGTACTCGTCGATCTTCAACTACCCGACGCCGACCTTCGCGGACGTCGGCGTGATCGGCTGGTTCGTCGACGGCGCGGCGATCTGCAACCAGGTGCCGCTGTGCCGCAGTTCGTACGGCCCCTACGCCCGCTCCATGGTGCGGATCTGCAAGGAGGAGTCGTTCCACCAGCGGCAGGGCTACGAGCTGCTGATGACGATGATGCGCGGCACCGACGCCCAGCGCGAGATGGTGCAGGACGCGGTGGACCGCTGGTGGTGGCCGTCCCTGATGATGTTCGGCCCGCCCGACGGCGACTCCCCCAACTCCGCCGCCTCGATGGCCTGGAAGATCAAGCGGCACAGCAACGACGAACTGCGCCGGCGCTTCGTCGACATGACCGTCCCGCAGGCCGCCAAGCTGGGCGTCACCCTGCCCGACCCCGAACTGCGCTGGAACGAGGAGCGCGGCCGCCACGACTTCGGCACCCCCGACTGGTCCGAGCTCAAGCGCGTGATCAGCGGCGACGGGCCGTGCAACGAGGAACGTGTGGCACGGCGGAAGGCCGCGCACGAGGACGGTGCCTGGGTGCGTGAGGCGGCGTCCGCCCACGCGGCCAAGCGGGCCGCCCGGAACAACGAGGAAGGAACGGCGGCATGAGCAACACCGAGGGGACGAAGGACAGCTGGCCGCTGTACGAGGTGTTCGTCCGCGGCAAGCGCGGCCTGAACCACGTGCACGTCGGCTCGCTGCACGCGGCCGACGACACCATGGCGCTCAGCCACGCCCGCGACCTGTACACCCGGCGCAACGAGGGCGTGAGCATCTGGGTGGTGCGCTCGGAGCACATAGCCGCCTCCACCCGCGACGAGAAGGACCCCTTCTTCGCGCCCAGCGCCGACAAGGTCTACCGGCACCCCACCTTCTACGACATCCCCGACGATGTCCCGCACATCTAGGAGCAGGACGGACATGAGCGACGACCACGTCTACCTGTCCCTGGCCGAGGACCATGGGGAGTCGGACGCCCGCTGGGCCTTCGGCACCGGTTTCGAGGACCCGCTGCACGGCGTCGACACCACCGTGCCGGACACGGTCGAGCCCGCCGAGCTGGCCGCGTACTGCCTCGCCCTCGGCGACGACGCCCTGGTCGGCGCGCAGCGCCTGGCCCAGTGGTGCACCAGGGCCCCGGAGCTGGAGGAGGAGGTCGCCCTGGCCAACATCGGCCTCGACCTGCTCGGCCAGGCACGGCTGCTGTACGCACGCGCCGGCCAGGTCGACGGCACCGGCCGGGACGAGGACGCCTACGCCTACTTCCGGGACGCGGCGGACTTCCGCAACGTCCGGCTCGCCGAACTCCCCAACGGGGACTTCGCGTTCTCCGTCACCCGGTTGCTGGTCCTGTCCTGCTGGCGCCTGGCCGTCTTCCAGCGGCTCGCCGCCACCACGCAGGACCCGGTCCTGAGGGCGATCGCCGCCAAGGGCGTCAACGAACTCGCCTACCACCGGCAGTTCGCGGCGGACTGGGTGGTGCGCCTGGGCGACGGCACGGAGGAGTCCCACCGGCGGATGCGGGCGGCGCTGGCCGCCGTGGCCCCGTACACGGCCGAACTCTTCGTGCCGCGACCGGGCTTCGGCGTCGACCCGGCGGACGTGCGGGAGGAGACGGCGGCCGTGCTCGGGCAGGTCCTCGACGCCGCCGGTCTGGAGTCGCCCGAGGCCGAGGCGCTGCCCGGTCAGGGCCGGGAAGGCGACCACACCGAGCATCTGGCCCCGCTGCTGGAGGAGTTGCAGAGCGTGGCCCGCGCGCACCCGGAGGCGACATGGTGACCGCACTGGACGAGCGGCGTGCGCGGCACGTGGCCGAGCAGGTCCCGGACCCGGAGCTGCCCATGCTCACCCTGGCCGACCTCGGCGTGCTGCGCGCCGTCGAGCTGCGGCCGGACGGCACGGTGGTCGCCGGGCTGACCCCCACCTACTCCGGCTGTCCCGCGATGGCGGAGATGCGCGCCGACGTGGCGGCGCGGCTGCGTGCGGCCGGTTTCGCGCGGGTGGAGATCCGCACCGTCCTCGACCCGCCGTGGACGACGGACTGGATCACCGCCGAGGGCCGGCGCAAGCTCACCGAGGCGGGCATCGCGCCTCCCGGCAGCGCGCCCCGGCGCTCCGGCGGCCCCGTGCCGCTGGAGCTGTCCGCCATCCGGCGGGCGGTGGCGTGCCCCCGCTGCGGGTCGTCGGACACCGAGGAGACGTCCCGCTTCGCCGCCACCTCCTGCAAGGCACTGTGGCGCTGCCGCAGCTGTCTTGAGCCGTTCGAGTACGTCAAGGAGATCTGATGGCCCCGACCACCACGACGACGGAGACCGACGCGTCCGCCGCCCCCGCGCGGCGGCGCCGCCGTCCGGCCTTCCACCCGCTGCGGGTCGCCGCGGTGCAGCCGCTGTGCGCGGACGCGGTCGCCGTCAGCTTCGACGTGCCCGAGGAACTGGCGCAGGAGTTCGCCTACCGGCCCGGCCAGTCGCTCACGCTGCGCCGCGAGGTCGACGGGCGCGACGAGCGCCGGTCGTACTCCATCTGCTCCCCCGTCGGCGCCCGCCCCCGCATCGGCGTGCGCGTGGTGCCCGGCGGCCTGTTCTCCTCCTGGCTGGTGGAGGAGGTCCGCCCCGGCGCCACCATCGAGGTGATGGCTCCCACCGGCGCCTTCACCCCCGACCTCGCCGAACCGGGCCACCACGTCCTGATCGCCGCCGGCTCCGGCATCACCCCGATGATGTCCATCGCCGAGTCCGTGCTGGCCGCCGACTCCAGCTCCCAGGTCACCCTCTTCTACGGCAACCGCCGTACCGACACGGTGATGTTCGCCGACGAGCTCGCCGACCTGAAGGACCTCTACCCCACCCGCTTCCAGCTCGGGCACGTCCTGTCCCGCGAACCGCGCGAGGCCGAGCTCCTCTCGGGGCGCCTGGACGCCGAGCGCCTGGCCGCGCTCATCGACGGGCTCGTCGACGTGAAGAGCGCGGACCACTGGTGGCTGTGCGGCCCGCACGGCATGGTCCGCGACGCGCAGAAGCTGCTCGGGGACCTCGGCGTCCCGGCGGGCCGCGTCCACCAGGAACTGTTCTTCGCCGACGACGAGCCGATCCGCGCGGTCCGCCACGAGGACGCCACGGGCGACGGCCCGGTCAGCCAGGTCACCATCACGCTCGACGGCCGCTCCACCACGTCCCCGCTCTCCCGCGAGACGACGATCCTGGACGGGGCGACGCGCGTACGCCCGGACATGCCCTTCGCCTGCAAGGGCGGCGTGTGCGGCACCTGCCGCGCGCTGGTGACCGACGGCGAGGCCGACATGCGCCGCAACTACGCGCTGGAGCCCTCCGAGGTCGACGCCGGCTACGTCCTGACCTGCCAGACGTTCCCCGTGTCCGACTCCCTGACCGTCGACTTCGACAGCTGAGGCACGCCTGCCCGGGCCGGTCCGACCCGGGCGTTGGCGGTCGCCGCCTTCGTGGGCAGGACACTGCTCGGCGTCGTCCTCAAGGACGACCCGGGCCGGCAGCTCACTGACCGGCGCCGGCCGACCCCCGCACCCCCAAGGGGCGGCCCCCCGTGGTTTCATTCGGGCTGAAGTTGGAGCGCACGGTTCGTGTGCAGGCTGATGGCGCGGTACTCGCTGGGGGTCATGCCGAAGGCCGCGCGGAAGGCACGGGTGAAGTCGGACGGCCGCGGATATCCCCAGCGCAGGGCGATGGCGGCGATGGGAACGCCGCTCATGCCGGGATCGGCGAGTTCGCGTCGGCAGCGGGCAAGGCGCTGCTGCCTGAGGAAGTCGAGCACGGTGGTGCCCTGTTGCTGGAAGATCCGGTGCAGGTAGCGCGTCGATATGAAGTGTGCCGACGCTACGACGCGGGGGTTCAGGTCGGGGTCGTGCAGACGGGCCGTGATGAACGCGCCGGCCTGTTCGAACAGGGTCCGCCGCCGTGACTCGGGGGGAAGCAGTGCCTCCCGCCCGGCTTGGTGGGCGAGCTGAGCCGCCGCCAGTTCTACGGCCGTGTTCCCCAACCGGACGCCGACGGCGGGGGCGAGGTCCGCGTGCGTGTCGACCAGACCGGTCAGGAACTGGCACAGGAGCCGTCCGGCGCCCACCCGCCCGGACAGCAGCGTGCCGCACAGGGGAGCCACGGTCGTCTCGGGCAGCGGCAGCAGACTCCTGGGGAACTGCAGCAGGATGGACCGTGCTCCGCACAGACCCGATTCCGCGAAGGCGCGGAACGGCCGTGAGCTGTCGTAGACGACGAGGTCGCCGGGGCCGGCGGTGGCGTGCCGCCCGGCCTGTTCGATCCGCTGCCGTCCGCGGGTGACCAGGGCGATCTGGTACTGCTCGGGGTCCGACTGCCGGATGAGCCGGGGCGTGCGCTGCGACGACAGCGCCGCGTACGACACCACCGCCAGCTGTACCGGTCCGAGCGTCATGGTCTGGATGCTGCCTCTGCCGTCGGTACCGGCGAAGCGTGTGTGGGTCCTCACCAGGGCCAGCCCTGTCGTCTCCACCCAGGCCGCCAATCGTTCGGCGGGCGGGAGATGGGCAGTGTCCAGCACTGTGGTCAGCATGAATGTCCCCCCGTGTGTGCCGCTTGCAGGTTGCGAATGAGGCAGAGGTGGCTGAGCGACTCGAGCCTGGCCGCGGTGCATACGAGTGTCACCCGGACACAGGGGCACGGAAAAGTGCGCTCTGCGCCAAGCGGAGTGCGCTGTCGGCTCATGAACGGCCCGGACGCCGATGGCACGCTGAAGCGGCACGAACGGCATCGATGACGCACCGTTCCCGGAGCTGCGAGTCACCCGGTCGACGGCCCAGGCGTCAGCGGTGGCGGTTTCCGTCTCATCACCTCAAGGGGGAGAAACGAATGCGTAGGAAAGTCCTGGCAAGGTCGCTCGTCGGTGTCACCGCACTCGTCGGCTTGGCCGCCGGCAGCCTGGCGGGGGCGAGCGCCGGCTTCGCGGCATCCGACTCGGCCCCGAAGCACGCGGCGACCGCCCAGGCCGTCAGGCCGCTCGCGGTGGTCAACCTCGGCCTGAGCACCAGTCAGGCCAAGGGCGTCCAGCGTTGGCTCAAGGCGGAATGGGGGTACACCGGCTCGATCGACGGGGAGCTGGGTACCGAGAGCTGGAAGGCCTTCCAGCGCCACCTCAAGGCGTACCACGGCTACACCGGCCCGATCGACGGGGTCGTCGGAAGCGGCACGGTCTCGGCGTTGCAGCGCTTCCTGAAGAACAACGGCTGGGGCTACAGCGGCGCGATCGACGGACAGGCCGGTCCGGCGACCCAGGCGGCGTTCAAGAACTTCGCCAACTGGTGCGTGGCCACGTACAAGTAGGGGCCTTCCCCGGAACACCGGATTGTCGGCTCGGCGTGCCGCTGAGTGACGTCACCGTGCTTGCCCGGGGACGGCGGCACGCCGGGCTCCTCACTCCCCAGGAACAGGCGTGGCCGCGCGCACCGCCTGGTGAACGGCGCGCGCCAGGCGGGCGCCCCACAGCGAGCGCGGTCCGGCGAAGGCGTGGAGCTCGTCGCCGGCGCCCGGAGTGCGGGCGGCTATGCACACGGCGTCGGTGGGAGTGCCGGAGCAGTCGTAGCCCGCCTCCAGCAGCGCCTGGACCTTGGCCTCGGTCGCGGTGTTCACGGCATTGACCAGTGCGGCGTCCGACAGCGCGACCGGGAGCGCGGCGACGACGTTGATCGTGCCCGGCGCCTGCGGGCCGGACGTGACCGGTTCCGGGGCAGCGGCCCATCCGTGCACCCGGACGCCCGCGGTGGCCACAGCGGTGGCGCCGTCGTCGACCCCGCGGCCGTAGGCCGCGACGTCGGCGGCGGTCATCAGGCCCACCCCCGTCCCGTGCAGTCCGGCCGCGTCGGCCAGGTCGGCGAGGTGGCGTTCGGGATCGGTACGCCGATAGCCGTGGGCCACCTGCGCGTTGAGCACCCAGCCGCGCTCTCCGACGCCGCCGCCGAGCACGGCGTTGCTGATCATCCGCCATCCCGGGCCCGCCGACCACAGCAGCGCGGGCAGCCGTGTCCCGTCCTCGGTACGGGTCAGCCATCGCGGATCCAGCAGAGCGGCAGCCGTGGACGGCGCGACGACGGATGTCACGGGTGTGGGGCTCCTTGCTGACAGAACGGGCCCGCTGATGGTACGTGGAGCCGTCCGAAGCAGGCGGGCCGGGCTCCGGCCGCTTCCACGCCCTCGTCTCCGCGGCGGCGGCAAGGTCCGAGCCGGACACGGTGGAGGGCGGTGGGGAGCGAGCGCGGGTTCGGCAGGCCGGCTAGTGCAGACCGATGTGGACCGGGCCTCCGGTGGGCGAGACGTCGTCGAGCAGGCCGGCGGGGACGCGGAAGACGCGGCCGGGGGCGGCCGGCCAGGCGAGGGTTCGGCGGGCGAGGGTTCGTCCGTCCTGACGGACGGTCACCTTGGGGAAGCGGACGAACTCGTCGGTCCACAGCAGCAGGCGCCCCCGGGCGGGTGCGGGGTCGTTCGGCCGCAGGATCTGCGGGGCGACCCAGCGGAAGGGGGCGTCGGCGGTCAGCCGGACGCCCCCGGCCGGCCGGTCCTCGCCGTTCAGGTGGTGGACGACCTGCTGGGCGACGTGCCTGCCGTCGAGGGCGGCGACGTCGGCGGTGTCGACGGGGTGCAGCAGATTGCCGGCGGCGAAGACGCCGGGGCAGCTGGTGCGCAGCGCCGTGTCGGTGAGCGGGCCGAGGGTGCCTTCGTCGAGGGTGATGCCGGCGGAGCGGGCGAGTTCGTGGTCGGGGATCCAGTCGCCGGTGAAGACGACGGTGTCGCAGGCGACCGTGCGGCGCCGGCCCGTGTCGAGGTGCTCGATCTCCACGGCCTGGCAGCGGCCTTTGCCGATGACGCGGGTGACACGGGTGCGGGTGGCGACGGGGACGCGCAGCACGGTGCGTCCGGCCGCGTTGAAGGCGGCGTAGGACTCCGCCTTCGGGTACTGGCTGACCATGAGGGCGGGGGTGCAGCCGGCCTCGCGCAGGGTGACGGCCGCGGACCAGCTGACGAGTTCGCCGCCGACGATGACGGCCCGCTCGCCGACGGGCTGGTGGTGCAGGTGGACGAGGTTCTGCAACTGGCCGGTGGTGTAGACGCCGTGGGGGCGGTCGCCGGGGATGCGGCGTGCGGTGCGGGGCCGTTCGCGGGCGCCGGTGGCCAGCACGATGGCCCGCGGCCGGATGCGGTAGCGGCCGTCGGGGCTGGTGACGTCGACGGTGTCCTCGTCGGCCCAGCCGGTGACCATGGTGCGGGTGCGGATCTCCGCTCCGGCCAGGGTGGCCTGCCGCACGAGGTGGCGGGCGTAGGCGGGTCCGGTCATCACGCGGCGCAGGTCGCGCAGGCCGTAGCCGGTGTGGTCGCTGTGCCGGGGGATGCCGCCGGCGTCCTGCTCCCGGTCGACGACGAGGACACGGCCGGCCCGGCGTCCGGCCAGTTCGGCCGCGGCGGTCAGGCCCGCGGGCCCGCCGCCGATGATGAGGACGTCGGGCGTGGTCAGGGGCGGCTGGTGGGTCATCGGTTGTCCTTGTGCTGGCTGCGGCAGCCGTCGTGGGTGTGGTGCTTCTCGCGCAGGGCGGCGACGGCCGCGCCGCAGAAGAAGCCCTGGCAGCGGCCGTTCATCGCGCGGGTGCGGCGGCGCAGTCCCTCCAGGCTGCGGGCGGGTACCGGGGCGTGGCAGGCGTCGCGGATCTCGCCCTCGGTGACCCGCTCGCAGAAGCAGACGATGGTGCCGTAGGCGGGGTCGCGGGCGATGAGGCCGGCGTCCTGGTAGGGGCGCTGGGTGGCTTCGCCGATGTTGGGCATCCGTGGCGGCTCGGGCAGGTCGGCGCGCGGGCGCAGGGCCAGGCCGGCCTCCTCCAGCAGGGTGCGGGCGTGTTCGGCGATGGCGATGCCGGCGGTCAGGCCGGTGGAGCGGATCCCGCCGACGAGGAGGTAGCGCTGCCGGGGGGTGGCCTCGATGAGGTAGTCGGGGTGGTCGATCGCGGCGCGCAGCCCGGCGTAGCTGGCGGTGACCTCTTCGGCCAGCAGGCGCGGCATGAGGCGTTCGCCCTTGGTGAGCAGGAAGTCGAAGCCGTCCTCGGAGGTGGCGGTGTCGGTGCGGTCGGTGAGGTCCTCGGCGGTGGGGCCGAGCATGACGTTGCCGTAGATGGTCGGGGAGATCAGTACGCCCTTGCCCCGGGAGGTGGGCACCGGGAGCACGATCTTGTTCACCATGGGGCGGGTGAGCTTGTCGAAGACGAAGAGTTCACCGCGGCGGGGGGTGACGGTGAAGCGGTCGTGGCCGAAGAGCCGGTCGACGTGGTCGGCGCCGAGACCGGCGGCGTTCACCACCCAGCGGGTCCGTACGTCACCGGCCGAGGTGCGCAGGGTGGTCGCCTCGTCCCCTTCGTCGACGCGGGTCACGGCGTGTTCGAGCAGGATCGTGGTGCCGCGCTGCCGGGCGTCGGTGGCCAGGGCGAGGTTCGTGGTCCAGGTGCAGATGATGGACTCGTCCGGCACGGTCAGCCCGCCCAGGACTCCCTCGCCGAGGTCGGGGATCAGCCGGTAGACGTCGTCGGCGTCGACGATCCGGCAGTGGGTGTAGCCGTTGGCCTCGGCCTTCTCCTTCAGTCCGGGCAGCGCGCCGAGTTCTTCGTCGGTCCAGGCCACCAGGACGGCACCGGTGTGTTCGACGGGGATGCCGGTGGCTTCCGCGTAGGCGCTCAGCAGGTGGTAGCCGCGGGCGACCAGGCGGGATTCGAGCGTGCCGGGCTTGGCGTCGAAGCCGGTGTGCAGGATCGCGGTGTTCGCCTTGCTGGTGGCGTCGCCGACGTCGTCGCGGGCGTCGAGCAGCGCGACGCGGACGTCGTAGCCGGACAGTTCGCGTGCGATCGCCGCGCCGACGATGCCTCCGCCGATCACCGCGACGTCGTAGACGTCGTCGTGGGGGCGGTGCGGGGTGGCGGTCATGAATGGTCTCCCTCGGTGGCGCGGGCCGTCGCGGCCTGCGCCCATGCGGTGCGGAACTCCTCGGCCCGGTCGGCGGACCAGCGGGGTTCGTAAACGGTGGTCGGCTGCCAGTCGCCGACGGCTTCTTCGAGCCCGAGCGCCGGATCGAGGGCGCAGCGGGCCAGTGCGGCCGCTCCCAGGGGTGTGGCGTGGGCGTGGGGGTAGATGTCGACCGGCGTCTGCGCGATGTCGGCCTGGGCCTGCATGAGCACGGCGGAGTTGGTCAGTCCGCCGTCCGCGCGCAGCCGGGTCAGGGGCCGGCCGAGGTCCTGGGCGACCAGGGTGCCCAGTTCGGCGACCTGCGCGGCGATTCCCTGGAGCACGGCGAGGACGAGGTGTTCGCGTCGGCTGGCCAGGGTCATGCCGGTGAAGGAGGCGGTGGCCTCCGGTGCCCACCAGGGGGCGGCGAGGCCGGCGAACGCGGGCACGCACAGCACCCCTTCGGCGTCGGCCGCCGCCAGCGTGTCCAGGTCGGTCGCGGACTGGATGAGGCCGAGGTCCTGGAGCCAGCGCACCGCCGAGGCGACGGTGTAGACCTGGCCGTCGACGCAGTACGGCGTCCGTCCGGCCGCCCGCCAGGCCACCGAGGTGGTCAGTCCGGCGCTGGAGCGCACCGGGTTCAGGCCGGTGTTCGCCAGCAGGAACGCGCCGGTGCCGTACGTGCATTTCGCGGTGCCCGGCTCCAGGCAGCGCTCCGCGACCAGGGCCGCCTGCTGGTCGACGATCAGCCCGGCCACCGGCACCTCCTGGCCGAAGGCCCGGGTGGTGCCGACGACCTCGTCGCAGGCGGCGATGCGGGGCAGCCGTTCGCCGCCGAGGCCGAACAGGTCCAGGAGTCCCTCGTCCCAGGCGGCGGTGTCCAGGTCGAGGACGAGTGAGCGGCTCGCGGTGGAGGCGTCGGTGACGAACTCTCCCGTGAGGTGGTGCACCAGCCAGGTGTCGGTGGTGGTCACCACCCCGTCGCGGGTGAGGTTGCGCCGCAGCCAGGCCATCTTGGGCGCGGAGAAGTACGGGTCGAGGACGAGGCCGGTGCGCCGGGCGACGCTCTCGGCGTGCTCGGCCAGTTCGTCGCAGACGGTCTGCGCGCGCCGGTCCTGCCACACGAGCGCCTGGGTCAGGGGTGTTCCGGTGGCCGGGTCCCAGGCCAGGACCGTCTCGCCCTGGTTGGCGAGGGCCACGCAGGCGATCGGACGGCCGGCCGCGCTCACCGCGCGGCGGCCGGCGTTGAGGACGGAGTCGAGCAGTTCGTGCGGGTTCTGCTCGACCCCGCCGCCGTTCAGATAGGTGGGGCGGACGGTCTCCTCGGCGATGGCGACGGTGCCCTCCTCGGGGTCGACCACGATGGCCTTCGTGCCCGAGGTGCCCTGGTCGATGGCGAGGATCGCGGTCATCGTGCGCTCCCTTCCGCGGCGGCGTCCGCGGACGTGCCGTCGGCGGCGTCCAGGGCGCGGTCGACGTCGGCCATGTCCGGCATGGTCAGCCCGTCCCGCCCGCGCCGCATCAGCAGACCGGTGAAGTAGACGGCACCGATCGCGAACAGCACGAGAACGTAGGTCCATGGGGCACGGAAGGAAGCATCCCGGAAGATCAGCAGCTCGTACACCAGCCAGATGCCCGCGACGACCAGTACCGGCACTTCCCAGCGGCCCAGCGAGAAGCCCTGGGACGCGGGCAGGGAACGGCGCTTGATGGCGTACATCGCGACGGTTCCGGCGTAGATGAGGGCGGGCAGCAGGGTTCCGGCGGAGAACAGCTGGAACAGCGCGTCGGTGGAGCGGGAGAAGACCGCGAGGATGATCTGCGCGATGAGCATCATGAACAGCGAGGCGTTCAGGGGCGTGGCGGTGCGCCGGTCGAGGCGCCGCAGCAGCTGCCAGCCGGGGAAGCGTTCGTCGCGGGACATCGCGTAGACCAGCCGGGTGCCGCTGAGGGTGATCACCAGTCCGCAGGAGAAGATCGACACGACGACCAGGACCAGCAGGATCTTGCCGACGACCGAGCCGAGCACGGCGGTGATGACGGTGGCCACGGGAGTGGCCGACGCGCCGACACCGTCGACCCGGCCGGCCGCCGCGGTGACCGCGACCAGGAACAGGAAGCCGAGCACGCCCAGGGAAAGCACGGCCTGGACCATGGCCTTGGGGATGACCCGGGCCGGGTCCTTGGTCTCCTCGGCGAGGTTGGCCGCCGACTCGAAGCCGACGATGGTGAACGCGCCGAGCAGGAAGGCCAGGGCGAACGGTCCGGCCGTGGTGCCGCCGCCCAGGGCGTAGTAGCCGCTCTCGGGGACGGTCCCGGTGTCGAAGAGGTGCCCGAAGTCGAGCTTGCCGGTGAAGGCGCCCACCGCGAAGAGCAGCACGGTCAGGGCGATCATGCCGACGAGCTGCACCGTCACGGCCACGCTGTTGACCCGGTGGGTGGTGCGGGTGGAGGCGGCGACGAGGAGGGCCTGGAGCAGTACGACGACGGCGGTGATCACCCAGGCGTTCTGTGTGGTGCCGACGTAGCGGAACAGCTCCGGAAGGATGGTGGAGGCGATCGTGTAGTCGACGGCGACCAGCACCACGCCCAGGAAGGCGAACGAGATCCATCCCATGATCCAGCCCCATACCGGGCCCACGATCCGTGACACCCACTGGTACGAGTAGCCGCTGATCGGGATGCGCGCGGCGAGGGCGCCGAAGACCAGGGCGATGGAGAGCTGGCCGACCACGGAGATCGGCCAGGCCCAGATGCCCCGCGGGCCGGAGGTCGCGAGCACCGAGCCGTAGGTGGTGAAGATGCCGGTGGCGATGGAGACGAACCCGAAGGCCACGGAGAACGAGGCGTACCAGCCGAGCTCCCGCGCCATCCGCGGCTTGGGCTCACCCTCGGCCGGGGCGCCTGTTCCTGATCTGTGGGGACCTGATTCTGCGTGTGCCATGACTCTTTTCCCTGCTTCAGAGTGCCCCGCCGTGGAGTGCGAGAGCCAGTGAACGTGAGCAACCGAACTCGGTCGGCTGTGCGGACACGCCCCGCGCGGGGTCTGCCGGGGCCTGTCCGCTGTGCGGCGGCGGGGCCCGCGATGGTGCACAGGGCCGTGGCCGAAGCGGTCTCGGCAACCCACCGCATGACCGTTTCTGTGGAGCATTGACCGTGTGTTACCGGAAGTGTGGACCCTTGCCCGTCTGTCGTCAAGGGTTGTTCACCGTGCACAGAGACAGCGGGGGCGTGCGCGAAGGCGAGGGAGCTTGGCTCGACCCGGCGCCTGCCGCCCGTAGAATGCAGTCACAGATCCACAGAAACGGTCACTCGCCCAAGGAGGTGGGACGTGCTCGCCGCCGAGCGTCACCGCAGAATCGTCGCCGAGATCGCCCGGCTGAAGTTCGTCACCACCGACGACCTGACCACGCTGCTCGGCGTCTCCCACGAAACGGTCCGCAGGGACCTCGCCCTGCTCGAGCGGCGCGGTGAGCTCTCCCGGGTTCACGGCGGCGCCACCAGCACCCAGGCACCGGTCGGGGAGGAGGCGCCCTTCAGCGAACGCAGCGGCAGCCTCGCCCTGGAGAAGGAGACCATCGGCCGGGCGGCGGCGGCGCTCATCGAGCCGAACCAGACCGTCGTCATCGACGTCGGCACCACGGCCCTGGAGGTGGCCCGCGCACTGCCCGCCGACCACGCCGGGGTCATCGCCACCCCGTCCCTGCTCGTGGCCGCGGAGGTCAGCACACGCCCCCGGGTGGAGGTCCTGGTCAGCGGCGGTCGCCTCAGGGCGGGCGACCTCGCCTGCTCCAACGCCCAGGCGGTGGAGTTCTTCGGCAACCTGCGCGCGGACGCCGTCTTCCTCGGGTCCGGCGGGATAGCCCCCTACGGCCTCACCGACTTCCACCTCGACGAGGTCGCCACCAAGCGGGCCATGCTCGCCAACGCCTCCCACCGCTATGTGCTGGCCGACTCGAGCAAGTTCGGCCGCACGGCCGCCCATCGCGTGTGCGACTTGGACGGCTTCGACACCCTTGTCACCGACCAGCCCTGCCCGGCCGATCTGCGCACCGCCCTCACCCGGGCCGGGGCGACGGTCGTCGTGGGGTGATCCGCCCGGACTCCGGCCGGCCCGCACGGCAGGGGCCGGCGAGCCCGGGCCGCCGCCACGGGCGCCAGGGGTGGGGCGCCCGGAGCGGACGGCGGGGCCGGACTACTTGCAGAGCTCCAGGCCGCGGCTGATGACCGCGTCCAGGGAGATGTTCTTGCCGGGGTTGTTGGGGTCGCCGGCCCAGATGGGGTCGGGGCCGGGGTGCTTCTGCCGGGCGCGGCTGTTGAGACCGTAGGTACCTTCGGCGGTGATGAAGGTGACGGCCTGGCCGGCACAGGCGAGGTTGCCGGAGGCGACGGTGAACGGCCAGGGGGTGATGGTCCGTTCGGTGATGTAGCCCGTCGAGTCGTCGTCGCCCTGGGTGGTGGCGGACTCGGCGTTGTCGGTGGTTTTGCGGTCGGCGGTGCCGGTGCCGTCGGTGCAGCCGGTCAGGGCGAGACAACCGAAGACTGCGGCCGCAACGGCGGTCACACGGATGCGCATGATCCCCCTTGGACATGTCGTGGGGCTGGAAACAACATCATCTGGCCGGTTAACAACAATGGCGGATGTGATGTCGGCTCTGTGATGGGATCGTGACGGTCAGTTGAAGCGGCGGCCATGGGCAGGGGGTCCGCGGTCCGACCGGACAGGCGGCGGCGGTTCCGCCGGAAGGCGGGGACGGCGCGGGACGATTGGCGGCCATGGACGCACGATGGCTCATCTTTTGCGGTGCCGCACCGGTCGATACGGGACAAAAGTGTGCGATTTGGAGCCGTGTCGGACCATGGCCGACCATGGAGTCCGTCCCGGCCACCCCGGGCACCAGTTCGAAGAGAGGCGCACCACCCCATGCACGTCACCGGAACCGTCCCCCCGTCGGCTCCGGCACCGCGGGAGACCCCCGCGGCTCACACCCCCGCCGAAGACCCCACCGGGAACTCCGGCCGACACGCCCGGCGCTTCGGGCTGCCCGTCGCCACCGCCCTGGTCATGGGCAACATCATCGGCGGCGGGATCTTCCTGCTCCCGGCCTCCGTCGCCCCGTACGGCACGGTCAGCCTGGTCGCCTTCGGTGTCCTGACCGTCGGCGCCATCGCCCTGGCGCTGGTCTTCGGCCGCCTCGCGGAGCGCAACCCGAGCACCGGCGGACCCTACGTCTACGCTCGCGAGGCCTTCGGCGACTTCGCCGGCTTCCTCGCCGCGTGGGCGTACTGGATCACCACCTGGGTGTCGAACGCGGCGCTCGCCGTCGCCGCCGTCGGCTACCTCGACGTGCTGATCCCGGTGAACGGACACCGCTGGACGGCATGTCTGGCCGCGCTCGCCCTGCAGTGGCTGCCCGCGCTCGCCAACTTCGCGGGCACCCGGTACGTGGGCGCCGTACAGGTCGTCGCCACCGTGCTGAAGTTCGTGCCGCTGCTGCTCGTCGCCGTCGGCGGGCTGTTCTTCTTCGACCCGCGCAACCTCGGACCGTTCCACGAGGGCGGCGGCAGCACGATCGGCGCGGTGTCCGCCGCCGCCGCGATCCTGCTCTTCTCCTATCTCGGCGTGGAGTCCGCGGCCGTCAGCGCGGGCGAGGTCAAGGACGCGCGGCGCAACGTGGGACGGGCCACCGTCATCGGGACCACGGGCGCGGCACTCGTCTATCTGCTGGGCACGCTCTCGGTGTTCGGCACGGTGGCGCACGATCGCCTGGTGAAGTCCACCGCGCCCTTCTCGGACGCCGTGAACGCCATGTTCGGCGGTTCCTGGGGCGGATGGGCCGTCGCGCTCGCCGCGCTGGTGTCGATGACCGGCTGCCTCAACGGCTGGACCCTGCTGAGCGCGCAGACCCCGTACGCCGCGGCCCGGGACGGACTGTTCCCCGCCGCGTTCGCGCGCCGGCGGCGCGGCGTCCCGACCTTCGGCGTCGCCGTCACCGTCGTCCTCGCCTCGCTGCTCACCGTCTACAACTACACGTCGGGCTCGGCCAAGGTCTTCGAGGTCCTGGTCCTCGTCACCACGTTCACCGCGACCGTGCCGTACCTGCTGGCCACCGCCGCGCAGATCTTCCACCTCGTCTCCGGGCGGCGCGAACGGGTCGACCGGGCACGGCTGGTGCGCGACGCCGTGGTCGCGGGCGGCGCGGCCGCCTTCTCACTGTGGCTCGTCGCGGGCGCCGGGTACGCGGCGGTCTACCAGGGCGTGCTGTTCCTGTTCGCGGGCGTCCTCGTCTACGCGGTGATGGCCGCCCGCCGGAGCAGGGCGGCGGCCTGATCCCGCGATGCGGGCCGCCCTGTGGGGTGGGCGGCCCGCATCAGTGGGGGGCGGGACGTCAGTTCGTCTTGGCCAGCTCCTTCAGGGCCTTCGCGAGGCCGTTGGCCCACAGCTGGTTGACGCGGGCGCGCTCGTTGGCGTCCGGGTAGCGGTTGGTGCAGGACGTGCCGGGACCGCCGCCCGACATCAGCTCGCTGCACGGGCCGCTGTAGTGGTCCGGCAGGCCCAGCACGTGGCCGGTCTCGTGGGCGGTGACGCGGATCGAGTCGTACTGCCGGTTCTGCGCGTAGTCGAGGAAGATGTAGCCCTTGCCGTGGCCGTTCGTGGAGGCGTAGGAGCCCCGCGAGTCGTTGCCCTCGTAGTACGCGAAGTCGGCGCTGCCCGAGGTCGCCTGGAGCTTGACGTTGGACACGGAACTGTTCCATATGGAAGCCGCGTTCGATATCTGCGAGGCGAAACTCGGCGCCTGGGACGCGTTGTAGGAGACGGTCACCGCCTGAAGGGTCGGATGGGCGGCCTGCTTCTCGGCGACCGACTTCAGCACGGCGTCGAAGAACGCCTTGTTGTTGGCGGCGCTCTCCGCCGAACCGGCGTACCGCGCGTACGCGGCTGCGGAGGCGGAGGCGGACGGCGCGGAGTCGTCGGTCCGGGCGCTCGCCGGGCCGGCGGTGCCCAGGGCGGCGGAGGCCAGACCCAGGCCGAGCGCGAGGGCCAGCAGCCTCCTGGAGGTCTTCGTGGACGTGGAGGCCATGCGGGACGCCTTCATGTGGGGGGCTCCTACTCGTTCGTGTGGGGTGGTGAACGATCGGTCACGCAGGAGTTTCGGGCACACCAACGGGTCTGCGGATGATGGCAACCGGGGATAGCGCCGAGCTATCGGGGCCGACTCGTACGATTCCGCTGGTTCCGTTGGGATTTGAACGTCTGGTGCGGCGTCACGGGCCCCCCTACGCTCCCTCCCATGGAGCTCGAGGTGAGGCACCTGCGTGTGCTGTGCGCCATCGCCGACCACGGCAGTCTGCACCAGGCGGCTCGGCAACTCGGCATGGCGCAGCCTTCGTTGAGCACCCAGCTGCGCCGCATCGAGCGCGCGCTCGGCGGGCAGCTCTTCCTGCGCACCCGTGCGGGCTGCCGGCCCACACCGCTGGGACACGCGGTACTGGGCCGGGCCAGACCCCTCGTCGCCGAACTGACCGCCCTCGTCACCGAGGCGCGGGCGGCCGCGGCCCGGGCCGCCGGCGGCACACGACTGCGCATCGGCGCCACCGCGAGCCGGGCCCTGCCGGGCTGGCTACGCCTGCTGCGCACCCGCGTGCCGCGGACCGAACCCACCCTCCAGATGGACGCGTCCGCGAACTGCCTGCTGCGCCTGGTCGCCGCGGGGCGGCTGGACATGGCCTTCGTGCACGAGGTCGAGGGCAGTCCGCTGCGCATCCCGCCCGGGCTCTGTCTGCGCGTACTGGTCGAGCGCGAACCGCAGTTCGTCTCCCTCGCCGCCGACCATCCGGCCGCCGCGCTGCCCGAGGTGCGGCTCGCCGACCTCGCGGGCGACCGATGGATGGTGGATTCCACGGTCGACGGGGAATGGGACGCCCTGTGCCGCGTGCTGCGCGAGGCGGGACTCGACGCCGACATGCTGCACGGCGACTACCTCACCGCGTACTCACTGGCCGCCACCGGCGAGGTGGTGACGGTCAGTCAACCCACCGCGCGCCCGCGCGCCGAACTCGCCATCCGCCCGTTGGAGGGTGACCCGATAGGGGTACGGCTCCTGCTCGCGGCCCGCACCGAGTCCGAACTCGACCATGCCTACGCGGAGTTGGAGGAGGCCTACTGGGAGGCGGCCCATCAGGCGCCGGCCTACCAGGAGTGGCTGGCCCGTTCCGGCACCACCGCTCACCCGCGCGGCACACCACGACCCCAGTCCGCCCGTGTCGCACAGCCGTCCCGTGCGGACGCCCACGCGGACGCCCTCCGCCGCAGACGACCGGTGACGGTCGGCCCCTAGCCGATCCCGGCACGACGAACGGCCGACACCACCCCGGACGCACGGCCGGGACGCCCGGCCCGAGCACGCGGCCCGAGCACGCGGACCGGACACTCGGTCCGAGCACACGGCCGGGACGCACGCACGGTCCCAGCACGCGGTCCGCGCTCGCGGTGCTCTGCCGAGGTCCGCGCACGCGGTGCTCTGCCGCCTGCGCGACGTCGACAAGGTGCCCGTCCCGACGCCCGGTACTCAGCCACCCGGTGCCGGTCCAGGCACGCAGTGCTCAGCCGACCGCGCTCGACACCACCCAGCCCCGCTCCGGACGCCCCGTGCACAACCACTTACGCCGCCCACCTCGGCCGCCATCCAGTGCCGACCCCAGCGCGCGGTGCTCAGCCGACCGTGCCCGACACCCCCAGCGCCGGTCCCGACGCCCGATGCACAACCACCCACGCCTGAGGCCGACAAGGTGCCGGTCCCGGCGCCCGGTGCTCAGTCGCCCATACCGGCCGCCGCCCGGCGCCGGGCGACGGCCTTCCGCCCGGGCGCCAGGCGTGGGAACCGGCCGGGCCGGTGGTGCGCCGTGCTTGGCCCGCCGGCCCCGCGCCGCCGGCGGCTTGGGGCCGGTGGTGCGGGGTCGACGCGGCGGGTCGGCTCAGCCCACCTCGACGAGCAGGTCGCCGCCCTCCACCTGCTGGATGCGGTTGATGGCCAGCCTGGTCACCCGGCCCGCCCTGGGGGCCGTGATGGCGGCCTCCATCTTCATCGCCTCGATGGTGGCCACGGTCGCGCCGGCCGCCACCTCGTCGCCCTCGGCGACCGCGAGGGTCACCACACCGGCGAACGGCGCCGCCACATGGCCGGGGTTGGCCCGGTCGGCCTTCTCGGTCACGGGAATGTCGGAGGCCGCCGCGGCGTCGCGCACCTGGATCGGGCGCAACTGGCCGTTCAGCGTGGACATCACGGTGCGCATACCGCGTTCGTCCGCCTCGCCGATGGCCTGGAGTTCGATGAGGAGCCGTACGCCGGGCTCCAGGTCGACGGCGTACTCGTCGGCGGGGCGCAGCCCGTAGAAGAAGTCCTTGCTGTCCAGCACGCTGGTGTCGCCGTAGGCCTGACGGTGGGCCTCGAACTCCCGGGTCGGGCCGGGGAACAGCAGCCGGTTGAGGGTGGAGCGGCGGGACTTCTCCAGGCCGGTGCGGTCCTCGGCGGTGAGCTCGGTGACGGGCTTGGCCTGCGCGCGGCCGTTGAGCGCCTTGGTGCGGAACGGCTCCGGCCAGCCGCCGGGCGGGGTGCCCAGCTCACCGCGCAGGAAGCCGATCACGGAGTCGGGGATGTCGAACCGGTCCGGCGCCGCCTCGAAGTCCTCCGGCGCCACACCGGCGCCGACCAGGTGCAGAGCGAGGTCGCCGACCACCTTGGACGAGGGGGTGACCTTGACCAGGCGGCCCAGGATGCGATCGGCGGCGGCGTACATCGCCTCGATGTCCTCGAAGCGGTCGCCGAGGCCGAGCGCGACCGCCTGGGTGCGCAGGTTGGACAGCTGACCGCCGGGGATCTCGTGGTGGTAGACGCGTCCGGTCGGCGAGGCCAGTCCCGCCTCGAAGGGGGCGTAGATCTTGCGGACGCTCTCCCAGTACGGCTCCAGGTCGCCGACCGCCTTCAGGTCCAGGCCGGTGGGCCGGTCGGAGTGGTCGGTGGCGGCAACGATCGCCGACAGCGACGGCTGGGAGGTGGTGCCGGCCATGGAGGCGACCGCGCCGTCCACGGCGTCGGCGCCGGCCTGCACGGCGGCGAGATAGGTGGCGAGCTGACCGCCGGCGGTGTCGTGGGTGTGCAGGTGGACCGGCAGGTCGAACTCGCGGCGCAGTGCCGAGACGAGCCTGGCCGCGGCGGGCGCCCGCAGCAGCCCGGCCATGTCCTTCACGGCCAGGACGTGTGCTCCGGCGGCCACGATCTGCTCGGCCAGGCGCAGGTAGTAGTCCAGGGTGTACAGGCGCTCGGCGGGGTCGGACAGGTCCCCCGTGTAGCACAGGGCGACCTCGGCGATCGCCGTCCCGGTCTCGCGTACGGCGTCGATGGCCGGCCGCATCTGCCCCACGTCGTTCAGCGCGTCGAAGACGCGGAAGATGTCGATGCCGGTGGCGGCGGCCTCCTGGACGAAGGCGTCGGTCACCTCGGTCGGGTACGGGGTGTAGCCCACGGTGTTGCGGCCACGCAGCAGCATCTGGAGGCAGATGTTGGGCACCGCCTCGCGCAGGGCGGCCAGGCGCTCCCAGGGGTCCTCGGCGAGGAAGCGCAGCGCGACGTCGTAGGTGGCGCCGCCCCAGCACTCCAGGGACAGCAGCTGGGGCAGGGTCCGTGCCACGACCGGGGCGGCGGCGAGGAGGTCCTTGGTGCGCACCCGGGTGGCGAGCAGCGACTGGTGCGCGTCGCGGAAGGTGGTGTCGGTGACGCCGATGGTCGGCGACTCGCGCAGGAGGCGGGCGAAGCCGTCCGGGCCGAGTTCGACGAGCTTCTGCCGGGAGCCGGCGGGCGGCTCGCCCGAGGGCAGCCGCGGCAGTTTGGTGACGGGGTCGATCACCTCGGGCCGTTCGCCGTGGGGCTTGTTCACGGTGACGTCGGCGAGGTAGGTGAGCAGCTTGGTGCCGCGGTCGGCGGAGGAGCGCGCGGTGAGCAGGTGCGGGCGCTGTTCGATGAACGACGTCGTGACCCGCCCGGCCTGGAAGTCGGGGTCGTCCAGTACGGCTTGGAGGAACGGGATGTTCGTGGCGACCCCGCGGATGCGGAACTCGGCCACGGCGCGCCGGGCCCGGCCGATCGCGGCCTTGAAGTCCCTTCCCCGGCAGGTGAGTTTGACGAGCATGGAGTCGAAGTGCGCGCTGATCTCGGTACCCGCGTGGGTGGTTCCGCCGTCGAGGCGGATGCCTGAGCCGCCCGGGGAGCGGTAGGCGCTGATGCGGCCGGTGTCCGGGCGGAAGCCGTTGGCCGGGTCCTCGGTGGTGATCCGGCACTGGAGGGCGGCGCCGCGCAGGGTGATGGTGTCCTGGGAGAGTCCGAGGTCGGCCAGGGTCTCGCCGGCGGCGATGCGGAGCTGGGCCTGGACCAGGTCGACGTCGGTGACTTCCTCCGTCACCGTGTGCTCGACCTGGATGCGCGGGTTCATCTCGATGAAGACGTGGTTGCCGTCGCGGTCGAGCAGGAACTCCACGGTGCCCGCGTTGCGGTAGCCGATCTCCCGGGCGAAGCGGACCGCGTCGGCGCAGATGCGCTCGCGCAGCGCGGGGTCGAGGTTCGGCGCGGGGGCGAGTTCGATGACCTTCTGGTGGCGGCGCTGGAGCGAGCAGTCGCGCTCGAACAGGTGGATGACGTCGCCCTGGCCGTCGGCGAGGATCTGCACCTCGATGTGGCGGGGGTCGACGACGGCCTTCTCCAGGAAGACGGTGGGGTCGCCGAACGCGGAGGTCGCCTCCCGGGACGCCGCCTCGATGGACTCGCGCAGCGCTGCGGGGTCCTCCACCCGGCGCATGCCGCGCCCTCCCCCGCCCGCGACCGCCTTGACGAAGAGGGGGAAGCCGATGTCCCCGGCGGCACGCACCAGTTCGTCGACGTCGGTGGAGGGCGCGGAGGAGCCGAGCACCGGCACGCCGGCGGCGCGGGCGGCCGCCACCGCGCGGGCCTTGTTCCCCGTCAGTTCCAGCGTGCCGGCGTCCGGTCCGACGAAGGTGATGCCCGACTCCTGGCAGGCGCGGGCGAGTTCGGGATTCTCGGACAGGAAACCGTAGCCGGGGTAGACGGCGTCCGCGCCCGCCCGGCGTGCCGCGCGGACGATCTCCTCGACGGAGAGGTAGGCGCGGACCGGGTGCCCCGGCTGGCCGATCTGGTAGGCCTCGTCGGCTTTCAGCCGGTGCAGCGAGTTGCGGTCCTCGTACGGGAAGACGGCCACGGTTCGCGCGCCCAGTTCGTAGCCGGCGCGGAACGCGCGGATGGCGATCTCGCCGCGGTTGGCGACCAGCACCTTGCGGAACATGCTCTATCCCTTCGGCCTGCCGGTGAAAGGACCATGGTGTCGGGCATGTCCTCGTCATGCCATGTGAGCCGGGCCACTCATCCCGATTGTCTCCCGCGCTCCCGCCGCTGTCGTGACGCCGTCGTCAACCGCCGAGTGCCGCGTGGACGACGCGTTCGGCCTCCTCCTGGACCTGGGAGAGGTGGTCGGGGCCCCGGAACGACTCGGCGTAGATCTTGTAGACGTCCTCGGTACCCGAGGGGCGGGCCGCGAACCAGGCGTTCTCGGTGGTCACCTTGATGCCGCCGATGGGCGCGCCGTTGCCGGGCGCTTCGGTGAGGACGGCGGTGACCGGCTCCCCGGCGAGGGTGTCGGCGGTGACCTGGGCCGGGGACAGCTCGGCCAGGCGGGCCTTCTCCTCTCGGGAGGCCGGCGCGTCGACGCGGGCGTAGGCGGGTTCGCCGAAGCGGGCGGTGAGTTCCGCGTAGTGCTGGGACGGCGTCCGGTCGGTGACGGCGGTGATCTCGGACGCGAGCAGGGCCAGGACGATGCCGTCCTTGTCGGTGGTCCACACCGAGCCGTCCCGGCGCAGGAACGACGCCCCGGCGGACTCCTCGCCACCGAAACCGAGGGAGGAGTCGATCAGCCCGTCCACGAACCACTTGAAGCCCACGGGCACTTCGACCAGCCGGCGGCCGAGGTCGGCGGCGACCCGGTCGATCATGCCGGAGGAGACCAGCGTCTTGCCCACGCCCGCCTCGGCGGGCCACCGGGTGCGGTGGGCGTAGAGGTAGGAGATGGCCACGGCGAGGTAGTGGTTGGGGTTCATCAGCCCGGCGTCCGGGGTGACGATGCCGTGCCGGTCGGCGTCGGCGTCGTTGCCCGTGGCGATCCGGAAGCGGTCGCGCTGCCCGATGAGCGAGGCCATCGCGTACGGCGAGGAGCAGTCCATACGGATCTTGCCGTCCCAGTCCAGCGTCATGAAGCGCCAGGTGGGGTCGGTGAGCGGATTGACCACGGTCAGGTCGAGCCGGTGCTGCTCGGCGATGCGGCCCCAGTAGGCGACGGAGGCTCCGCCCAGCGGGTCGGCGGCGATCCGCACGCCGGCGTCCCGGACCGCGTCGAGGTCGAGCACGCTCGGCAGATCGGTGACGTAGGCGCCGAGGAAGTCGTGACGGCCGGTGCCGGGCGCGGCCAGTGCGCGGGTGTACGGGACGCGCCGTACGTCCTTGAGGCCGCCCGCGATGATCTCGTTGGCCCGGTCCTGGATCCAGGAGGTCGCCTCGGAGCCCGCCGGGCCGCCGCTGGGCGGGTTGTACTTGAAGCCGCCGTCGCCGGGCGGGTTGTGCGACGGGGTCACGACGACACCGTCGGCGGGGCCCGAGGGGTGGGAGCGGTTGTGCGTCAGGATCGCGTGGGAGACGGCCGGGGTGGGGGTGTAGCCGTCCGCCGTGTCGATCAGGACGGTGACGTCGTTGGCGGCGAAGACCTCCAGCGCGGTGATCCGCGCGGGCTCGGAGAGGGCGTGGGTGTCCGCGCCCAGGAAGAGGGGGCCGTCAGTGCCCTGTCGTGCGCGGTATTCGCAGATGGCCTGGCTGGTCGCGGTGATGTGGTCCTCGTTGAACGCCGTCGCCAGTGACGATCCGCGGTGCCCGGACGTTCCGAACGCCACGCGCTGTCCCACCTCGGCCGGGTCGGGGTGCAGCGCGTAGTACGCCGTCACCAGCCGGGCGACGTCGATCAGATCCTCGGGTCCGGCCGGCTTGCCCGCTCGCTCGTGCTGCATGGCACCCACGCTCCTCCGCGTCGTCGTGCGTCCGCTGTCCACTGTCCGCTCGCGATGTCATCTTCCCCCGTACACGGGACGCGAGTCGGGCTCGCGCCGGACCCCGGTCGTGGGCCGGTGGGCCGGTGGGCCGGTGGGCCGGTGGCCTGTGGCCTGTGGCCGCAAGCGTGAAGAACGCCGTTCGGGGCAGCCACTCCCACACGCACCCGGAGCCGGTTCCCCGCAGACGTGGCTCCGCCACGAGGACGCTCCGGCGCCTTGTGATCGCACGCACCGGACGCCGCGCGGCCCGCCCTTCGGGCGGACGACGGGAATGTGACGACAGGACCCAGGGCCTCGTGCTCACCCGGGTCGTCCGCCATGGGAGAGTGGTCCCCTACTGCACAAGGCATGTCGGGAGGAAGAGCAGTGCCGGAAGGGCGCCCGAAGCGTTCGAGCAAGTCGCGTCTCGCGGTGATTGCCCTGATCGTCGGTCTGGGCACCTGGCTGGGCTATGTCTGCTATTCGATCGCGACGGAGGCCCCGCCCGGCGCGCCGAGCGTGGCCGCGCTGACCGACCGGGTCCAGAAGGCCGCCGCCGACCGGGACGCGGACGGCTTCCAGACCTTGTTCGACGAGGACACCGTCTCCGACGACTACGCCGCCCACTACCTGGACCGGCTGGGAGAGCACGCCCCCCAGTTGCAGGCCCGGGTGGACCACCGTGACGGCCACGACTTCCTGCTGCTGCGCTCCGCGCGGGGCGACTCCGTGTGCACGGCCTGGTACATCACCGAGCGGGACGGCCGCCGGCTGCTCGACGGCGTGCCACCGGCCGAGAATCTGTGCGCGCGCTGACGGTGAACCGGGGTTTCCGCGGGTGATCCCGGCCCTTCCGGTTGCGGATGCAGTCCCTGTCGCCGTCGGCCATCCTGGGAGGAACCACGGCGTTAAGGAGTATGCGATGAGCATGCTGGACAAGCTCAAGGGACTGCTGAAAGGTCACGAGGAGCAGGCCGGCAAGGGCATCGACAAAGCCGGTGACTACACCGACGAGCGGACCCAGGGAAAGTACCGGAGCCAGGTCGACACCGGTCAGGACAAGCTCAAGGAGCAGCTCGGCCGGCCGGACCCGGGCCAGGACCAGCCGCCGCAGTGACGCTCCCGTGATCACGACCGCCGGCCCGGTGGGCCGGTGCGACGAGTTCGGGCCGCCCCCGCGAGGAGGGCGGCCCGATTCGGTTCGGCACGGGCCGGGCGGGACGAATCCGGGGTCTCAGGGCCGTACGAGGGCCAGGGCCAGGACCGCCGCCCCGGCGAGCACCGCGAGGGCGGTGAGGACGAACGCGAAGCACCGCGCCCGCAACTGGCGGTAGCGCGCCTCGTACTCGCCGCGCAGCGCCCGGCACCGCTCGGCGACCCGCTGGAGGTCCGCCCGGGCCCGCAGCAGGCAGTCGGAGACGTAGTGCTCCTCGATCTCCTCGCGCTGCGCAGTGGTCAGCCACTGCATGGGCTCGGTGAAGACACGGGCCCGCTGCTCGGCCTCGGCCACGCGGGCCTGCCACAGCAGATAGCCCTCGACCTGCTCGACCAGTCCGGCGGGTCCCTCCGGGCGTTTCGCCGCGTCGGTCATCCGGGCAGGCCCAGGTTCTCCCGCTTGTCCGTGACCGAGACCTCCGGGTGGTGCAGGTCGAAGGCCGGGGACTCACTGCGGATCACGGGCAGGGTGACGAAGTTGTGCCGCGGCGGCGGGCAGGAGGTCGCCCACTCCAGGGAGCGGCCGTAGCCCCAGGGGTCGTCGATCTCGACCTTCTGGCCGTACTTGGCCGTCTTCCAGACGTTGTAGAAGAACGGCAGCATCGACAGCCCCAGCAGGAACGACCCGATGCTGGAGATCTCGTTGAGCGTCGTGAAGCCATCGGCGGCGAGATAGTCGGCGTACCGGCGCGGCATGCCCTCCGCACCCAGCCAGTGCTGCACCAGGAACGTGGTGTGGAAGCCGACGAACAACGTCCAGAAGGTCATCTTCCCCAGGCGCTCGTCGAGCATCTTGCCGGTCCACTTGGGCCACCAGAAGTGGAAGCCGGCGAACATCGCGAAGACCACCGTGCCGAAGACGACGTAGTGGAAGTGCGCCACCACGAAGTAGCTGTCGGAGACCTCGAAGTCCAGTGGCGGCGAGGCCAGGATGACACCGGTCAGGCCACCGAAGAGGAAGGTGATCAGGAAGCCGGTCGACCACAGCATCGGCGTCTCGAACGACAGCGAACCGTTCCACATGGTGCCGACCCAGTTGAAGAACTTCACACCGGTCGGAACCGCGATCAGGAAGGTCATGAAGGCGAAGAACGGCAGCAGCACACCGCCGGTGACGAACATGTGGTGCGCCCACACCGTCACCGACAGGCCCGCGATCGAGATCGTCGCGCCGACCAGGCCCATGTAGCCGAAGATCGGCTTGCGGGAGAAGACCGGGATGATCTCACTGACGATGCCGAAGAACGGCAGCGCGATGATGTACACCTCGGGATGCCCGAAGAACCAGAACAGGTGCTGCCACAGCAGCGAACCGCCGTTGGCCGCCTCGAAGACGTGGGCACCCCACTTGCGGTCCACCTCCAGGCTGAGCAGCGCGGCCGCCAGGACCGGGAAGGCCAGCAGCACCAGGACGCTGGTGAGCAGCACGTTCCAGGTGAAGATCGGCATGCGGAACATGGTCATGCCCGGGGCGCGCATGCAGATGATCGTGGTGATGAAGTTGACCGAGCCGAGGATGGTACCGAATCCGGACATGGCCAGGCCTAGGATCCACAGGTCCCCGCCCAGGCCCGGAGTGTGGATGATGTCGTTCAGCGGGGCATAGGCGAACCAGCCGAAGTCGGCCGCGCCCTGCGGGGTGAGGAAGCCTGCGACCGCGATCAGCGAGCCGAACAGGTACAGCCAGTAGGCGAACATGTTCAGCCGCGGGAAGGCCACGTCCGGGGCGCCGATCTGCAGCGGCATGATCCAGTTCGTGAACCCGGCGAACAGCGGCGTCGCGAACATCAGCAGCATGATCGTGCCGTGCATCGTGAACATCTGGTTGAACTGTTCGTTCGTCAAGATCTGCAGGCCCGGCCGGGCCAGCTCGGCGCGCATCAGCAGCGCCATGATGCCGCCGATCAGGAAGAACGTGAAGGAAGTGATCAGATACAGCGAACCGATCGTCTTGTGATCGGTCGTCGTCGCCCACTTCACCACCACGGCACCGGGCCGCAGGTGACGACGGGGAGCGGCGGTTTCCCGCGTGGTGTGCTGGACGTCTGTCATGCGGCCCGTGACACGCTTTCTCTCAGGAGATGGATACGTGAAGGTCCACGCGGTGTCCCGCAGGGCCCGGCCTCCATCCTTCCGCCTGCCGCCTCCGAAGCGGAGGCAGCCGTCGCCGAGACGGAGTAACGCCCGGCGTATTGCACCCGGTTGGCCTACGCACCTCACGCCGATGGCGGGCACGGTGCGCGACGCGGCCTACGGGGCGGCGGACGGGGGCAGTTGGGCCGGGCTCACCCGCTCCCCCAGGACCTCGGACATGAACTGCACCAGCCACCGCTGGGAGGGGCTGCGCGAGGACTCGTGCCGGGCGTACAGCGCCACCTCGATCGGCTCGGTGTCGAACGGGAGCCGGACCATGCGCAGTTGGTGGGAGGAGGCGAACACCTCGCCGACGTACTCGGGGACGATGGCGATCAGGTCGGTCTGCTCCAGCAGGTACGGCAGCATCGAGAAGCGGGTGGCGTCCACCACCACCCGGTCCAGCAGCCCGTGCGCGGCGAGCACGGCACGCGGGACGACGTGCCCGCTGGGGCCGAAGACGGTGGCGTGGGATTCGGCCGCGAGCTCGGCCAGGGTGACCGACTCGCCCCGCACCCGCGGGTGGTCGGCGGCGACCATGCCGACGTAGCGCTCGTGGAAGAGCGGGATCCGCACGGTCCGGTGGGAGGTCAGCACCGGGGTGGCCACGAACGCGTCGAGGTCGCCGCGGCGCAGCTGGTGCTCCGCCTCGTCGACGTCCAGCGGCCGCACGGTGAAGGACACCCCGGGCGCCCGTTCACGGGCCGCGGCCAGCAGACGCGGCAGCAGGGTCACCTCGCCCAGGTCGGACAGGGCCAGCGTGAACCGCCCGCACATGACCCCGGGATCGAAGACGTCGGCCTGGCGGACCGTGCTGTCGATGTCGGCCAGCGCGCGCTGCAACGGCTCGTACAGCCGGAGGGCTCCGGCGGTCGGCGTCAGCCCGCGTCCGGTGCGCCGGAACAGCTCGTCGCCGAAGTGCCGGCGCAGCTTGCCCAGGCTGTAGCTGACGGTGGGCTGGGTGACGTGGAGCGTGTCGGCGGTGACCGTGACGCTGCCGGTCTCGTACAGCAGCACGAAGACGCGGGCGAGGTTGAGGTCGAAGGTCCTCATATCGAAGCAGTCTATATCGCGAAGGTAAAAGATTTATTGGTGCTCATGTCGGCGCTTGCCTAGCGTGGCGTGCGTCACTCCGAAAGGAACGTCTGTGCCTTCCGTACGCCGCCTCTCCCACGAGTTCCTGGAGCGCCAGGGCCTCACCACCGTGTTCGGCAACCCCGGCTCCAACGAGCTGCCCTTCCTCGCCGAACTCCCCGCCGGCTTCCGCTACGTCCTGGGCCTGCACGAGGGCGCCGTCGTCGGCATGGCCGACGGGTACGCGCAGGCGACCGGCCGGCCCGTCCTGGTCAATCTGCACGCGGCGTCCGGCTCCGGGAACGCGATGGGCGCGCTGACGAACGCCGTGGCCTCCCGCACCCCGCTCGTGATCGTCGCCGGCCAGCAGGTGCGCTCCGCCGTCGGTCCGGAGGCCAACCTGTCCAACGTGGACGCCCCGGCGCTGATGAGGCCGCTGGTCGGCTGGGCGGCCGAGCCGGCGTGCGCCCAGGACGTGCCGCGCGCCCTCGCGCAGGCCGTCTTCGAGGCGCAGCTCCAGCGGCGCCCGACGTATCTGTCCGTCCCCTACGACGACTGGGCGGCCGACGCCGACGACAACGCCCTGGCGGTCCTCGACCGGCGGGTCGGCCGCGCTTCCGTCCCCGACGGGGAGCAGGGCCGCCGGCTGGCCGAGCAGGTCGCCTCCGCCCGGCGGCCCGCGCTCGTGCTGGGCGGGGACATCGACTCGGCCGGCCTGTTCGACGACGCCGTCCGGCTGGCCGAGCGCCTGGGCGGCCCGGTGTGGGCGGCCCCCTCGCAGTTCCGGCTGCCCTTCCCCAACCGGCACCCCCTCTTCCGCGGGGTACTGCCCGCCGGGATCGCGCCGGTCAGCGAGGCGTTCGAGGGCCACGACCTGGTCCTGGTGCTCGGCGCGCCGGTGTTCCGCTACCACGAGCACCTCCCCGGCCGGTACCTGCCCGAGGGCACCCGGCTGATCCAGGTGACCGAGGACGCCTCCGCCGCCGCGCGGGCGCCGATGGGCGAGGCCCTGGTCGCCGACCCCGGAGCGGTCATCGGCCTGCTCCTGAAGCTGCTCGACGGCCGCGAGGCACCCGCTGGCGCCTTCCGGCCCGCGCCCGAGCCGCCCACGGGCGACGGCTCCCGGCTGCACCCCGAGCAGGTCTTCGCCGCGCTGCGCGACGAACTGCCCGAGGACACCGCCTACGTGGTCGAGTCGACGTCGACGAACGCCTCCTGGTGGCGCCAGATGGACCTGCGCCGGCCCGGCTCCTACTACTTCCCGGCGGCCGGCGGACTCGGGTTCGGGCTGCCCGGCGCGGTCGGGGTCGCGATGGGGCAGCCGGGCCGGCCGGTGGTCGGCGTCATCGGGGACGGCTCGGCCAACTACGGCATCACCGCCCTGTGGACGGCCGCCCAGCACCGCCTCCCGCTGACCGTCGTCCTGCTGCGCAACGGCACGTACGGGGCACTGCGCTGGTTCGGCGGCCTGCTGGGCGTGCCGGACGCCCCCGGCCTGGACATCCCCGGCCTGGACTTCACCCGTATCGCCGAGGGATACGGAGTCCGGGCCCGGCACGTCGGCGACGCCGAGGAGCTGCGGGCCGCCCTCGCCGAGCGCCCGGACCACCCGCGGCTGCTCCAGGTGGACACCGCGCTCACCACCCCGTCCTGATCCGCCCCTGTGCACAAGAGAGGAAACGCGATGGCACTCCTGGACAGCGACGTCTGGGCCAAGAAGTTCTTCAGCGACGGCTGGAGGGACGCCTCCGGCGAGCAGCCGGTCGTCGAACCCGCGACCGGCGAACAGCTCGCGACGGCGGGCCTGGCCACCGCCGAGGACGTACGGCGTGCGTCCGCCCGCGCGGCCGAGGCGCAGCGCGACTGGGCGGCGACCTCCCCGCAGCGGCGGGCCGCCGTACTGCGCCGGGCGGGCGAGCTGCTGGCCGAGCACGCCGCCGAGATCGAGGACTGGCTGGTACGCGAGGCCGGGTCCGTACGGGCCAAGGCGGCCTTCGAGGCGCGGCTCGCCGTGGGCGAGTGCTTCGAGTGCGCGGGCCTGCCGACACACCCGCAGGGCGAGGTGCTCACCTCCGAGGACGCCCGCTGGTCCCTCTCCCGGCGCCGCCCGGCCGGTGTCGTCAGTGTCATCGCGCCCTTCAACTTCCCGCTCGTCCTGGGCCTGCGCTCGGTGGCGCCGGCGCTCGCCCTGGGCAACGCGGTGCTGCTCAAGCCGGACCCGCGCACCGCGGTGAGCGGTGGTGTCGTCATCGCGCGCGTCTTCGAGGAGGCGGGCCTGCCGGCCGGGGTGCTGCACCTGCTGCCGGGCGACGGCTCGGTCGGCCGGGCCGTCGTCGAGGCGCCCGAGGTCCGGGTGGTCTCCTTCACCGGCTCGACTCCGGTCGGGCGGGCGATCGGCGAGCAGGCCGGACGCCTGCTCAAGCGGGCCCACCTGGAGCTGGGCGGGAACAACGCGCTGGTCGTGCTGCCCGGGGCGGACGTGCCGAAGGCGGCCTCGGCCGGCGCCTTCGGCTCCTATCTGCACCAGGGCCAGATCTGCATGACGACCGGTCGCCACATCGTCCACGAGTCGCTGCTGGAGGAGTACACCGCGGCGCTCGCCGCGAAGGCCGCGGCCCTGCCGGTCGGCGATCCGGCCCGCGAGGACGTCGCGCTCGGCCCGATCATCGACCGGCGCCAGCTCGAACGGGTGCACGGCATCGTCACCGACAGCGTCGCCGCGGGGGCGACCCTCGCCGCGGGCGGCGAGATCGTCGGCGCGTGCTACCGGGCCACTGTGCTGAGCGGCCTGACGACCGACATGCCGGCCTGGCGCGAGGAGATCTTCGGGCCCGTCGCGCCCGTCATCGGCTTCTCGACGCTGGAGGAGGCCGCGCGGATCGTCAACGACTGCGAGTACGGGCTGTCCGTGGGGATCCTCGGCGACGTGGGGACGGCGATGAAGCTCGCCGACCGGATCGACTCCGGCAAGGTCCACATCAACGAGCAGACCGTCGGCGACGAGCCCAACGCGCCCTTCGGCGGGGTCAAGGCCTCCGGCACCGGGTCCCGGTTCGGGGGCACCGCCGCCAACGTCGAGGCCTTCACCGAGACCCAGTGGGTCACCGTCCGGCCCGACATCGCCGACTACCCGTTCTGATCCGCCCGTCCTCGCCCGTCCGCTCCCGTCCCCAGGGGGGAACGTCCCTATGTCATCCGCCGTCTCGTCCCCGACGACCGCGCAGTCCGGCACCGCCGGGAGAAGCACCTGGACCGTGGTCCTGTGCTGGATCACCGTCATGCTGGAGGGCTACGACCTCGTCGTCCTCGGCGCCATCATCCCGACCCTGCTCAAGACCCGTCACCTCGGCATGACCGCGGGCGACGCCACCATGATCGCGACGCTGTCGCTCGTCGGCGTCGCCATCGGCGCCGTCTGCGTCGGCCCGCTGGCCGACCGGCTGGGGCGCCGCCTGCTGCTCATCGCGTCGGTGGTGGTGTTCTCGGTGTTCACCATCGTGGTGCCGCTGGCCGGCTCCGTGACGATGTTCGCCGTCCTCCGGCTCATCGCCGGTCTGGGCCTGGGCGCCTGCATGCCGGTGTCGCTCACGATGATGGCCGAGCACATGCCGGCCAGCCGGCGTGCCCGGGCCAGCACCCTGACCATGACCGGCTATCACACCGGTGCCGTGATCACTTCCCTGCTGGCCCTCCAGGTGACCGACAACTGGCAGATCCTGTTCTACGTCCTCGGCGTGGCCGGGCTCGTCGTCGCCGTCATCCAGTGGTTCCGGCTGCCGGAGTCGGAGGCCTTCATGCGGGCCAAGCAGGCGGCCGGGGCGCAGCGGGTCCCGTTCACCGAGCTGCTCAAGCCGGCCTACCTGCGCGCGGGCATAGGCATCTGGGTCGCCTCGTTCATGGGGCTGCTGCTGGTCTACGGCCTGAACACCTGGCTGCCCAAGCTGATGAACGACGCCGGTTACCCCGTCCCCACGGCCGTCACCCAGCTCCTGGTGCTCAACGTCGGCGGCGTCGTCGGCCTGATCGTCGGCGGCTTCGTGGCCGACCGGCGGGGCATCAAGGGGACCATACTCGGCTGGTTCGCGGTGTCCGTGGTCATGCTCGGCTGCCTGAGCATCAAGATGAACAGCAACCTGCTGCTGAACGTCGTCGTCTTCCTCACCGGCGTGTTCGTCTTCTCCGCCATGGTGCTCGTCTACGCCTACGTGACGCACTTCTACCCGGCCGCGGTACGCGGGACCGCCCTCGGCTCCGCCTCCGGCATCGGCCGGATCGGCTCGATCGTCGGCCCGACGATCACCGGGGCCCTGGTCGCCTCCGGCATCGGCCACCCGTGGGGCTTCTACTTCTTCGCCGCGGTCGCGGTACTCGGCTTCCTGGCCGTGCTGACCCTGCCGCGGCACGCTCCGCGGCCGCAGGCCGCCGGGGTCACCGCCTGACGCGTCCGTTCACCCTTTGCGACGGCGCGGGACCGCCCACCGGGCGGGCCCGCGCCGTCACCGCTTCGGGGCCGGCCGACCGACCGCGCCTGTGCGCATGATGCCGGACGCCGGGGCGGGTCGGGGATCACCTGTCATCCCGCCCGGTCGCCCGTCGTCTGGCCGGGGAGCACCGGTGTCCGCGGGACGGTGGGCCAGCCGTCGACGGGAGACGCGATCGTCCCGGACACGGTCGTACCCGGGTCCTCGCCGCCCTCGGGCAGGGCGAGTTCGGCCCAGATCACCTTTCCGTGCGGGGAGTAGCGGGTGCCCCAGTGCTCGGTCATCTGCGACACCAGGAACAGACCGCGGCCGCCCTCCTCGGTCGTCGCGGCGTAGCGCAGGTGCGGCGAGGTGCTGGTGCCGTCGGAGACCTCGCAGATCAGCGTGCGGTCGCGGATCAGCCGGACGTGGATCGGCGCACCGCCGTAGCGGATGGCGTTGGTGACGAGTTCGCTCAGCACGAGTTCCATGCTGAAGCCGAGCTCGGACAGGCCCCACTCGTCGAGTGTGCGGGCGGCCGCGACGCGGACCCGGGCGACGGCGGCCGGGTCGGGCGGCACGTCCCACTCGGCGACCCGGTCGCAGGGCAGCGCCCGGGTTCGGGCGATCAGCAGGGCGACGTCGTCCTTGGGACGCGCGGGCAGCAGCGTGTCCAGCACCGCCTGGCAGCTCTGCTCCGGCGAGCGGTCGGGGTGGCCCGCGAGGGCCTGGCGCAGCAGTTCCATGCCGACGTCCAGGTCTCGCCGGCGGTCCTCGATGAGACCGTCGGTGTACAGGGCGAGCTGGGTGCCTTCGGGGAGCTCCAGCTCGGCCGTCCGGAACGGCATGCCGCCCAGGCCGAGCGGCGGCCCGTGCGGCAGATCCGGGAAGGTGACGTCGCCGTCCGGGCTGACCAGCGCGGGCGCGAGATGACCGGCGCGCGCCATGGCGCAGCGGCGCGTCACGGGATCGTAGATCGCGTACAGACAGGTGGCTCCGACGACGGCCGCGGCGGCGCCGGTGGAGGCCTCGTCCTGGTCGATGCGGCCGACGAGGTCGTCCAGGTGGCTCAGCAGCTCGTCGGGGGGCAGGTCGAGCGTGGAGAAGTTGTGCACCGCGGTCCGCAGCCGTCCCATGGTGGCGGCGGCGTGCAGGCCGTGCCCGACCACGTCCCCGACGACCAGGGCGACCCGTCCGCCGGGCAGCGGGATCACGTCGAACCAGTCACCGCTCACACCCGACTGGGCGGGCAGATAGCGGTAGCCGACCTCCAGCGCGCTCAGCTCGGGCAGGGCCCGTGGCAGCAGGCTGCGCTGGAGGGTGACCGCGAGCGCGTGCTCGCGGGCGTAGCGGCGGGCGTTGTCGATGCTGACCGCGGCCCGGGCCACCAGTTCCTCGGCCAGGGAAAGCTCCTCCTCGTCGAACGGGCCGCGCTCCTTGCGGCGCCAGAAGTTGGCCATGCCCAGCACGACACCGCGGGCCTGGATTGGGGCCGAGATCAGCGAGTGGATGCCGTAGTCGACGATCGCCTTGGTGCGCTCCGGATCCTGCGCCTGCCAGCCGTACGCCGACGACAGGTCCGTCACCAGTTCCACGTGGCCGGTGTCGTAGCTGCGGGCCTGGGGCGTGGACGGCAGGAAGTCGATCAGCCGGCCCTTCTCGTAGAGCGGCGCGTCGTCCTGGACACCGCGTACGGCGATGCGGCGCAGGCCCGTCGCCGTGCCGGCGGGCTCCTCGCCCCGCAGTACGCCCTCGGCGAGGTCCACGGAGACGTAGTCGGCGAAGCGGGGGACGGCGACCTGGGCGAGTTCGTCGGCGGTGCGGGACACGTCGAGGGTGGTGCCGATGCCCAGGCCGGCGTCGTAGAGCAGTTCGAGCCGTTCCCGGGCCACCTGGGCCCGGCCGGAGATGGCCTGGAGTTCGGTGGAGTCGCGGAGCGTCACCACCGTTCGCCGCCCGCCTCCGTCGCTGTGCGTGGGCCGCTGGTTGACCGCCAGCAGCCGGGATCCGGCGAGGTGCACCTCGTCGGTGGCCATGCGGCCCGAGGTGAGCAGTTCGACCGTTTCCGGTTCCAGCGTCGGGAACTGCGCCACCTGCCTGCCCTCGGCATCCGACGGCAGCTCCAGCAGCCGCTTGGCCTCGTCGTTCGCCAGCAGCAGCCGCCCGTCGTCACCGACGATGAGTACTCCTTCGCGTACGGAGTGCAGCACCGCGTCGTGGTGGTCGTACATGCGGGTCATCTCGTCCGGGGCGAGGCTGTGGGTCTGCCGCCGCAGCCGCCTGCCGACCAGCGCCGTCACGCCGGTGGCCAGACCCAGCGCCGCCGCCCCGGCGCCCAGGATGATCGGGATCTGCCGGTTCACCTGGCTGGTCACGTGCTTGACCTGGAGGCCTGCGGAGACCAGCGCCACCACGCGGCTGCCGTCCCTGATGGGAACGGTGGCCTGTACCTCGTCGCCGAGCGGCCCGTGGACGGTCTCGGTGTAGACCTTGCCGGCCAGCGACGGCTCGATGGCGCCGACGAAACGGTGGCCGATGCGGTCCGGCAGGGGGTGGGTGTAGCGGATGCCGTTCGTGTCCATGACGACGATGAAGTCGACCCCCGCGGACCTGCGCGCCGCCTCCGTGAGGGGCTGGAGCACCTTCGACGGGCCGGGCGTCCGCAGTGCGCTCACGACACCCGGGGAGTGCGCGAAGGTCTGCGCCACCGCCACGGAACGGCGCTTGGCCTCGGCGTTGACGTCCCGCTGCGACTGAAGGACGAGGGAGAAGACGGCGAAAGCCACAAGCAGCGCCACCAGCGCCACCTGCAGAACGAACACCTGTCCGGCGACGCTTCGCGGGCTCTTTCCCAGCAGCGAGCGCAGCGATATGCGTCGAAGACGGGTAAAACGGTCGACCATCCGGCATTTGTAACATCCGCCCTCCCCCATCGTCACGACTTCCACGATTGATCGTTCAGCGGGAGCCCTGCGCGAACCGTGCGGGGAACCCCGAATCCGAAGCGTTGCGGCGGGTGAAAGCGCTGTCCGCGACAGCGAGGACGAATTCGGCGGGGCGGTCGCCGACGCGACGGTGGACCTCGGCACCGGGGTGCGGAACGTCCGCTTGCGGCCACGGAGCGTAGCGACCGCCCTCCCTCGCCGACCGGCCGGGCAGCCGGGCAGCCGGGCGCCGTGGACGGCACCGGCCGCGTGGCCGACGTCGGCACCGTTGCCGATGGTCCGATGCGTGAGGAGGCACGCTGCGCCTGGGGGCCGGCGCAGAGGCCGGAGCACCGGCTCAGCGGGGCCGCCCACGGCCCAGAACCGCAGCCGTCCGGCAAGCTGGGACCGGGGGCGCACTCGGGCCATCGGCGGTGAGCACCGAACGCGGCGTCACGCACAAGGCAGACCGCCGCGCGGAACCCCGAACGCACAGACCATGCGCGCCACACCCGCGCGCGGACACGCGGACTCACCGCACCACGCGCGACCGCAGGCACGGCAGCCACCAGACGCGCGTTCCTCCGCACGCGGCCCACATGGACCCCACGACCGGTCAGTCGGCACGGTCGCTGCAGCACGGCAGCGTGCAGGCACATCGGGATGCGCGGCCGCAGCCGCACTGGGGCGGGCTGACGCACCGCTCCACCGCACGGCTGCCACCAGAGGCGCACCCACCCGCACGGGGCCTGCGGACGCCATAGCCCGACAGGCGCCCCGGGCCGCGGGACAACCCGCAGCCGACGTGGAGGCGCCGGAGCCGTGCGCGGGCAGTCCGGCTCACCGCACCGCACATCCCGGGCAGCCATCACGGCCCGCCAGCCCCACACGAGCCACACCCCCGGGCAGGTGGCGCGGGCGTCAGCCCCACACGAGCCGCGACCCCGCACAACCGACGTGGATGCCTTGCATACATGCGCCGGCACGCAGACGGGCACGTGCCGCAGCCGTACGTCTCGCCGCCGGGCGCGTGCCGTCCGTGCGCTCAGTGGCCCACGCGTGTCGCGGCGCGGGCGCTCACCCTGGTGGCCAGGTGCGCAGCATCGTGTCGAGGCGGTCGAGGATCCAGGTCCAGGTTTCCTGCGGGGCCGGGGCGCTGTGGGCGAAGCCGCCGGCCAGTTCCAGGCTGACGTAGCCGTGGAAGACGCTGCCCAGGAGCCGGACGGCGTGGGTCTCGTCCGGCTCGGCCAGGTCGTAGCCGCGCAGGATCGCGCGGGTCATCTGCGCGTGCCTGCCCCCGGCGCTCGCGGCGGCGGTCTCCGGGTCCAGCCGGAGCCGCGCCGCCGCGTAGCGGCCGGGATGCTCCCGGGCGTATGCGCGGTAGACGTTCGCGAAGGCGGCGAGGGCGTCCTTGCCTGCCCGCCCGGCCAGCGCGTCGGCGGCGCGGTCCGCGAGTTCCTCCAGGGCGAGCAGGGCGATCCGCGTCTTGAGGTCCTGGGAGTTCTTCAGGTGCGAGTACAGGCTCGCGGCCTTGACGTCGAACCGCCGGGCGAGGGCCGAGACGGTCACGTGCTCGAAGCCGACCTCGTCCGCCAGCTCCGCCCCCGCCCTGACCAGGCGTTCCGTGGTCAACCCCGCACGCGCCATGCCGCTCCTCCCACCCGAGCCTCCAAGAACCTGAAGCCATTGAATATCTGCCTAAGCCCATTAGGCAAACGGGACGACGGGCGGGCCCGGCGCGAATCCCAAACTTGGCATGGACCTGATTACCCAGTCCCGCTAAGCTGCTCCCCGACCCGGGTGAGAGCGCTCTCAGGTCGCGGTTGTTCCACCCCCACCTCGCTGGAACGACGAAGGGCACCCCTGTGAGACGCACCAGACTCCACCGCGTGGCCGTGGCCGCACTCGTACTGCTCGGCGGCTGGGCCGTGGCGGGCACCCCGACGGCCGGTGCGGCGACCCCCGCCACCGCACCCACCACCTCCCCCGGCCTGCTCCAGGCGATGCAGCGGGACCTGGGACTCTCGGCGCAGCAGGCCGAGGCGCGGCTGGCGGCGGAACGCGCCGCCACGGCAGCGGAACCGAAGGCCCGCGCGGCCGCGGGATCCGCCTACGGCGGCTCGTGGTTCGACGACGAGACCGGCCGGCTCACCGTGGCCATCACCTCCGGCGCCTCCGAGTCGACCCTGCGCGCCGTCCGCACCACCGGCGCCACGGTCCGCACCGTCCAGCACAGCGCACGGCAGCTGGACACGGCCAAGGCCCGCCTCGACAGCACGTCGGCACCCCAGGGCGTGAGCGGCTGGCGGGTGGACCCGAAGGCCAACACGGTGGTCGTGGACGTCGTCCGCGCAGCGCGCTCCGACAACGATGTCCAACGCTTCCTCGCCCAGGCCCGCGCGGCCGGCCCCGTCACCGTCCGGACGGTCTCCGCACCGCCGCAGACCTTCGCGGCGGGCACCGTCGGCGGCGACCCCTACTACACCGGCAACGTCCGCTGCTCCATCGGCTTCTCGGTGTACGGCGGCTTCGTCACCGCCGGACACTGCGGCCAGCCGGGCGCCGGGGTGAGTGGCTGGGACGGCTCGTACATCGGCACCTTCCAGGGGTCCTCGTTCCCCGACAACGACTACGCCTGGGTCAGCGTCGGCAGCGGCTGGTGGACGGTTCCGGTGGTCCTCGGCTGGGGCACCGTCCCGGACCAGCTGGTGCGCGGCTCCGCCGTGGCACCCGTGGGCGCCTCGGTCTGCCGCTCCGGCTCGACGACGCACTGGCACTGCGGCACCGTGCTGGCGCTCAACGAGACGGTCAACTACAGCCAGGGCGCCGTGCACCAGCTGACGAAGACCAGCGTGTGCGCCGAACCGGGCGACTCCGGCGGCTCGTTCATCAGCGGTGACCAGGCCCAGGGCGTCACCTCCGGAGGCTGGGGCAACTGCTCCGGCGGCGGGGAGACCTGGTTCCAGCCGGTCAACGAGATCCTCAACCGCTACGGACTGACCCTGCACACCGCCTGACCCGCACTGACGAGGGGGTTCCGGCCGGGCTCGGCCGGAACCCCCTTTGCGGCGGGGTGACGGGCCACGCGCAGTCAAGGGACGGCGGACGTGGTCAACGGACGCCGCGCGCGGTCATCCGGCGTCGGCCACCCGCCGGACCCTGTCCCGGGCGACCCGGGCCGCGGCGAACCCGGTGCCGGCGACGAAGCGCATCATCGGCCCGAACATCGGAGCGGCCAGCGATCCGGTGAAGTACAGTCCCGGCACCGACGATTCGAACCCCGGGCTCAGCCGCGGTGCCCTCGAACCCGGCACCTGCCTGAGCGCACGGCGCACCGCCGGCGACAGGAACGGAACGGCGTCCAGGTCCAGACGGTAGCCGGTGGCGGCCAGCACGTGGTCGGCGTCGAGCACCTCCGCCACGCCGCCCGGCCCAACGACGTCCAGCCGTACGACGGACCCGGCGGTCTCGGCCCGTACGACCCGGCGCGAGGTGCGCACCGGCACCACGCCCTCGACCCGGTCCCGCAACCACCAGCCGCCCGACGGCCGCAACGCGCGCCGGAACAGCAGCAGTCGGGCCGCGGCCGGCAGTCGCCGTACGGCGCCGGGGGCCCGGCAGACCGCGGCCAGGATCCAGCCCGTGCCCAGGGGCGAGGAGGGCCTGCCGATCCGCCGCACCCAGGACCGCGCCTGCTCCGGGGCGTTCCCCCACAGCACATCGCTCTCCCGGACCAGCACCTGCGCCCGCGCACCGGACTCGTGGAGCAGTGCGGCGCTCTCCAGGGCGGACTGGCCCCCGCCGACCACGGCGACCCGGCGGCCGGCGTACCGGGACAGGTCGGTGTGCTGGCTGGTGTGCGACACCGGCGCGTCGGGCCCCGGGCCTTCGGGCACGAGGCCGCGCAACTCGCCGGGTATGTGGGCCAGTCCGTTCAGGCCGGTGGCCACGACCACGGCGGCGGCGCCGAGTTCCTGTCCGTCGTCCAGCCGTACGGCGAACCCCGAACCGGACGCGGCCAGGTCGACGGCCGCCACCCGGGCCGGCTCCACCTCACCGACGTACTGCTTCTGGAACCACTGTCCGTAGCGTACGAACACCTCGCACGGGATGGGCGTCAGTTCGGTCAGCTCCGGCTCACCGTGCACCTGGAGGAAGTCCGCCAGCCGCCCGCCCGGCTCCGGTGCGGACAGATCGACGGCGTCCGGCGTCGACTTCAGGAACATCCCGGTCGCCATGGCGTGCCGCCAACTGCCCATGACCTCCCCGAAGACCCGCACCGGGACCCCCGCTCCGCGCAGGTGCGCGGCGACCGACAGCCCGTAGGGCCCCGCCCCGACCACCACGACCGGAAGCGCTCGGCGCCCCCGCTGCGCTCCCCCGTGGGCAGGCCGCTGCCCCGGAAGCGACTGCGTCATGCATCCCCCCGCTGGTCCCCTCGCCGCCTTCCCCAAGGCCGGCGTGACACTCCGGGATGTGCGCGCCGGCAGAGCACCGCCGCGCGTCTCCCCCCTCCGCCGCTCAGTGTTACCCATCGACCGGTGCCGAAATGCGATATGGAGGCACGTTGCCAAAAATTGGTCGAAGCGTTTACCGGCCGCACCGCGCGGGCCTCGACGGAACGGAGGACGAACACCCGGCTCCCGTCCTCGCGGCGGAGGACGGGAGCCGGATGCCAGGACCTACCGGTCCGTGGCGGCGGGAGAGCCGACCGCGGGTGGTGCGGTCATCAGCTTCCCGAACAACGCCATGCAGGTGGAGCAGTGTCCAGCCCGCTGTGCGCTCGCGCCGTCGACGTGCTGACCCAGTTTCTGGCCGCACAGGGTGGTGGTCGTGCGCTTGGCCATGACGTGCCAGACCAGAGCCCCACCGGGCCTCTCTACTCCTGCACACATCTCATACATGATCGGCTCCACTCCCTCGATGGACGCCTCTCTCACTCAAGGAGATACCGACTGGGCCATCCGCACGCAGCCACGGGCGGCCATTCAGGTGAAAAACGCGCCGGGGGCGGTGCCATCATGGGGCCCATGCGAAAAGGCGGAGCGTTGCGGACGGCGGCCGTGGTGGCGGCCGGTGGGGCGCTGGCGATGTCGCTGACGGCGTGCGGCGACCCGGGCCACCGGCGCGCGGCCGGCCACGGCGGGCAGGCGGAGCACGCACCCGGACGCGACGTGCCCCCGCGGCGGGTGCCGGGCATCGGTGACCGGATGTGGCATCGGGTGCCGGCCGGGTCCCGCCAGGTGGTCGCGGTCTACGGCGCGGGCCCGGACTCCCCCGACTCGACGGTCGAGCTCTTCACCGAGCACGGCTCACGCTGGGAGCGGACGGCTTCGTGGCCGGCCCACAACGGCCGGAAGGGCTGGACGACGGACCATCACGAGGGCGACCAGCGCACCCCCGTGGGGGTGTTCACGCTGAGCGACGCCGGCGGCGTGCTCGAGGACCCCGGGGCCAGACTGCCGTACACCCGGTCCGCCGCGTTCCAGGCTCCCCGGTACTGGACGAAGAACGCCTGGCACGACTTCGACTACGTCATCGCCGTCGACTTCAACCGCGTCAAGGGAACGCCGCCCAACGACCCCACCCGGCCCGAAGGACAGTCCAGGGGCGGCGGCATCTGGCTGCACATGGACCACGGCAGCGGCACGTCCGCGTGCGTGACCCTGTCCAAGTCGGCGATGCGGTATCTGCTGCGCTCCCTCGATCCGCGTCAGCACCCGGTCGTGGTCATGGGGGACACGGCGGAACTCGACGCCTGACGCCGCGCGGCCGCCCGCCGGTGCCGCCTCACGGGCGCGCGGCGTCGAGCAGGCTGATGCGGGCGATGACGCGCTTGCCCACCGGCTCGCGCCGCACCTCGAACCGCTCCACCACGGCCATCACGATCTCCAGACCGTGCTGGCCCACCCGCCCCGGGTCGGCGGCCCGGGCCACGGGCAGCACCGGATCGCTGTCCCAGACCGCGATGTCCACGGCGTCCCCGGCGATCCGCAGGTCCATCAGGATGGGGCCGGAGGCGTACTTGCGGGCGTTGGTGACCAGTTCGCTGACCACGAGCTGGGTCAGGTCCAGGGCACGGTCCGAGACCGTCAGCCCATGGCCGGTCCGCGCCCGTCCCAGGAACTCGGCCGCGAGATGACGGGCCTCCGCGATGCACGCGGCGTCGCCGTCGAGGGCCGCCGCCACGCCTATCACGCCGGTGTCCGGCGCCGGCTCATCGTCACCGAGGAGGACGGATTCCATCCCAATCGCCTTCACCACCCTGTTCACGGCGTGCACATACCCCTCTTCCCGCCGGGCACGCGTGCGGCGTTCGTGTCGGCTTCGTCACAGGGGCGATCGCCCGGCGCGGCCCACCGGGCGGCAACCCGGAGGCGGCCGCGCCGCGTCCACGACCCGGACAGTTCGGCGACAAGGTGCCGGATGCATCTACCGTTCGTGGTGCCGGTCGAGCGACGGCCTCGACATCGAGGGGAGCCCAGGATGGCCGAGGACACCGAGGAGCGAACGACGCGGGGGCCCGGTACCGTCGTCGCCCTCCACGAGGTGGGCGTCCGCCGCTTCACGACCGGGCAGGTGATCCTGGACGGCGTCGACTGGACGGTGCGGGCGGGACAGCACTGGGCGCTGCTGGGCGCCAACGGCGCCGGGAAGACCACGCTGCTGCGGCTGCTCGGCGCCCTGATGCACCCCACGACCGGCACCGTCGAGGTCCTCGGCGAGCTGCTGGGCCGCGTCGACGTGCGGGAACTGCGCGCGCGCATCGGGCACGTCACCACGGCGCAGCGCGTGCCCGGGGAACTCGACGCCCACACCGTCGTGCTGACCGGCCACACGGGCACGGTGCAGCCCCTGTGGCGGATGTACGACGAGGAGGTGCGGCAGCGCGCCCACGAACTGCTGGCCGAGCTGGAGATCAAGGACCTGGCCGACCGGCCGTACGGAGTCTGCTCGGGCGGGCAGCGGGCACGCGTCCTCATCGCCCGGGCCCTCATGGCCGAACCCGCGCTGCTGCTCCTCGACGAACCCTTCAACGCCCTTGACCTGCCGTCCCGCGAGGATCTGGTCGAGGCCATGCACCGGCTCGCGGCGGGACGGCCGCGGCTCGCCACGGTGACGGTCACCCACCACCTCGAGGAGTTGTCCCCCGCCGTCAGTCACGCCCTGCTGCTGCGCGAGGGACGCATCCTGTCCCAGGGGCCCGTCGAGGACGTGCTGACCGGGCCGTGGCTGACCGCGTGCTTCGGCCGCCCCATCGCGGTGAACCGGCACGAGGGCCGTTGGTGGGCCTATTCCGGGCGGCAGACCCCCGGGAGCGCATGAGGCGGGCAGCCGTCCGATCCGCCGTACCGGGTGGCCCGATGGCGCTTTCCACTACCCGAAGTAACGTGATCAACTTTGGCTCCTGGCTTTTCTCTCCAGTCAAGTCGGGCGCGCCGTGCCGCCCGACGCCCCGTGCGAAGGATCCCCATGCCGTCTCCAGACGCCGCCCTGCAGCAAGCGCATTCCGACTACGAACAGCACATGCAGACGTGTCGACAATGTCATGCACACGCCATTCCGTGCGCCGTGGCCAAGCACCTGATGCGTATCTACAACAACGCCCGAAGAGGGCTCGCCCGCGCCGAGTGACACCGAGGGGCGGCGATGGGACCACGAGACCGGTCCCACCACCGCCCCCCTTCACGGCCTGTGGCGCCGTCAGACGGCGCCGTGCCTGATCCGGCGCAGCAGCACGATGCCCGCGGTCACGAGCACCGCCCCGGCGGCCGCGGGCCACAACCGGGCGCCGGTCTCGGCCAGGCTGCCCCTGACGGCCTGCGGTTCGGTCTGCGCACCGGCCGCCTGGCCGTTTCCGCCGGGAACCGGCGTGTAGGCGGGCGTGCCCACCTCGCCGCCGCCCCCGGTACCGGTCGCGCTCGTGGACGCGCCACCCGTGGCACTCCGCTCGGCCGCGTCCGAGGTGTCGGCCTTCGGTTCCACCGCACCGCCCGTCGGCTCCGCGGACTTCTCGCCCCCGGCGTCGCCCACGCCCGCCCCGTTCGCGCCGTCGTCGTCGGTCCGGCCCGCGCCCTTGCCGGCGCCGCCTCCGGGCCGCCCGCCCGAGGTCTGCGTCGGCCTCCCTTCAGGCTCCTGCGGCTCCCGCGGTTTCTCCGGCTGCTCGCCGGACTTCGAGCCCTGGTCGGCCCCGGGCCCGCACTGACGGCCGCTGTTGATGCAGTCGACCATCCGGCGCATCAGGTCGTCGTCGAAGACGTTGATGAAGTCGCCGTGGTCCGTGCCCGGCTTGTGCAGTTGTTCGGGGAAGGAGTCCACCGCGAACAGCGGGGTGGTCGCACCCCCGTCGTCCAGGCTCGGGGCGTCGACGCCGTAGACGATGCGCTGCACGAGTTGCGGGATCGCCCGGAATCCGTCCGGGCAGTTGCCGTCGGCGCCGGCGAACGCCACGTGCGTACGGTGGTTGGCGCTGTCGGCGTTCCGGCCGTCCCAGCAGCTCTGGAACCTGAAGGTGCGCACCACGTCGCTGCCTCCGGGGCAGAGCGGGTACTTGTCCTTCAGCTGCCGGTCCTCGAAACCGGTGCAGGACCAGGACGCGTTGGCGTTGGCGGGGCCGTTGACGAACGCCTTGGCGTCTCCGGTGATGATGCGCAGGAAGCGCGGCATCTCCGTCACCTTGCCGCGCGGACTGCCCTCGAAGGACAGCGTCACCTGCTTCGGCGTCACGATCCGGCCCGCGTTGCCCTCGGTCCCGCCGCCGGGGGCGTCGGCGTCCCGCTCCCGGCTGCCGTCCTGCAGGCGCAGCACGGGCCAGTAGTAGGTGGACTTGTCGCCCTTGTCGGCGCAGCTCGTGTCACCGTTCGCCAGGTCCTGGTCGCTGGCGAAGGCGTTGTTGGCCTGGTTGCCGATGTAGTCGTGGAAGTGGTGGGCTCCGTTGGTGACGCCGGGGGCGACGATCACGTTGTCCGAGTTGAACAGACCGCCCTCGTTCACTCCGCAGCTGGAGGCGAAGCTGCCGCGTGCGGCGTCCGCCGCCCCACGGGGCTTTCGCGCGTCGCTCTGCACGGTGGTGATGTCCGCGTAGTCCGCGGCCACGGGGCCGTTGCCGGCCTGGCCTCCGCCGTCGGCGTCCTGCTGGGGTTCCTGCTGCCCGTCCCCCTGCGGGCTCTGCTCCTGGTCGGCCTGCTCCTGACCGGTCTCCCCGCCGCCGTCCTGGGTGCCGGAGGTGCGCAGGGTGCAGGCCGCGAGGTCGTCGAGTCCCTCGGGCCGCTCCCCGGCCCGTTCGATCGCGTCGGCGATGGTCCCGATCGTCGCGGCACGCTGCTCCTTGAGCGGAGCCACGACCGTGTTCTCCACCGCGCCGACGTCGAGCCGCCCGTCCTGAACCGCGTCCTGCATCTGCTGGTACGCGCTCGCGATCTGCTGGTCCAGCACCGCGAGTTGCTCGTCGACGGTCGCCTTCGCCTCCTGCGGCACCGCGGTCATCCCGGCTCCGACGTCCGGGCAGTCGATCGTGGCGCCTCCCGCCGCCGGACTCCGGTCGCGGTCCGATTCCCCGGCGGACCGCACCGTCGACGTGTCTTCGGTGGCGGAGGCATACACGTTGGCGACCATCAGCCCGCCTCCGCCCAGGATGAGCGCCATCGCGCCGAGCGTGGCGCGCCGCGGGCCCGTGGGTCGTCTGCGCGTGTTGCGTCTCACCGAACTTCTCCTACGCGTCGTGGCCTGCCAGGAATGTGAATCCCCCCGTCCCATACGGAGTTCGGACCGGGGATGTTCAAGCGCCCCGTGGATTCCCCGCATCGCACGTCCGGCGACGGTCAGCGCCTCGTGGATCGTCATGCCCGCCGAACGCCCGTTCGGCGGGCATGACGAAAGCCCCACTCCCATCACGGGAGTGGGGCTCGTCCACGAGCGCCGGGCAGGCCTTGCACCTGCATCTCCCCGCAGGAAGCGGGGCGTCTTTCCTTGGACCACCAACGCACAGCTGATCACCGGGAGTTCCGGTGACTCGCTCAAGATCCAGCATAGCGCACATGCCAGGACCCGGCACGTCGCCGCGCGGGCCATGCCCCGTATCGCCCCTCCGCCAAGGCAATGGTTGCCGAGATCACCAGACGCGCCGCGCCAGTTCTCCCACATATCGGCGCAAAACGTGTGTTATTCGAGTCATGCACACATATACGCGGCGCACCTTGCTCAGCGCCTCGGTCACGGCTGCCGCTTCGGGACTCCTGACCGCCTGCTCCGGGGCCGGCTCCCTCTCGGGGTCCGCTCGGGGCTCGGGGTCCGCTCGGGGCTCGGGGTCCGTGCTGGGCCCCGGGACCCTCGAAGGCTTCCGCCCGTTCATCCCCAAGGGGCCCAAGGGGTACGTGAACCCGTCCGACCCGGAGGTCCTGGCCGCCGAGCGCAAGCGCGGGGCCGGGCGGGTGCGCAAGTACACGTTCACCGCTCGGGAGACGTCGTTCGACCTGGCCGGCAAGACCGTCAAGACCTGGGCGTACAGCGACAGGATCCCGGGCGAGGCGGTCCGGGCCACCGCGGGTGACATCCTCGACCTCACGCTCGTCAACCGCCTGCCCGTGGGGACGACGGTGCACTCGCACGGTGTGCGCCTGCGCTGCGACATGGACGGCGTGCCGGGACTGACCCAGCAGACCATCAAGCCCGGCTCGGAGTTCAACTACCGCTTCGTCGTGTCCCACCCCGGCACGTACCTGCTGCATTCGCACGAGGGCATGCAGCTCGACCGCGGCCTGTACGCACCACTGATCATCGACGACCCCAAAGAGCCCTTGTCGTACGACAAGGAGTGGGTGGTGGTCCTGGACGACTGGGTGGACGGCCTGGCCGGCTCCACTCCTGATGGCGTGCTCGCGCAGTTGCAGAAGGTCAAGGGCCCCATTCCCAAGGGCATGCATGGCATGGACATGGGCGGCGGCGGTCACGGCGGGCATTCGGCCCCGCAGGGCTCGTCCCACGGCCCCGACCGCATCCTGCGGGGCGGTCTCAGCCGCATCCTGCAAGGCATGGGCGGCAATGTCGACTACCCCTATTACCTGATCAACGGCCGTGTCCCGCACGCTCCGTCGGTCTTCCGGGCCCGTCCGGGCGACCGCATCCGGGTGCGGTTCATCAACGCGGGTGCCGACACCGCCTTCCGAGTGGCCCTGGGCGGCCACGAGATGACGGTGACGCACACGGACGGCTACCCGGTCGAGCACCGTACGACGGACGCGCTGGTGATCGGCATGGCAGAGCGCTACGACGTCGTCATCACCGCCAAGGACGGGGTGTTCCCCCTGGTCGCGCTGGCCGAGGGCAAGGACGCGCGCGCCCTCGCCGTACTGAACACCGGAAAGTCCAAGAACCTGCCCGCGCCCTCCGTCCGCCCCAACGAGCTGGACGGCCGCTTCCTGTCCGCCTACGAGCTCGCCCCCGCCGACTCGGTGGCGTTCTCCGACGACGAGCCGGACCGCGAGATCCAGATCAAACTGACCGGCAACATGAAGTGGTACAACTGGAGCTTCGACCGCAGACCGTACTCGGTCGAGCAGCGCCATCCGATCCGCCGGGGCGAGCGGGTCCGGATCACCTTCCTCAACCACACCGGCATGTGGCACCCGCTGCACCTGCACGGCCACACCTTCGCCGTCACCGGCCCGAAGGGGCGCGGAGCCCGCAAGGACACCGCCATCGTGTTGCCGGGGAACAGGCTGGTGGTGGACTTCTACGCCGACAACCCGGGCCTGTGGATGCTCCACTGCCACAACCAGTACCACTCCGAGTCAGGGATGATGACCATCCTCGGCTACCTCAAGTGACCGAAGTGCCCGAGCGGCCGCTGCGGACGCCTCGCGCGGCCGGGCTGGCCGGGGTGCTGTTCGCGCTGCTGCTCGCGGCGGTGATCGTCCTGATCCGGCTGGGGATCCCCGAGGGCGCGGAAGCGATCGCCTTCCGGGGGTCCACCGACTCCGCGCGGCACGATGCGGTGCGGGCGGCACTGGCTCTCGTGCCGTTCGCCGGCATCTTCTTCCTGTGGTTCACCGGCGTGGTACGCGCCCATGTCGGGGACGCCGAGGACAAGTTCCTGGCGACCGTCTTCCTGGGCAGCGGAATGGTGTTCGTGGCCGCCATGTTCGGGGCGGCCGCGGCCGCCGATGCGGTGCTCGCGGTCGCGCACCCGCCCGGCGCCTCCGCCGGGCCCGCCGCGTGGGACTTCGGCCGCGACTTCGCGTACACGCTGATGACCGGGTACGCGATGCGGATGGCGGCCGTCTTCGCGTGCTCGCTGTCGGTGATGGGACACCGGCTGGGGGTGCTGCCGCGGTGGCTGACGCTGCTGGGTCTGCTCACCGCCCTGGTGCTGCTGTTCGCCGCGTCGAACGTACCGTGGGCCGAACTGGTGTTCCCGGCATGGTCGCTGGTCCTCAGCACGTACATCCTGATGGCCGGCGGCCGCCCCGCCCCGGCCGTCTGACTCGGCTCCCTGCTGTCGGCCCCCGGCCACCCGGCCCCGCCGCTCCATCCGCCGCGCCGTCCCGTCACTCCATCGGCGGGTCCTGACGCGCGGGGAGGGCAGCGGGGCTTCGATCCTGACGTGGGATGACCGCCGTCCGAGGGTGCCCGCCGCGCGGGTGGTTCCCGAGGGCCTGGCCGCCGGGAAGGGCGGGTCGCCAATGAGGCTTGTCGTCGATCTCAACAAGTGCCAGGGATACGCGCAGTGCGCGTTCCTCGCGCCGGGCGTGTTCACGATGCACGGCGAGGAGTCGCTGGTCTACAACCCGCGACCCGGCACGGAGCAGCGGGAGAGGGTCGCGCGTGCCGTCGCGGCGTGCCCGGTGCAGGCGATCACGGCTGAGGGGCTGGACGACGCGGACGAGGAGCCGGTCGGCGCCGGGCGGGAGGCCTCCGATGCCCGCTGAGGCGTTCCACGAGTGGCTCAGACGCGAAGGCCGGATCGTGATCGTGGGTGCCTCGCTGGCGGGCCTCAGAGCCGCCGAGACGCTGCGTGCCGAAGGGTTCGCCGGACCACTCACCATGATCGGTGACGAGCCCTACGAGCCGTACGACCGCCCCCCGCTGTCCAAGGCGGCGCTGCTCGGCATGGCGTCCCCGGACCACACCGAGCTGCCCCGGCGCCGGGACATCGACGCGACCTGGCGGCTCGGGGTCGCGGCCGCCGGCCTGGACATGGCGGCCAGGCGGGTGCGGCTGGCCGACGGCGAGGAGGTGCCCTACGACCGGCTGCTGATCGCGACCGGTGTGCACGCCCGGCCTTGGCCGAAGGAGGACGAGGCCCAGCTGGACGGGGTGTTCGTGCTGCGCACCCGGGACGACGCGGTCCGTCTGCACCGGCGGATGAAGGGCCCGCCGCGCCGGGTGCTGATCATCGGGGCCGGCTTCACCGGTTCGGAGATCGCCTCGGCGTGCCGGAACCAGGGCATCGCGGTCACGGTCGCGGAGCGGGCCGGCGCTCCCCTGGTGGGCGCGCTCGGCGGGGTGATCGGCGCGGTGGCCGCGGAGCTGCACCGGGAGAACGGGGTGGACCTGCGCACCGGGGTCATGGTCACCGGTCTGGAGGGCGACGTGACGGGCCGGGTGCGGGCGGCGCACCTGTCCGACGGCAGTGTCGTCGAGACGGACGTGGTGGTGGTCTCGCTGGGCGCGACCCGCAACACCGACTGGCTGGAGGGCTCGGGGCTGGGCGCCGGCCCGCGCGGTATCGCCTGCGACGCGGGCTGCCGGGCCTTCGACTTCCGGGGCATCGTCACCGACGACATCTACGTCGCCGGCGACGTCGCCCGCTCCCCGCATCCGCTGTTCGGCTACCAGTTCCTGTCCCTGGAGCACTGGGGCAACGCCGTCGCCCAGGCCGAGGTGGCCGCGCACAACATGATCAGCGCCGGCGCCGACCGGCGCCCGCACATGTGGGTGCCGGCCTTCTGGTCCTCGCAGTTCGGCGTGAACATCAAGTCGGTCGGCGTACCGTCCATGGGCGAGGAGGTCATGATCACCCAGGGTTCGCTGACCGAGCGGCGGTTCGTCGGGGTGTACGGCTACCAGGGCCGCGTGATCGCCGCCGTGAGCTTCGACAACACGCGGTGGCTGGAGTTCTACCAGCGGCTGATCGAGACGGGCGCTCCGTTCCCGGTGGAGTTCACCACGGTGGACCGCCGGCCCGAGGGCCGCAAGCCGGTGCCGGCCGACTTCCCCGACCCGTCGCTGCCGACGCACGGCCCGACCGTGACCCTCAGCGGCTACTCGCCGGCCGACCGGCAACTGGTCTTCACGCCGGCCCGCCACTGAACCGGCGCCCCGCCTCCCGCCCCGGACCTCCATGCCCCAAGGACCCGACATGACGCACGCCTCGCTCCTGCACCGGATCACCGACTACGCCAACCGCGCTAACCCGTATCCGCTCTACGAGGAGCTGCGCAAGACACCGGTGCTGCACGAGGAGGAGGACGGCCCCTACGTCGTGAGCTCGTACTACGACATTCTCGGGCTGCTCCACGACCCGAGGGTCAGCTCGGACGCCACCAACCTCACCGCCGCCGGCGCGGACGAGCTGTCGGGACCGGAGGCGACGGGGCTGCCGCCGAGCTTCATCAGGCTCGACCCGCCCGAGCACGACCGGCTGCGGCGGATCGCCAACAGCTCCTTCGGCCCGCCGCACCGGCCCGACCGGATCGACTCCATGAGCGGGGAACTCAGCGGGATCATCACCGAGCTCGTCGACGGCTTCGGCGACGCCCGGCAGATCGACGTCGTCGACCAGTTCGCCTACCCCTTCCCGGTGACGGTGATCTGCCGGCTGCTCGGCGTGCCGCGCGAGGACGAGCCCCGCTTTCGCGCCTGGGTGGACCCGATCGTCGCCGCCCTGGACCCGGAGACCCGGCAGCGCACCGACGACGACTTCCAGCGCGCCGCGCAGGAGGCCCGGATGCAGCTGGGCATGTACCTGGCCGGTCTGGTCGAGCAGCGCACCAAGGAGCCCCGCGACGACCTGCTGTCCGACCTGGCGGCCAGTCACGGCGCTGACGGGACCATGTCGATGATGGAGGTGCTCAGCACGGCGGTGCTGCTGCTGATCGCGGGCCACGAGACGACGGTCAACCTCATCACCAACGGCATGCTCACGCTGCTGCGTCACCCGGAGTACCTGCACCGGCTGCGCGAGGATCCGGGACTGTCCGTCAGGATCGTGGAGGAGCTGCTGCGTTACGAGCCTCCCGTGCAGCTGGTGCCGCAGCGCACCTGTGTCGCCGACATCGACCTGCGCGGGGTCACGATTCCCAAGGGTTCGCGGATCTGGCTGATGCTCGCCGCGGGCAACCGGGACCCGGAGCGGTTCCGGGATCCCGACCGGTTCGACCCCGACCGCGAGGACATCGAGCACCTCGGCTTCGGCAGCGGCATCCACATCTGCTTCGGCGCGCCGCTGGCCCGGCGGGAGGCGCAGCTCGCACTGGCCGAGCTGACCCGCCGCCTGGACAACCCCCGCCTGGTGGAGGACCCGCCGCCCTACCGGAAGAACGCGGTGCTGCGCGGCCCGCGCCATCTGAACATCGCCATCGACTCGGTGCGCTCGTAGAGACACCGCGCCACGACCCGGGCCGGCCCGGCCCGGCCCGGGGTCAACCCCAAATCCAGCGCCCGCTACGTCCTGTGCGGACCCAAGCACAGGAAAAGAGTCTGGACAGATCTCAAAAATAGGACAAAATGGTGTGCATCCCCCCACCATCGCTTCGAGGAGCCGCCCCCGTATGGCGTACGGAGCCCACCACAGCGCCAACCCCGCCCCTCCTCCCCACCCCGATCTGGGCCTCGCCCGCGACTGCGAGCAGTGCCTGGGCTGGGGAACCGTCGTCACCACCGACGGTCACCACGAACTCTGCGCCACCTGCCAGCAGGACGCGGACGACGACGACCCGCCACTCGACACGGACACGGCATCACCCCGCACGAGTGGTATGTCGCCCGACTCGGCCGTAGCGTCGTTAAGGACCCAGGACGTCGTCGGCCGGGAGCGGACATGGGCAGACACACAATGAGGACAGCGGTCGCGCTCTGCGCCGCGGGGCTGCTCACGGCAGGCGTGGGTACGGCCTCCGCCGCACCGGCGGCCTCACACGGGAACGCCTCGGCGCACGCCGCGAAGCGGACGGACGGGCGGCCGGTGCTGGTCGACTGTCTGTGGAAGCCGCGGCAGCGGCCCGGCGCTTTCATCCTCGCGTGCGGCGACGGCAACAGCGTCCTGTCCGCGCTGCACTGGTCGCAGTGGAACGACCGGTCCGCGACGGCCAGGGGCTTCAACCTCGTCAACGACTGCAAGCCCTACTGCGCGGCCGGAAGGTTTCACGAGTATCCGGTGACCGTGCGCCTGGACAGCCCGGAACCCTGGAAGAAGCGCCCGGAGGTACGGCACTTCACCCGGCTGAGCCTGGAGTTCCTGGCGGGGCGGCCGGAGGGCTACCCGCAGGTGCAGACCTACCCCCTCTGGGACTGATCCGTCCGCCCCACCGGCGTGATGCACAAAGGCGGCTCGTGGAAGAGCTCCAGCAGCCAGCTCGCGCTCTCAGCGCTGCCCGGAGTGGCGCCGCCGGACACGGACGGGAAGACACGGCCCCAGGAACAGGCACGGGCCAGCGCGGCGAGCCGCCAGGCCAGGGTCACCGCGCGGGTGAGTTCCGCTCGGCTGCGACCCGCGCCGGTCCACGGCTCCAGGTAGGCGTCCCGCAGCATCGCGCCCGCCGGACCACCACGGATTTTTCGCCCGCGGGCCCGGCCCGACCTCCCCTGCGCTGCCCCGAACGGGGGTGCGGGGCGCGCGGGTCGGCACAGGACCGTGCGACATCGGAGGCGGTCGGGAGGCTTGTGAACGTCCCGGTCTGGGCACTCGGGGGTCCCGGAGCCGCAGTGGTCCCCAGCGGGACCCGGACGCGACGGCCGGGTGACCACCCAGGCAGGGGAGAACGTGACGTGACGCTGCGCATCGGGGCAGAGGAAGAGTTTCACGTGCTGGACGTGGAGAGCGGCCGGCTGGTGCCACGCGCCCGCGCCGTACTGGACCGGCTGCGTGGGCCCGGATTCACCACCGAGCTCCAGCAGTCCGTGGTCGAGGCCAACAGCGCGGTGCACGACACCCTCGACGCCCTCCTCGCGGACCTGGCCCGTTCACGGCGGCTGCTGGACACGGCGGCCTCGTCGCTCGGCCTCGTCACAGTGGCCGCCGGCACCGTGCCGCTGGCCCGCGTGAGCTCCGGCAACATCACCGCCGGGCGCCGTTTCCGGCACATGGCCGACGAGTACCGCAGGGTCGCCGACGAACAGCTCATCTGCAGCGCACAGGTGCACGTCGACATACCGGACCGGGACACCGCCGTACGCACCATGTGCCTGGTCGCGCCGTGGCTGCCGCCGCTGCTCGCGCTGTCGGCCAGTTCGCCGTTCTGGCTCGGCGCGGACACCGGCTACGCGAGCTGGCGGACGATGCTGTGGCAGCGCTGGCCCACCGCCGGGCCACCCGGCTGCTACGCCGACGCCGCCGCGTACGACGCGGCGCTGGAAGAGCTGATCCGCTCGGGCGTCATCGGCGACGCCGGCATGATCTACCACGACGTACGGCCCTCCGCGCACCAGCGCACGCTGGAGCTGCGGATCTGCGACGCCTGTCCGCGCGTGGAGACGGTCGTGCTGGTCGCGGGGCTCTTCCGGGCTCTGGTCCGGGACGCGTGCGACCGGCTGGCCCGCGGTGACGGCGGCCGGTGCGACGGCCACCACGAGTGGCTGCGGGCCGCCACCTGGCGAGCAGCCCGCTCAGGACTGGAGGGCACGCTGGTCGACCCGGTCACCCGGCGCGCGGCCCCCGCCCCCGAGGTGCTGCGCGGCATGGCGGCCCGGCTCCGCCCCGCGCTGGAGGCGTCCGGCGACTGGGAGGCCGTGCACGAACTGCTCACCCGGGCTCTGGCCTGCGGCAGTGCCGCACACCGGCTGCGGCGGGTGGCCGGGGACGAGGACCTGCTCGCCAGCGTCGACCTGCTGGTCGCCGAGACCCGCGGCGCCGCCGGCCCGCGCCCGGTCGCGCCGGCCCGACCCGTCCGTGCCCCCCGTCCCAGCTCCATCGCCGGAGGTGCCGGAGCCTGACGGGCCGTCCCCATCCCGGCCCGACCCGCTTGCCACCGCCGTCGGCGGTGCCCGACGACCGTCCCAGGAGAGTGGTCGCCATGTCCCCCGTCCCGGCCCCCGCCCCCGCAGCCACCGCCGACCGCCCGGCCGCCCCGGCCTCCGTCCGGACCCCGCACGCGTCCGTCACCGACGGCAGACCCCCCACGGCCGTCGAGAAGGCCGCCGCGGAAGGGAGGACCGTCTGATGTGCGGGCTCAGCGGCGAGGTCCGGTTCGACGGCCGGCAGCCGGATCTGGCCGCGGTGGAACGCATGACCGACCGGCTCGCGCCCCGCGGGCCCGACGGCCGCGGGCTGTGGTCGCAGGGGCCCGTCGCCCTCGGCCACCGGCGGCTGAAGATCATCGACCTGACGGACAGCGGCGCGCAGCCGATGGCCGACCCCCGGGCACGGGTCGTCGGCGTGTTCAACGGGTGCGTCTACAACTACCGCGAGCTGCGCCGCGAACTGGCCTCGCGGGGCCATCAGTTCTTCTCGGAGTCCGACACCGAGGTGGTCCTGAAGGCCTACCTGGAGTGGGGCACCTCCTGTGTCGACCACTTCCTCGGCATGTTCGCCTTCGTGATCGTCGAGCAGGACAGCGGGCGGATGGTCCTGGCCCGCGACCGGCTGGGCATCAAGCCGCTGTACCTCGCGGAGTCGCCCGGACGGCTCCGGTTCGCCTCCTCGCTGCCCGCGCTGCTGGCGGCCGGCGGGGTGGACACCTCCATCGACGCCGTCGCGCTGCACCAGTACCTCAGCTGGCACGCGACCGTGCCCGCGCCCCGCACCGTCCTCAACGGCGTGCGCAAACTGCCGCCCGCCACCGTCCGGGTCGTGGAGCCGGACGGCACGTACCGCGACCACTGCTACTGGCAGCCCGCCTACACGCGCCGCCCCGAGTACGCCGGTTTGAGTGCGGAGGACTGGACGGACGCGGTCCTGGAGGCGCTGCGCACGGCCGTGCGGCGCCGGATGGTCGCCGATGTGCCGGTGGGCGTGCTGCTGTCGGGCGGCCTGGACTCCAGCCTCATCGTGGCGCTGCTGGCCGACGAGGGGCAGTGCGACCTGGCCACGTTCAGCGTCGGCTTCGAGTCCGAAGGAGGCGAGGAGGGCGACGAGTTCCACTACTCCGACCTGGTGGCACGCGACTTCGGCACCGACCACCACCAGCTGATGGTTCCCTCCGACCGGGTCTCGCGGGCCCTGGAGGGTGCCGTCCTGGCCATGAGCGAGCCCATGACCAGCCACGACGTGGTCGCCTTCCACCTGCTGTCCGAGCAGGTGGCCAAGGAGGTCAAGGTCGTGCAGAGCGGTCAGGGCGCCGACGAGGTCTTCGCCGGCTACCACTGGTACCCGGCGATGGCACGCGTGCCCCGGCACCGCGCGGCCGACGCGTACGCCGAGACGTACTTCGACCGGCCGCACGCCGACCTCGCTCGCATCCTGGACCCCTCGGTGCTGCCCGGCCATGACGTCTGCGACGACTTCGTGCGGGAGCACATGGCCGTGCCGGGAGCCGAGACCGCGCTGGACGCGGATCTGCGGCTGGACACCCACGTGATGATGGTCGACGACCCGGTCAAGCGGGTCGACAACATGACCATGGACTGGGGGCTCGAGGCCCGCGTGCCGTTCCTCGACCACGAACTGGTCGAGCTGGCCGCCGCCTGCCCGCCCGGACTCAAGCTCGCGGACGGCGGGAAGGGCGTCCTGAAGGAGGCGGGCCGCAAGGTCCTGCCGCGGGAGGTCGTCGACCGGCCCAAGGGCTACTTCCCCGTCCCGGCGATCAAGCACATGGCAGCACCGGTGCTGCTACGCGTCCGCGAGGCCCTCTACGCCCCCGAGGCGCGGGCCCGCGGGCTGTTCCGCCAGAGTTACGTCGACGAGCTGCTCGCCGCGCCCGACGCCCACCGCACCAAACGCGGGGCGAACGCGCTGTGGCAGGTTGCATTGCTGGAGATATGGCTGCAGACCCACGGAATCCGCTGACCGGCCCATCCTCACCACCGCCCCCGGCCGGGGGCGCGGGGGGTACGCGGGCTGCCCTGCCGAGCACGGGGGCCGCCTCGCCGAGTGACGCGAGGGGGTGCCCGCCCCCCGAACGAACCCGGCCGGACCGGGCCGTGACCGACCCGGCCGGGGTCCGGGCGGGCCCCGAGCGGCGTGATCGGGCGGAAGGCGGGGCGGGCCCTGCGCGGGGAGATCGGGTCGGCTCGAGCGAGGCGGGCTTCCCGTGGAGCGACCGGGCCGGGGAGGCGGCGGACTCCGCATGGAGCCGTCAGGCCGTGGCGGCGGACGGTGGGCGGGCGGTCCGGGCAGTGGGCGCGGCGAACGAGCCGCGTGCGAAGCCGGCGGAGCCCGGGGTGGACCGGCCCCGCACCGCTGGGGAGGGAAGCGTGGCGGAACACAACGCGGAACCCGTCCGCGCCCCCTCGGCAGGACAGGCGGGGAGCCGACCTCACCCGGGCGCGAGCATCACGGACCGGCCGCACCCGTCGGAGAGCGGCGTGAAACGGCCGCACCCGCCGGAAGGCGACGTCCAACAGCCACACCCGCCAGAAGGCGACGTGGCCGAGCAGCCGTCGGCAACGCCGTCGGATATGGGCCTGGAGCGCGCGGTTCCCGGCCGGGTGGGGAGCGGAGTGGCGCAGGCGGCGCCCGAGGTCGTCCTGGTGCCGGACACCGCCCTGCCGCTCGACGCCGTGCCGAGGGTGCTCGTCTCGCACGGATGCTGGTACCCCTCGGCCGACCCCGGGGGACGGTATGTCGCGTTCATCTGCGACCGGGGCGGGGTGCCGCAGTTGTGGGTGGGGCCGGTCGACGGCGACGACGTGCATCTCCTGGACACCGAGCTGGATCCGGTGACCGAGGTCGCGTGGTCGCCCGACGGACGGTGGATCGCGTACACCACCGCACCGGGCGGCAGCGAGCACACGCGCGTGCTGTGCGTACGCCCCGACGGCACGGGGCGGCGGGTCCTGGCGGGCGGCGAGCCGGGGAGTTCGGCGTACCTCGGCTGCTGGACGCACGACGGTTCGGCACTCGCCGTGACGGTCGCCGAGGCCCCCGCGCACCTTCCCCCGGCCGGTGCGGAGGCCGGCGCCGGACACGCCGGACCGAGCGGGTTGCTCGGTCCCGGCGCGGGCGCCGCCTCCCGCGTCTCGCTCGCCTCCGACGCCGCCGCCACGGTCCACCCGGAAGGCTGGACCGTGCGGGACGGCCGCGCCACCCTCCTGGGCGCGCCGTCCCGCCCGGCGCCGCCGACGACCCGCGTCACCGGCGTCTCCGCCGCCGCGGACTCCGGTGCGGCCCCGGCCGAACCCACGCCCAGGACCCTGTCGGCGTACCTCGTCGACCCCGACGGCTCGGCCGCCCCCGTACTGCTGGCGAGCGAACGGGAGGCCGCCACCCTGCGCGTGTGCGACATCAGCCGGGACGGTCGGCTGGCGCTGGTGCGCCGGGGACCGCGGGCGCGGCGGGAGGCCCTGGTGGTGCGCACCCGGGATCTGCGGGTGACCTGCGCGGTGCCGGTCGCCGACGGCGACCCGTGGATCGGCACGTTCGCGCCGGACGGCCGCACGCTGTGGCTGCGCAGCGACCACAACCGTGAGCACGCCGCCCTGTACGCGGTCGCCCTCGACCGGCGGGGGCGGCGGCTCAGGCTGGCGGTGGCCGCCCAACGCGACGGAAGTGGGCTGGAGTTGCTGGCCGTGGACCGCGACGGCCGCGGCGCCGTGCTGTCCTGGAACGTGCGCGGGGTCAGCGAGCTGGAGGTGGCCCCGCTGGTCCCGGTCCCCGGTAAGGTCCTCGGTCCGTCCCGCGCCGTGCGGCTCCCGCACGAGGTCGTCACCCGGGTGGCCGTCACCGCGGACCCGGACGCGCCCGTCGTGGCGCTGTCGGGATCGCTGCGGCGGCCCGGTGTGTGGTGGCTGCCCCAGGGCGCCGCGCTGCGCACCCCGTGGTCCTCGCGCGACGAGGACGTCGTCGCCCCGGGCGTCCACCGTCCGGTACGGCCTGTGCCGGTGCGCCCCGTCGCCCGGGACGGACTGGGCCTCGGCGGCTGGTACTACCGTGCGCCGGGCCGCTCGCCGAGGGAGCCCGCCCCCTGCGTCCTGCATCTGCACGGCGGTCCGGAGGAGCAGGAGCGCCCGGTGTTCGACCCGCTCTACCACGAGCTGCTGGGCAGGGGCCTGGACGTCTTCGCCCCCGATGTGCGCGGCTCCTCCGGTTACGGCCGTTCCTTCGTCGACGCGGATCTCGGCCGGGGCCGGTTCGCCGCGATCGACGACGTCGCCGACTGCGCGGCGCACGTCCTGCTGGAGGGCCTGGCCGACCCGCTCCGGCTGGCCGTGATGGGCCACTCCTACGGCGGCTATCTGGCGATGGCGTCCCTCGTGTGGCATCCGGAACTGTTCCGCACCGGCGTCCCGGTGTGCGGGATGTCGGACCTCACGACGTTCTTCGCGGGCACCGAGCCGTGGCTGGCGCAGTCGGCCGCGCACAAGTACGGGCATCCGGAACGCGACCGTGAGCTGCTGCACGCGCTCTCGCCGATGAGCCGCGTCGACGCGCTGCGCGTGCCGGTGCTGGCCGTGCACGGCGAACACGACACCAACGTGCCGCCCGGCGAGTCCGAGCAGTTCGTGTGGGCGGCCCGGGAGCGCGGGGTGGAGGCGGAACTCCTCGTCCTGCGCGACGAGGGTCACGACTTCCGGCGCGCGGACAACCGCCGTGCCTTCCGCAGGGCCGCGGCCGACTGGATCCAGCGTCACCTGACCGGCTGACACGCGGGCCTTCCACTTCCGGATCCTCCGGCACGTCCCGTGCCCTCGACCACGCGGTTTCGGGCGCGCGCCCTCCGGGCACCCGTGCCAGGCTTGGGAACGGCTGTGGACGGTGCGGTCGGGACGCGGCGGAAGGGCGCAGCGAGGAGGTCCGGACATGACCGAAGCCGGTACGGCGGCGACCGGCACGGGCGGAACCGCCCGCTGGGAGAACCAGTGGTACGGGCCGCAGCCGAACGTGGCCCAGGCTGCCGGATACGCCGACGCCCCGCCCCGCATGGGCTTCTTCACCGACACCTCCGTGTGCATCGGCTGCAAGGCCTGCGAGGTGGCATGCAAGGAGTGGAACTCGGTGCCGGAGGACGGCCTCGAGCTGACCGGCATGTCGTACGACAACACCCAGGGGCTCGGCGCCGACACCTGGCGGCATGTGGCCTTCATCGAGCAGCGCAAGCTTCTGGGCGGTCAGGAGCCGGGGGTGGACGACGGCGGTTTCGACGCGTTCGAGGCCGCCCGGCAGCTCGGCTCCACTCCCTCCCCCGGTCCGGGGGCCACCGCCCCCCCGCCGGAGCCGTCCCCCGCGGACGCGCCGGCCGGCACGATCTCCCCCGTGTCGCCCGACGGGCGGACCGAACTGCGCTGGCTGATGTCCTCCGACGTGTGCAAGCACTGCACCCACGCGGCCTGCCTCGACGTGTGTCCCACCGGGGCGCTGTTCCGCACCGAGTTCGGCACCGTCGTGGTCCAGCAGGACGTGTGCAACGGCTGCGGCTACTGCGTGCCCGCCTGCCCGTACGGGGTCATCGACCAGCGCAAGGAGGACGGCCGGGTCTGGAAGTGCACCCTGTGCTACGACCGGCTCGGCGTCGGCATGGAACCGGCCTGCGCCAAGTCGTGCCCCACCGACTCCATCCAGTTCGGCCCGCTGGACGAACTGCGCGAACGGGCGGCCGCCCGGGTGGCGCGGCTCCACGCGGCCGGTGTCACCGACGCCCGGCTGTACGGCGAGAGCCCGGACGACGGGGTCGGCGGCGACGGCGCGTTCTTCCTGCTGCTCGACGAGCCCGAGGTGTACGGCCTGCCGCCCGACCCGGTGGTCACCACCCGGGATCTGCCCGCGATGTGGAAGCACGCGGCGACCGCCGCCGTGTCGCTCGTCGCGCTGTCCGTCGCCTCTTTCGTCAGGAGGCCCCGATGACCGGACCGGACGTCCCTCGTGACGGCGCCGAGGGGGCGCGGCCCGGCCGGGCCGCCCCGATCGGTGCCGGAGCCGGGCGCGGACGGCACCGGCGTCGCCGCGGACGCGGCGAGCAGTCGATGGTGCCCGAGGCCCGGTTCTCCTCCTACTACGGCCGGCCGGTCCTGAAGAGGCCGACCTGGAAGTCCGTCGACATCGCCGGCTACCTCTACCTCGGCGGCCTCGCCGGGGCATCGTCGCTGCTGGCGGCCGGGGCGCAGGCCACGGGGCGGCCCGCGCTGGCCCGGACGGCGAAGCTGGGCGCGGCGGGCGCGATCTCCGGCTCGCTGGTCGCGCTCGTGCACGACCTCGGCCGACCCGCCCGTTTCGCCAACATGCTGCGCGTCTTCAAGCCCACCTCGCCCATGAGCGTGGGTTCCTGGCTGCTGGCCGGGTACGCGCCCCTGTCGATGGCCGCGGCGGCCGCCGACGTCGCGGGCCGCTACCGCGTCGCGGGCGCCGCCGCCACCGCGGGCGCCGCCGTCCTCGGTCCGGCGGTCGCCACCTACACCGCCGTACTGATCTCGGACACGGCGGTGCCCTCGTGGCACGAGGGCTACCGGGAGATGCCCTTCGTGTTCGCCGGTTCCGGCGCCAGTGCGGCCGCCGGGCTGGCGCTGGCCTGTGTGCCGGCCGCGCAGGTGGGACCGGCCCGCCGTATGGCGCTGCTCGGCGCGGCGCTGGAGATGGTCGGGTTCCGGCTGATGAAGCGCCGGATGGGCCTGGCGGGCGAGCCGTTCGAGCAGGGCACGGCGAACCGGCTGCTGAGGGCGGCGGAGTCGCTCACGGTGGGCGGCGCGGCGCTGGCGGCGGTCACCGGGCGGCTGCGCGGCCGGGGTCCGGCCGTGGCGGCCGGGGTCGCCCTGCTGGCCGGCTCCGCCGCGCTCAGGTTCGGCGTGTTCCACGCCGGGGTGGCCTCCGCGGAGGACCCCAGATACACCGTCGTACCGCAAAGGGAGCGACTGCGGGCCCGAGCCGGGTGACCGGACGGGCCCCGTGCCGGACGACCGGACGGAAGGAGACCAGGCCCCTGCCCTGCCGTCGACGGGACCGGGGATGCCGTCCCCGCCGGGCTGCGCGAGGATGTGTCGCAGGAGCACTCGTGACACCGTGCCGCGCCGGCTGAGGCGCCCGCGGCGAACACGCGGCGGACAGGGCCGCGCGGACGACCGGAGGACACCGAGCAGCAGTACCGAAAGGGCTCCATCTCATGGGTGTACGCACATGGATCGACTCCTGGCCGGTCTACCGCCAGCTCAAGGGCACCGATCCCCTGGGCCGCGGGGCGGCCGCCAAGAGCGGGCCCAGCGCACGGCTCAGCCCCCGGGTCGCCTCCGCGGACCGGGTGGTGAAGTCGATCTGCCCGTACTGCGCGGTGGGCTGCGGCCAGAACGTCTACGTCCAGGACGAGCGGGTCACGCAGATCGAGGGCGACCCGGACTCCCCCATCTCCCGCGGCCGGCTGTGTCCCAAGGGCGCGGCCAGTCTTCAGCTGACCACCGGCGGCGCGCGTGAGCACCAGGTGCTGTACCGGCGCCCGTACGGCACCCGGTGGGAGCGGCTCGACCTCGACACGGCGATGGGCATGATCGCCGACCGGGTGATCGAGTCCCGGCGCGCCGGCTGGGAGTGGGAGGTCGACGGCACCCGCACCCGGCGCACGATGGGCATCGCGAGCCTGGGCGGGGCGACGCTGGACAACGAGGAGAACTATCTGATCAAGAAGCTCTTCACGGCGCTGGGCGCGATCCAGATCGAGAACCAGGCCCGTATTTGACACTCCTCCACCGTTCCCGGTCTGGGAACCTCGTTCGGCCGCGGCGGCGCGACCACCTTCCAGCAGGACCTCCAGAACTCCGACTGCATCGTCATCCAGGGCTCGAACATGGCCGAGTGCCATCCGGTCGGGTTCCAGTGGGTGATGGAGGCCAAGGCCCGTGGCGCCAAGCTGGTCCACGTCGACCCGCGGTTCACCCGGACCAGCGCGCTGGCCGACGTGCACGTGCCGCTGCGCGCGGGCTCGGACATCGTCTTCCTCGGCGGGATCGTCAACTACGTCCTGAGCAACGACAAGTACTTCCGCGAGTACGTCGTGGCCTACACCAACGGGCCCGTGGTACTGCGGGAGGACTTCCAGGACGCCGAGGACCTCGACGGCGTGTTCTCCGGCCTCGACCCCGACAGCCGCAGGTACGACATCACCAGCTGGCAGTACGAGGGCATGGAGATGCGGGCCGTCTCCGGTCAGCGCGACCAGGACGACGAGAGGCGCGCCGGCCGCCGCCGGGTGAGCGAGTCGGCGCGCGGCGAGGCCCACGGGGCGGGCGGCCCCGGCATCGGCGCGGGCCAACCCGAACGCGACGAGACGATGACCCACCCGCGGTGCGTGTTCCAGGCGCTCAAGCGGCACTACGCCCGCTACACCCCGGAGATGGTCGAGCGGATCTGCGGGGTGCCGCAGGACCTGTTCCGCCAGGTGTGCGAGCTGGTCACCGAGAACTCCGGGCGCGAGCGGACCACCGCGTTCGCCTACGCGGTGGGCTGGACCCAGCACACCGTGGGCGTGCAGTACATCCGCGCCGCCGCCGTGCTCCAGACCCTGCTCGGCAACATCGGCCGGCCGGGCGGCGGCATCATGGCCCTGCGCGGGCACGCCTCCATCCAGGGGTCGACGGACATCCCCACCCTGTTCGACCTGCTGCCCGGCTACATCCCGATGCCGCACGCGCACCACGACGACGATCTGGACTCCTTCGTCCGGGGCGAGGCGGCGACCAAGGGCTACTGGGGCAACATGCGCGCGTACCTGGTGAGCCTGCTCAAGGCGTACTGGGGTGACGCGGCGACGTCCGAGAACGACTTCTGCTTCGACTATCTGCCGCGGCTGACGGGCTCCCACTCCACCTACGAGACGGTCACGGCCCAGATGGAAGGCGTCTGCAAGGGCTACTTCCTGCTGGGCGAGAACCCCGCGGTGGGCTCCGCCAACGCCAAGATGCAGCGCCTGGGCATGGCCAACCTGGACTGGCTGGTCGTGCGCGACTTCTCGCTCATCGAGTCGGCCACCTGGTGGAAGGACGGCCCGGAGATCGAGACCGGGGAGCTGCGCACGGAGGACATCCGCACCGAGGTGTTCTTCCTGCCGGCCGCCGCGCACACCGAGAAGGACGGCAGTTTCACCAACACGCAGCGGCTGCTGCAGTGGCACCACCAGGCCGTCGAACCGCCCGGCGAGGCGCGCAGCGACCTGTGGTTCACCTTCCACCTCGGTCGGCTCGTCCGGCAGAGGCTCGCGGAGTCCACCGACCCGATGGACCGGCCGGTCCTCGACCTGACCTGGGACTACCCCACCAGGGGCGAGCAGGCCGAGCCGGACGCGGAGAGCGTCCTGGCCGAGATCAACGGCCGCGACGCCAAGGGCGACCCGCTGGCCTCCTACGAGCAGCTCGCACCGGACGGATCCACCACGTGCGGCTGCTGGATCTACTGCGGCGTGTACGCCGACGGTGTCAATCAGGCCGCCCGCCGCAAGCCGGGCCGGGAGCAGAACTGGGTCGCCAACCGGTGGGGCTGGGCCTGGCCCGCCAACCGCCGGGTCCTGTACAACCGGGCCTCGGCCGACCCCGACGGCAGGCCGTGGAGCGAGCGCAAGGCGCTGGTGTGGTGGGACGAGGACGAGGGGCAGTGGACCGGCCACGACATCGCCGACTTCGCCAGGGACAAGGCCCCGTCCTACCAGGCGCCGCCGGACGCCACCGGTGGTCAGGCGCTGTCGGGCGGCGACCCGTTCGTGATGCAGGCCGACGGCAAGGCGTGGCTGTACGTGCCGGCCGGGCTCACCGACGGCCCGCTGCCCACCCACTACGAGCCGCAGGAGTCGCCGTTCCCGAACCTGCTGTACGGGCAGCAGCGCAATCCGGTGCGGTTCGTGACGCGGTCGCTCCCGGACAACCGCTACGGGCCCAGTGCCGGCGAGCCGGGTTCGGAGGTGTTCCCGTTCGTGGCCACCACCTACCGGCTCACCGAGCACCACACGGCGGGCGGTATGTCGCGCTGGCTGCCGTATCTGGCGGAGCTGCAACCGGAGTTCTTCTGCGAGGTGTCGCCGGAACTGGCCGCCGAGCGCGGTCTGGAGCACACCGGCTGGGCGACGATCGTCAGTGCCCGGGCCGTCATCGAGGCACGGGTGCTGGTCACCGACCGGGTGCCGCCGCTGACCGTGCACGGCCGCACCCTGCACCAAGTGGGCCTGCCCTACCACTGGGGCCCGAACGGCTACAGCACCGGCGACGCGGCCAACGAACTGCTCCACCTCTCCCTCGACCCCAACGTCCACATCCAGGAGGCCAAGGCGTTCGGCGTCGACATCCGCCCGGGCCGCCGCCCCAGGGGCCCGGCCTCCGTGGAGCTGGTCCGCTCCTACCAGGCGCGAGCGGGCATCGACGAGCACACCGGAACCCAGCTCTGACCGGCGGCCGGCGCGGGGGCTCACCTCAGCACGACGGAGTGGGCCCCGCGCGGGACCAGTTCGCCGATCACCGGATGGCCGGGGATCTCCCCCGCGACGAGGAGGCCGCCGGAGGTCTGGGCGTCGGCCAGCAGGAGGCGGGTGTCGGCGTCGGTGTCGCCGAAGTCGGTGACCGGCTCCACCCAGGCCAGGTTGCGCCGGGTGCCGCCGCTGACGTAGCCGTCGCGTACGGCCTCGCGGGCGCCGTCCAGGTAGGGCACGGCCGCCGTGTCGATCACCGCGGTCACGTCCGAGGCGCGGGCGAGTTTGTGCAGGTGGCCCAGGAGGCCGAAGCCGGTCACGTCGGTGGCGCAGGAGGCTCCGGCGGTCAGGGCGGCGGCGCAGGCGTCCCGGTTGAGGGCCACCATGGTGGACACGGCCTGCTCGAACCGCTCGCCGGTGGCCTTGTGACGGTTGTTCAGCACGCCCAGGCCGAGCGGTTTGGTCAGGGTCAGGGGCAGTCCGGGCCGGCCGGCGTCGTTGCGCAGCAGCCGGGCCGGGTCGGCCAGGCCGGTGACGGCCATGCCGTACTTGGGTTCGGGGTCGTCGACGCTGTGCCCGCCGCCCACGTGGCAGCCGGCCTCCGCGGCGACCTCGAGACCGCCGCGCAGCACCTCGCGGGCCAGCTCGAAGGGCAGCACGTCACGCGGCCAGGCCAGCAGGTTGACCGCCAGGACGGGGCGGCCGCCCATCGCGTAGACGTCCGACAGGGCGTTGGCCGCGGCGATGCGCCCCCAGTCGTAGGGGTCGTCGACGACGGGGGTGAAGAAGTCGGCAGTGGACACCACCGCCTGCGCGGCGCCGCCCCGATCGGGCAGCGTCACGACGGCCGCGTCGTCGCCGGTGGCCAGGCCGACGAGCAGCGGGGTGTCCCCGGCGGTCGGCGGCGCCGTCGGCAGTCCGCCGAGCACGTCCTCCAGCTCGCCCGGTGGGATCTTGCAGGCGCAGCCGCCGCCGTGGGCGAACTGGGTGAGCCGTACGGGGGTTCCATGGGTGGCGGTCACGCTGGGTCTCCTGGTCTCGGTGGTCCCGGTGGCGGTCCCGGTGTTCCCGGTGGTCTAGTCCCGGTGTTCCGGCACGGCGTGTCCGGGACCCGCCGCGCCCACGCCGTCCCCCGCCGGCCTTCCGGTAGCCTGGCGCCCGGTGGAGGCGTGTGGGTGCCTGGTGGCCCTCCCGGTCTTCAAAACCGAGGTGCCCGAGGATCTCGGGCAGGCGGGTTCGATTCCCGTCCGCCTCCGCCTCCTACCTGTACCGATACAAATCCCGGCCAAACACGGGCCTAACCCTCCTGCCGTAATCCCTCTACCCTGCCCTCATGGCGAGCATCCGCAAGCGCGAACGCAAGGACAGCAGCGCGATCTACCAGGTCCGGTGGCTGCAAGGCGGCCGCGGCGGCAACTGGGAGACCGAGAAGTTCGGCGACGAAACCGCGGCCAATCAGTTCAAGAAGCTGGTCGACGCACACGGCCAGCAGTGGCCGCCCGGCTGGGTCAAGGGCAAGGGCTTCGTCGAAGAGCCGACCGCGCCCGGCGACATGCCACTCCTCGCATGGGCGCACCGCTACGTCGACCGCCTCACCGGCATCGACGAACGCACCCGGCAGGACTACCGGCGCGACGTGGACAACCACTTCTCCATCATCCGCCACACCCGCCCGGACGGCACGGTCGTGGACGCCACCATCGGAAACGTCGCAGCCGACGACATCCAGGACTGGGTACGCGCCGAGGAGAAGGGCGAGCGGTGGGTGCGGATGGTGTCGAGGAGCTGCGCAAGGCGTGCTTCGCGGGCGGCCTGCGAGGCGCTCAGACGACCCGCCCGCTCCTGACGTGTGGCTTGCGCAGCAGCTCGGCGAGCATCGCACGCCATCACCAACGAGGTGAAGCAGATCGACCCCAAGGACCACCAGGCCAACCGCCTCGTGATCCTTAAGCGGCTGGCCGAGTCGTACGCCCTCGTCTACCACGGCAGCAACATCGAGCAGCCGAAGAGCTGACGACGCAGGCCAGACGCCCTGTCACCCCGTCCGACGAAGGCAGGTGACGGGGCGTCGTCGCGTCTACCGCTTCGGCGGAATCCGAACCGGCACCCACTCATCCTGGCCATCCCACCGAGCGAACAGCTGCGGAGGAATCGACCCCGCCATCAGGAAGGCCACCGCCTCCCCCCGCTCCAACGAGACCTCCTCGCCGCCCCTCAGCCCGAAGACGTACGGCAACTCCTCGTCCTTGAAGACGATGTTGCGCGCCGACGCTGTCCCGTCATTGCGCAACCGGTAGGCGTCTTTCTCCTCGTGCTCTAGACGCAGCTCCACCCGGGGCCGTGCGGCCTCCTCGTCCGCCGCGACCTGCCGGGCAAGGGTGGCCTCCGCAACGTCGGCCGCACGCTTCCCGTCCTTCTGTACTCTCAGGCTCACCCACAGTGCGCCAGCCGAGAACACCAGCGCCACCCAACCGGGCGCGTCCGCCCACCCCATAGCTACATCCCCTTCCAGATCCGCCACGCCCGTGACCGGTCCGTCCCGATCAGCTGGCCAATCTCAGGGAAGTCCATACCGCCTTGGTGCTGCGCGTCTACCGTCTGCTGCCGGATTTCCTTCGGCAACGTCCCCTCGCCCGGCCACTCGCGCAGCACCAGGCCGGCCGCCTGCGCCCGTACGGCCGCGTCTTGGATCGACTCCAGACCGCGCAGCGCGGCCCGCACCGCCGCGCGCGCCTCGTCCTAGCCCTGCTCTTCCGCCATACCCGGCGCACCCGGAAGCCCCAATGATCAACGTCGCCATCTACCTGATCACCGTCTGCACCACCACCGCAGGCATCCTCTGCCACCCACCCGTCCTCGCCGACTGGATCCGCCGCACAGCCGCGTTGACGGCCCGCAACCTCACCCACAGCTCCCACGCCACACCTACTCTCGAACGGCCCGCAGCACGCCGCGTACGCCCCATCCCCGCCTGGGCCCACACCGAGCCCTACCAGTACGACGAAGCAGCCTGAACGACGGCCCGGCGACCGATCACTGACCTGCTCCACTGAGAGGGCAGCCCCGCACCCGGTCGCCGGCCACCAACCCTCACGGAGGACTCGATGACCCAGCCCCGCCGCTTTCACCTCCAGCGCGACCACGACGTCACCGGCGTCTCCGGCGTCGGCCGTGTCGCCAACGGCGTCCTCTGGCCCGACGGGACCGTGACCATCCGCTGGACCGGCGACCGACCCTCCACCGTCCACTGGGACGACCTCGCCCACGCCCACCACGTCCACGGACACGGCGGCCACACCCGCATCGTCTGGGCCGACCCCGAACCCACCGTCGATGACTACCCGATGGCCGACGGCTGCCCGCACTGCCCCGACGGACACACCTCGCCCGACCACGGCCAGCCCTGGGGCGTCCACATCGGGCCCGAGCGCTACGAGAACGGCCAGCCCATCCGCATCTACGTCCAGCGAACCGGTGGCGCCCACGTCGCCGAGTCCGACGCCGAATGGATCCGCACGCGACTGAACGGCAGCCAGCCGTGACCCGCGGCAGCCGGGCCCTGTGCGCCCTCTACACCGCCACCGCGTTGTGGCTGGGCTACTGCACCCTCCAGCAAGCCCACTACGGCCAACTCTGGCCCGCGGCCCTCCTCGCCGTAGCCAGCCTCGCCCCCATCATCGGCGTGATCCGCGAGACCGTCCTCGCCGACGAACGCCACCAACTGGCTGCCCTGGCCGAACGCGACGCCCGGCCGGGCCACGGCCGTCCACTCACCGCCCACGAGCAAGCCGCCTTCAACCGGCTCGCCCTCGCCATCGAACTCCCCAACGACCCCAGGAACACGGCATGAGAACCCCACAGTTCGAGGGCCACGTGGACCCGGGCGGCAAGCTCCACTGCATGGGCCACGCCCGACCGACGGATCCGCTATGCCGGAAGCCGGCCACCTGGCACGTGGCGTGGGTGCTGGCCCCACGCGGCCACTTCACCCACCTTTGCGAAGGGCATATGGCGGCCGCGGCTGAGGTTTACGACTACGTCGACCGGCACCTCACCGATGCCAACTGCGGCATGCCCGGCACCGGCTGGGCAAGCGGCAACCCCAGCTTCTGCGTGGTCGTGCCCCAGGACGAGACCATCAATCGCGGACACGGGAGCGCCACATGACCGGCCCGTCGTCCACGCCCCGCGGCGAGCACACGCCCACCCCCGGCGTCACCTGGAACACCCGCCTGATCAGCCTCGCCGAAACCATCGTCGACCTCGACGACAACGAGTCCCCGTTCGGCTGGCGCGACCTGCCCGAGCCGCCCCGACCCAACCGCGAGACCCGCCGCGCCGCCCAGCGCGCAGCACGGAGGAAGCAGTGACCATCACGGGGGCGCCATTGTCTGATCAGGCCTGCTTCTCCTGCTCCCGCATGAACTCCTCAACGAGCGCGGTGTTCCTGCGCATCGCCGCCCGAAGCTGCCGGCGGTGGAACCGGTCGCGCCCCTCCTCGACCACCCGCTTCCAGCCTTCCCGCGCATCTACCAGGCGCTCGCACACCAGGAACTCGATGATGTCTTCGAGGCTCGGCCGGAACCGCTTCCCTCCCACAGGGAAGTGCAGCTTCTCCAGCGGGCGTTTCTCGTCCCCCTGCCGATTGAGCGCCTCTAGCGCCGGTGAGATGCCGTGCACCTGCAAGTGGGCGCTGGTGTACCTGTCCTTCTCCCGTTCGTAGTCGAAGTGGCACAGGCAGGTCTGCAGCTCCTCGTCGGAGAAGATCCCGCAGTACGACTTGTAGACCGTCAGATACCTACCTTCATGATCCATATGAACTTGGTAGCTCAAGTTCATCCAGACCCGTGGCCTCTTGTTGTCGATCCGCACAGGAAAGCCCGTCGGCTGCGTCAGGTTCGAACGCGACAGGCCGCTACCCACAGTGAATACCGGGGTGGCGTCAAAGGGGCGCTGGACAGCCCGAAGCCGCACATCGCGGCAGACCGTTCCGTTCAGCGTGCTCTGTAGCTCCTGGGCGAATTCGAAAGCCTTCCGCTCCAGGTCAGAGATCAACCGTGCCGCCAATCGATACCCATAGCGCGTGCGCTGCAGCCGACGTGAAGTCCCGCTCTCGGGCTTGCTGCTCCAGCTCCGCATACGTCAGACCTAGATCGTTAAGAGCGTGGCGTGCGGCTGCTCGGAACTCTTCCGCAGACACGATGATCACGGTCTCGTCGTCATGGTCTGTCGCCCACTGCTCAATCACAGTCATCGCTGTTGTCCCCCCAGACGGCATGTGGCGTAGTCAGTGTGTCGCATAGGCCTGACAGCGTGAACCACTCGGGCAGGCCTCGCTATTGGTATGCCCTGAATGGTCGAAGATTTACCAACGACAGGGTGACGGAGAGCACTCCACTGCGACGAATGGACAGCCCTCGCACGAACCCGAACGAGGACTAGCAGCACGCTCGCGTCTGCGTCATCGCTGCCAGGCTGCTGGCCAATTCGCAACCTTGTCGACAAGGCGACCCCACACCACCCTTTCAAGGTCACTAGTGACCACAAGGGGGAAAGCGTGCCATTCGGTAGTGGAGACCGCGCCCAGGTTCAACGGATCATCGATCAGCTTGGGAATCTCGCCACCGACCTTGCCGCAGTCAAGCAGCAGGTCGCCGACCAGCAGCACACCATCGACCAGATTCGCCGGGACACCACCGCCGCGATCACCAATGGTCTCGCCGAGATTCGGGCCGTCGCCCGCGACGCCCTCGCCCGCACCAACGACATCGTCACCGGGCCCGTCGCGAGTATCGGCGGTGAACTTGTCACCATCCGCAGCGCCATCACCCAACTCGACAACCAGATCAGGACACAGACCGCCAACACACCGACCCCGGCGGACACAGCCGACCCTCCTGAACCCGAGACGACACCGGCACCAGAGCCCGAAACGCCCCCGGAGCCAGCTCCGACCGTCGAACCCCAGTCCGCGCCCGAACCGCCACAGCCGTCGGACGAACCCGACACGGAAACCCTCCGCGCCGCCGCCGGCATCTCGACCGCCACCCTCCACGCCCACCGTGACACCTGGGAATTCATCGTCAAGCACGCTGGAACAGACCAGCACTTCCACCTGCCTGCCGAAGTCCAGGACGCTGCCGGGACGATCCTGGCCAAAGTGTCCGGGCCCAGCCTCGTCGCAGCCCTGACCAGTCTCCATCGCGTCAGCCACACCGCCGACGATGCTGGTACGCGCGCTATCGCCGCACACCTGCATGAGCGGCTCGTTGAGACCGTGCAGGAGATCGTCACCCGGCCCCACCGCGGCGACGGAGCCGAAGCAGTCCGCATCGTCATCGACGACCGAGCCGCACCCACCGACACCGACACCTGACAGCACGATGCCCCGCCCCTCGTCCGAGGGAGCGGGGGCATCGTCGTCAGGCGCGCAGCATCTCAAGCGGCGCCAGCACCGGCGCGCAGTCCAACCCGCTGTCGAAGCGGCGCCAGTTGCAGCTCCCTCTGACCAACCCCAACCCCCCCAGACACGATTTCAACACAAGACCTCCACAATCGGTCCGGCGTAGGTCATGCTTCATCGTTCGACCGGAGCATCCCAGGGGGGACCATGAGCGACGACACCACACCCGCGCCCACGCTCGAAAACGAGCCGCCGACGAAGAGGCGCCCCACCCGCATGATCGCCATGGCATCGGCCGTCGCCGCCATCATCGCCGTCGCCGGCGTAGGCCTCGCGATCTCCAGCAACAAGAGCGACGACAAGGCCACACCATCCGCCGCCACCACCAGCAACGCGCCGGACCCAACGCCCAGCACCAAGGACGTCGCCCAACAGTTCGCCGACTGGAGAGACAACGGCGGCCTCGACACCCTCACCACGCTGACCGACGACCTCAAAGCCGTCAGCGACGCCTCCGACCCCGTCGACCTCGACGACCTCCGCGACAGCTGCTCCACCCTCACCGCCGACATCGAAACCGCCCAAGAAGGCGACCCCCTCCCCGACACCGCCACCAACACCCGCTGGAGCCTCGCCCTCGAGCACCTCGGCAACTCAGCCACCGCCTGCACCCTCGGCGCCGTCAGCAGTGACCAGGCGTCGTTCGACCTCATGGCGTCCGAGATGGAGATCGGCCTCAAGCACCTCACCGCCGTCAACAAGCGTGTCGACGAAGCCCTCGGATAACGACGAAGCCCCCGCCCGGATCGTCTCCGGGCAGGGGCGCAGCGCCTGCCGGCCTACCGGTACCAGTACTTCACGCCCTTGTGCCGGGAGCACGTCCCCCGGAACGTCTTGCTGTACGAGTACGTGCCGTCCTTGCACTTCGCCGTCGCCCCGCGCGGGTGCTTGGCGTTGGCCTTGCAGACGCCGGTCGTGTGCCGGGCGCAACTGGCGGCCGCCGCATCGGTCGCCACCGCGATCGGCGCCACGAGCGCACCCGCCAACACGACCGCGGCCACCGCACCCCGGAATCTGGTCAGCATGAGCTCCCCCTTATCTGGTTCGGAGCAGCGAGCATGTCGTGGCAGGCGCCATCCCGGAGGCAGGCCCGGCCGGCGGTCACCAGGCCGTGACAGCCGTAGCCGGAACGTCACCAGCCGTTCGAGCCAGGCGAACGTACGACCGGAACCAGCATCAGCCCAGCCCGAGCGACTCCAACGCCGTCGTCCAATCCGTCGCGATGGCCCGCTGCGCCGCCGCGAGGGTCACCCGCCCTTGACGACCGCGGTGTGCAGCTTCGTCTCCACCGGAACCTTCAGATTGTTCACCCCCGAGCAGCTCCACTGAGCCTCAGACCAGACCGTCATCGCCCTGTGGTGTCACTTCGAGTGCGTGCCCGCGTGTCCTTCCAGGCCGGCGTATCGCATCGCCGGGCCCCCGGGTTGCCACGAGCATCACTCCGACCGGGTCGCTACAAGCGTCACTCCGACGAGGACCAACCAAAGGACGATCACTCCGACAGGGCCGGTCCATATCCCGAACAATCCGGCCGGAACAGCGCAGAGCACGGCAAGGCCTGGCTGTAGCGTGCGCCCGAGGCGTGCGGGCAGCCCCGTCGCGGCGTAGTGGGGAGCGCGCGCGACTGCGTGTCCTCCGGTGTAGACGGCGTAAAGGCCGATGGGGATCACGAACAGGACGGTGGCCGTCAAGAACACGGCCCCTCCTTCGGGGCTGTCGTTGGAATACTGCGTCACGCCGTCCTTGTGCACGGCGATCGCGTAGTCCCGCCACATGGTGACGGTGACCACGTCTCCGGCGCGCAGGCGCTCGAACAGCGGCTCGTAATGCTCCATGCTCACCTCCCGAGGCACACCGGGTCCGGTGAGGAGGAGTTCGCGCCGCGTGCTCTTGGACTCTCTCCGGACCTGCGTGCCGCGCACGGTGGCCTGGACGGAGCGCAGGCAGTCCTCGGTGACAGCCGCGCCACAGGGACGGGCAGCCTGGTAGGCGCGCTCCTCGGCCATGCCGTCGGGCACCGCAGTCAGAGCGACGCCGGCGGAGAGGAGCACAACGACGCCGAACAGTAGGGCGACGGCTCCCCAGCAGAAGTGCCAGAGGGTCCACCGCCGCAGAGCAGACGGGGAAGTACGTCGGTCATCGGGCTGGTGCGGCATGCCAGGCCCTCAGCCGCACGCGGGAGCAGACCGTGAACATCTCCAAAGCGGCCCACGATGAACGCTGGAGCTGCATGTTTACCCCTGTGGCATCAGTGATCAATGTGATGCATTCATGACCACTCGCCTCGTTAAAGGGTTGTGCGAGTCTGCGCGGTTTCCGTCCCGCGTGGCTGTAAGGGGCCCCGCCAGACAGCAGCCGTCTGACATCAGCGGCTGACATCAACCGTGGCGCGCTGGAGCTCGGCGGCCACCCGACCAACCCGGCCAACCTCTGGCCCAAGCCCTACTACGGCTCCCCGACGGCGACCACCAAGGACGGCGTCGAGACCAAGCTGAAGAACGCCGTCTGCAAGGGAACGATCACCCTCGCGTCAGCGCGCAACGCCATCAAGACCAACTGGACCACCGCCCTCCAGGTGACCGGCATCGGCAAACCTCCGGCACCCACGGGACACAACCGGCACCCGCAGCGGCGCACGGTGCACGCGGCAGATCCGCAGCGCCCGCCCCACCATCCCGGGGCGGCGCTCGCACTTCCACGCAACTCCACCAGCGACAAACGAGAGTCACCGGAGCCCCGGGGCAACAGGTCAGATGTGGGGGCGGACAGTACCCATCTCGCCCATGAAACCTGCTGGTTCGCTGTCGGACCCGCGGATCATCTCGTGCATTTCCCAGGCGCCGGAGTCGTTCCTGAGGAATTCAGCGACCGTTGTCGCTCGCGCTGCTGCCACGCCCGAGAAATCATCGGCGAGCAGTTCCTGGTAGCCCTCGACGACCACCACTCCAGCATTGGACATGTCGCCGAAGGTGCGGGGATCCGGCTCCTGGTGGATGATCACGCCCACCACCACCCGTGAGTAGGCGCTGGACAAGCGGTCGAACTCAAGGGACATCACCTCGACGAACCCGAAGCCCATGCCGGTCTGGCTGTGCCGGTTCATGTTGATCGTGCCGTCTGGCGAGCGGCTGTCGTAGTGCACCACGTACACCGGCCCGCCGAACGGATCGTCTACGGCATAGGTCGCGGCGACGATGTCGAGGTGGCGGGGCGACTCCCCCCACGGACTCGGGTCCCATTTCAGCCGTACTTCGACCTTCCCCAGCCCGCTGCTGACAGACCCCACCGGTCGTCCCCTCCCACATGCTGCCCGTGCGGAATCTCCACACGCCCTCAAGCATGTCCCGTGACCTGCACTTTGATGCCGCCTTAACGCTACCGGCTCGCAGCGGGCCGGGCGGCAGCCGACCGACCACTGCCCGCCGTTCCCGCTACTGCGCGGCCGGCAGCCGCCTGCGGGCAGCACGAAGCCCCGCCGCCACTCGACTGCGGCGGGGCTTCACTGTGCGGGCGTCAACCTGCGCTACTGGTCCACAGCGCCTCGGAACCGGACTCGCCGCAGGCGTCACACTTGCCAGCACAAGACAGACGAGCACCGCAAATGGCGCAGCAGGGTAGACAGAACGCATAACGGCCCCTCACAGTCAGCAGAAAGTCGAGCAGATGCTGCCCGGACCGGATCGACACCCCACCGCGGAGGCCGGGCGCACAGATGCACAGACACCGGAGAATCACCGAGATACCCCGGCGACTTTGCCCCGCCCCGGCGCCCCACGGGCCGGCCTCAGCGACCGCTTCAACCGGACTGACCGAGGAGGACGTATGCGAGGCAAAGGAAAGGCCACGGACACAGCGGACTCCCGCTACCCGCGGCGTGTGCTGACATGGCTGATAGTGGCGGTGGCGCTGCTGGCCGGCCTGATGGCGACAACCTCATCCGCCATGGCAACCGACCTGCCATACGGGCCGTACACCTGCGCCGCGGGCTACACGTGGCGGGATGCGTACGCGGGCGACCAAGTCTGCGTGACGCCGGCGATCCGCACCCAGACCGCGACGGAAAACTCCCTGGGCCCCCTGCGCCGGGAGCCGAACGGCGGCATTTACGGCCCGGACACCTGCAGGCCGGGCTTCGTCTGGCGTGCAACGCGGCCCTCGGACCACGTGTGCGTGCCGCCGGACAGTCGCGACCAGGCCAGCAGCGACAACGCCAACGCCGTTCTGCGGCTGGCTGATCCGGGTGCGACGCCGCGCGGTGGGGTGTCCGTCACCACCGAGTTGTCCCCGACCGGCGGTGGCCTGTTCGCCACTGGCAGCGGGCTCACGCCCTATGGCATGGTGCGGTTCTACAGTGCCGGGACCAGCGGGCCGGTCTCGCTGGGCCGACTGACAGCCGATGCCACCGGCACCCTGCAGGGATGGCAGAAGGTTGCGGCCCTCCATTGCGGCAGCGGACCGTATCCCGCCACCATCGTGGTCCTTGACCAGGGCACGGGCCTCGTCACCACCGCCGGCACCACCGACGCATTCCACCCCTGCTACTGAGCTACGCCGCGCCCGTCGGGACCAAAGCTGCAGCGGGGCAGAGGCCCCCGGAGACCCGAGCGCCCGCCCCACACCGGGGCGGACGACGGTGCGTCAAAATCCGCCGCCACCAATGCCACCCACTCCGTACCATCCCCATGCATGACCCTCAAAGACAGCCCCGCACGGGAACGTGACCCCTTCCTCGAAGCAGTCGGCCGTGTCACCGTCGCAGGCGCTCAGCTCGACGCGAGCCTCCACCATCTCCTCGGCGCCATCGCCCACGAACCGACGCTGCTCATGGACGCGAACGGGGCCAGCACAGATAGGCTCCTCCAGCTCTGCCGCTTGACCTTGACCGTGGGCATCGTCGCCCCTGAGGATGCCACCGAGATTGAGGCGTGCCTCAAAGGCGCGGACAATATCCGGATCCGGCGTAACGCCATCGTCCACTCCATCTACATGAAGGCCGAGTCCGGCGAGGGCATGGAAGCCTTGAAGCCCGTCAGGAAATCCCTCGGGTACAACGCCAAACCCATCACCGTTGAGGAGATGGAGGCCCTGGCCGACGAGGTCACAGTGCTGCGCAGTGACCTGTTCCGCGTGGGCTGGAACGCGGGAGCCGGCAAGCAGCCCGGCATGGGACTCATCCCGGGGAGTGTCATGAATCAGGTGTGATCTTCCCCGAAGGAGTCACCTGATGAGTACGACGACGGATCACCGGATCGAGACCCTGGGCAGCGTGTCGCTTGCCGTGGCCGACGGCAGTGTCCAGGGTGCCGACGTGAAGTCGATGCCGGTGTCGCCGAACGGTCTGTCCAGCGAACTGCTGGAGGAGCTGGCCGCGCTCGCGGCCGAGAAGGTCCGCGGGGAGGGGCTGAGACTGATGGGCGAGGGCGGGCTGCTGCCCGAACTGGCCCAGCATCTGATGCAGGCCGCCCTGGAGGCCGAGATGGACGAGCACCTGGCCGCCGAGGCCGGCCGGGTCGGCGGGCGCGGATCTCGCTCGGGCGGCAACATGCGCAACGGCTACCGGGCCAAGAAGGTGATGACGGAGGTCGGCGCCGTGACGGTGCAGGTCCCCAGGGACCGGCTGGGTACCTTCCGGCCCCGGATGCTGCCCGTGTACGCCCGCCGCACCGGCGCGCTGGACGACCTGGTGATCTCGCTGACCGCGAAAGGCCTGACCTCGGGCGAGATTGTCTCCCACCTCGCCCAGACGTACGGAATGACGACCACGAAGGAGACCATCTCCACGATCACCGACAAGGCCCTGGAATCGATGGCGGAATGGCGCACCCGCCCCCTCGATCCGGTCTACCCGGTCGTCTTCATCGACGCCGTGCACGTCAAGATCAGGGACGGTCACGTCGCCAACCGGCCCATCTACGTGGCCATCGCGGTCACCACCGACGGCTACCGCGAGATCCTCGGCCTATGGGCCGGGAACGGAGGGGAAGGCGCCAAGTACTGGCAGACCGTCCTGACCGAAATCAAGAACAGAGGCGTCCGGGACGTGCTCATGCTGGTCTGCGACGGACTGAGCGCCCTGCCCGACGCGGTGAACACCGTCTGGCCCCAGACCGTCGTGCAGACCTGCGTGGTCCACCTCATCCGCGCCAGCCTGCGCTATGCCTCCCGCCGCGACTGGGCCGACGTCGCCCGCGACCTCAAGCCCGTCTACACCGCCGTCAACGAGGAAGAGGCCCGTGCACGGCTGGCCGACTTCGACGCCACCTGGGGCAAGCGCTACCCGTCGATCGCGGGAACCTGGGAACGGGCCTGGAGCGAGTTCGTGCCCTTCCTCGGCCTGCCCGACGCGATCCGGCAGGTCGTCTACACCACCAACGCGATCGAGTCCCTCAATGCCCGCTACCGGCGGGCGGCCCAGGCCTGCGGGCACTTCCCCAACGAGCAGGCCGCCCTCAAACGCCTCTACCTTGCCACCATCGCCCTCGACCCCACCGGCCGCGGCCGCCAGCGCTGGAACAACCGCTGGAAGTCCGCTCTCAACGAGTTCGACGTCCTCTTCGACGGCCGGCTCACCGCCGGAAGAGTGTAGGCCGAACAGCCCACCGAACAACTCGTAGGCCAAACAGACGAATCACACCTAATTCCTGATAGACCCCCCGCCGACGGTTACTGACGTTGTAGGTGTGGTGTCGTCAGGGTGAGTCCGGTGCCGGCAAGGCATCCGTCGATGAGGTCGGGCTGGTACTGGGCCTGGCGCAGTCCCCGCCGGAGGGCGCGCATGAGATGGGCGGGGTCGGTGAAGGCGGTATTGGCCTGGCAGCGCCTGCGGAGCAGGGACCAGATGCCCTCGACCGGATTGAGGTGCGGCGCGTACGGAGGCAGGAAGTGGACGGTGACCCAGTCCTGGGCGTCGATGAACGCGCGTAAGCGGCGGTCGCGGTGGACGTTGAGATTGTCCCAGACCAGGACGATCGGCTTGCCGAGCTGCTGGTGGGCCCTGATGAGCAGGTTGCGGTAGTCGGTCCACGCGAAGCTGCGTCGCCCGCCCGCCTTGTGGTCCGGGTGGACCATGGGCCGGTAGATGAGCCGTGAGCGCTCGCCGGGTTTGTAGCAGGCCAGGGCCGCGATCGAGATCCGCCGCTGGGAGCGTCCCCTCACCGTGACGACCGGGGTGACGCCACGACGGGACCAGGTGCGGGCGGTCGGCGGCGTCATCGAGAAGCCGGCCTCGTCCTCGAAGACGAGGTAGGCGTCGAGCGCCGCCGCGGTGCTTCCACGTGCGGGAAGGTCTCCTTCACCCACCCGGCTACGGCCACGTCGTCCCGCTCGAGTGCTCGTCGGGCCGGGACCTGGTGGCTCCAGCCGTGGCGACGCAGCATCTGCGAGATGCCCGAGAGTGTGAACGACTTGTGCAACCGCCGCCCGATCAAGGTCTTGATCCGGGCCAGCGTCCAGGTCTGGTCCGGCCAGCCTTGCGCGACCGGGCCCTTGGCCAACTCCTGCTCCAGTACGGCGAACAGCTTCTCGCTCAGCCTGGGCAGCGACACTGGTCCCACCGACCGAAGACCGTCCGTGCCGGTGTTCTGCCAGGCCCGGCGCCACCGCTGAACCGAACGCACGCTCACCCGTAAGTCCTTGGCGACCTCCGCGTTGGAGGCCCCGGCGCCGAACCGTTCGGCGGCCTCCATCCGGATCCGCTCACGAAACGCCTGCCGTTCAGGCGTCAGCCCACCACCCTGCGGATACCTCATACAAACGGCATACCGCGACGATCACACCCCGTCAGCCCCCAACGACATCACGCTTCCAAAGTCAGTAGCAGTCGGCCCGCCGATCCCTATCCCTGGAATCGGCGGGCCGTTGTACCCCCAAGGTGTGCGCCCCGCGAGGGGCAACCCGACCGTACGCCGCGAGCCTGTGGGATGGGAAGACGACGATGCCCCCGCCTCGACGGAGACGGGGGCATCAGCGCGCATGAGCTACGGCCGCCACGACTCCTTGTAGCCGGGCCGGTCTGCGTACACCGCAGCGACCGTCCGCACGACGGGGCAGCTCACCCACTCAATCCCGCCTGCGCATCCGAGGCACGCCTGATCAGGCTCGTCGACGTAGCGGCGGTGGATGGCGAGCAGCTGCCGCTTGGCGTCGATCTCGCGCAGCGCACGCTCCGGATCCCACTCCGCCATGTGCTCGCCATAGCGCGGCAGGATGACTGACGCGATCTCATTCCCATTGCCAAGGTCCCGGATCTCCCGGACGCAGTGGTCGTACTCCCATGCCAGGAACACGGGGTGCGTAGCCCGCGCGATCCGCTCGTCCTCGTCGAGCTGGACGCGCAGCCACTCCGCCAGGTCATCCATCGTTATTCCTCCGGCTTCTTCTCGGCCTTCGGTCGTGTCGTGCCGGACCCTTTACCGCGAAACACCGCCTGGACCGTACTCGGTTTGATCTCAAGGCGCGCCGCGATCTGCCGGTATGACAGACCTGTCCCGCCGTCCCACAGTTCCCGGATCAGCTCATCGCGGTCCTGCGACCAGTCCTTATTGCGGTTGGCCTGCTCAGCCATGATCTTGCTCTGAGCTTTGATTCGCTCTTCACGATCCGCGATCTGTTCCACCGCGTTCAAGGCGTCCGTCACGCGGCGCACCTCCTCGTCGCTCATCCCGGCCCTTTCCTCCGGTGGGCCGCTTGCCATGGACTGTAGGGGACCCCTACAGTCGGGGCAAGCAGCCCGCGCTGCCCAACGAATAAGCCCCTGGCCCGGCGCTGGAACGCCATACGGGTCAGGGGCGCCCACCTTCAATCGCGACAAAGAGGCAGGCATACCCAACCGTACCGATCAGCCCTTACCGCAGCACACCCCGGCACTCCCCGAACCCTCATACGCCCGCCGGGTCCTCGACGTCATGGCCGACGAGGTCGAACGCGCCGGCAACCGGCGCGACCTCATCACCCACATCGCCCTCCGCCGCGCCTACACAGTCGCCGTGGCCGCCAAGCTGCACCAGCTGCCGACCCCGGTCGCCGACGAGGTGTCCGCGAAGGTCGCAGGCCTGCTGCCCGACCCGGCCGCCACCCTGCTCCGCAGCGAGTGCACCAGCCGCCTGCGTGAACTCACTGAGGCCGTGTGATGGCCCGCGAGATCAGCGCGCAGCAGCCGAACGAGATTGCATCCGCCCCGGCGACCGTGCAGGCCTGCGCCAGCGACCGGCGCACCCCCGCCGAGCGGGCCGTCGCGAACGGGGCCGCGAACAACCAGTCCGCCGGAGCGCGCATGGCCGCCTCGGACGCCGCGGCCGTCAAGACCTGGGGACGCTGATGGGCCGCCTCGAACGCCGCGCCGCCAAGGCCAACCCGTACGCCTCCAACCCGTCCACCAGCGACCGCGACAAGCAGGCCCGCCGCCAGGAGAAGGCCGACCGGCAGGCCGCGAGCCGACGCACCGGACACCAGACCGAGTTGCGCACCAACTGGCGCCCCCGCTGGCCCTGGTAGCCACCCGACCTGTCCGGCCCCGAACCCCTGCGGGGCCGGACACCCCGCTCTGATCAAGACAGGAACCCCCATGGCGCGCAAAGCCGAGGCATACATCGGCGCACGGTTCAGCAGGCTCACGGTCATCGGTGAACTGACCCACGGCACAGGCAAAACAACCAGCCTCCGCCTGGCAGTCCGCTGCGACTGCGGCACAGAGAAGACCATCCGGATCAGCACCCTTGGTACCTCGGCCAAGTCCTGTGGATGCCTCAACAGCGAAGCCGCATCAACCAGATCGCGTACGCACGGAATGCGGAACAGCGGCGAATACACGATCTGGACCAGCATGAAACAGCGCTGCCTTAACTCTGCACACCGGCACTACAAGGAGTACGGAGGCCGCGGCATCACCGTGTGCCCGCGCTGGCAGACCTCATTCGAGGCCTTCCTCGCCGACATGGGGCCACGCCCTTCGAAGAGCCACACTCTCGATCGCATCGACAACGACCGTGGCTACGAGCCCGGCAACGTGGCATGGCGCACCTACAAGGAACAGGCGGCAAATCGGCGCCCACAGCTCCGCGAGACCTGCGCCAAAGGGCACCCACGCACGCCCGAGAACGTGCACGTCCGCCCCGACGGGGGTCGCACTTGCCGCGTCTGCGACAGGGAACGGCCCCCGCGGCGACGTCCGCGTATGAACTCCACCGCGGCCCCCGATGCCGAGACCACGCTGCACGGCCGCTGAGGAGCCAGCTCGTGACCCGCCGCCGGCCCCGGACCGCCCACCGACTCGACCTCGGCAGCTGGCTCGGCCGGTGGGGGTTCACCGTCCTCGCCGTCCTCGCGCTCGCCAACGGCCTCCAACTGCCCTGCCTCGCCTGCACCGCCATCGCCATCTACGCCTGGAGGAACCGATGACCGCCACCCCCAACGGGCGGCGTCTCTCCCAGCCCATCCGCCTCGCCTGGGGCCTCGTCCTCGGCATGCTCCTCATCGCGGCCGCCTGGTCCCTCTCCGGCCAGCTCATGCGCTGGGGCATGAACAAGGGCCTCGCCATTGCCCTCAGCGTGATGTTCGACGCGGCCGGACTCATCTGCGCCACGTACGCCCGCCGCGCCGTCGAACGCGGCACCCCCGCCGGACTCGCCCGTCTCGCACTCGTCGCCTTCGTCGGCGTCTCCGGCATCCTCAACTGGAACCCTGGGAACGACCTCGGCGGCACACCCGCGGCCGCCGGATTCGCCTCCCTCTCCGCCGGCGTCGAGCTCCTCTTCGAACTGCACCGCCGCGACGTCCGCGACGAGCAGCGCGCAGCCCGCGGCCTGATCGCCGAGCGACTGCCCCACATCCCGTTCCTCGGCTGGATCATGTACCCGAGCCGCTCCTGGGCCACGCTGCGCCGCGCGGTCGGTGTCCGCCTCGACCTCCTCGACCCCGTCCAGACCGGACAACCCATCACCGGGCCGGACACGGACACGAGCCCGGACAGCCGCCACGCCGCAACTGTCCGTTCCGCTGTCCGCGCCGCCGCTTCCACCTTCCCGGACATGACCGCCGAGGAGATCGCCGACCACCTGTCCGCCACCCACATCGAGACGGACACGGACACCGTCCGGGCCATCCTGGACGAGGACACGGACATACGTCCGGACGCGAAGGACAGCAGGTCACAGCGTCCACGTGGTCGCCGCGTCCGGCCGATCGCGCCGCCCGGACAGACCATCGCGGACACCATCCGGACGGCCCTCGCCTCCGGGATCACCGACAAGCAGGCCGTCCTGTCCTACGTCCGGGACGTCCACGGACAGCAGGTGTCCGCCGACACCGTCCGACGGACACGTGACCGGATCGAGGAGCGGGCATCGTGACCGCGCCCGAGGCCGACGAGCGTCGTGTCCGGCACGAGCTCCTCAAGCTCGGCGTCGGCCCCGACGCACTCGCTGCGCCGGTCCTCCCACCGAAGCCGACCGTGCGTCCGCGGGACTGGCTCGACGACATCCTCGACAGCGGCACCGCGCCCGCGTCGAAGAAGCCGGCCAAGAAGCAGCGCGCGCTGGCCGGGCCGAAGGGGGAGAGCGAGGAGAGAAAGCCCGACTCGGAGACGGAGGAGAAGCCAGAGGAGGGGGAGCCGGATACTCCAGCCGATGGCCAGCCCCCCGCCTGGGATCCGGTAGCGGTCGCCGACCGGATCGTCCGCGGCTACCGCGAACGGCCCGCCACTGTCCGGCTCCGGGACGCCGCGGATGTCGCCTGGAAGTCGAAGGCCCGTCTCGGGCAGCTGGTGTTCACCGGGTCCGGGGTGTGGGCGGCCTGGCGTGTCGGGCTCACGCCGTGGCTGCTGCAGCACACCGCTGACGCCCCGATCGGCATCCCCGTCCTGATCCTCGGGGTCGGCTGGCTGGTCAACCGGCGCTGCGACGCCGGGCCCCTGCTCATCTCCTGGATCAGCCGGGCCGTCTACACCGCGACCGTGATCAACCTCGTGCTCCACCCCTGAATAGGACCACCCTCACCATGCTGGAGATCGGCCTCCAAGGCCTCGCATTCGCCCTCACCCTGATCACGATCGCCGCGCTGAAGAAGGGCGGGAAGTCGTTCCCGAGCCCCCTGGCCTTCGCGGTCGGCATCGTCCTCGCCTACGTGTACGCCCGAGCGGGCCAGCCGTGGTCGATCCTGTCCGTGAAAGCCCACGACATGACCGGCCGCATCGGAGACCACTTCGGTGCCGTTCCCGCCGCCGTAGCGCTGGGGCTCGCCGGCTGGTGGCACTACACCCGGCCGGGCGCCAAGGGGTCGGTGCTGCAGGGCTTCTTGATGACCAGCGCTGCACTGGCCGCGAACGGCTTGCTGACCCAGGTGACTTCGATGATCGGCTCGCTCGTGCAGGTCGTGGCGGGCTGATGAGCACCGAGGAGATGACACAGCCGCATCCGGCCGAGCAGGCCGGGGTGCTGGTCGGCCGTGCCTATGCCGCGGCCGTTGCTGCGCTGGCAACGTCGATCCGGAAACCGGCCGCGCCGACCTGGCACTGGCGTGCCGCACATCGTGCTGGGGCGGTCGTACGGGATGTTGCGGGCCGCGGCGCCGAGGTAGTGGAGGTGCGGGCTCGTACCGCGCCGCGGCGGCTCGTAGCGGGCCTCAAGCGGCTGTGGCATGCGGCCAGGAAGGCGCAGTGGAAGACGATCGGCACCCGGGTCGGGGCCGGCGGGTTTCTGGGCTGGTGGGGGTGGTCTTGGGCTACCGAGGCGGGTGTTCCGCTCAGGCCCGTGCTGTGGGCGGCTACGGGGGCTGGGCTCGTCGTCGCCTACGCGGCCGGTTCGGAGCCCGCCAAACGGCCGGTGACGCGCCGGGAGAAGGCCCGCCAACGCGCCGCCATCCGCGCCCAGCACGCAGCTGTCCGGGCCTTCGTGGGCGCCGTCCACCGCATGCTCCACGACCGGTCGGGCCTGCACCTGGCCGACCTCGCCGACCAGATCACCGCCCGCTCCAAAGCCCACGGCCGGCCCCTCGACTGCACCGTCGCCAGCCTCCGCGCCCTCCTCGAACCCCTCGGCGTACCCATCCGCGACCAGCTCGTCATCGACGGCACCAACCGGCCCGGCATCCACGCCGGCGACTGGCGGGTCTGGCACGTCCGCCACCACCCCACCACCACCCCGGCCGAGCCCCCACGCGAGGAGCCCCCCGCCACCCCCACGCGTGAGGGGGCCCTCCCCCACGCCGAGAGCCCGGACGAGACCGATCCCCTAGGCGACACAAAACCGCAGGCCAGCGATAGTGGCCTAGAAATCTCGGGCCAAGATCTCGACCAAGACGACCCCCCGGGGGAGGAGCCACCGCTCTCCTACACCGCCGAGCAGCTCCGCCTCCTCGAGCACACCCGCACCGCCATCGGGACCGCCCGCGGCGCGCACCTCCGCGACATCCCCGCCGTCGCCCAGGCCGCCGGCGACTACCCCGACTGGAGCGTCACCCGCCTCCGCCGCGCCCTCGACGAACTCGGGGTCCAGGTCGAGGACAAGCTCTGGCTGAACGGCGGCAACACCCGCGGCGTCCTCGCCACCAGCCTCCCGCCCCTCCCCGCCCTCGACCAGGAGACGTCCTGATGCCGCACCGCTACACCTGCCCCGACTGCAACGCCGCCGGCGCCGTCCACGCCAGCCGCCGCGGCGCCGAGAAGGACCAGAAGGACCACCGCAAGACCGTGCACGGCGGCATGTCACCCCCGTCCGGAGACCGCATCGGGTACGCCCCGCCGTCCAGTCGAGGCCCGCTGATCGTGATCGGCGTGTTCATGCTGCTGATCCTCGTCCGCCAGCTGACCGGTGTGGCGCCGGACGACGTCGCCCGCTGGCTCGGACTCATCTGACCCACTGCCGAAGGAGTCCTCCCATGCCCAAGTACACGTACCAGTCCGCACCTGGCCTGCGGATCCGCACCACGAACTTCGCTGGCTCCGCCCAGGAGTTCGCGGAGGCGCTCGCCGAGGACTGTCGCGCTGATCACGGGGTTGAGCCGAACGTGCGCGTCTGGCTCGGCGACGGGTCGGTCACCGAACCACCCGCCGCAACCGCCTGCTGAACCGATGCAGGAGTTCGTGATGAGAGAAGCCCAGTTGGGCGGCCGACTGTTCCCAGGTGATCCCGGCTGCCCCGGTCCCATCCCAGCCGACGCCGCACGGCTGTAGGGGCAAGACGGGCTGCCAGGCGTCGCGCGGCGGCTGGGGCCGGCGGGAGAAGAAGCCCATTCCCGGCACGCCGAAGAAGCGACCCGGCCCCGCAGCCCCCGGGCAGTTGATCACGATCAGGTGAATAACACCGGATGAACGCAACCACACATCTCCTTCACGAGTCACACACCAGCAAGCCACAACGCAAGTCCCAGGGGGGACCATGAACCAGCAGTACCCGCCCCAGCCCCAGCAGCCCGGCTACGGCGAGCCCCAGCAGCCCGGCAGCAACGGCCTGGCCACCACCGCACTCGTCCTCGGCATCATCGCCGTCGTAGTCAGCTTCGTCCCCGTCCTCAACGTCGTCGTCTGGCCGCTCGCGATCCTTGGCATCATCTTCGGCGCCATCGGCCTGTCCAAGGCGGGCAAGGTCCACAAGGGGAAGGGTGCTGGCATCACCGGCCTCGTCACGTCGGCCGTAGCGATCATCATGTTCTTCGCCATGAACGCCCTGTTCTTCTCCGCTGTCGACAAGGCCAGTGAGGAGCTGGACAAGTCGTATGACTCCGCCACCGTCGGCGACGGTAAGTCCAAGACCGGCGGCGCCAAGGAGTCCGAGGTCATGAAGGACTTCAAGGTCACTAAGTGCGACGTGGTCACCGGCGACTTCGACATCAAGGAGATGGCCATCCACGTCGACTACGCGAACAACGGCGACCGCCGATACTCGTACTTCGTTGAGGGCGAGGTCCTGGCCGACGGCAAGAAGGTCGACGACTTCATGTCAACCGCCGAGAACCTCGCCCCGGGCCAGAAGTTCACCGACAAGAACGCTGGTGCGCTGGTGAACGCGGACGAGATCAAGGACGCCAAGAAGCTCGAGTGTAAAGCCATCAAGGCGTCCCGAACCGCCTTCTGATTGCTGACGTCGTGCGACGCTGACGACCACCCCCAGGCCCCGCCGCGCAATCCCCCGTCGCAGCGGGGCCGCCGCATTGCCGGCGCCCGCTCCCTGGCCGCGGTCGGCGAGTGGATCGCTGATGCTCCGCGGTGGGCACTGCGCGCCTGCGGCTTCGCGCCCGATCCGCTGACCGGCGCTGTGCCGGTGCCGCACCCAGCCACCGTTCGGCGCCTGCTCGCCCGGCTCGATGGCGATGTGCTGGATGAGACGATCGGCGCCTTCCTTGCGGCCCGCGCCAGGCGGCCGGAGGACACTGTCGGCAAGCGCCCAGTGCTGCGGGCGATCGCAGTGGACGGCAAGACGCTGCGCGGCTCACGCCACGCAGCCCAGGCGGCGGTGGTGCTGCTGGCGGCGATGGAGCACGCCGGCAGCGTGCTCGCCCAGCGGCAGGTCGCCGACAAGAGCAACGAGATCCCCGCCTTCGCCCCACTGCTCGACACCGTGGACCTGACCGGCAGCGTGATCACCGCCGACGCCCTGCACACCCAGCACGACCACGGAACCTACCTGCGCGCACGCGACGCCCACTACGTGGCGATCGTCAAGAAGAACCACCCCGGCCTCTATGACCGACTGCGCCGCCTGCCCTGGCGTGAGATCACGCTCGACCACTACGACCGCGCCCGCGCCCGCGCCCGCGCCCGCATGGAGATCCGACGGTTGAAGACAGCCGCATTCGCGCACCTGGACTATCCAGACGCCCGCCAGGCCCTGCAAGTCGTGCGCTGGCGCCGTGAGCTGGGCAGCGGCAAGCTCACCATTGAGCGTGTCTACCTGATCACCAGCCTGCCGCCGGGCGCGGCCACCGGGGAGCAACTGGCCTCCTGGATCAGGGGGCACTGGGGCATCGAGAACCTTCTGCACCATGTTCGTGACCGGACCTTCCGCGAGGACGACTCCAAGGTCCGCACCGCCCAACTGCCCCGCACCATGGCCAGCCTACGCAACCTCGCCATCGGTCTCCACCGCCAGGACGGCCACACCAACATCGCCGCCGCCCTCCGCCACGCCGCCCGCGACTACGGACGCCCCCTGACCGCGCTCGGCCTCACCGGATGAAAAGGATCAATCGGCTTCATGCAAGGGTCTATCAGGAATTAGGTGTGATTCGTCTGTTTGGCCTACGAGTTGTTCGGTGGGCTGTTCGGCCTACACTCTTCCGGCGGTGAGCCGGCCGTCGAAGAGGACGTCGAACTCGTTGAGAGCGGACTTCCAGCGGTTGTTCCAGCGCTGGCGGCCGCGGCCGGTGGGGTCGAGGGCGATGGTGGCAAGGTAGAGGCGTTTGAGGGCGGCCTGCTCGTTGGGGAAGTGCCCGCAGGCCTGGGCCGCCCGCCGGTAGCGGGCATTGAGGGACTCGATCGCGTTGGTGGTGTAGACGACCTGCCGGATCGCGTCGGGCAGGCCGAGGAAGGGCACGAACTCGCTCCAGGCCCGTTCCCAGGTTCCCGCGATCGACGGGTAGCGCTTGCCCCAGGTGGCGTCGAAGTCGGCCAGCCGTGCACGGGCCTCTTCCTCGTTGACGGCGGTGTAGACGGGCTTGAGGTCGCGGGCGACGTCGGCCCAGTCGCGGCGGGAGGCATAGCGCAGGCTGGCGCGGATGAGGTGGACCACGCAGGTCTGCACGACGGTCTGGGGCCAGACGGTGTTCACCGCGTCGGGCAGGGCGCTCAGTCCGTCGCAGACCAGCATGAGCACGTCCCGGACGCCTCTGTTCTTGATTTCGGTCAGGACGGTCTGCCAGTACTTGGCGCCTTCCCCTCCGTTCCCGGCCCATAGGCCGAGGATCTCGCGGTAGCCGTCGGTGGTGACCGCGATGGCCACGTAGATGGGCCGGTTGGCGACGTGACCGTCCCTGATCTTGACGTGCACGGCGTCGATGAAGACGACCGGGTAGACCGGATCGAGGGGGCGGGTGCGCCATTCCGCCATCGATTCCAGGGCCTTGTCGGTGATCGTGGAGATGGTCTCCTTCGTGGTCGTCATTCCGTACGTCTGGGCGAGGTGGGAGACAATCTCGCCCGAGGTCAGGCCTTTCGCGGTCAGCGAGATCACCAGGTCGTCCAGCGCGCCGGTGCGGCGGGCGTACACGGGCAGCATCCGGGGCCGGAAGGTACCCAGCCGGTCCCTGGGGACCTGCACCGTCACGGCGCCGACCTCCGTCATCACCTTCTTGGCCCGGTAGCCGTTGCGCATGTTGCCGCCCGAGCGAGATCCGCGCCCGCCGACCCGGCCGGCCTCGGCGGCCAGGTGCTCGTCCATCTCGGCCTCCAGGGCGGCCTGCATCAGATGCTGGGCCAGTTCGGGCAGCAGCCCGCCCTCGCCCATCAGTCTCAGCCCCTCCCCGCGGACCTTCTCGGCCGCGAGCGCGGCCAGCTCCTCCAGCAGTTCGCTGGACAGACCGTTCGGCGACACCGGCATCGACTTCACGTCGGCACCCTGGACACTGCCGTCGGCCACGGCAAGCGACACGCTGCCCAGGGTCTCGATCCGGTGATCCGTCGTCGTACTCATCAGGTGACTCCTTCGGGGAAGATCACACCTGATTCATGACACTCCCTCATGCAATGACCCTGGGAGTCGCCGAAAAATAACTTCTCGATCTTGATGGGTTACGGGGGTGTGAGGTCGTGTCCGGCGATGGCGGCGAGTTGTTCGGCCGTGGTCACGGTGAGAGGGCCGGTGGGCACGGTTTCCCCCAGCGCGGTAAGGACTGAGGCGGCGTCCCGGATGGTGGAGCCGATCCTTGTCTTGGTCAGGCCGGTCGTTTCGGCGAGTAGTGCGTGGGTCATGGACCAGCGCTTTTTGAGGAGGAGGACGACGATGTGGTCGGCGGCGGACAGGCGTCGGCCGCCTGCGCCGGGACCGCCGTCGGGGCGTTTGCCGGGAAGCAGGATCGGGGGGTGTTCGGCGAGGTAGCCGCGGTAGCGGGTGACGAGGTCGTCGAAAGCCGGGGTTTCCAGGCCGGTGAGGCTGGGGTGCCGGAGCCAGGCAGGGGTCTTGTCCCCAGGTGGGAACCGGCCGAAGGACGGGTCGCGGGGCGGCGGCGGAGCCGGTGGGGCGAGGGGTTCGGGACGCAGCGTGTAGTTCCAGGTGCCGTGCCACTCGTGGGGGGTGAGCGGGAGGCGCTCCATGACCTCGTCGGGGACGGTGACGCCGGTGGGGTACTGGCCGGGGTCGAGCTCGGCGTGGACAGTGAGGCCCGTGCTCGTGGTGACCGCGCCGATGGTGTTGACGACGACCTCATGGCTGGTCAGCGGGCGTCCGCGCCAGTTCGTGCTGATGCGTGAGAAGAGCCGGTGCTCTATTTTGTTCCACTTCGACGTGCCCGGAGGGAAGTGGCAGACCGTTACGGTCAGGCCCGCCGAGAGGGCGAAGTCCGCGAGTTCCTTCTTCCACGCTTTCACCCGGTAGCCGTTCGAGCCGCCGGCGTCGGCGGTGATCAGCAGACGGGTCGCGTGCGGGTATCGGTGCCGGCCTTCGCCGTCCCACCAGCGTCGGAGCGTGGCCACCGCGAACGCGGAGGTGTCGCCGTCGCAGCCCACCGACACCCAGCCGGTGTCCGCGGACAGGTCGTAGATTCCGTACGGGACTGCCTTCTGCGCGTTCTTCTCGGGGTAGTCGTGGGCCCGCACCCTCACCGGCTCACCGCTGCGATGCCACTCCCGCCCGATAACCGCGTAGTCGCCCAGTACTTCCTTCTTCTTGGCGTCCACGCTGATCACCGGCTCACCGGCTCCGGTGAACTCCTGGACCTGGCCGTTGATGTAATGGAACTGGGCGTCCCGGTCCGGATGACGGGCTCCCTCGGTCGTCCGGCTGGTGCCCTGCAGGGAGAAGCCCTCCTCCTTCAGCAGGGCCGCAACCGTGTCGGACCCCACCCGGAATCCCTGGGCGGTCAACTCACCCGCCAGCTTCCGTGTCGACTTCGTCGTCCACAGCAGCGGCGACTCCGGATCACCCCGCTGGTCGGGTTCCACCAGCGCCAGCAGGGCCGGCAACAGACCGGGGTGCTTCTCGCGCAGACGTCTCCGGCCCCCGCCCTCCCGCCTCACCCGGCCCGAGGGCCCCGGCCCGCCGACCAGTTCCGCCACCCCGCGCGAGACCGTCTCCTCCGACACCCGGGCAGCACGAGCGACCAATCGGACACCGCCATACCCCAGAGCCCGCGCGTCCGCTCCCAGCACCAGCCGGCGCCGTCGTTCGTCCAGATGCGGCAACAACCGGGCGAACTTCTCCGCCAGCACCGCCTCGATCCCCTCCACCACAGCAGCACCCTAAGGCCCCAACAGCCCTACAAGACACCGAAGTTATTTTTCGGCGACTCCCTGTCTCCCAAGCCCCTCCCCTCCGAGGGGCTTTCTCTATGCCCTGGAGGCACCTCATGACCAGCACTTGCCGAGGCGTCGACGTCTCCGCCTACCAGGCCGGACAGGACTGGACCAAGCACGCGAAGGATGGCGTCGTCTTCGCGTTCGCCAAGGCGTCGGAGGGACAGAAGTCTCACGACGGCAAGTTCGCGACCCACATCAAGGGCATCCAAGCGGCCGGGCTCGTCCCGGGCGCGTACCACTTCGGGTGGCCGAACCAGGACGCCGCAGTGGAGGCCGCGAACTACATCGCCGCCGTCAAGCCCTACGCCGGGCCCGGCTTCCTGCACTGGCTCGACCTCGAGCGCTACAGCGACGGCCGCAACTATCGTGGGCGCACTGCGGCGCAGATCAAGGCGTACGCGGCCGCGTGGATCGCTGCGGTGCAGAAAGCATTCCCCGGGCAGCGCGTCGGCGTCTACACCAGCGCGGACGACATCTCCTACGGTCACGTGCCGGCGGATGTGCCGCTCTGGTACCCGGCGTATCCGTGGGGTGCGGCCGCGTACACGAAGGCCGAGGCGGCGACCCGGCCGGCGCCCAGCGGACGCTCGCCGCTGTTCTGGCAGTTCACGTCGACCCCGCTCGACCGGTCCATCTGCTACATGTCCGCCGCCGACCTGCGCGCGTGGGCGCAGGGCACCGCGACGACCTCCACTCCGCCGTTCCCCGGCCGGGACAAGTTCGTCCTCGGCGCGCACAACGACTTCGCGCTCCAGCTGCAGAAGTGGCTCGACAAGGGCAACTGGGGGCCCGCCTACAAGGTCGGCCCGTCCCGGACCATGACCGCCCTCGACCTGCAGAAGGTCGCCGCGCTGCAGCGGCACTACCTGTCCGCACTCGGGCCCGCCGACGGCCTGACCGGCCCCAAGACCTGGCAGTACGCCTACGAGGTCGCCAACGGCCTCCGCCGCAAGTAGCCCTGTCCCATCGACTCAACCCGGAGTTCTTCATGCCTCTCACGAATGCCGAGCTGTGGGCTGCGGCCCTCGGCTACGTCCTGCCGCCCGTGATCGCGATCGTGGCGCAGCCGCGGTGGACCGGTGCGGTCAAGGGCCTGCTCATGCTTGCCGTCGCGGTCGCTGTCGGTCTGGGCACCGCCTACTTCAACGGCGACTTCTCCGGCAAGCCGATCGTCACCTGCATGCTCGCCGCTGCGATCGCGATCGGCATCGCCTACCACACCGTGTGGCGGCCGTCCGGGATCGCGCCCGGGATCGAGCGGGCCACCTCAACGGGTGGCGGCAGGCACGCGGCGGTCGAGCCCGGCGCGTAACCCCGAGTGGAAAGGAAGGCGCGCGTGGGCGAGCTGATCGGGGCCGGTTGGGCAACGGTGGGCACCACCGGCCTCCTCGGGCTGGCCGTCCTGCTCGTGCTCACGGGCAAGCTCGTCCCGCGGCGGCTCTACCTCGACATGAGGCAGGAGCGTGACACCTGGCGCCAGGCTCACACGGAATCCGAGAAGGCCCGGCAGGTGGCCCAGCAGCAGGTTGGTGAGCTGCTGGAGCTCTCACGCACTGCGGGCCACATCCTGACGTCACTTCCCCGGCCGGACGGTCAGGGGGTGAGCTCGGGTGCGGAGGTGGATGGGGCGTCTACGCCAGGCGGTGTCTCGTAAGCGGAAGCCGACCCGCGGGCAGCAGGCCGCGGCGTCGGCTCTGGAGCGGGCGCAGCACGATCGGCTGTGGGGGGAGGCGCGGGGGCCGGCCGTGCAGGCGGCGGCAGATCTCCTGCGGGGGGTGCAGCAGCGCAATCACCTCGGGGAGTTGATCCGCGCGACGTATGAGGGGAGGCGCCCGTTGTGACGCTGACGTGGTCGATGATCGTGAATGCGGGGGCGTCGGGGCTGATCGTGGTCGTCGCGGGTGTTTTCCTGGTGACGTACGCACGGATCCGCCCGTGGCGGACGACTGCGATGGGCTGGTATCTGATCTGTTTCGTGGCCACGATCCTCGGTCTGGGCGCGTACACGGTGACGATCACTCTGGTGGGGATCCACTCGCCTGCCGCTCCGTTCCTGCGTGTGGCGCGGGTGATCCTGTTGCTGGTGATCAGCGGTCTGCTGGTGTTGGCGACGCGGACGGTGCGCCGGGCGCAGCGGCCGATCGCTCCGCCGCCACCGCCGGAGGATGCCGAGTAGGCGCCTGCCCGTGTGAAGGGAGTTCGGATGCGTGCAGTTGAGCGGCCTCCGCGGCCAGCGAGGACCGTGAAGGAGGCGACGGCTGCTGCTGGTAGGTCCGCTCGGCCGTCTCTGGAGCGGCCGCAGTGGGAGGGCCTGTTCCGGGAGCCGGACTGGCCGCCGGACGACGAGCCTGAGTGAGACTCGTTGCGCCCCCGTTTCTCTGCCTGCGGGCGTGGAGGCGGGGGCGTTCTTTCGTGGGTCTATCCCCAGGTGGTGTCGTCGTTCATGGTCCCTCCCTCGGCTCGGGTGCGGACACGCTACGCGGGACACGGCGGTCCTGCCTGTGGCACACTGTGCCCTACGCCCACCTCGCATCCCCCGTCGAGGTGGGCGCTGTCGTGTCACCGATGCCAGGGTCGGTCCGGCTGGCTGTCGTCGAGTCGCGGGTCGCGCTGCACTGACGCGCGTCGCCCGCTGGCGACTGTGCCCGCGCCGAGGATGAAGGCCATGAGAAGGTCGAACGGGTCGCCACGCCGCACGAGGCTGCTGACTGCCCCGAGCGTGAGACAGGCGAGAAGGATGGCCAACGCGAGCCAGACGTACTTCACGATCCCCCCAGAGGTGTGCACGGTGGCCGCCAAGGTAGCGGTTGAGGGAGTGCCGCGGGGCGGGTTCCGGCTGCTCGACCGTCAGGCCTGGACATAGGGGAGGTGGCCGGGCTTTACGGGCACGATTTCCACGCTGGTGCAGCCGGCGACCTCGAGATCGGTCTTGCGGTGCCCGGCGCTGGCCTCGTCGTAGGCGACGGCGGAGGCCCGCGGCTTGCCGTCGGGGGTGGTCCAGGTGAGCGCGTAGTTCTGCATCATGCCAACATCATGGCGGGTGGCACTGACAACGCCCCGCTCCGCGCCGCGGCGTACGCTGATGCTGCTCGGGGTCTGCTGCGGAGACACCTCAGGCGCCTAACTCGTCAAGCCGAGCGGCTGTGGGCGTCTGGGGAATCGAACACTGTCGGCTCGTTGTCTTGGCTTGCGTGCGTATCTCCGGTCGCGCAAGAGTGCGGTTGACGCGGAGCTCGGGGCTCATGGCGACGGGACGGGGGACCAGACAGGTGTGCAGGATGGATGTGGCCGCCAAGGATGCGGCGATCGCTCGGTTCCTCTACGAGTATCCGCAGGCAGCTGATGCCAGCCGTGAGCATCCTGCCCTCCACGGGTGTGAAGAGGTCCGCTGGTCGGAGTTTCCCGGGTGTCCTGCCGCGCTCCCGGTCCTGCTGTACGGCCTTCTCGATCAGGCCGCTGCGGCCGAGGCCCAGCGTGTGCTCACCAACACCATGTTCAGCATCGCCGAGATGAACCCGGCCATGCCGGAGGTCCTACCGTTTCTGCTTCGTCTCGCAGGCGACCCGCAGGTTCCCGAGCGGTCCGGACTGCTGGATCGTCTGGTCACAGTCGCCGACTACTCCGAGCCGATCGATTCTGGCAACGAGGCCATGGCCCTGTGGTTCGGCAGCGACAGCGATCATCCCGAGCGCGAGCGGTGCAGGGCCGTGTTCGCGCAACACGCGAGTGTGGTGGCGATGCTGCCAGAGGGCCTGATCAACCCGGACAGCCGGAAGAAGCTTCGGCGGGCCGCCGGACTTCTGTGAGATTCCCGCGTTCAGGCCACCCGTGCGACCGCAGAAGCTGGGGCGGGGAAGGCCACGGCTTCGTCGAAGCGGCGGCCGTGCTGGAGACAGTGGTAGAGCTGGCCGAGCATGCGATTGAAGAGGTTCCTTTGGGCGGCTGCGTGCCAGTCCCCGTGCTCGTCTCGGCGCCTGCGGTAGTGGGCCTTGGCGCCGGGTGAGGCGGTGAGGGAGGCGAAGGCCCAGAGGTAGCCGGCGTGGTTGAGGCGGTTGTTCTTCACCCACCTGCGGGTGACAGTTGACTTCTTGCCGGAGGCCCTGGTGATGGGAGAGGCGCCGGCGTATGACTTCAGACCGCGGGCGTCCGTGAAGCGGGTCTTGTCGTCTCCGATCTCGGCGAGCATCCGGGCTCCGAGCTGGACGCCGAGGCCGGGGAAGCTGAGGATGATCTCAGCGTCCGGGTGTTGGGGGAAGGCCTCTTCGACCGCCTCGGCGAGGTCGTCGGCGGCGGTGCAGGCGGCCTCCAGCTGGACCAGGAGGGCGAGCATTTGCTTGCCCAGTGCGTCCTCGACCAGCGGCGGCTGGTGCGCGTAGTCGTCGCGGAAGACGGCACGGAGTCGCTCAGCTTCGACCGTGATGCTGCGCTTGCGGCCGGCCCGCTTGAGCGCGGCTTCCAGCTGCGTGCGGGTCAGCCGCGCCGCCCGAGCCGGCGTCGGGGCCACCTTCAGAAGCTCCCGGGCCTCCGGCCGACACAGGCCGTTGCGCCAGGGCTCGAAGGCCGCCAGGGCGGCTGGGTAGTACTCACGCAGCAGCGAACGGAGCTGGTTGGACAACTGCTGGCGGTTCCAGAGTGCATCCTGCTGAGCACGGGCGAGGACGGTGACAGCCCGGCCGAGGTCGCTGTCGTTGGGCAGTGGCCGGTGGGCGTGCATGTCGGTCCGGAGGATGTTCGCGAGCACCAGGGCGTCGCCGGGGTCGGACTTCTTCCGTGAAACCGAATGCCGGTCACGGTAACGGGCGGCCGCCATCGGATTGATCGCGAACACCTGCCGCTTGCCGGTCCGCAGCACGGCGACTAGCAGGCCTCGGGAAGTTTCGATCGCGACCGGGATCGGGTTCTCCTGGCTGTCGCCGTACTCGACCAACAGGTCCAGAAGCATCTTGTAACCCGCGGCATCGTCGGTGATGTGCCGCTTGGCCAGTAACTGGCCGCTGTCGTCGACCAGGGCGACGTCGTGTGTACGCTCGGCCCAGTCGATGCCGCAGTAGATCAAGATGCCCTCCTTGTAGCTCACGGTTTAGCCTGGTCACGAGCACATGCGGGCCACGCGTCGACCTAATCCCAGGACTCAGCGCGATGGCTGGTCCGCCACCTCAGCAGCCGTTCGTGGCACCAGCTCGTCGCACGGGCCTCGGTCTGGCAGGGAGCTCTGGTGACTCGGGTCTATGAAGAAGTCACCGTGCGGCGGGCTCGCACCACAAACTCAAACGAGTGATCAAGGCGTAGGTGTTGACCATCGGTAGCGCCGAGTGCTCCTCGGTCTGCCATAAGGCCTCAAGGGCGCGATCTCCGCATGGAGTCCACTCGACGCCATCGACAGCCAACACTTACCAACTCTGGTGGCGACAGCGTGTCGTAGTCCTGATTCGAATCGTCGAAGACACCGGCCTCTTCCACGCTGCCCTTAGAAGAGGATTAGGTCTGCCATGCCCCGAACCATCTGGAGCGGTGCGATCAGCTTCGGCCTGGTCACGGTGCCGATCCACCTCCAGTCCGCCACCGAAGACCACAGCGTCCGTTTCCACCAGTACCACCTAGAGGACATGGGCAGGGTGCGCGTGCGCAAGGTGTGCGAGCTGGAGAACCGCGAGGTCACGCAGGACGAGATCGGCAAAGGCTACGAGTGGTCGAAAGACCAGGTCATCCCCATCAGCGACGCCGAACTCAGCAACCTGCCGCTCCCCACCGCTAAGGCCGTGGAGATCGAGGCATTCCTCCCACTGGAATCCATCGACCCAATCCGGATCGGCGAGGGCTACTACCTGGCCCCGGACGGGCAGGTCGCGGCCAAGCCGTACAAGCTCCTGCGGGAGGCCCTCGGCCGCTCGTCCCGGGTGGCGGTTGCGAAGTGGGCGTGGCATGGGAGGGAGCGCCTCGGCATCCTGCGGGTTCGCGACAACGTCCTGGTCCTGCACCTGATGCGCTGGCCGGACGAGATCCGCGACTCTGCCGAGGTCGCCCCGCCCGCGGTCCAGGTCAGCGACGACGAGATCGACGGCGCTCTGGCGCTCATGGAGACGATGGCGCGCGACGACCTCTCCGGCGATGAGTTCCGCGATACGTACACCGAGGCCCTGGAGCAGATCATCGAGGCCAAGCGCGAGCACCGGGAGCCGCCCGCGGTGCCGGAGCCGGAGGCCGAGCCGGGGCAGGTGCTCGACCTGATGGCCGCCCTGAACGCATCCGTGGAGAAAGCGAAGGCCGCGCGCGGTGAGAGGGAGGCCGACGTGCACGATATGCCGGCGCCGAAGAAGAAGGCCGCGAAGAAGCAGCCGGCCAAGAAGGCGGGTGGGGAGAAGAGCGCTGCGAAGAAGCCAGCCCGCAAACCGCGCAGCGCCTAGCCGTCGGTCATGCTGATCGGAGTCCTGGGGGGGGTGCTCGGTGGCGTCGGGCTGTCTGCCGAGCTCATGGTGAGGCGCAGCGATCGCCGCGTGCCAAGCCGTGCAGATGATCCAAGGCGTCGAGTACAGACCCATCCCTCTCATCACCGCCTGTGGCTGATCACCAAGAGAACCAACCGGGAGTGGCCGAGTAGACCTGCGGCGTGTAGTCGCAGATGTTCCCTCTGAAGGGCTCGGCCGCCATCTTCGCTGCCCACTGCTCGCCGCCGGCGTCCACCCTGTCGGCTGCCACCACGAGGGCTAGGGCGGCCACCATGCAAGCAATGAGAAACGGAGAGCGCGAAGGCCTGCTCCTCACGGTCGCTGTCCCCGCGCCGACCACGGCTATCAGGAAGGCTCCTGCGACCAGTGCGAGAGCCACGAGCGTGATGTGGTTCAGAGCTGGTGACTGGTGGCACAGCACGTATTGGCGGCCCGACCGAAAGCCCTGCACCCGCTCGTAGAGCGCGGCCAACCCCAGCGCCGAGCCGAACGCAAAGACGTGCCACGGTCGCACATCGATGTGCTGATGAGCCTTCATGCCGCTCATGACTCCCCCAGTAGCTACCCCGCCCCAGTGTGTGCCGCACCCTACAGAGCGGCCGGCGCTGCGACTTCGGCCGGGAGCCTCTTACCTCTGAAACGCCGGAGGCCCCGGATCTCTCCAGGGCCTCCGGTCTGTGCGCACCCGGCAGGATTCGGACCTGCAACCCCCCGATCCGTAGCTCTATGTGGATCGGTCGGTGTCGGTCGTACAGGCCACTTCATGGCCCTCGGAGGCACTACTGGTCGAGGCTGGTTGCTGTGGTTGCTGTACTTCCTTGCTGTACAGCTCGCTTCGCGGCCGCGTTCTGGGCATGAGCCTCACGCCGCAGCCGACGCTCCTCCAAGAAGGCGGAGCTGACCTATCGGCACTCCGGCGAGAGCAGGCAACGCGAAGTCGCCGCCGGGCTCGACGACCTCGTACGCGCCGAACGTGCGCAGCACCACAGCGGTGACCGCACGCACCACAAGGGGGAGCCGCCGGAGAGCTAATGGCGTGTGACCACGGGGTTGCCGAGTCCACGCAGACCTCTGTATCGTCTTTCGATAACATCGATAATCGATAGGGGTGGGTGTCGTCATGTCGAAGGTCCGCAATCCTCTGGAGCCGATATCGACGGGGGTTACGAGCGTCCTGATGCTGCTCGCGACGCTGATGGGCATGGGACTGTTCGCCTCGCTGTTCGCCGACGGCGGGTCTGTTCTCGGCATCGGCCAGAAGTACATTTGTGCCACGGATGCCGCCACGGTGATCAACGTCGATGAGCAGCCGATCCCGCGCTTCGCACCGGCACCGGGAGCCACGTTCAACGTGAACGCCCACCCGGAGTACTGCACTGAAGCCCCGAGTACGGTGCAGAGCCTGCTCAACACCGCAACCCAACTGGCGCCCTTCATCTTCGTCGTTGGAGCGCTCCTGCTTGCCCTCTGGGTGATCCGAAGTGCAGCGCGCGACGGCCTCTACACCACACAGACCGCAGAGCGGCTGCGCAGGCTGGGCTGGTGGACACTGGCAGGCAGTGTGCTCACCGCGATTGCCACCTCCATGGTCGAGAAGGCTCTCATCGCCTCCCTGAGTCTCAACAGTGACATCAGCGCTCTCTCCGGACTGTGGTCGTGGGACGTCCCCTTCATGGCGATCCTCGCCGGCCTCGGCGTCCTCTCCTTCGCCCGGATCATGCGCGTCGGCATCACCATGCGCGAAGACCTCGACGGGACAGTCTGATGTCCGAGGAAAAGCAGGAGCACGCGATCGAGGTCCATCTCGACCGGCTGCTCGCGGAGCGGGGGATGACCTTGACGGAACTCGCCAACCGGGTCGGAGTCACCCACGTGAATCTGTCGATCCTCAAGAACGGCAGGGCAAGGGCCGTGCGGTTCAGCACCCTGAGTCGCCTCTGCGAGGTGCTGGAGTGCCAGCCGGGCGATCTCCTCGGTTACCGCCCGCACTGAGCAGTCGGCGAGCCGTTACCGCACCCCAACAGTGCACTACCGGTGGGGCCTCAGGGCTCAATCAAGTGGGCCGCGGTCACTGCTATTGGAGCACCAGCTTGGAAGATCGCGTACGTGGGTGGGTGCTGACCTGGGAGGCTTCTGACCTGGGCCGGGGCGTCGGTGTGGCTGTCGTTCCCCGTGAGTCCCTGCCGCATCCCGTGTGATCGGCCACGTGAAGGGCACAGAGCCTCCTCGCCCCAAACTACGGACGCGACGGTCGCTGACCGTCGTTGCGCTGGTCGGACAGCCAGGTAGGGCTACTGCTGATCCTCTGCGCTCGCAGCGGTTGCCGTACCTCGCTGCTGTACAGGTTTAGCAAGTCTCATCCAGGAGCAACATCGAACGGCCGTCGTCCGACTCAAACTCGTACGCGTTATACACCGGCTCGATCGGCCAATCCGGGCCTTTGATAGCCCCTCCCGGACCTTCGTAGCGCTCCTCTGCGCGCGTCCAGGTCTCGGCGCGCTGGTCAACGGGGACATCCTGGAACCTCGCACTTGCCGCGTGCCCAACGACCATCAACGATGCTGAGTCGGCCAATCGCCGAGCCACTCGAACGTCCAGAGGACCACGCTTCAACTGCCACCAAGCTCCGGCGTGCTCGTCGATCACACCAGTCTCGACAACGGACATCCACTGTTCGGGCGGATCAGCTGGTTCCATCGATGCGAGGAACTGCTGAAACGACTGGCTACGACGAGGCTTGCGGGGTGTGGTCCCAGTCTGAGTGCTCAGCCGACGGCGAGCCAACCTACCCAACTCCCGTGTGTACGTTCGCCGACCTGCGCATCATGCCTCGTCAGTTCTTCTGGAAGTGATGCGCCAAGTCTTCCACGTGCGCCGCTTTCGTGTCTCCTACCTTCTGACCAGCGAAGATCCAGCGACTAGTTGTCATCATCTGTCAACGCCGGTTCGCCTCGCACGGCCCACAGACGGCCCGGCCACTGGCAAGTGGCGGCACGGGCATTTCAACCAGCTTCCCGCTCACGGGATCGGCGTCGCTTCGGTCGAGGGCGGATGTCGTTGAGGACCGCGCTTGCAGTCCCGATCACGCATATCACCAACATGACGGTGGAACCGATCCGTAGCAGCCCGTCGCCATATAGGGCCTGGTAGCCGAACCAGGCCATGGCGATGCAGGTCATCAGGCCGTTGCCAAGTCTCTTAAAGCGCGGGTCCATGCGCACTCCCGAGTCAGGTACGCCCGTGAACCGGGCCTCCTGAGTGTGGCATGGGCCTTCCCACTTCCTGCACCCACCACTCACTCGCTCCCATCCCGTCCGCCGTCGACCCACACACCGTGGAGCGGGCGTGGTTCAGGGGCGTCAAGGTGGAGCGCGCCACTGTACGAACGACCTTGACGCCCTGGGCCGCGTCTGCTCGGCTCTGCCTGGGTCGACGGTGGACGGGATGGGAGCTCCCCACGCTCGCCACGATGTGCCTGCGGCCGGGAAAGGCGCCCCCTCCATCCCGGTGCCGGCCGATCCCCCGCCGGAGGCACTGTTCTGACCTCGGCTGTGCCGTCTCAGCCCCGGCCTGGTTCTGCGTCAATCCGTCGCTGGCCACTCTTCGGGCCCGCCGCCGTGCCACTCCACCAGGGGCGTCATCGCCACGTCGAGTTCGTCCAGGCCCTCCAGGCCGGCCCTCTCCATGAAGACCGACAGGTCATGCAGGCTGTACGCCATGCCGAGGACGGTCCCGTCGGCACGCACCCGTCGGCCGCCCCCCTCTCCGGGCGGTTCCACGATCACGCGAGCAGCCATGCCACCATCCTGCGGTCGGACCGTGGGAGCGGCATCACGGCGTGGGTCAGTCGAGGTATCCGAGTTCGGCGTCCGGCCGGCAGTGCCCGCATGCCTCAACCCCTTCGGCGAGCGCCCGGAGCGCGAGGTCCCTTGGTACGCCGTTCCAGCGCTTGCCTGCCATGTGGCAGCCGCCGACGTGGACGGCGACGGGCGGGCTGTCGCGGTTCAGGCCGCGCTCGAGGATCCAGTCCGGCGTCGGGGGCCGGACCTGCTCGCCGCGCTGCCGCTCAGCTTCCCGCCGCTCGGCCGCCGCGATCTCCCCCCGGACTCGGTCCAGGGACAGTGCGAGCCACATCTCCAGGGTGCGGAGGCGCGGCAAGTCCGGCGGCAAGTCGTTCACACGTTCGATTCTATGATCGGGGGGTGACACCGCAAACCACCGGACCCGTGTCCGGTGCCACTGAACCTTGGCCGCTTGCCACTGAAGTTTGACCGGCACCACGATGCGCGCGGCACCCGCTGTCTGGGACACTCGTTTCCATGCCTGGTGCCAGACAAGACGATTCCAAGCCATGGCGGTCCATGCGGCTTGCCGCCTGGATCTTTCCCGTGGACATCGACGGTCGGCAACGAGAGTCGTGGTCCGAGTGGACGAACTGGCGGATATTCACGCTGCTCCTCTCGGGGCCGTTCATGCTGATTATTGCGTTCACTGGCCCAGGCCCCGGAGTGACTTGGTGGGAACGAGGCTGTCTTGCTGCGGTCGGCGCCGCCCTATCGGCGATCTTGGTTCGCGCGGTGATCGGGTACAGGCGGCTGACAGCCTCAACTCGGCAGGGGCCGAAAACGTAGCAGCAGGCCGTCGTCGACCTCTGCCGGCGCCCCCACTGCCCCTACAAGTCGCCCCGAGTCCCAGCCGGTCAAACTTCAGTGGCAGGAAACAACCGCTCGTCAAAGTTCGGTGGCAAACGGTCAAGGTTCAGTGGCACCGGACAACCCGCACCTGATTGTCCGTTGTCATCCAATCGAGGCGTTTGACAGCGAACCCAGTCGTTTCGGCTTCCTTGACAGCGAACCTAGTCGCACCGGGGCGACGGGCTGGGGGGTGCTGGGTGGCTGTGCCGGTTGGGGTGGAGTCGGTAGAAGCGCGTGTCGAGCTGTCGTACGTGGGGGCTGCACGCGAGCGGTTGAGGCGTCCGCTGCTGGACTGTGTGACGGCCCGCTTCGAGGACATCGCTCCGGTGCGGCGCTTTCGCTGGTCGCGAGGCGAGCGTCATTTCCCTGGCTGGTACTGGGCGGCGACGACCGGGCAGCATGTGGGGTTCGAATCGTGGCTGGAACGGGACCGGCTCCTGCTGATGGACTTCGATTCCACGGTGGCGGGTATCGCCTCGCAGCCGTTCTGGCTGCACTGGTACGACGGCAAGCGGGAGCGTCGCCACGCTCCGGACTACTTCGTGCGCCGGGTAGACGGCTCGGCGGTGGTGGTCGATGTTCGCGCGGACGACCGGATCGAGTCGAAGGACGCTGAGGCGTTCGAGGTGACCCGTCTGGCCTGTGATCAGGCCGGCTGGGGCTTCGATCGGGTCGGAGTGCCGGAGAGAGTGCTGTTGGCGAATGTCCGGTGGCTGTCGCGCTACCGGCACCCCAGGTGCTTGAACAGCCCGATTGCGGACCGGCTCCGGGAGGTCTTCGCGGCCCCGTCTCCGTTGATGGCCGGCGCGGAGGCAGCCGGAGACCGCCTCGCGACGCTGCCCGCACTCTTCCATCTGCTTTGGCTCCAGGAGCTGACCGCCGAGGAGATGACGGTGGAGTTGCTTGGCCCGTCCACGATCGTGCGCCTGACGAGTGGAGGTGTCCGGTGACGGGGAAAGGGCGGCGGGTTCCTCCGACGGCCAGGATCGCGGAGTTCCCCGAGACGGCTGCTGGCCAGGCTCTCTGGTGGGAGAACCACATTCTCGAGGTCCTGGACGGGCTGCCTCGTGATGCGCCCGAGGGGACTTCCCCAAGGCCGGAGTTCGACCCGAGAGTGAACTCGCTTGCCCAGCGCGAGCGGGCCAAGGCTGCCGAGCTGACGGCGGCCGGCCATGCGATGTCGGCCAGCGGCATCAAGCAGCGGCGCCAGCGTTACCAGCGCGACGGCCTGGTCGGACTGGCCGACGGCCGGTCCGCCAAGCGGATGCCGGCCTTCGGCAGGGTCGCCCCGGCAGTGACCGAGGCAATGCAGCAGGCAATCGCCGAGACGGCCGAGGCATCGTCGAAGACGATCGGCTTCGTGGTCTGGCGGGCGACGCAGATTCTGGCAGCCCGTGAGGACGCGGCGGACATCGAGGTTCCCTCACAGCGCACGCTCTACCGGCTGTTCGACAAGATGGCCATCGGCACCCATGCGACGGGCTCGGCGACCACCCGCCGTTCGGTGACCGCGCGGCCGGCCGGACCGTTCGGGGAAGTGCCCGCTTGCGCGCCGGGCGAGTGGATGCAGATCGACTCCACGCCGCTGGACGTCCTGGTGCGGTTGGACGAGGGGATCGCCGAGAAGGTCGAACTGACAGGAATGGTCGACCTGGCGACCAGGTCCCTTCCCGCTGCGGTGCTACGGCCAACGACGAAAGCGGCTGATGCTTCTGCTCTCCTGGCCCGGAGCGTCACTCCTGAGCTGATGCGTCCTGGCTGGTCAGAAGCGCTTCGGATGTCGAGGTCGGCACTGCCGCACCGGCGGCTGCTGGGCTTGGACGAGCGGCTGGAGCACGCGGCCGCAAGGCCGGTGATCGTGCCGGACACGATCGTCTGTGACCACGGCAAGGTCTTCATCTCGAACAACTTCCGGGCGTCCTGCCGCTACTTGGGCATCAGCCTTCAGCCGACTCACAAGGCGTCTCCCTTCGAGAAGGGCACGATCGAGAAAACACTGGGCTCAGTGGCCACGCTGTTCGCACAGTTCGTCGCGGGCTACACCGGCCGGTCAGTGGATCGCCGCGGGCGGGGCCTGGAGAACGGCCCTCTGTGGTCATTGCCCGAGCTGCAGAGCCTGCTGGACGAGTGGATCGTCGCCGTCTGGCAGAACCGGCCGCACGATGCACTGCGCGACCCGGACTCACCGAAGCGCGCGTTCTCGCCGAACGAGAAGTACGCGACCCTGCTGGAATCATGCGGCTACGTGCCGGCCCCTCTCAGCGGCGAGGACTACGTTGAGTTGCTGCCCGAACGCTGGCAGGCGGTCAACTCCTACGGCATCCGGATCAACCACCGCACCTACGACGGCCGCGAACTGGCCCCGTTGCGCCGCCAGCACTCCGGGGTGGTGGAAAAGAAGGGGATGTGGGAGATCCACTACGACCCCTACGACCTCTCCCGAGTCTGGGTACGCGACCGCCGCGGAGAGACAGATCAGTGGGTCACGGTGTTCTGGAAGCACTTGCACCGCGTCGGCGTCCCCTTCGGTGAGATGGCCTGGGACCACGCCCGCGCGCAAGTCCCGGACGGGACCGAGGAACAGATCGCCGATGCTGCCGCGGCCCTGCTGCTGCGCGCCCACAGCGGCCCATCTGAGGAGAAGGGCCGCTCGGCCAAACCCTCACGGCGTGACCGGCGGGTCGCTGCCCGCACCCGGGCCACCGCCACCGACCGGCCAGTCCCTGACCTGCCCGCCTCCGAGCCCGCACACGACGAGGAGGCGGACACCGACGTGGCCAAGGTCATCCCTCTGGGCCTGTTCAACCCGCTCGCCAACCCCTGGAGGCGCACATGACCATCTCGGAGCCGACAGCCCGGCACCCCGCGCTGGGCGAGGCGGATGCCGAGGCCAACCGGCAGCTGACCACCCTGGACGGATGGCGGAAGTCGATCGAAGGCCCGCCGGTGCCCCCGGATCTTCTGCCCCCTGGCGATCTGAAGCAGTTGTCAACGAGCGAACGGGACCTCTACGACGACGACCGTCTCGACCATCACGCCCGGATGCTCGTGGTCGCGACCTCGTTCGTCGAGAAGACCGTGGTCTGCGGCCGCCGCCTGGTCCTGCTCAACCGCCACGCGATCAGCGCCCGCCGCGGCCTGATGGTCTCCGGCCTGCCAGGCACGGGCAAGACCAGCGCCATCACCCAGCTCGGACGCGCCCACGAACTCCTCGACCGGGCCCGCCATCCGAACGTCGCCGACCGCATTCCCGTCCTCTACATCACGGTCCCGCCCGCGGCGACTGCCCGCATGGTCGCAGCCGAGTTCGCCCGCTTCCTGGGTCTTCCGGTCCGGCCCCGGTCGAACATGACGGACATCATCGAAGCCGTAGTCGGCGTCTGCACCGATGCCCGCACCGGCCTCGTGCTCGTCGATGAAATCCACAACGTTTCGCAGGTCACCCGGGCCGGCGGGGAGGTATCCGACACCTTGAAGTACTTCTCCGAACGCATACCCGCGACGTTCGTCTACGCGGGCATCGGACTGGAGACCAGCGAACTCCTGGCCGGCACCCGCGGTGCTCAGATCTCGGGCCGGTTCACCCTCGTCCCGACCCGACCGTTCCCCTACGGCGCCGAGTGGAAGGGCCTGGTGGCGACCATGGAGGAGACCTTGCTCCTGCACGACCACCCGCCGGGCACCTTGGTCAAGCTGGACCGCTACCTCCACGATCGGACCGCCGGGATGATCGGAGCTCTCTCCCACGCCATCCGGGGCGCCGCGATCGACGCGATCCTGAGCGGCACCGAGCGCGTCACCAAGGAAGGACTCGCCGCGATCCCGCTGGACCACGCGGCGGAGACCCAGAAGAAGCCGGCCAGGAAGGCCCCCAGGTGACCGGCGCACCCGCACGGCTTCCCATCCAGCCTTCACCGGGACTCGGTGAAGACACCGATCCGTCCGTCCGCCCCCACCTCGCCGAACATCTGGTTCCGCTTCCCGTTCGTGTTCGCCCGCAGCCTGCAGAATCCGTTGACTCCTACGTCCGCCGCTTGGCCCTCGCGAACCATCTCAAACCCAGCTACCTGCGCAGTTACCTTGCCGGACCGCCTGACTACGGGCCCGGGAAACGCCCACGACCTGACCGGCTCGCCGCTCTCACCGGACGACAGCAAGGCGTTCTGGAACGAGCCCTGTCCGATCTGGTGCGCCAGAAACCTGCGGATCCCAAGAAGCCCAAGCGCAGCTTCACGAAGGCCGCAGACAAACCAGCGCTCTTCGCGGCGATCCGCCGCGACGCTGAGGCCGAACGACTCCCCGTCTCGCAGCTGGCGAGACGACACCACGTCAGCCCCGCCACCGTCCGCCAGGCCCTGAACTCGCCCACGCCTCCACCCCGAAAGAAGCGTCCTCCCACCCTGGGCCCGGCCAAGGGACGCATCGGCCCGACAATCGACGCCATCCTCGACGAATACGCCGCCGCCCACGCCGGCCGCTTCCCCACCATGAGGGTGATCTGGGAAAAGCTGCTGGACGAACACGGTGTCACCGCCGCCTACGCCACCGTCCACCGCTACCTCGCCAGCCATCCGCACTGGAGCACGGACACCCTGGCCCGGCAGCCCGGCCAGCCTTCAGGAGACTTCCTTGCAGCCGCTCAACTACCTTTCTACGGCAACGTGATCAAGCACTACCGGGCGCTGCTGACCGCAATCCGCCGGGACCCCGCACGACACGGACTTGACGGCTCCTACGCCACTACGACAGCCTTCCTGCTTGGCCTCGACGCCGGCAGCTCGTGGAGCATGCTCACCGGATTTCAGGAATGGCTCGTCGTCCGACTCGGCAAGGGACACGACCTGACCTGGCCCGTTCTCGTCCGCCACCTCGCCCCCGGTGGCTGGGTTTACCCGCTCTCCGCGCCCGCCGACATTGCGGCAGTGACCACACTCCACCGGCTCATCGGGGAGTTCTTCACCACACGAGAACAGCCGGACGGCCTCGCCCGAATCTTCCGGGACTACCAGTCCTGGGCGACCACCCAGGACTGGTACCACCTCGCAGAAGCAGCGGACCTTGGCGAGACGCGTTAGGAATCACTGATCCACCACAACGGACCTACCCGTTTGTAGTCGGCGAGACAGGCTTGTTGTCACCAGATTCGGAGACCGGGTGCCGGACAGCCTTGGCCGATCGCTACGGAAGACGTCGAAGCTGAACCAGGTTGAGCCAGGTCTCCGGATTCGGTTCCACATACGTGGCACGAACCGAATAGCGCCCTGGCTCCAGATCCACCCGCAGATGGTTCTCTGGCTCCAACTCGTCACCAGGCCAAGCCGAGTCGAACAAGACCACTGGCCCCGGCACGTCCCAAAGTTGCTCAGGCTCCCAGGCGGCATCAGCGAGCGCGGCATCAACGCTGCCGAGAAGCTCCTCCTCCGATTCGGCGGCGCACCACCGCACGAACAGGCCACGTTCCGGAAGGAAGGACGTCGAGGCGGGGTCATCACCGAGGACCAGGGCCTGGGACTGCCCGACCGCCACCAGTCCGGCATACCCGTCGACGCCGCAGGCTCTGTCGTAGTCGGTTTCAGACTCGTCGCTGTCTGCACCGGACCACGAAGACAGGACTACTTCCGGCACAACGATCAACGGCCCGCCTTCGGACTCCACCCACTCGACTGCACCTGGATCTGCATACCTGGTCATGCGAGGAAGCTACAGGCCACCGGTGACAACGCTCATGGGCAGGCGACACCTACGGTCCCGGCACACAGACAGGTCTGATCGTTTGACATCCAACCTAGTCGCCCCAGGCCAGGACACTGCACCGGACTAACTTGACTGTCAAAGGACACTGATCGCTACCACCTCACTCTCACCGCCGCTGGCCGCCCGGCCATGCACGGCTGGTGGGGCAGCGAGACAACCACGCGCGGGAAGTTCCGCGACTGGATCGCCGAGTACGGCAGTACGCGCGGCGCCCGCATCACCCTCACCGACGAGGACACCGGCGCCACGTTGACGACCTGGCCAGACGAGCCGTGACCGTCTGCCAAGATGCAGGCCATGACCCACCGCCCGAACCCGGTCCGCACTCGTGCGCTGCGGCAGATCATGCGCCGCCACCGGAACGAGATCCCGCTCGGCCTGCTGCCCGACGCCCGCAGCGCGCAGCCGGAGCCCGGGGAGTACCGCCTGTCCACTCGCCGCCCCGGCCTTGTGAGCAGCCCGAGCCAACGAAATGGTGAGCGATAGGCGGATGGTTAATCGGCGAGGCGAAGGTCGGTGATGAGACGGAAGCGTTCCAGAACCGCTAGCGTCGTGTCGTCCACGGTGAATTCGGGGCTGCGCTTTCAACTCCCATATGCCGCCCTGGCCCTGTTCTACGGCGTGGACCGCTCCCCAATCACCCGCGTCGTTCACGAGATCCGCCCACTGCTTGCCGCACGGGGCTTCGCCGTTCCCGGCCAGCCCGACCTGCGGCTTCGCACGCTTGCGGACGTGTTCGCGTACGCCGCTACCAAGGGCGTCGTGCCGCGGATCGACGGCACCGAGGCCCAGGTCCGCCGCCCGCGAGGATGTTTGCCGCGTTTTGACCTAAATCGCCATCCAATTCCCGCTCCTGGACGTAACCACTGAGAGACAAGTTCCAGCAGGAGGAATTATGGCGATCTTCAACGCACTCTTCCCCACGCTGAACCGGGACTACGGTGAACGCGGCGGTGGCGGCGGACGCGGCGGACGCGGCGGACGCGGCGGACGCGGCGGTGGCGGCGGACGCGGCGGTGGCGGCGGACGCGGCGGACGCGGCGGCGGCTACGGACGCAGCGTCGGCTACGGCGGCGGAGGCGGCGGCGGCGGACGCGGCGGCGGCGGCGGACGCGGCGGCCGCTAGACGCTACTAACAGCGAGACGTAGCGGAGCGGACCGGTGCCCGAAGGAGCCGGTCCGCTCCGTGGTATGTCCTGAGGCGTCTACTGTCCGTGGGCACGGACGCCGACGACGTGGTGGCTGCCGCCCCGCCGCAGGTCAGGCGCTGTCGGCCGGGTGTCGGACGGCCTTCTTCAGTCCCATCTCGACGTCGAGTCGCGGCAGCTGGACCTGCTCGGCGAAGGTGCCGATGGCTTCGTGCACGGCGGCGGCCTGCTTGGTGGTGAGGGTTCCGGCCTGCTGCGCAGCCCAGGCGGAGCGTTCCAGCTCCACTAGGTCGGCGGGGAAGTCGATGGTTGCCACGGGCATCGATCCTACGCCGCTCTCACGACGTCCCCGAGCATCCGCTCGCGCCCGACGGCAACGGTCCACTCCTCGACAAGCAGCTCGTACCGGGCCCGCGTCTCCCCGTACAGCCAGCCACCGGATGCCCGGACCAGGGCGCGAATCTCCTGGTTCACGACCTCGGACGGCCGCGCGGAACCAGGGACGTGGACGTCGGGGGACATACCAGAAGCCTACGAGGTGGCTCTGACAAGGACACCCCGGTGGCCTGTGCCCGGAGTCCTCACGCGAGAAAGGTCCCGCCCCTACCCTGACAGTGACGAAGCTGTTCAGAGAGGGGCGAGACCGTGCCATCTGATGCTACCCCGGACCCGTACGCCGATCCGCTGAAGTTCGGCCAGCGGGTGCAAGTCTTGCGCGAACGCCGGGGAATGACCCGCGCACAACTAGCCGACTTCATCGACATCTCACCGCACACCCTCAAGAAGATCGAGAACGGGCAACAGCAGCCACCCGGGCTCGACATGGTGATGCGGATCGCCGAGGCCCTCCGGGTCAGCAACCTCTCCGACCTGACAGGCCACCCCGACATGCACGTTCCCCTCTTCACCGGCCCCGGCCACCCCCGCCTCGCCGCGGTCAAGGCCGCCGTCGACAACTTCTCCCTGGCCGCGACCGTGGAGCCGCCCCCGGTGGCCCACCTCGAGGCCCGGCTGGACGCGGCGTGGAAGGCGCGGCACGGGGCGAAGAACCACCGCGAGGCCATCGGCAAGTTGCTGCCCGACCTGATCAGGGACACGCAAGCTCTGGCTCGCCACGCCGACTCCGCCAGAGACCGGCGCGCCGCGCAGGCCCTGCTGGCGCAGACATACTCCCTGTCGCAGTTCTTCATCGCCTACCAGCCCGACGCAAGCCTGCTGTGGCGCGTCGCCGAGCGCGGCATGGTCGCGGCCCAGGACTCGGGAGACCCGCACGCTATTGGCGTCGCGGCCTGGCTTCTTGCCCAGGCCCACCGGGACTCCGGACCGCGGCACTTCGACGCCGCCGACGCCATCAATCTCGAAGCCGTGCGCTTCCTTGACCCGCTCCTGCCCGACGCACCCGATGACGTCCTGGCCATCGCCGGCGCCCTGCAATTCGAACTCGGCTATACCGCAGCGTGCCGCCGTGAGACCGGCACCGCCTGGCATCACTGGGACAAGGCAAACGCCATGGCCGCACGGCTGTCTGCCGACTACTACCACCCAGTCACGTCGTTCTCGAGGGCCATCATGGGCGCCCACGCTGTGACCGTCGCTGTCGAACTGCACCAGGGCGGTGAGTCCGTACGTCAGGCGGCCAAGGCGGACAAGGCCGTGATCAAGTCTCGGCCGCGTCGGGCGCGGCACCGGATCGAGGAGGCCCGTGGCTACCAGCTCGATGGGCAGCCCGATGTCGCGATCGCCACGCTGCAGAAGGCGTTCGAGGCTGCGCCGGAGACGATCCGTTACAACGGCTACGCGCGGCGCATCGTCCTCGAGGAGACGGAGTCGAAGCAGGCCGCGCGTCGGCGTCGGGCCTCGGAGTTGGCGGTGCAGATCGGCATCCTCGCCGCGTAGGGACCGGATTCCGGTCCTCGGTTAACCCTGCGTGCCCCTACGGTCACAGATGTGAGCCGGATCACTGTGGCCGTGGAGGCGCGAGGATGACCAGTGACAACAGCCAGAGGGCCCGTCGGCCTATCGAGTCGGCGCCCGGCGTGCTCGTTCATCCCACCGCCGACCGGCAGCTGGCGGCCGAGCACTGGCTGCTCTCCACTCACCCCAGGCCCAGGCAGGCTCGGGCAGACTGGGACCAGCACGGCGTAGCGCTACTGCCCCTGGGGACTCTGTTCTCCGCCGTGCGGATCCCTGGCGCTCTGATCCAGGCCGTCGCCGACACCACGGACGCTGATGAAGTGGACGCTTTCCTTAAGGAAGCTCTCGCCGACGGCCCCGTCATCTGCAACGCCCGCCACCTCCGGTACTACGCCCTGGTCCCGGGCAGCATGCCCTTGACCTGGCGTCAGGCCGCGGACGACTGGCGCGTCCAGGACGTCGACTGCCTCGGCCGCGGCTGCTACCTGGGCGTCCCCCCGCTGAACCCTTCGAAGGCGAGACACGAGGCCGACTCGTACTGGTCGGTGCCCATGCCGTCACCCGCGATGCTGTGCCGGCCGCTCACGGTCGCGAGACTGATCGCCGCCGGCGCGTACCAGCTGCTGGCCGAAGGAGCCGAGCCGGGCAAGCCCAGGATCGTCGAGCCGTGAAGGTCCTCGGACTCCTCGTGTACGTGGTGGCCGTGACCAGCCCGGCCCTCTCCGTTGTGCTGGCACAGGCCCCGCACTGACCGTCACACCCACGGCGTCTGCCCGCAGAGCAGGCCTCAGCGCCCAACACCCACACCACCACGGTCCCGTTCACCAAGGGAGTGAAATGACCGTCTCAGTCGTCTCGCCGAACACAGTGCTCGCCAACGCCCTCAGCGCCGCCGAGGACGTCCTCGCACCCCGTATACGCACCGCACCGCCCCAGCGCATCACGTTCGTGGTCGGCACGCAGATCAACGGCGTGCCCCACTTGGGCACGTCCCTCGTGCACTCCCTCGCATTCGCCGCCGCGGCTCGGGTCCGGCGGCGCTTCGGCATCCACGTCGAGGTTGCATTCGGCGCCCTCGACAACGCCCCGCACGAGGTCGTCGTCGACCCGGCGACGGGGCACCGGTACCAGCGCGCCTACGCGCACGCGCTCGGCGAGGACGTCCTCGCCGAGCAGGTCGACGAACTGTACCGGCCGTTATTCGACGCCCTGTCCGAGCGCCTGTCGATCCCGTACCAGGTCGAGATGTACTCGCAGCAGCAACGGACCGAGCAGTACCGGCGCACATGGCTGCGCGCACACCGCCGCATCGATGCCGCCCGCTGGTGGCTCGACCCGGCACACGGTGTGCCGCACGTCCGCGTGCCTTGCCCGGAACCGGGCTGCGGGTGGGCCGAGAAGTCAGCCGAACGGACCCGCATCCTGCTCGATGCCGAGCACGCCGAGGTGCAGGCGGTGTGTCTGCATCACGGACTGTACGAGGTCGTCGTCGGGCCGGGCGGCGGCGGGTACCTCGACCTCGCAACGCTGTACCGGAACCTCGTCAAAGAGCTCGCCGCCGCCGACCGCGACCGGCTGTCCGTCATGGTCAAGGGCGGCGACTGGGTGTTCGGCTCGACCCTCGTCGACAACGCCATGACCGCGATCGGGCTCACCGGCGGGCAGCTACCAACCCGGCTGTTCTGCCCGCAGGTCGTCACGGACACCGGGGCGAAACTCTCGAAGAGCCTCATCCGTGACGGCAAGGCGCCATTGCCGGACCGGTCGGCACCGTGGATGCTCGATACTCGGCTGTGGCCCGGCTCTCTCGCTGAGTACGCCGACCGGCTGCTCGATATGGCCGAGGTGCTGCTCGCCGACCCGCGGCATTTCTTCCGCTCGTACTCGGCCGGAGAGCTTGGCCGGCTGATGTCCGCACCGACGAGGAGCGTTACCGCCCCATGACCGACGCCACCACCGCCCGCAGGCACGAGCTCAACCTGTACCGCCGTTACTTCGAGCTCGTCGCCGCCGGCCGCAAAAGCATCGAGGTCCGGGTGCGCTACCCGCACCTCGCCGACATGGCCGCGGGCGACACAATCCGCTTCCGTATCAAGGGCACCGACGAGACATGCGACGTGCTCGTGAAGCGGGTCACCGCCTACAACGACTTCGAGGAGCTCCTCGACGGCGAAGGCCCGGCGAACGTGAATCCGAACAGCAGTCGCGAGCAGCAACTCGCGAACATCCGCGGCATCTACCCGCCGGAGAAGGAGGCGCTCGGCGCCCTCGCGATCGAGATGGAGCTGCTCGGTTCGTAGCGCATCACCTCAAGCTGGCCCCGCTCGTCCGCTTCCCCCGTGGCGGATGGGCGGGGCCTCTCCACGTCCCCGGTCAGCGCACAAGGTCCGCCAGCGGGATCTCGAGGGCGTGCGCGACGAGGAGTAGGTGGTCGAGGAGTGTGCCGTGGCCTTGCTCGATCCGGTTGATTGTTTTCCGGTCGAGGCCGGTCAGTTCGCCGAGTTTCTCTTGGCTGAGCTTGCGGTCTTTCCGGGCGGTGCGGATGTTGTCCCCGATGGCCCGGCGGCGGGTGATGACCCAGTCGGGCAGGGGATCAGATGGCACGCATACACGCTGGTGGGCGCGGTGATCATTGTCTGTACCCTTGTTGGTACATTTCCGAGGGTGCATTTGCGCCGCTACGCAAGCGCTTCACGCAGGAAACACACGTTCGAGTGGCGGTGCGATTGAAGCCCGCACCGCGGAGCACCAGACAAGGAGCTCCACCCCAGGCCGGTCGAACCGCCATCCGCTCCCCAGGCGCCGGCGGTTCGACCGCAGACCCCCCAGCCGACACCGCTGGGGGGTTCTGTCGTTTGGGGTGATCTACACTCACCGCTGCGCTGATCACTGGAGCTGGCCGACGGGCCGCTTGGCCCGGGCCAAACCGAGGGCGACCGAGCGGCCCCGAGCGTGATCCAACGACATCGAACTGCGGCTATTTGTCCAGATTCTCGACGTCTTTGCAGGTCACAGGTGGGTCAAAAATCGGGTTCGATTCCCGTCCGCCTCCGCTTCCAGGACGTCGGGACCGCTCCACCGACGACCGCGCGCACCAGGGCGGCGAGAAGACGGGGAGTGACTTCAGTCCGACCCCGGCGGCACCAACTCCCCGTCGTCGTCCGGCTCCGCGGATGCCGGACGCGGCGCCTCCTCGGACGACTTCCGCCGCGGCGACCTCTCCGCCTTCGCCACCCCAGCAGCAGCTCGAGCCAACTGCGCTCGCAGCTGATCGAACGCTGCCGGCCCTGACAGCTCCCGCAACCTACGACTCCTGCTCATACCGGCCCAACGCCCCGGCGCGCCGAACGTAACCGCAATGCACCCGAACGGAGCACCGTCGCAGGAAGATCGGCGTTCGCCGCCACGCTTGTCTAGTGTCGTGCCCACCTTCGCAGCTTCCCGATGACACGATCCTTGTGGAGACGGGTAGCCGAGATTTCGCCTGGGCTCGTCATGAAAGCCGTGAGGGGGGTCCATCGCTTACGTCCGTTGCGCGCCGTCCACCTCACCGCGGGGAAGTCCGTGATCTCCGTGATGCGCTCTCGGTCGATTACCCGCGTGCGAAGGTAGCCACGGATCACCAACCGTGAGTGTTCACATGTCACGCCGAGGCGATATCCCCGCACTGCCAGGACAGCAAACCCGATCAGGGCCAGACCAGCCGCAAGCCGCGCAACGGCGGTATCGGCTTGCGTCGCGTACGCAGTGCAGGCAACAGCTGGAACGACTCCGAGGCTGCTGTTGGCCAAACGGTTCAGCGTGGATGTCGATTGCTCCATGAGGTTCCTCGCGTGATCAGCATCTGCCGGCGCAGCCTACATTCGACGGTCCGCTCGACATCATGAGCACCACTAAAGCCGATTCCGCACCCGTGATCAGGAGCGGATCATCGCTACTACGTGCTCCAGCTGCGTGTGCATGACCCATAGCCACACCGGTCCATCAGACGATTCGCACTCGATCACCAAGACGCCGGCCGGGAGCCACAACCATTCGAGGCCCTCCTGCTGCCGCACTCGGACAAAACGCAGATCTGCCGGGACCTCACGGAGCCGAGTCCACGGCCAGCGAGGCTCCCATCGAAACTCTTCAGCATCAGCTCGCACCCGACCCGAACTCCAGCGGCCCCTGTTCGGCCGCTTGGCCCCGATCAGGAAGAGGGCTGCCTGCCCCGCCTTGGCCCGTTCCATGGCCCGCCGCGATCGCCAACGGCGGATCGCCTCGCCGAGTAGCACGCCGAGCACAACACAGATCCCCATAACCATCCGCGCAGTACAACAGGTTGGCGACTGAACAGCAAAAGGACGAGTCCACTGGACACCGGCGGTGAGCCTGTGCCCAACCTGACGCGTGATCCTGGGAGTTGGGCTGACAACGAGGTGACTCGGGCAGGCCTCGCGGCAGGGCGCTCGCACAGCCTTCCTCGAACTCGGCATCACGGTCGAGGACAAGCTCTGGCTGTACGGCGGCCACACCCGTGGCGTCCTCGCCCCACGTGTTCGTATTGCTGATCCGCGTCAGCCAGTTGACCGGCGTTGCGCCGGACGGCGTCGCCCGGTGGCTCGGACTCATCGGACACGGCCGGATGAATCATCCCGCCCCTGCAACCACACGGCTCCTTCACGAGTCATACACACGCAAGCCATGCATCACGCCTCAGGGGAGATCTTGAAGACCCGCACCACCACGTATGCCGCCATCCTGCTGACCGCCGCTGCCGCTCTGACCGCGTGCGACGACAGCACCAGCAGCGACAGCGGCAAGCCGGCCAGCCCCAAGCCCTCGGCCACTGCCGAGAAGGAGCCGGCCCAGAAGCAGAAGGACGAGAACCACAAGGCCGCCGACATCCCGCCCAAGCCGACCGGCCAGAAGCGCCAGCAGCTCCTCGACGCGCTCGCCAAGGCCGCCCCGGACGTCGTCCGTTACGAGGACAAGGCCATCGACGCCGCCCGTAATCAGTGCAGCTCCATCAACGGCGGGGGTTCCACACTCGACTGGGCCGCCTCTCAGCGCTTCAGCTACAAGGACGTCACCACCACCGAAGCCGAGGGCAAGGCCATCAACGACGCTCTCAAGACCTCCGGCTTCTGCACGGTGTGACCCCCGCCGCTACAGGCAGGGCCCTGCCACGCCCGTCGTGGCGGGGCCACCACTCGGCTGACTGTTCGACGGCCGGTTGGGGTGCGGATACCGCCTCCTTCCAGGCTGTCGCCATTCACCTCGCCCTCGCCGCCAAGGAACCCCTGATGCCGATCAACTTCGACAAGCTCCCCGCCGGCCTGGTCAACCTCACCAAGACCGCCGCGGTCTCCCTGGAGAAGAACAACCTGACGGGGCAGCGGGCGGCCGTCTACCTGGTCCTCGACCGGTCCCGCAGCATGAGCCGCTACTACCGCGATGGCAGCGTGCAGCACCTCGCAGAGCAGGCCTTGGGCCTGTCCGCCAATCTCGACGACGACGGCATCGTCCCCACGATCTTCTTCGACAGCGATGCCCACCCCGCGGCCGACATCAGCGTCGACAACTACCAGGGCAGCATCGACCGCCACCACAAAGCGCTCGGCCGCATGGGCTCCACCAACTACGCGGCCGCCATGGACGAAGTCATCGACCACTACCTCGACTCCGACAGCACCGACCCCGCTTTCGTCATCTTCCAGACCGACGGCGGGCCGGACTCCCGGCGGGCCGCGGAACAGACGCTGTGCAAGGCGGCGAAACTGCCCATGTTCTGGCAGTTCATCGGCTTCGGCCCCGACCGTTTCGACTTCCTGCGCAGGCTCGACGACCTCGAGGTGCCGAAGAAGCGGGTCATCGACAACGCTGGCTTCTTCCCCGCCGGCGACGCCCCGAAGCGGATGTCAAACGCGGAGTTGTACGACCGGTTGATGGGCGAGTTCCCCGACTGGCTTGTCGCGGCACGCCATGCCGGAATCGTGCCCTGACCATGCTGGTGAGCCCGCTTACGCGGAGGACGAGTTCCCACCACACCAGCCAGATCAGGCCCTTGAGCACGGCGGACAAGGGTGTGCTGTCGAACGCGGCGGCGCCATCGAGGCGTTCACCAGCCCGGAAGACGCTCAGGCCCGTGCCCAGTACATCGAGTCGGTCACGAAGTCGATGCCCACGCTCGCCGAGTGCGACTACGTGCATGGCAGCATCCTGGTGCGGGTGTCGCACTACCTGACGCCGAAGCAGGCCGCGGAGTACGAGGCCGCCGCCAACGGACTCCGGAAGTAACCGCCTTGGATTGGGCGTTCACGATCACCAAGGAGGCTGTGGCGGCCGCTCAGGCCGCTTCCGGCCGGCCGCGGTCGGAGGTCGTGCAGGCACTACGGCAGTCCCTGTGTCCGGACGGCAGCGTCTGTGCTGGTCGTCCACTCGTTCCGTGTGTCCGTGGGCGTCGAGGAACTCCAGGAGCGGCACGGCGACCCTGCGGGTGGTGTCGAGAGCCTTGCGGGCCTCGCTGAGTGTGAAGGGCTGGGGCAGGCGGCGGAGCACCGCGGCGGCCTCGGCGTCGGCTCCCGGCAGCAGCACGATCCCGTCGCCGACCCGCAGCAGTGCGCCCGCCGAGACCGCCGCGGCCACGGCTTTGCGGTCGAGTCCCAGGGCGGTGAGACGATCGGCCTCGGGGGCACGGAACGGTGCCGTCTCCAGCTCGCGCCGCACCGAATCGACGGCCGCCCGGACCGGCGGCGGCAGGGTGGGACCGATGCTGTCGGGCCGGTACAGGCGCCCTTCCCGTCGCAGCAGACGGGGCTCGCCCGGCGCCGCGGCGAGGGCGTCCACCAGCGCCCGGTCGGGCAGATCCAGCAGGTGCCGGGCCGCCTCGGCGGGCAGTCCCGGCTCCATGGGGTGCAGGCGTGCGTGCTCCGCGACCTCGGCGGCCAGCCTCTCGCGCAGCCGGGCCCAGTGGGCCTTGTCGGCCAGCCAGTCCCCGGTGAGCGGCCCGGTGGGCGGCGGGATGCCCATGGCCAGCAGCCGGGAGCGGCGGACGAGTCCGCGGCGCCGCAGCTCGGCCGCTCCGTCGGGGCGGTCCGTCATCGCGGCCAGTACGGCGGCCCTGGCCCGTCCGGCGCCCCGCCGGGTCAGGTCCGGCGGGCACACGTCGAGCACGGTCACACCGCAGGGTCTCCGCCCGCCGCCGGGTTCACGCAGGACGGCCCGGTCCCCCACACGCAGGGGCAGTGCGGTGCGCAGGGTCAGCCGGGCGGTGTCCTCGCCGAGGGGGCGGGCGGTCACCGCGACGGCCGCCGTGCCGATGTGCAGGGTGACGCTCCGGGGCAGCTCGCCGACCGGCTCACCGGTGACGCGCACGTCGATCCGGTCGGTGAACAGCCAGCGGTCCGGCGCCAGCAGCACCTTCCCCCGCCGCAGTTGCCCGGCGAGGGGGCCGTGCACGTTGACCGCGACCCGCGCCACGCCGCTGACGGCACTCCGGTCCTGTTGCAGGCACTGGAGCCCGCGCACCCTCAGCGTGTGCGCGCCGGCCCCGTTCACCAGCCGGTCGCCGACGCGCAGGGTGCCCGCGCCGAGCGTGCCGGTCACGACGGTGCCGTGCCCACGCGCGGTGAAGGCGCGGTCCAGCCACAGCCGTACGTCCGCGTCGGCGGGCGGCACGGGCAGTGCGCGGGCCGTCCGGGCCAGTTCGGCGCGCAGTTCGTCCAGTCCGGCGCCGGTCACCGCGCTCACCGCGACGGACGGCACGGTCCCGAGCGAGGTCCGGGACAGTCGCTTGACGGCCTCGGCGCGCACCGGCTCGGGGTCGGCCAGGTCGCTGCGGGTCACGGCGAGCACCGCGTGCCGTACACCGAGTGCGTCGAGGATCGCGAGGTGTTCCTCGGACTGCGGCTGCCAGCCCTGGTCGGCGGCGACCACGAACAGCACGGCGGGCACCGGGCCGACTCCGGCCAGCATCGTGGCCACGAACCGCTCGTGGCCGGGTACGTCGACGAAGGCGAGGCGTTCGCCCTCGGCGTCCGGCGGCGTCCACACGAAGCCGAGGTCGAGCGTGAGTCCCCGGCGCCGCTCCTCCTCGTAGCGGTCGGGTTCCATCCCGGTCAGGGCTCGTACCAGGGCGGACTTGCCGTGGTCGACGTGCCCCGCGGTGGCCAGCACTCGCATGGTCCCTACCTCTCCGCCGCCGACCGCACGGACTCGGCGAGGCGTTCGTCGTCCCCCGGCGGCACCGCACGCAGGTCCAGCAGGCACCGCCCGCCCTCCAGGCGCCCCACCACGGGCACCTCACCGGTGCGCAGTACGGCGGCGTAGGGCTCCGGCAGGGACAGCGCGGCGCTGGGCAGCGTCACTCCCGGCGCCCCGCCGCCGCCGACGGTGGCGGTCCCGGCGACGGCCCGGACGTCCTCGATCCCGGCGGCGCCCAGTGCGGCGGCGAGGTGTTCGGCCCGCCGCATGAGCCCTGCGGCGTCGGCGGTCAGGAAAGCGGCCGTCGGGGTCCGGGGGCCCGTCAGGGTCGCCTCCAGGGCGGCCAGGGTGAGCTTGTCCACGCGCAGGGCACGGGCCAGGGGGTGCCGGGTGAGGGTGCGCAGGAGTTCCGCGTCGCCGAGGAGCAGTCCGCACTGGGGGCCGCCGAGCAGTTTGTCGCCGCTCGCCGTCACCAGGGCCGCGCCGGACCTCAACTGGGTCTCGGCGTCGGGCTCGTCGGGCAGCAGCGCATGGGGCGCGAGCAGTCCGGAGCCGATGTCGGCCACCACCGGAACGCCCAACGCCGACAGATCGCCGACACCGGCGGCCCGAGTGAAGCCGGTGATGCGGAAGTTGGAGGGATGGATCTTCAGGACGAACGCCGTGCCGGGGCCGATCACGTCGGCGTAGTCCTGGACGGTCGTACGGTTCGTGGTGCCGACCTCGCGGAGCCGGGCCCCGGTGGAGACCAGCAGGTCCGGCAGCCGGAAGCCGTCCCCGATCTCCACCATCTCACCGCGGCTGATGACGATCTCCCTGCCCGCGGCGAGCGCGGTGGCGGCGAGGACGAGCGCGGCGGCGCCGTTGTTGACGACATGGGCCGCGGCGGCGGACGGCACCCGGCCGCGCAGCGCGTCCAGGGCCGTACGGCCCCGGCCGGCGCGAACACCGGTGCGCAGATCGAGTTCGACGTCCGTGGGCCCGGCGGCGTCCTGCACCGCCTGCCGGGCCGCGGCGGACAGGGAGGCGCGGCCGAGGTTGGTGTGCAGCAGGACCCCGGTCGCGTTGATCACCGGACGCAGCCCGCCGACCACCCGCGGCAGCAGCGCCACGGCGGTGTCCGCCACCTGCTCGGGGGTGACGGCGCCCTGGCGTGCCCGCTCCTGCGCCTGCCGGACCGCGGCCTTCACCGGGCCCGGCCCGAGCCGCGCCGCCGCGTCCACCAGGCGCGCGTCCCGCAGGACGGCGTCGGTACGGGGGATCCGCCGGCGGGCATCGCTCACCGCACGGTCATGGCCGGTCCGGCCGTGACCGGTCGGGCCGGAACCGGGGGCGTCCGCACCGGTCTCCTGGCCCGCTCGCCGCCCCGTGACCTGTTGCTCCACCTGGCCTCTCCGTCCACAGACCGACCTCGCGGGGGTGTCAACGCCCGCCCATGGTCTCCCAGTGCCCGCGGCCGTCCGCACGACACGCCGTACGAGAGGTCAGGCTTCCGCGCACCCGCTGTCCGGCCGCTCCCCCGGGCAGCCGCTCGGGTACCCGGCCGGGACCGGACGACGCGTCCCGGCCTGCCTTCGCGTCACCGCCGTCCGTCCACGCGGCCTCTCGGGACGCCGACCCGCGAACCGGCGTCCAGCGTCTACCACGGGAAGCCGTAACAGGGCGTGATCTCGGGGCGCGGGGCGAACCACCCACGGCAGGCGATGGGTGACGGCACGTCAATCCCCCGGGAAGACAGCCGGGAAGGCAGCCGTGGGGTGCGGCCCGGTCGGGGCGCTCAGCCGCCGGTGTGGTCGGTGCGGAGCCGTACCTGCTCCTCCAGACGGCGCAGGCTGCTGTCGAGGGCGTCGCAGGCGGCGCGCTCGCCCGGATCGTGGCGGTCGTCGAAGAACGACAGGTGGACCGTCACCTCGCTGGCGCCGCTGCCGATGCCCGCGACCTGGAGCCAGCCCGCGTAGCCGCCCTGCTCGCGGGTGCCCCACTCGATCCGCATCTGGTCGCGTTCGGCGCGCAGCTGAGCGGCGGTGTCCCGGTCCGCGTGGTCCTCGTGCACCGTGACGGCCGGGGGCTCCTCCGCGTGCACGTGCAGTTCGCCGGGCAGCCAGGCCTCGAACCGGCCGACGTCGGCGGCCTCGTCGAAGACGCGCTCGGGCTGAGCGGACATCGTGCGTGAACGTTCGTACTCGGCCATGACGGCACCGTTCCTCCGCTCGGGGGTCGTACGACGAACGCGTGCCCCTTCTGCCGCGGCCGAAAAGCGCGGGCGCCGGAAACGGCTCGTGGGCGGGACGTCAGGGCGGGGCGCGCCGCAGTGCGCGCAGCACCGCCCAGGTGACGGAGACGAACGGGACGGCGACCACGGCGCCGATCACGCCCGCGACGATGCCGCCCGCGATGACGGAGACGGCGACGACGAGCGGGTGCAGGCGCACCGCCCAGCTCATCACCACCGGGTGCAGCACATGTCCTTCGAGCTGGCCGATGACGACGATCAGGGCGAGCACGGCCACCGCGGTGAGCGGGCCACGCCCCGCGAGGGCGACCACCGTGGCCACGCCGAGCGCGACCGGTGAGCCGATCAGCGGCACGAACGTGGCGAAGAACTCCAGGAGCGTCAGCGGCAGCGCGAGCGGTACGCGCAGCACCAGCAGGACGACACCGACGAGTACGGCGTTGGTGGCCGCCACGATGATGATGCCGCGCGTGTACCCGGCGAACGTCCGCCAGGCGGCCTGCCCGGCCCGGTCCCACACCGGCCGGGCCTCGCTGGGCAGCAGCTGGTCGCGCGCCCACCGCCAGAGATTCTCGCCGGAGTGGATGAAGAAGACGGAGGAGAAGACCGCGAGGGCGACCCCGGTGACCAGTTCGACGAGCCTGCCGAAGCCGCTGAGCGCGCTGCTGAGGAGCCCGGCGCGGTGGGCGGACAGGTAGGCCAGGACCTGCTTCTGCAGGTCGGCCAGTTTGCCCTGGCTGAGCCGGAACGGCGGGCGCTGGAGCCACTGCTCGATCCGGTGGATGCCGCCGCCGAACTCGCCCGCGAGCTTCGCCGACTCCCCCGCCACCGCGTTGCCCACGAGCGCCAGCAGGGCGAGCAGGAGCAGCAGGCTGCCGACCAGGGCGACGGCGACGCACAGCGCTCGGGGCAGGAAGCGGTTCAGCAGGTCGGTGAGGGGGCGCAGGACCGAGGTGATGACCAGGCCCAGGAACAGGGCCACGGCGATGAGCTGGAAGCGGCCGAGGACGGTGAAGACGCCGTAGACGACGACGCCGACGAGGATGAGGCGCCAGGCGTAGGCGGCGGCGACCCGCAGCCAGGGCACGGTGCTCTCGGCCTTCGGGACCAAGGGAACGGTGCGGGCGCGCGGCGGGAGGCGTACGGAGTGCGCCGCGCGGCTGCCGGGCACCCGGCGCGCGGCCCGGCGCCCTCGGCCCGGCCCTCCCGCCGGAGCGCCCGCACCAGCCACCGCGCCTCCCCTTCCGGACCGGCCGTCCCGTCCGGGCCGTCACACCCGAACCGCCGGACCGCGCCGCCTTCGACATCGCCTGTCGAGCGCTGGTGAGCACCCGTGAGGCGTCTTGAGCCCTCTTGAGCCGTCTTGAGCACCGTAAGGGCTGGTCGGGCGAGGGCAGGGGTGCAGTTCGCCCGGGTGGGCGGTCATCGGGGGCATCAGGGGGAACGGGCGCCCGTCCGGCGCACGGCGTGGTGCGGGTGGGCCGGGGCGGTCCGGCCCGTCACGGCGGTGTCTCCTCCAGCAGTTCGGGGCCGTTGTTGCGGACGCTGTTGACGGCCGGGGAGACGGGCCGGGCGCCGAGCCTGCCGTCCGCAGGCGGGCTCAGCAGCGCCCGCAGTTCGCCGGGGTCCTGATGGCGGGGGTCGAGCCAGGCGTCGTAATGCTCCGGGCTGAGGGCCAGCGGCATCCGGGGGTGGACACGGCCGGCCTCGTCGGTGGCCTCGGTGGTGATGATGGTGCACGTGGTCAGCCAGGCGGCGGGGTCGTCGTCCCGCGCCACGTGCGGGTCGCGCCAGTACGCGTACAGGCCGGCGAGCGCCATCAGCGCGCCGTCCTCGGGGCTGATGTAGTACGGCTGCTTGCGGGTCCTGCCGGTGTCGGCGGACTTGATCTGCTGCCATTCGTAGAAGCCGTCGGCGGGCAGCAGGCAGCGATTCCGCACGAAGGCGCGGCGGAAGGCCGGCTTCTCGTGCACGGTCTCCACCCGGGCGTTGATCATCCGGGCGCCGGCCCTCACGTCCTTCGCCCAGGACGGGACCAGTCCCCAGCGCAGCGGCCGCAGCTCCCTGCGTACGGCGGCCGCGGTGCGGTCCTCGCGCGGGGCGCGTTCGAGAACGGCCCACACCTCGTCGGTCGGGGCGACGTTCCAGCTCGGCGCCAGCGCCTCCGCCGGGCGCCATTCGGTGACCCGGAAGTGCCGGACCAGGTCCTCCGGACCGCGGGTGGAGACGTAGCGACCGCACATGGGGCCAGGGTGCCACGGCGGCACGGCCGCGGTCGGGAGCGCCTCACGGGGCGGGGATGCGGCGGGGGGCTCTCCCCCCCCCGTTCTGTTGGGGGGGCCGACTGATGGGGACTGTGTTGGGGTCCGACTGATGGGGACTGATCTGATGGGACTGATGGAGCTGGTGGGCTCTGACGGGGTCTGGTGGGCCTCACGCCTCCGGTGTCGGCAGGGTCACCTCGAAGCGGCAGCCGCCCGGGATGTTGCGTACGGCGGCCCGGCCCTGGTGGGCCTCGACGATGCCGCGGACGATGGCCAGGCCCAGGCCCGCTCCCGCGGGGGGTGTGCGGGCGTGGGTGCCGCGCCAGCCGGTGTCGAAGACGCGCGGAAGGTCCTCCTCGGGGATGCCGCCGCAGCCGTCCGTGACGGACAGGACGACCCCGGCGGGGGAACGTGCGGCGGCTACCGCGACCGTGCCGTCGGCGGGTGTGCGGCGGATCGCGTTCACCAGCAGGTTGCCCAGTACGCGGCTCATCTCCTTGCCGTCCACCTCGACCGGCACCGGCTCGACGTGGTCGGCCACGAGGTGGACGCCGAGTTCCCTCGCCAGCGGGTCCGCCCCGGCGAGCGCGTCGCCGACCAGGTCGTACACGGAGATCCGGGAGCGGGTGAGGGCCAGGGAGCCGGCGTGGATGCGGGACAGCTCGAAGAGGTCGCCCACCATGTCGTTGAGGCGCTCCACCTCGGTGCGGATCTGCCGGAGGTAGCGGTCCGGATCGGCGGCCACCCCGTCCTCCAGCGCCTCGGACATGGCGCGCAGTCCGGCGAGCGGGGTGCGCAGGTCGTGGGAGATCCAGGCGACGAGTTCCCGGCGGGAGGACTCCAGGGCACGCTCACGCTCCCGGGACTCGGCGAGCCGGGCACTGGTGGCCGCCAACTCGCGGCTCACCGACTCGAGTTCGGCGGTCGCCGGACGGTGGGGCGCGGCGAAGTCGCCGCCGTCGCCGAGCGAGCGGGCCGCGCGGGCGAGCTCGCGGCTGCGGGCCACGACCCAGCGGCCCAGGAGCAGCGCGGTGGCCAGGGACACCACCGCCGCCATCGCCACGACGGTGGTGACGACGGACAGGTCGTGCGCGGACAGGAACATCGCCTGGGCCACGGCCAGGGTGCCGGTCAGCATCGCGCCCACCGCCACGGCGGCGACCACGGCGAGCGAGGCCGTCAGCGAGCGCCGCCGGATCAGCCGCAGCGCGCCCGCGCCGGCCAGACCCGCCACGGCGGCGCCGAGGAAGGCGTACAGGGCGATGAACAGGGTGTCGCGCACCGTCAACTCCCGTCGTGTCCGGTGGGGTCGAACCGGTAGCCGACGCCCCACACGGTCTGGATGAGACGGGGCCGGGCCGGGTCGTCCTCGACCTTGCCGCGCAGCCGCCGGACGTGGACGGTGACCGTGGAGAGGTCGCCGAAGTCCCATCCCCACACCTCGCGCATCAGGTCCTCGCGGCTGAAGACCCGGCCGGGGTGGCGCAGGAAGAAGGTGAGCAGGTCGAACTCGCGCAGGGTGAGCGCGAGTTCGGCGCCATCCCTGGTGGCACGGCGGCCGGCCGGGTCCACGGCGAGTCCGGCCGCGGCGAGCGGCCGCGGCGCGGTGGCGGGCCGGGTACGGCGCAGCACCGACTCCACCCGCAGGACGAGCTCGCGGGGGCTGAACGGCTTGGTGACGTAGTCGTCGGCGCCGACCTCCAGGCCCAGGATGCGGTCGTCCTCGTCGCCGCGGGCGGTGAGCATGATGACCGGCACCGGGCCGCGCCCGCGCATCCGGCGGCACACCTCCAGTCCGTCCATGCCCGGCAGCATCAGGTCGAGCACGACCAGGTCCGGCCAGTGGGCGGCGGCCAGGGCGAGCGCGGTCGGCCCGTCCGCGGCACGGTCGACGACATGGCCCGCGCGGTCCAGGTAGCCGGAGACGATCTCGGCGACCGTGGCGTCGTCCTCGACGACCAGCACCCGCGCCGCCCCGGCCGGCCGCCGCTCGCCGGACCCGGCACCCGTGGACTCGTACGACTCCTGCATACCTCCAGCGTGACACCGCCCCCACCCCCATGCCGCCCCCGAGCGCTCCCCACCCTCGGACGTCCGCATTCCGTAAGGAGTCCGGGCCGGACGGGAGTGAGGCACCTCACGGGAAGGTCACGAATACGTATCGGACATTCCACGCTTCAATCTTCACGCCAGGCACACATGTTCGCTAAGTTGACGACCAGGCCGCACGATTGCCTCCGGCGAGTCGCGTCGGATCGTGCGACCTCCGCCGAGTCCGGTAGGCACCCACAGCGGCCGGAGCCGGGGAACCGACCAACCTCGGGGTGAAGCGGCTCAACTGTCCCTCCGGACAGGGGCCGTAGGGCACGCCTTCCACAGAACGTCCGCCCGACGCCGAGAGCAGAACCGGTAGGCGGCCCATGGGAGGAGTGCGTCCTTCTTGACGCGGGAACGACCGAGCGACGACAGGCCCAGCCGCGCCGAGGTCCAGCAGCGGATCAGCAGCCTCTACGACCAGGCGGAGAACGCCACGGGGAATTTCAACGCCACCCGTGCGATGAGCAAGAGCGCACGTACGCGGCGCGGTTCGGCCGGCTGGAGCGGTTCCGGGGGATCCGATCCGGCGCTCGACCGGGTGGCCAGGAAGTGGTTCGACGTGGGGCGCGCCCAGTTGGGTCCGACCATGCCAGCGGTCCTGCCGCCGGACCGTATGCCCAACCCGGCCAACTCCCCTGCCGCCGCGCCGAGCAGGCGTCCGGCGGATGTCCGCGAGAGCCTGGGCCTCGAGGCGGGCAGGGCGTCTCTGCCGGAGCTGACCGCGGGCCCGGCGGGCCCGGTACCCGAACTGCCGGCCGCGGTACGGGACACCACGCCCCCACCGGAGTTGCCCGCCGCGCCCACCGCCGCCGTGCCCGCCTCCCCCGTGGCGGAACTGACCGCCCGCTCCATGGAACCGCCGGCCGCCGGAACGGCGGGACCGGTGCCCACCGGCACCATGGAAGTACTCCCCAACAGGACCATGCAGCCGCCGCCCGCGGGGACCATGGGGGCCCTCCCCGCCGACATCATGCAGGCACCCCCCACCAGCAGCATGGAAGCACTCCCCGTCGGCATCATGCAGCCACCGCCCACCGGCACCATGGAAGCCCTCCCCGCCGACATCATGCAGGCACCCCCCACCAGCAGCATGGAAGCACTCCCCGCCGACATCATGCAGGCGCCCCCCACCAGCAGCATGGAAGCCCTCCCCGTCGGCATCATGCAGCCGCCGCCCACCGGCACCATCGGCCCGCTGCCGAACGGGACCACAGGGGTACTCCCGACAGGAACCATGGAAGCGCCGACCACCGGCACCATGGGCGTACTCCCCACCGGCACCATGCAGGCACCACCCACCGGCACCATGGGCGTACTCCCCACCGGCACCATGCAGGCACCACCCACCGGGACCCTGGAGGCGTCGGCCACCGGGACCATGGATGTGCTCAGCATCGGAAGTCCGAGCACTGCGACCCCGCCCGCGGGCCCCGTCGCGGGGTTTGCGGGTGTGGCCGAGGCGGGGCGCCAGGTGGTCGGCGGGGCGGGTGTCGCGGTCGCGCCCCGCCGGCAGGCCGCGGTGCGGCGGCCCGCCAAGGAGCGGATGCGGAACAAGCTCGCCCGGGCCGGCGAGATGCTGTCCCGGCACGCCGCGCAACAGAGCGCGCCGCCGCCCGCTGCCGTCGGGGCGCGCCCGGCCGAGGAGCCCCGGCCCGCGCCTCAGCCGGAGGCGGCGCAGTGGCAGCAGCACGCCACGGGACTGTTCGACACGACCCCGCCGCTGGACGGCAACTCGCTCTTCGACGCCAGCCAGGCCGGCGGCCCGGGAGCGGCGGGCGAGCCGGGGGCCGCCACCGGCCCCGACCCCGCCACCGGCCCAGGCGACGGCGTCGGCGACAGCCCGGTCTCGGCCTACGAGCGGAAGGCCGCCAAGGCGCTGGCCTTCGCCCGCGCCCAGATCGGCAAGCCGTGCGTGTGGGGGGCCACCGGTCCGGGCTCCTACGACTGCTCGAGTCTCACCCAGACCGCCTGGCGGGCCGCCGGCGTGGCCCTGCCCCGTACCACCCACGAACAGGTCGGCTCCGGCGCGACGATCCAGCTCGCCGAACTGGAGCCGGGGGACCTGATCTTCTTCTACGGCGAGGTCAGTCACGTGGGCCTGTACGCGGGCAACGGCACCATGGTCCACGCCCCGAGTCCGGGTGCGTCGATACGCGAGGAGTCGATCTTCTTCGCGGGCCCACGGGCCATCCACAGCGCGATACGTCCAGCCTGAGCCGTCACGGCCGTCACGGTGGGAGGCCCGGGGAGCCGGAGCCTCCCGACCCGCCGTTCACGCGTTCTTGCGGCCCACCCCGGCGTACACCCAGAACTGGGACGGATCCTCCGGGATCTCCTCGTCCCGGTCCGGGCGCCACAGCGGGACGTAGACCAGCCCCGGCTCCGCCAGGTCGAAGCCGTCGAAGAGGGACGTGATCTCGTCGTGGGAGCGTGCCGTGACCGGCGAGGTGGCCCGGTCGCGGTACAGCTGCCCGACGGCCGCGGCCGTGTCCGGACGGTCCTCGTCCGTGGCGTGGGTCAGGGCCAGCCAGCTGCCCGCGGGCAGGGCGTCCCGGAAGGCGGCCACGATGCCGCCCGGGTCCTCCTGCGGTGTGACGAAGTGCAGGATCGTGATCATCAGAACGGCGACGGGCTCCTCGAAGTCGATGAGCTTGCTCACCTGCGGCGCGGAGAGTATCCCCGCGGGATCACGGATGTCGGCGGCCACGATCGCCGCGTCCGGGTTGTCGGCGAGCAGGGCCTCGCTGTGCGCGACCGCGACCGGGTCGTTGTCCACGTACACCACCTTGGCGCCGGGGCTGGCGGCCTGGGCGACCTCGTGCACATTGCCCTGGGTGGGGATCCCGGAGCCGAGGTCGATGAACTGGCGTACCCCGGCGTCCACCAGGAACCGCACGGCGCGGCCCAGGAAGGCGCGGTTGGCACGGGCCAGAGTGCGCACCTGGGGATCGATCGCCGTGAAGGCGGCCACCGCCTCCCGGTCGATGGCGAAGTTGTGCTCGCCGCCCAGCATCGCGTCGTACATCCGGGCCACGCTGGCCTTGCCCGGATCCACGCCCCGCGGCAGTCCGTCTCCGTCCCGCATGACCAACTCCCCTACTATGAAACGACCTTGACTGTTCATCATATAGTTGCCGGTGGCATACGACGCCGTACCGCCCGACCGGTCCGACCGGCCTGTCCGTCCCCGCCCCACCGGACCTCCGGCCCACCGGCCCCACCCGGAAGGCACACGATCCTGCGGAACACAGAACGCGGCCGGCCGGAAGGTCCACCCCCCACAGGGCCGCTCCGCCGCCCCTCGCACTTCTCCCCCGCGGCCGACGCCATCGGCTCCGCGCTCGACCTGCACCTGACCGGCCGTCATGTCGTGCACGCGCTCGCACCGGGTTTCTGCGACGCGGCCTCGGTGTACCTGCTCCAGCGCTGGCTGCTGGAGGAGCACTCGCGCACGGCCGCCGACCCGCCTCAGATCGAGGCACGCCGGCTCGCCCTGCGCATAGGGTCGGACACCTCGGAGGACTGGGAGCACCTGCTGCCGGTCGGGGAGGTGCTGGTCTTCCCCCGCCACACGCCCTACGCGCGTGCCGTGGCGACCGGAGAGACCCAACTGCTCGACGGCGTCGACCGGCACACCTTCGAGAGGCTGCGCAGCACCGACCCGGACGACGCCGGCGTGGACGCCCTGCTGCGCAGCGCCTCGTTCCTCATCGTCCCGCTGCGGCTGCGCGGCGCGGCGGTCGGCTTCATCGCCTGCACACGCGGTCCGGACAAGGACCCCTTCACCCGCGGCGAGGCGGTGGCGGTGGAGTCGCTCGGCGCCCGGGCCTGCGTCGCCCTCGACAACGCCCGCCGCTACGAACGCGAACGCCGCACGGCGCTGGCCATCCGCCGCAGTCTGCTCCCGGAGACCGGGCAGGCCTTCGAGAGCTGCCGGGTCGCACACGGCTACCGGCCCGCCGGGCAGGACAACGTCATCGGCGGCGACTGGTACGACGTGCTGCCCCGAGGGGACCGGCGACTGGCCATGATCGTGGGCGACGCCATGGGCCACGGGCCGGAGTCCGCCGTGGCCATGATCCAGCTGCGGACCGCCGTCCGCACCCTCGCGGCGCTCGACATCAGCCCGGCCGAACTCATGGACCGGTTGGACGCCGTCGCCGGCACGACGCCCGGCGCCTCCTTCGCCACCTGCATCTACGCGGAGTGGGACGCGGAACTGCACACCTGCACGTTCGTCGGCGCCGGCCATCCACCGCCCCTGATCCGCGGTCCCGGCCGCCCGGCGGCGCCGGTCGCCCTCGCCTCCGCCGGTCTCCCCCTGGGACTGGCCACCGGCCCCTACGAGCCGACCGTGCTGCACCTGTCCGAGCCGACCCTGCTGCTGCTCTACAGCGACGGTCTGGTCGAGTCCCGCACCCGCGACATCGACCAGGGCATCTCGCGCCTCGCCGGTGCCCTGGACGCCGTGACCGACGACGTACCGGACGCCGCGCACCCGGACGCGCTGCCGTCGTTGTGCCGGAGGCTGCTGGCCGACTCCGGTCACGACGGCGCCGACGACGTCACGGACGACCGGACCCTGCTGCTGGCCGAGCTGACCCCGGGGAAGAACTGACGGGGGCCGGGGAGGGCCCGTCGGGTTGCCGCCCTGGGCTGCTTGTCGCATGAGCGGAAGCGGCCGTTCGAGCGGTGTCCTCACCTGATGTGGTGAGGGGTTGCTGCACGAGGCGTACGCAGGCGGCGCGAGCGCCGTTTGCTCCGGCATGGAAAGCACTTCTCGGGCCGTGCCGCGCCGGCCCGGCCACTTCCCCGCGGAACAGCCCTACGCGGAACTGACCGGCGGGCCCTCGAACCAGTCACCGGTCCACTCGCCGCCCCGCGCGGTGGACCTGGCGCCGGCGCGGGCCACCGGGGGGCACGCGCCCGAACCCTCCCAAGTGCAGTGGGCGTCCTTCGCGGACGCCGGCTCGCCGCCACCGGCCGTGGCGTCCACGGGGCGGGAGCCTGTCACGCCGTTGCTGCGGCCCTGGGGCGTCGGTTCCGGGGAGCCGCCGCCGGAAGGGGCGGCGCGGGTCGTCCCCGCGGTCCCCGCGGTGCCGGTGCCGCGCGGGCTCCCGGGCCTGTGAGTCCGGACGGAGAAGGGGCCGGGCCGTTCCCCGGAGCCCGGCCCGGACCACGCGGGGCACCACTTGCTCACGGCTCGGTGACGGCGGCATCACGATGGTGGGCGTGGGCGTTGCCCGGCCCCGGGGGTGTCGTTGAGCGCGGCATGGAAGCGTGGGAGGACGGCGAATGCCCCTGGTGCCGCTCGCTGCTCGGCTCCGGCCGGGCCCTCACCGTTCCGGACGCCGGGCTCCGCGTCGATCGCCCCTGGCACCGGAGCGACGACGGCCGGACGGCCTGGTGGGAACGCGCACGCCTGGTCATGCTGCCGCTGGCGGCCCTCACCGTGGCGGCCGCGCTCATGCTGGCGCTGTCCTGACCTGTCGACCGCCGCGAGCGCGACCGCTGGGGCACCGCGCTCACGGCGGCGGCAGGTTGATCGGCCCAGCTCAGGCCCAGCTCAGGCCCAGCTCAGGCCCTGCTCAGGCCCTGCTCGGAGCCCAGATCAGGCCCTGCTCAGAAGGAAGACGGAAGGCTGGTGGTCCGCCAGGAGCGCCGGCATGATCTCGGCAGCTGCCCGCCGGACAGCGAAGCAACGTCATCATCTCTGCGCGTGCACGACGGATCATTCGGACGCCGGGCAGCCCGCACGGCCCCTCACGGCCGAGGGCGCAGGCGGGCCGCGAGCACCGCGACGTCGTCGTCCGACCGGCCGGAGCCCGGGGCGCACAGGAATGCGCCGAGGATGCCGTCCAGGAGTTCGCCGGCTTCCGTACCGGGCCCCGCCCGCAGGCCCGGGAGCCGGGCGAGCGAGGTGTCGATGTCCTCGCCGCGCCGCTCGATCAGCCCGTAGGTGAACATGACCAGGGTGTCGTCCGGCGCGAGGGGCAGCCTCGTCGCCTCGTGGGCGGCGAGCCCGGTGCCGGGGCCGGTGCCGATCGGGGGGCCGACCCGCAGCGGGACGGGCCCGGCCGTGCCGTCGTGGTGGAAGAGGACCGGCGGCAGGTGCCCCGCGCTCGCGAGCAGGGCCGTTCCGTCCGCCGGGTCCAGCAGGGCCAGCAGACAGGTCGCCGGGCGGCGGCCGCTCTCCGCGGACATCATGGCGTCCAGCCGGCGCAGGATGCCGTGCGGCGCGAGGTCGGTGGAGGCGACCAACCGCAGCGTCGAGCGGTAGGCGTTCATGTCGACCGCCGCGTCCAGGCCGTGGCCCATGACGTCACCGACGACCAGCAGGACGCGGCCGGAATGCAGGTGCAGCGTCTCGTACCAGTCGCCGCCCACGCGCCCGCCCGTGCCGCAGGGCACGTGACGGGCCGCCAGTTCCACGTCGGGGTGCATGCGCTCCGGGTCGGCCGGCAGCACTTTCCGCAGGTCCCACACCCTCGGCCCGGCCTCGCGCTGTTCCTCCGCGTGCCGCATGTGCGCGGCGGCCAGCCGTGCCGCGTGGTGGACGGCCGCCGTCTCGTGGTCGTCGAAGGGACGGCCGGCCCGCAGGACGAGCACGACCCCGTAGACCCGGTCCCAGGCCAGCAGCGGCACCGAGAGGGTCGCCAGGGCCGGGCCGCCGTGGGTGGACGAGGCCGTGATCGGGTGGCCCGCGTCCAGGGCGCGGACGGAGACCTGGTCGCGCGGGGCCTTCTCCAGGCTGTCGAGGAGGTCGCGCCGCCCGGCCACGGCGGCGGAGCGCAGGGACTCGCCCGGTTCGCGGTGGCCCTCCTGCGGGCCGTAGAGATCGACAGTCGCGGAGTCGCACAGTTCGTCGACCAGGAAGGCGGCGAGTTCGGCCGCCGTCCTGCGATCGTCGAGGGTCGTACCGATGGCGGCGACCGCCCGCCGGGCCAGTGCGAAGCGATCCGTCGCGGCACTCCCGGGGTCCGACACCAACTCACCTTCCACCGCGACCCCTTTCTCCCGTTCTGCCAGATTCATCCCAGCATCGCGGGCGGGCATCGGCGGGTAGCGACCCGCTGCGCCAGGACCGCCGGAGCGGATTCTTTACCGAGGTGAGGGGTGGTGCACCAGGCCGGGGAGGGGCGATGCCCGTCGGGCTTCACGAACGCCCACTCACCATGGGCTTCACAAAGCCCCGACATCATGGCCAACATCGTCCTGACCATGGCCAGATGTTCACGAGAAGTGAGGGCACTGTGGCAGAGACCGAGGGACCGGCGGTGCCCGAGCGGCTGCTGATCACCCGCACCACGGCCGACGACGGCAGCTGTGTCGTGGCCCTCGCCGGAGAGGTCGACCTCGACGGCAGCGCACATCTCCGCGACGTCCTGCTGTCCTGTCCCGAGACCGCGCCCGGCACGGTGGTCGACCTCCGTGACGTGACCTTCATGGACTCCAGCGGCATCAACGCCCTCATCACCGCCCACCAGGCCGCACAGGCGGGCGGCACCCGGCTGCGCCTGGCCGCACCCCAGGAGACGGTCCTGCGCGTGCTCGAACTCGTCGGCCTGGACACGCTCATACCCTGCTACCCCACTCTGGAGGCGGCCCTGGCGGCCCGCTGACCCGTACGGCCGGAAAGACCGGGTCACCCCGGCGTCCCGTACACCTGCCGCGTGTTGGGGCGGGGTGCCGGCCGGTGCCGGGCCGCGGGGCCCTCGGCGAAGGCGCGCAGCAGGTTCTCCGTGGTACGAGTGACGAAGGCCCGGGTGCGGGCGTCCATGCCGTGGTCGCGGCCTCCCTCGGGGGTGCCGGCCATCAGCGCCTCCACCCAGCGCATGGTGCCGGTGGCGACGACGCCCGCCCCGCTCGGCACCGTGTAGTACGCCGAGTCGCTGTGGCTGCGGGCGCCTGCGCACACCAGCGGCGAGTGCGCGGTGATCTGCAGCGGTTCGGGCGCGGGCGATCCAGGGGTGACCCGGTCGTACTCCACTCCGACCAGGTGGCCGTAGCTCTCGCCGGGGCGGGCACCCGTGCCCTCGTACAGCCAGTGGTCCGCCGCGTGCACGACGTAGGGGGCGTCCACCGGATATCCCTCGTACAGGACCCCGGTGAGGGACGACTCGGGGTCGGCGCCCGGGGCCTGCCGGAAGTCGGTGGTGACCAGGGCCGGGCGGGTCGGGTAGCAGGGGTCGTCGCGGTAGGAGGACTTGTAGCAGACCACGGTGCGCCCGGCCCCCGCCCCGCCCGCTTCCAGGCGGACCCGGCGGAAGCAGGTGTTGGCGCCGAGGAAGGCCACGTTGGTGCCCGCGTCGCGGGCCCCGGCGACGTGCCGGCGCTGCTCGGGCGTCCAGTACTCGTCGTGGCCCAGGCAGACGAGCGCGGTGGCGCCGCGGAGGACGCCGGGGTCGTGGTGCAGATCGGTGCCGGTGGTGTAGGCGAGGGGTATGCCGAGGCGTTCGGCGAGGACCACGGCCGCCCATTCGTACACCAGGAACTTCTCGGCGCCGTTCACGTCGTAGGGCCGGTCGAAGCTGACGGCCAGGGATCGGGTCGCGTACGCGCCGGAGGCGCCGGAGTACAGACTGGAGCCGCCCCAGCGGTTGTACGCCTGCCAGGTCGCCGGGGCGTGCAGGAGTACGGTGCGGCCGGCGCCGTGCGTGGAGCGCACGATGAGCGGCACGTACCGCTGATGGCCGTTGTCGGCGTCGAGGCGCAGCAGGTAGGCGCCTTCGGGCCAGTCCTCGGTGCCGAAGGCCAGGGTGCGCGGCCAGTCGGCGCGGACGGTGCGGGTGGCCGACAGCGTCCGGGCGGCCGGCTGCGCGCGTCCGCGCACCCGCGCCGAGCGCCACACGAGCCGCGCGTGGCTGCCGCCGTACCAGCCGACGCGGAAGGCCGAGACACGGAAGGAGGACGCCGTGGTCGACACGTGCAGGCCGCACTCCTGGCCCGGGGTGACGCTGATCCGGTCGGTGTAGCCGGCCACCGCGTCCGGCGGGCCGAGGGAGCCGATCCGCCAGTCCCGGGTCCCCGAGCGGTCCCGGTCCGCCTCGGGGCGGCGGCTGTCCGTCGCGGGGGACGGCCGGTTCGCGGACGTGTGGTCGCAGGCGACGGCCGCCGCGCCCAGTCCGGCCCCGGCGCACAGGCCGAGGAACCGCCTGCGGGCCGGGCCGTGCCCGGAGCCCCTTTCAGTGCGCTCCGCGCCCGGGTCTGCCCTGCCCTCCGGGTCCCCCGTGTTCCGCGTGTGCTCCTGTGCGTGGTGCGGGCTCACATCGCCTCCCAGGGGGTGAAAGGGCCCTCCCCGCGGATTCCGACGCGCCTTCGTCGAAGGTAGCGGCTGCGGCGGGGGTCCGCACGGCTCGCGCACACCGGGCGCGAGGGCCGTGGGTGCGGCGGACCCGGACCGCCGGTACGAACCACCGGTACGGGTCGCGGGTACGGGTCGCCGGGTGCCCCGCGGCACAGGAGCGCGTACGGGCATGACCGCGGGGCCCTCGGCCGATGACGGTCCTGACGGCCCCGTGAGCGAGGTGGCCTGCGCGCCGAGGGCCGTCTGCGCACTGCCGGCCCGGCGGCGGTCCTCAGCCGGTCTTGCCGCGTCCGGTGACGGCGTCCCTGATCCGGTCCACCAGTCCCGCACCGGGCGCGAGGAGCTTGTTCACGGGCGGCCTGTCCGGAGCGGCGGGGTGCGGCCGGGTCGGCGCGGTCTTCTTCGCCGAGCGCACCTTCTCGCCGAGCTGTTCCAGGTCCTCGGGCCCGGTGGCCTCCCGCAGCAGGGGGAAGAGGCTCTGTTCCTCGTCGGTGACGTACTCGCGGATCTCCCGCATCAGACGGCCGACGAGCTCGTCGGACCGCGGGTCGTCCGCGCCGAGGCCCTCCAGGTCCTTCATGGTCCGCTCGGCCTCCGCGTGGTCCTGGATCTCCCGGTCCGCGATCGCGTCGCCCTCCCGGACGTAGTGGCGCACCGCCGGGTACAGGTACATCTCCTCGGCCACGCAGTGGCGGACCAGTTCGATGGTGGCCTGGTCGGAGAGGTCCTTGCGCCGCGCGTGCCCAGTCGGGAGGGCCTCCATCTGCGCGAAGATCTCCTCCACTTCACGGTGGTCGGTGGTCAGTTCCCGGATGACGTCTCCGCCGTGTCCCATGGCAGGGCTCCTTGCCGGTGGCGTTGCAGGTCGTACCGCTGGACCGCCGCCGGGTTCCCGCGCCGGGCGCCGGCACACCGCCGAGCGGGCGGGGATCACGCCCGGCCCGATTGTCCTCGCGCGGCCCGGGAACCCGGCTGACGCCGTATACACCTGTACTCCCCTCACACCGTCACACCCCTGGGAGAGAATCATGAGTCTGCTGCGCGTGACCGGTCGTCCTCTGCTCGCCTCCATGTTCGTCGCCGGAGGCATGAACTCCCTCCGCAGTCCCGAGGCGGTGGCGAAGGTCGCCGAACCCGTCGTACGGCCGATCACCGAGCGGGTGGCGGTGCTGCCGGACCGCACCGAGCAGGTCGTGCGGCTCAGCGGCGGCGTACAGGTCGTAGCGGGCGTGCTGCTGGGCCTGGGGCGGTTTCCGCGGCTCTCGGCCGTCGCCCTGGCCGCGACGCTGGTGCCGACCACCCTGGCCGGACACCGCTTCTGGGAGGCGGAGGACGACGCCGGGCGCGTCCAGCAGCGCATCCACTTCCTGAAGAACCTGTCCATGCTGGGCGGTCTGCTGATCGCGGCCGACGACACCGGCGGCGCGCCGTCCCTGCTGTGGCGCGGCCGTCACACGGCCCACGAACTGCGGCGCGAGGCACGCCTGGTGCGCCGCTCGGTACGGGCCACCGCACGCCCGGCCGCCGCGGTCGGCGGCCTGCGCGCCAAGCTGCCCGCCCGGAACGGGGCATGAACGGCGAGGTCCGCGGCTGACCGGCGAAAGGCCGCGGTTCCCGCGACGAGGAGGACACGCGATGAACGAGAACGCCCGCGCCGGGGCCCGCCTTCCGGTGTTCACCGGGCAGTCCGGTCACGACCTGCTCGGGATCTATCTCAACGACCACCTGGCGGGTGCCACCGCGGGTACGGACCGCTCCCGCCACCTCGCCATGGCGTGCCGGGGCTCGGAGATCGGCGACGCGCTGGGCCCGATCGCGGCCGAGATCGCCGAGGACCGCAGGAGCCTGCTGGAGATCATGCGCCGGCTCCGGATACCCGTACGGCGCTACAAGGTGTACGCCGGCCGCCTCGGTGAAAGGGCCGCGCGACTGAAGAGCAACGGCGGCCTGATACGGCGTTCTCCGCTGACCTCCCTGCTGGAGCTGGAGTTGCTGCAGATGGGCGTGCAGGGCAAGGCCTGCGTCTGGGAGGTCCTGCGCGGGCTCGCCGACCGCGACACGCGCCTGGACCGGCAGCAGCTCGACGACCTGCTCGAACGGGCCCGGCGGCAGCGGCGCATCGTCGAGGAACTGCGCAGGCTCCAGGCCGCCGAGGTCTTCCGGGACCGCTGATCCTCACCCGCGGTGCCACTCGCGGGACGAGGGACCCGCGGCCGCGAGCCGCTGACCGCTTCCCCTCCGCGTCCCATGTGCGTGCATGGCCCAGCGATTACCTACGCTTGGTTCAACAGTCCAGACTGATAAACCTATTGTTACTACGTGGACGTCGAACAGGTCGGTGCCGGCACCGCGGCCGACCCTCCGGAAAGCACGGAAAGCCAGGAAGGCCACGAAGCCTCGGAAGGCACGGCTCCCCTCGCCTCCGATCTGCGCGTGGCCGTCGCCCGGATCACGCGGCGGCTGCGGCAGGCGCACGCGGTGGGTGACGTGTCGCTGTCCGGCATGTCGGTGCTGGCCCGGCTGGCCGCCGACGGCCCGGACTCGCCGGGCTCGCTGGCCGAACTGGAACGCGTCAGGCCGCAGGCGATGGCGGCGACCCTCGCCGCCCTCGAACAGCGCGGCCTGGTCCTGCGCTCCCCCCACGCCGTCGACCGGCGCCGCAGCGTGGTGGCCGTCACCGCCGCCGGGCGCGACATGCTGGCCGCGCGGCGCACCGAGTCCGTACGCCGGCTCGCCGACGCCATCGCGGAGTTCACACCGCGGGAACAGCGCACGCTCGCCGCCGCGCTGCCCCTGCTCGACCGGCTGGCGGAACGGCTGTGACCCCCCGCACGCCGGCCGCCGTGGGCCCCGGCTACAAGTGGGTCGCCCTGTCGAACACCACACTCGGTGTGCTGATCGCCACGATGGACGCCTCCATCGTGATCATCTCGCTGCCGGCGATCTTCCGCGGCATCGGGCTCGATCCGCTCGCGCCGGGCAACATCAGCTATCTGCTGTGGATGATCCTGGGCTACCTGCTGGTCTCGGCCGTGCTGGTGGTCGTGCTCGGCCGGCTCGGCGACATGTTCGGCCGGGTGCGCATCTACAACCTGGGGTTCCTGGTCTTCGCCTGCGCGTCCGTCGCGCTGTCCCTCGACCCGTTCAGGGCCGGGGCCGGTGCGCTGTGGCTGATCCTGTGGCGGGTGGTGCAGGCCTTCGGCGGCTCGATGCTCACCGCGAACTCGGCCGCCATCCTCACCGACGCCTTCCCCGCCGGGCAGCGCGGGATGGCCCTGGGCGTCAACCAGATCACCGCGCTGGCCGGCCAGTTCCTCGGGCTGCTCGCGGGCGGGCTGCTCGCCACCGTCGACTGGCGTGCCGTGTTCTGGGTGAGCGTCCCGATCAGCGTGGGCGGCACCATCTGGTCCTACGTGAGCCTGCGGGAGACGGCCCCAGAACGGCGCGGCCGCGTGGACTGGCCGGGCAACCTCACCTTCGCCGCGGGTGCCGGGTTCCTGCTCGCCGCGATCACCTACGGCATCCAACCCTACGGCGGGAACGCCACCGGCTGGGGCAACCCGTGGGTCCTCGCCGGACTGGTGGGCGGCTGCTTCCTGCTGATCCTGTTCTGCTTCATCGAGACACGCGTGGCCGAGCCCATGTTCCACCTCGCGCTGTTCCGGGTGCGGGCGTTCGCCGCGGGCAACGTGGCCGCACTGCTGACCGCGATCGCGCGCGGCGGGCTCCAGTTCATGCTCATCATCTGGCTCCAGGGCATCTGGCTGCCCCTGCACGGCTACGACTTCGAGGACACCCCGCTGTGGGCGGGCATGTTCATGCTCCCGCTGACTTTGGGGTTCCTGCTCGCCGGTCCCGTCTCCGGCTATCTCTCCGACCGGTTCGGCGCCCGGCTGTTCTCCACGACCGGCCTGCTGCTGGTGACCGCGTCCTTCCTCGGTCTGCTGGCCCTGCCGGTGGACTTCGCCTACGGGCCGTTCGCGGTGCTGCTGCTGGTCAGCGGGTTCGGCCAGGGCATGTTCTCGGCGCCCAACACATCGTCGATCATGGGCAGCGTGCCGCCGGAGTACCGGGGCGTGGCCTCGGGCATGCGCTCCACCTTCCAGAACTCCGGCACCGCCCTGTCCATCGGCGTGTTCTTCTCCCTGATGATCTCGGGGCTCGCGTCCTCCCTGCCGTCGGCGCTGAGCGACGGGCTGCGGGCGCACGGCGTTCCGGCGGCCGCGGCCGAGCACGCCGCCTCGCTGCCACCGGTGAGCACGCTGTTCGCCACGTTCCTCGGCGACAACCCCGTACAGCACCTGCTCGGACCGAGCGGAACGCTCGACCGGCTGCCCGCGGCGCAGCAGCAGGCCCTGACCGGGCACACGTTCTTCCCGCAGCTGGTCTCCGGGCCCTTCCACCACGGTCTGACCATCGTCTTCGGCGTCGCCGCCGCGATGGCCCTCGTCTCCGCCGTGGCCTCGGCATTGCGCGGCCGTCACCGGCTGCCCGACGAGGGGGCCCGGCGAGCGGCCCCACTGCCCGGGAACACGCCGGCGGGACCCTCGCTCGACGAGCAGGGGTCCCGCTGAGGGCGCTCGGGCCGTCCGAAGGCGGTCTCCGAATTCGGCTGAGGACACTCCGGGGGCGTCCGAGGACGCTCGGATCGTCGTCCTCGCCGTCCGGGGTCAACGCTTGAAGACGTCCTTCGTCTTCTCCTTGGCCTGACGGGCGTCGCCCTTGGCCTTCTCGGCCTGCCCCTCGGCGGTCATCCTCTCGTTGCCCACCGCGCGGCCGACCGTCTCCTTGGCCTTGCCCTTCATCTGTTCCTTCTTGGCCTTGCCCTTCTGGTCACCAGCCACTGTCGCTCACTCCAAGCACATCGCTGTCGGTGTCATGTTCCGGGTGCTCGGCGGGGCGGCGGCCAAACCTCCCGATCACGCTCCCGATCACGACGGGTGACCGGCCCTGGTCAGCCGTGGCCCGCACGGGTGTGCTCGCTTCGGACCCCGCGCGCATCGCGCCGGCCGCGGGGGTGCCGGTCGTGGTGGAGGTCGAGGACGGCGAGGGCCAGGGCCCCCAGCAGGGCCACGAGGGCGCAGCCCACGGCGAGGGCGACGGCATCGTGGTAGTTCTTGCCGTTCGCCGCGAGCACCATGTAGTACAGGCCCGGCAGGGCCGCCGTGCCCACCGCGCCCCCGAGCCGTTGTCCGGTCTGCAGGGCGCCGCCCGCGGCCCCGGCCATCCGCACCGGCACGTCACTCAGTGTCATGGTCACGTTCGGGGAGATGACACAGCCGCTGCCCACGCCGCCCACGAACAGGGCGGGTGCGGCCCACCACGCCTCGGCGCCCGGCGGAGCCGACCGCAGGATCAGCGCGGTGGCTCCCAGCCCGACGACGACGGTGACCAGCCCCCAGAGGGTCAGCAGCCGCCCGAACCGCTCCACCAGCCGGCCCGAGATCACCGCCGCGGCCGCCGATCCGATGGCGAACGGGGTCACCGCGAGACCGGAGTCCAACGGCTCGTAGCCGAGGCCGTCCTGGAAGAACAGGGCGAACACCAGCCACACCCCGCTGAACCCCACGAAGTACAGCGCGCCCAGCGACGTGCCCGCCGCGTAGCCGCGCGTGCAGGTCAGCAGCCGTGGATCCAGCAGCGGCCGGCCGTCGCGCGCCGCGACCCACCCCTCCCAGCGGGCGAAGGCCGCCAGGAGCGCCAGGCCCACCGGGAACAGCCACCACAGCCGGCGCAGTCCCCCGCTGTCGGCGAACACCAGGGGCAGCATCAGGCCCAGCACCCCGGCGCCCAGCAGGACCACGCCCGGCAGGTCCAGGCTCTCCCGGCGGCCGCGCGCCACGCGGGGCAGCAGCCGGAGGCCCAGCAGCAGCGCGACCGCGCCGATCGGCACGTTGACGTAGAAGATCCAGCGCCATCCCTGGGTGCCGTGCGCCAGGGCCAGGATCAGGCCTCCGGTGACCGGTCCCACCGCGCTGGAGATGCCCACCGTGGCGCCGAAGAGACCGAAGGCGCGGCCTCGCTCGGCGCCGCGGAACATCTGCTGGATCAGCGCCGAGTTCTGCGGGGCCAGGCAGCCCGCGCAGGCGCCCTGCGCGATCCGGGCCACGACGAGCCATGCGATCGTGGGCGCGGCGCCCGCTCCCGCGCTGCAGACCACGAAACCGGCCAGGGACCACAGAAAGATCCTGCGCCGTCCCATCGCGTCGCCGAGCCGGCCCGCCGGGACCAGGGCGAGGGCGAACGACAGGGCGTAGCCGGAGACGACCCACTGCACGGCGGCCGCCGAAGCGCTCAGGTCCCGCTGCATCGACGGCAGCGCCACGGCCACGATCGTCACGTCGAGCAGGCTCATGAATCCGGTGGCGAGCGTGACCCACAGGGCCTTCCAGCGCCGCGGATCGAGTCCCGCCGTATCGCCGGTGCGTCCGCCTGCCCGCGCGTCCCTGTTCACGAAGGCTCCTCGTTCACGAAGGCTCCTCCCGGTCGCCGCCGAAGCACGCACCGGCGGTCGGAATCGGCGCGCTCCAGCCGCGTTCCCCGCCGGTCGCCGTCGCATACTGCCGCACGGGCTCGGCCCGTCGGCCCAGGTGCGCGGCAGCCTCGCCCAGTGCCGGGCGGCCCGCCTCGGCGGCGCAGCGGTCCCGCCCGACCACCTGGCGGGCGTGGTGGATCGCGGCGTCGCGTTCGCTGCCCGGCGGCAGGCCGAGCGCGCGTTCCACACGGCTGGGCCATACAGTGCCCGTTGACGCGATCCGAGGGTTCAAACCCGTCGCCGGCCGGCGGCTGAACGTCCCGGGCGGCACGCTCCTTTCCGACGGTCCGGAGGAGATCGCCCGGCGCTTCCCGTGAGCCGGGCCGGCCGTGCCGCGCCTGGGCGGCACCACCCCGCCGGGCGGTCCCTCCCACCCCGGCTCGGCAGGCGCGTCGGCGTGAGAGGGGGAAACATATGGGTGTGAGGTGTACGCACGGGGGTAGGCGCTGCGGCGTCCGCCTTGATCAACAAGGTGGACGCGCACTGAAGATGTTCCGGCTGAGAGGGAGGGCCGCACGATGGCGGTGACCACGGAGGCGAAGGCGACTCGGGCTCGTACGGAGCTGCCGGAGGTGGCCGACCCCTCAAAGGTCGCGCCCACCGACGCGCGGGCCCTGTCGCGCCTGTTCTTCGACCGGCTGGCGAAGCTGGAGGAGGGCACGCCCGAGCACCAGTACGCCCGCAACACGCTGATCGAGATGAACATGTCCCTGGTCCGCTACGCGGCCGGCCGCTTCCGCAGCCGGGGCCCGCAGGAGATGGAGGACATCGTCCAGGTCGGCATGATCGGGCTGATCAAGGCGATCGACCGGTTCGAGCTCGCCCGCGAGGTGGAGTTCACGTCCTTCGCCGTGCCGTACATCGTCGGCGAGATCAAGCGTTTCTTCCGCGACACCTCCTGGGCCGTGCACGTCCCGCGCCGGTTGCAGGAGGCCCGCGTCGAGCTGGCCAAGGCCACCGAGGAGCTCGGCAGCCGGCTGGGCCGCAAGCCCACGACCGTGGAGCTCGCGGAGCTGATGAACCTGCCCGAGCAGGAGGTCGTCGACGCGATGGTGGCCTCCAACGGCTACACCTCCGCCTCCCTGGACGCCGCCGTCAGCGGCAGCGAGGAGGGCGAGAACGTCCTCGCCGACTTCATCGGCGCCGAGGACACCGGCTTGGAACTCGTGGAGGACATCCACAGCCTGGCTCCGCTGCTCGCGGAACTCGACGAGCGGGACCGGCTGATCATCCACATGCGGTTCGTCGAGGAACTCACCCAGGCACAGATCGGGGAGCGCCTGGGCATCTCCCAGATGCATGTGTCCCGCCTGCTCAACCGGCTGCTGGGCCGGCTGCGGCAGGGCCTGCTGACCAGCCGCTGAACCACGGCCCCGACCGGACCTCAGGACCCGGACGCGCGCTCCGGTGGGGCGGGGCGGCCGGCGGGGCTGCCGGCCGCTCGGCCGTCGCCGACCAGGGTCTGCTGGGCGTGCGGGACCACGTGGATGAGGCGCAGGACGCCCCACAGGATCAGCCCGGCACCGATCAGCTCCGGCAGGAGCCACCAGCCCGTGCGGATCTGCTCGCCGAAGAGCGTGACGCCCAGCAGCAGGCTCACCGTCGCGTCGCCGAGCGTCAGCGCCGGCTGGGAGGCGGCCAGCGAGCCGGCCTGGAGGGAGTTCTCCAGCAGCAACAGGGCGCCGACCCCGGTGAGGGCGAAACCGTACGTCTGCCAGGTGGTGAGGAAGACCGCGAGGCCGGAGCTGTCCAGGGTGCCGGCCGCCGACTTCAGCAGGGCGGCGGTCAGGGCGTTGCCGATGGCGGCGGCCGCGGCCAGCACGGCGGCGCGGAACAGGGAGGGGCGTCCCGGCCGGGCGAGGACCACCGCCGCCGCCATCGCCCCGAGACACACCGCCAGGGCCGGGACCCACCGCATCATGGACGCCTGGTCCCGGGCCCCGGAGGGCGCGGCCGAGACCAGGACCAGCGTGAGGCCGCCGACCATGCCCGCCACACCCCACCAGCCCGCTCGGGGCAGCCTGCGGTGCATCAAGGGAGCGGCGATGAGCAGGGCGAAGGGCAGTTCCAGGATGAACAGGGGCTGCACGAGCGCCATCGGGCCGTTCACCAGCGCGAGGGCCTGGAACAGGGCGGCCCCCATCACCCCGCCGATGCCCGCCAGCCAGGCGGGGCGGCGCGCCAGGGCGAGCAGCAGGCGCAGTCCGCCGCCGCGCGCGACGGTGGAGGCCGCCTTGCGCTGGAAGGCCGTGCCCATGGCGTTGCTGGCGGCCCCCATGACGGCGAAGCACGCAGCCAACCCGATCACAGGTCCACCATGCCCGACCGGCGCCGTGCCGTCCTGCCGTCGGGCAAGCCATAAATCGGCCTTATGAGCCCATAGACCGGACCCGCGTACCAACTTAGGCTTGCCTTAGTTTAGGGTTGCCGACGAGTCGACCATCCTCGCTCGAAGGGAACCTGATCATGCCCCGCCCCCTGCGGGTAGCCATCGTCGGAGCCGGCCCCGCCGGGATCTACGCCGCCGACGCCCTCCTCAAGTCCGACGTGGCCACCGAGCCGGGCGTGTCCATCGACCTCTTCGAGCGCATGCCGGCCCCGTTCGGCCTGATCCGCTACGGAGTCGCCCCCGACCACCCGCGCATCAAGGGCATCGTCACGGCCCTCCACCAGGTGCTCGACAAGCCGCAGATCCGGCTCTTCGGCAACGTCGACTACCCGGGCGACATCAGCCTGGACGACCTGCGCGCGTTCTACGACGCCGTGATCTTCTCCACCGGCGCGACGGCCGACCGGGCGCTGCCCATACCCGGCATCGAGCTGGACGGCTCGTACGGCGCCGCGGACTTCGTCTCCTGGTACGACGGGCACCCGGACGTACCGCGCACCTGGCCGCTGACGGCGCGGAAGGTCGCCGTGCTCGGGGTAGGCAACGTCGCCCTCGACGTGGCCCGCATCCTGGCCAAGACGGCCGACGAGCTGCTGCCGACCGAGATCCCGCCGAACGTGCACGAGGGCCTGAAGGCCAACGAGGCGGTGGAGATCCACGTGTTCGGCCGCCGGGGCCCGGCGCAGGCGAAGTTCAGCCCGATGGAGCTGCGGGAGCTGGACCACTCCCCGTCGATCGAGGTCGTCGTCGACCCCGAGGACATCGACTACGACGAGGGCTCCATCGCGACCCGGCGGGGCAACAAGCAGGCCGACATGGTCGCCAAGACGCTGGAGAACTGGGCGATCCGCGACGTCGGCGACCGGCCGCACAAGCTGTTCCTGCACTTCTTCGAGTCCCCGGCCGAGGTCCTCGGCGAGGGCGGCAGGGTCGTGGGCCTGCGCACCGAGCGCACCGCGCTCGACGGCACCGGCAACGTCAAGGGCACCGGCACCTTCAAGGACTGGGACGTCACGGCCGTGTACCGGGCCGTGGGCTACCTCTCCGACAAGCTGCCCAAGCTGCCCTGGGACCTGGAGTCGGGCACGGTCCCGGACGAGGGCGGGCGGATCGTCGCCGAGTCCGGCGAGCACGTGCGGTCCCTGTACGTCACCGGGTGGATCCGGCGCGGCCCCGTGGGCCTCATCGGCCACACCAAGGGCGACGCCAACGAGACGGTCGCCAACCTGCTGGACGACTTCGCGAACGGGCGCCTGGACACCCCTGCCTCGCCCGCCCCCGAGGCCGTCGACGCCTTCCTCGCCGAGCGGAACGTCCGCTTCACCACGTGGGACGGCTGGCACCGGCTGAACGCCGCGGAGAAGGCCCTGGGCGAGCCGCAGGGCCGCGAGCGCGTGAAGATCGTCGAACGCGAGGACATGCTCCGCGCGAGCGGCGCGTAGTCCGGCACGCCCGCCGCCGGGCAGGGACCGCCCGGCGGACCGCGTGCGGAGCCCGAACGGAACGAGCCGTGCCCTGGCAGGGCACGGCTCGTTCCGTTTCACGGGACGCGGTGCGCCGGACGCGCACCGCCCCGCCAGGGGTCGCTCTTAGCTGTTCGCGCACGCGTTCCCGACGGCGGGGTTGAGCAGGCCGATCAGGTTGACCGAGTTGCCGCACAGGTTGAAGCCGAGGTCGAGGGGGACCTGGATGACGTTGCCGGAGAGCACTCCCGGGCTGTTGCTGGCGGTACCGATCGCGCCGGCGTCGGCCGCGGCGGTTCCCGCGCACGTCATCAGGGCCGCACCGGCCAGGGCCGCGGCAGCCGTCATTCTGATCCTCATGGAGAACTCCTGTCGCTCGAAGAACACGGGCGTTCCCACGGTGAGGGTCCCGGGCGCCGCAGAACACCGTTCCACCGCCGAATGCAGTAGGACTGTCAGCCTCACAGGGCGTGACATGCTCCGAACGGGGAAGGCGGCACGGGTAACGCCTCGCCGGGAGAGGTGACGGATCGTGACCGGACGGCCGGGGACCGGGGCCCCTGCGACAGGAGGACGTCGGCCCTGCCGGAGTTCCCGGCTTCGGCGCCCGCGTCAACGCCGTGCCGCCGCCCTCCGGGTACTCGCCGTGGACGTCACCGGCAGGCCGGCCGGACCTTCGCCCGGACCGGCTGACCACGGAGAACGCCTCGCCACGGCACGCGCACGGCCGTGGGCGGCCGGCGCCGCCGCCACGGCGGGACGGGCGCCGACCCCGCGCGACCGGGCATGATCCGGCTTGGCGATACTGAACGCACCCGCCGTCCTCGCTCTCAGATTGGCTCATGTCGAACTCTCCCTCCCCCCGCCCCGCGACCCCGCCCACGGTGTGGCCGGCCCGCGGCCGCCACGCCGGGCCCGCCGCGGAGGACGTCGTGCGGCGCCACCTGAAGCGGCTCAAGGCCGACGACGTCATCCACGACCACCTCGAACCGGAGCCCACCGGCCCCGGCGGCGAGAAGGTCTTCGAGGCCCGCTGGCTGGTGCCCGGCGAGGTGACCGTACGGGCCCGGCTCGCTCTGTCGCCCCTCGCCGGCTCCGGTTCCGGACTGGGGCGCGAGTGGGTGCTGATCGCGGAGGCGGAGCAGCCGTGGGACCCGCGGTGGCCCTCCCCCGCGACCATGTTCTGGCCGCAGGGCCCCGACGCCGGCTGGGAGTACGAGGCCGTCACCGGGCTGCGGCTCGGGGAGGTCACTCCCCTCCCGGACGACGACAAGGAGCTCAGGCGGGTCCTGCGGCACGCGGCGCGGGACACCTGGACGCTGCACCTCGTCGTCCACGAGGCCATGACGCCCGACGAGCGCGGCCGGGCGGCGGTGGTGCGGGTGCTGCCCGAGGGCCTGCGGCACCGGGTGGTGGAGCACCGGGCCGCGCCGCACCGGTTCAGGGCCGTGAACTGGGTGCTGGACGACTTCGGCGTCCGGTTGCCCCGCGGCGGCGCCCTGGTCCTGCCGGGCAGTCCGCCGCCACCCGGCTACGACGCACAGGACTTCTCGGTGCGCAGCGTCTTCCTGGACGGCACGGAACCCACCGAACTCATCGACGCCGTCAAGCGTTTCGCCGCGCTGCCCAGGCCCCTGCCGAACGGCGCCGACCGGGCCCTCACCGCGCTGCGCGAGGAATGGCAGCTACTGACCCTGGAAGAAGAACTCGCCCGGGCGCGCGAGCTCGTCACCATGTACTCCGAGGCCCTGGAGGCGATGACGAAGTCCCGGGACCTGTACCGGGAGGCCGCCGAGCGCGCCCACGAGGCCCTCGCCGTGTACCGGGAGTCGGAGGCCGAGGGCACGCTGCCCGCCGGGAAGCAGGCCCGTACGGCCGCGGGGTCCCCCTTCCAGCAGTTGGCACGCGGACTGGGACGCCTGAAGGGCACCGCCCTGTCGCTGCGCCCGGGCACCACGCCCGAGCGGCGGTCGAAGGCCGGTGCGGCCCCCGACGACGATGGCGGATCTCCGGCCGGTGGGGACGCCGGCACGTCCCCACCGGCCGGAGGCTCGAAGCCGCGGACCGGGGACTGAACCCGGTCCACAGCGGCACGGATGCCCGGACTCGCCGGGCGCCGCGGCGCGGACACGCGGTCCGCGCGGCGGCACGTCCGGGAGGCCGCCCGGACGCGCCGCGGCGGAGCGGCTCCCTCGCGGGCGGCGCCGTCCGCCGGGCCACGGGTGTTCGTTTCCGAACGAGCCCTTCCCGGCACCGGGCAAGCGGTTCACGGGGCAGGCGGGTTGACGGCCCGTGAGCCCAGTCCGGCCGGCCGGGGCGGCGGATGTCGCTCGGCCGCCTGCACCATGAGCAGCAGCGAGAGCGCGGCCAGACTGGCCAGCGACGCGCACACCGCGGTGAGTCCGGCGCTCAGCGGTGGTGCCACCGTGATCGCCAGGGCTCGGGAGACCTGCGCCGGGGCGAACCTGCCCTCGACATAGCCGACTCCGGCCAGCACCGCCGGGACGACCGCTCCCGCCACCAGGGCCGCCACTCCGGCGCGCAGGGCCAGCGACACGGCCAGCAGTCCGCACAGCCCCGACACGGTGAGGGCGAGGAGGCAGACGAGCAGGGGGACCCCCTGCCAGCGCAGCGGGAAGTAGGCCGCGCCGCACACCACGAGGGCCGCCGCGGCCATCCAGCTGGGCCAGAAGGCGGGCCTTGCGGGCCGCTCGCCGGGCTCGCCCGCGGCCGTCTGCTCCTCGCCCGCGGCCACGCCGGGCGTCGCACCCGGTTCGTCGTACGGTTCGTCGGACCGCTCCCGTGCCAGCCGCCCGATCAGCTCCACGAGATCCTCGACCGTGCGGCCCGCGGCGGCCGCGCGGATCGCCGCCCGGCCGCAGTGCGGCAGTTGCGGCGGCCGATGCAGCAGCACCACCAGCCGGGTGACGTCCGCGACGCAGCGGCCGCCGACCGCGGCGCGGATCGTTTCGTCGGCGCTGTCGGCCGGCCGCGGCGGCCGGGTCAGCTCGGCGACCAGGCGGGCGACGTCCTCCACGGGCCGGTCCAGGGCGACGGCGCGCAGGGCGTGCCGGACGGCCTCGGCGTGCTCGGGCGATCCCTCCAGCAGGGTGACGAGCCGGAGGACCTCCTCCAGGGGCCGATCGTCGACCGCCGCCCGGACGAGGCCGCCGACCGGATCACCGGCCGCGCTCTCGCCGTCGCCGCGTCCCGCCATGCCGCCGGGCGGCCCGGACCAGTGGATCTCGTCGGTGAGGTCGATGACGGCCTGGTTCGTCTGGGATGGTGAAGAGCGGGTGGTCATGCTGGGCTCCATGGCAGGGGTGCGGCCGCTCCTGCACCCCCGAAGCGCGACACGCCTTTACCCCGCCATTACAAGGGGGCTGTCGCCGGGCGCGCCACCGGGACGACGCAGCGGGGTGACATCCGCTCATGGAAACGCCGCAGCCGGGCATCAGACAAGGAGATGCGCCGGTGAGCGGCACGACGAGGAAGGGCACGAACCGTGGACTCCACCGCGAAGGTGCTGCTCATGACCGCCGTCATCGCGGCCGTCGCGCTGGCCTTGGCCGCCGTGCTGGCCATGGCCGTCGTACTGCTCAGGCGTCTGGTGCGCACCCGGCGGGAGCTGCGCCGTGCCGGCCTGCCGACGGGGCCGCGCTGGGTCTTCTGGGGTGCCGTCCTCTATCTCGTCCTGCCCACGGACCTGTTGCCCGACCCGGTGTACCTCGACGACATCGGCGTCCTGCTCCTGGCCCTGCGTTCACTGCACGCCGCCGGCGGCGACCAGCTGCCCGCCCTGGCGCGGCGACCCGGACTTTTCGGGCGTCGCGGACAGCCGGACGCCAAGGACTACGCTCCGTAAGGAAACCATTCACTCGTTCGATTCGTATAAGTCTCGGGAACCCGAAACGAAGTCAGCGGGCCAAGCGACGCCACAAGCAGCACCACCGCTTGGTCGCGGCTGCACCGACAGGGGAGAGACGATGCAACCGTTCGCGCTCAACTACGCTCGTCCGGCAGTGGAACGGGACGCCGCCACGCCGTACGCCTACGACTCCGGGCTGCAGTTGAACGTTCTCATGGACGGGCGGATCGCCGCATCCGACCACGCGCTGCTGAGAGAGCTGGGCACCACGACCTCCACGGCGGGCTCCAAGACGCACTTCGACGACTGAACACGGCCGCGGAGATGACCGTACTGATCCTCACCGGCGAGGAGGACGTGACGGCGGACATGGTGGTGATGCACCTGAACGCCTCCTCGACTCCGGTGGTCCGGCTGGATCCGGCCGACCTGACCGCGGGCGCCGCCCTGTCGGGCGAGTACGTCCACGGCTCCTTCGACGGCCATCTGTCGGTCGGCGGACGGCTGGTGAGCCTGAGCCGCCTGCGCGCGGTCTGGGTGCGCAGACCCGGAACTCCGGCCGCCCGTGCGAACCAGCCGTCCGCGTGGCTGACCGAGGAGGCGGCACAGGCGCTGTACGGAATGCTGCGCGGCTGCGGAGCCCGCTGGATGAACCATCCGGACGCGGCCGGGCGGGCCCGGCACAAGCCCTGGCAGCTGCGGCTCGCCCAGCGCAGCGGCCTGCCGGTGCCGGCCACGCTCATCACCACCTTCCCGCAGGCCGCCCGGGAGTTCGCCGAACGGTTCCCGGACCTGGTGGTCAAGCCGGTCTCCGGCGCGCATCCGCAGGAGCCGCCGAGGGCGGTGCCGACCAGCCGGGTCGCCCCGGACACGGACTTCGGCGCGGTGGCCTACGGCCCGACCCTGCTGCAGCGCAGGATCGCCAAGCGCGCCGACATCCGGTTGACGGCGGTCGGCGACACGCTGCTGGCCGCCCGCAAGGCGACCCCGGCGGACGCCGACCCCGGGGAGGTGGACGTCCGGTTCGCCACGTCCGGGACGCCGTGGCGGCCGGCCGAGGTCCCGCGGCGTGTGGCCGCGGCAGTGCTCGCCTATCTGCGGCAGGCCCAACTGTCCTACGGCGCCTTCGACTTCGCCGAGGACGCCGACGGCACGTGGTGGTTCCTGGAGTGCAATCAGTCCGGCCAGTTCGGGTTCGTCGAGGTGGAGACCGGCCAGCCGATCGCCCGGACCATCGCCGAGTGGCTGGCCTGCCCCGGGCCGCGGGAGCGCGAACACGCCAACGGCAGGCGTACGGCCGCTCCTTGACAGCGGCACGCCGTGCCAGGGAAGCGCCCGTACGTCTGCCGCGGGATCAGACCGCCAGGGGCAGGGCGCCGCCCCCGTCGGCGTCGGTGCTCACGTCCGCGTCCGCCGCGCGTCCGGGGGCGAGCAGCAGGGCGTCCGCCCTGCCGATGGCCTCGTGGATGCCGGTGGTCCCCATCATGACGCACAAGGTGTAGCTGACGTCCTCCAGCTCCCGGGCCGTCTCGGCCCGCTCCCTCTCCGCCTGAGCGATCTTCAGCGATGCGTACCGAGTCAGCAACGTCCTGACGACCTTCGGGTCCGGAACCAGCACGGAGCGCCCCTCTCTCGATTTTTGCTCCGTATGCCCGCGGCACGCCGTGCCATGCACGGCGACCGGCTCGCGGGCACATGTTTGACCGAATTCAGTCGATTTCCGGTGGCACGGCCACCGCTCGCCTCCGGGCGCCTCCGGCTCTACCGGCCGCGGTCCCCGGACCTGCGCCGCGCCGCGGCGCGGCGCTCCCCGGCGGTCATGCCACCCCACACACCGTCGTACTCGCTGTTGCGCAAAGCCCAGGCCCGGCACTCGCGCAGCACCGGACACCGGTGACACACCGCGCGGGCCTGTTCTATCTGACGCGTGGACGGACCGCTTTCCCCGAGCGGGAAGAACAACTCGGGATCCTCGAAGCGGCACGCCCCGCGCTCGCGCCAGTTCTCGATCGTTCGGACAACGCTCACCGGGACCTCCGCTGAACACTCGGCCGCACATTTTCCGGGCAGCTCCCGTCTGCGGCAGCAGGGCGCCGCACGACCCGGCAGAGGTATCCGCAATATAGGTGTTTTTCGGTCCCACGGCCATGACTGGGTGAACGCCACGCAGGATGCGAACAGGAGAACACTGCGCCGTGAGCCCCTCGGGGCGGACGGCCTGCGGCCACGGACCCACTCGGCGAGTGATTCTTCGTGCTGGTGGCCGAATCCGTGCAGTCGGTCCGGGCGGTCGGGGCCGCCCGGAGGTTCCGGAGGCCGGGCTCAGTCGGAGAGCGCGTCGGCGAGCTCCGCCGTGGCCGCGGCGATGTCGCGGTCGCGATCGGCCAGCAGCGCCGGCAGCGCGCCGCGCCGGGCGCGGACGGCCTGCCGCGCCCTGCGCTCCCAGACCACCGGGTTCTCCCGGCGGTTGAGGACCTTGGGGTAGACAGCGGCGACGCTCTCCCACTGCCGGGCGGCCGCGATGCTCCGGAGCAGCTGGATGATCTGCGGACGGCAGGTCACGCCCGGGAGGTGGGCGAGCTCCCACAGGAAGGGAACCGTGGCGGCGGTGGCCTGTTCCACCACGAAGCCGAACTGGCAGATCCGTCCGCGCAGATCGTCCAGCGCGACGCGGGCGGTGCGGGCGTCGCGCGAGGCCATCGTGTGGAGCAGCAGGGGGATGGCGGCCGCGGAGCCGGTGGAGTCCCTGATGTCGCTCCACGGCACCTGCCCCAGGGCCGACAACGGGGTCGCGCGGTCGGTGCGCTGAGTGCCGGGCTGTTCCGTCGGTACGGTGCGCATGGCGTCGTCCTTTCCGGCGGCGGCCGTATGGGGAACGGCGGTTCAGTGGGGCGGACGCGTCGACAGCTTCACCCAGACCGACTTGCCCGCCGGGGGCCTCGGGGTCCAGCCCCATTCCTCGGCCAGGGCGTCGACGATGCACAGGCCCCGGCCGTGCTCCAGCAGGCTGAAGCCCGCCGGAGTGCGGCGTATGGGCCGGCCGGCGCAGGGGTCGGAGACCGTAATGATCAACTGTCCGGCGTCGACGGCGAGTCCGAGCCACACGGCGGTGTCGCCGGGCGGGGCGTACGGCACCGCGTGCGTCGCCGCGTTGGCCGCGAGCTCGGTGACGATGACGGCGGCGTCGTCGGCGCGGTGGCCGACCGACCATCTGCCCAAAGTCTCGCGCGTGAAGGCGCGAGCCCGGGCGAACCCCTCCCGTCCGCAGTCGATCCGCAGCGCTGCGGCCGCGAGCGCGCCGGGGGTCCCCTCCGCCCACGGCGCGATCACGGCGGCCGCGCTCGGCACTTCGAGCTCTCGACTCACTGGTGAGGGCACGGCATCTCCCTGATGCGACGTCACCGAACAGCGTCCACAGGGGGTTGACGCCCCGGCTATTATCCACGCTGAAAGCGTCCGCGTGCAATTGCACGCGAAATTTCTCGTGAAAGTGCGTGCGGACGTGCGAACGTGAACAGCAAGGAGACCGCGGTGCCACCAGTGCGGAACGGAGTGCGGGCCAGTTCGCTGGACGCCCGCTGGATGAAGAGCCGGCACAGCAACGCCGAAGGCAACTGCGTGGAAGTCGCCACTCTGGTCGGCGGTGACATCGCGCTGCGCAACTCCCGTGACCCCGACGGCCCCGCGCTGGTCTACACCCCCGCGGAGGTGGCCGCGTTCCTGGCCGGCGCCAAGGAGGGCGAGTTCGACCATCTGCTGTGAAGCGGAACGAACTTGGCAACTTGCCCCGGCGAGTGCGCTCCGCAGCCGGACGGTGCGGTACGGTGACTTTTCAGCCTGCCGGTCTACTGGGAGTCAGGATGTCCGCCGAGCCACATCGCATCTCCCGCCTCGAGCCCTATCTGGACCGGTCCGAGCCGGCCCCGACTCTGCTGAAGATGCTGGTCGGCGTCCAGCTGGCGGGCTTCCGCGAGGACGCGGGCCTGTCCCAGGAGCAGTCGGCGCGCGAACTCGGTTTCAGCGCCGCGAAGCTCTCGCGCATCGAGTCGGGCAAGGGACGCCGCCCTCCGGCCGAGGGCGACGTCCGCGCCCTGCTGAAGCTGTACGGCACCGACGAGTACGAGTCCTCGGTCCTGCTCAGGCTGCTGCGGCGGGCGGGCGAGCCCGGCTGGTGGCAGCGCTACGACAAGCGGCTGATGCCCGAGTGGTTCGACCGGTTGGTCGGCCTCCAGGAGGCGGCCGCCGCGATCCGCACCTTCGAGATCCAGTACGTTCCCGGTCTGCTCCAGACCGCGGCGTACACCCGGGCCGTGGTGGAGCGGGGTCTGCCGACCGCCTCGGCGGGCGAGGTACAGCGGCGCGTCGAACTGCGCATGCGACGAGCCCAGTTGCTGCTGCGCCAGGACGCGCCGCAGGTGTGGGCGGTCATTGACGAATCGGTCCTGCTGCGTGTTCTGGGCAGCCGCGAGGTCATGCGCGAGCAGCTCGACCACCTCGTCACCATGGCGCAGCGCCCCAACGTGACCGTGCAGATCGTCCCGTTGGACGTGACGAACGCGTCCGCGCCCGCCATCCCGATCACGTATCTCCGGTTCGGCGGCCTCGACCTGCCCGACGTCGTCTACCTCGAACACATCAGAAGCGCCAACTTCCTCGAGGACCGCGACGAGACGGAGGAGTACCGGATCGCCCTGGACCGGCTGGCCGACGAGGCGCTCACGCCGCACGAGACCCTGGCACTGCTGCGCAAGACCGCCAACGACCGTTACGCGTCCGCGTCCTAGCGAGACAGCGATCCGGCGAAGGCCCGGTCAAGGCGAACGCCCCGTCCACAACCCGGTGTCCGGGTCCTGGGCGGGGCGTCGTCGTTCGTGGCGGTGCCGCCGTACGCCGATCCGCTAGCGGATCAGGCCTATGCCGCCGAACTCCACCCATTCATGGGTGAGTTGACGAGGCGCCACCTCGGAGTCCGGCCGCCAGGTGGACACCTCCACCAGGCCCGGCTCGAGAAGCTCCAGGCCCTCGAACCATTCGGCGACGTCCTTCTCCTGGCGCACCCGGCCCCAATGCCCCTGCGTGGCCTTGTCCATGAAGTCGGTGACGAAGGCCCGCACCTCGGGGTCCTCGCTGACCAGCTGGCACATGAGCATGATGCTGCCGGGCGCGAGCCGTTCCCGTACACGCTCCACCACGGCGAGCGGACCGTTGGCGTCACTGTCCGGGATGCAGTGGAAGACCGAGTTGAACAGCACGGCCACCGGCTGCGAGAAGTCGATCAGGCGCTGGGTCTCGGGGTGCGAGAAGATCTCGTCGGTCTGCCGCAGGTCGGCGTGTATGACCGCGGTGCGCTCGTCCTGCTGCAACAGGGCCCGGCCGTGGACCAGCACCATCGGGTCGTTGTCCACGTACACCACGTGCGACTCGGGGGCGACGCGCTGGGCGACCTGGTGCACGTTGTCCTGCGTGGGCAGACCGGAGCCGTGGTCCAGGAACTGCCGGATCCCGTGCTCCTCGGCGAGCGTGCGGACGGCCCGTTGCAGGAAGCGCCTGTTGTTCAGGGCGAGCCGGCGGGTGCTGGGGACGACCTTGTCGAGTTCCTCGCACGCGGACCGGTCGGCCGCGTAGTTGTCCTTGCCACCCAGGTAGTGGTCGTACATACGCGCAGCCGTCGGCACGTTCTCGTCAATGTTCGTCGACAGCTGGTTCTCCGCAGGCATCAGTCCCCCAGATTCGCCGATTCCACCGCGCCAACTGGGCCGGTCCGACTGAGAGTACATCCTAGGGAAGCCGCGTCTTCCCAAACCAGCCCGGGGACGAACGGCGTCCCGGGAGGGCATCACGGTCTGTCCCGATCCTCACGAACTCTTCACCGGACGGCACTCATCATCCGCCCGGTACGGAGCACCCGGATCCCCTGTCGGACAAGGGGGTGTCATGGTCTTCGTCGCCGTTCTGCTGCTGCCGCTCGTGTCCGTGCTGCTGGTGGTCATGGACCGCGTGGAGGAGCGGATGCTGGATCCGGCTCCCGCGCGGGGCCGCCATGCCGGGCGCCGCGCACATCTGCGGCTGCTCCCGGGTGGCCGCCGCGGCACCGGGTCCGATGCCGGCCCGGTCGCGCCCCCACCGGACCCGGCCGCCGCCGACGAGCGGCGGCGGGCCGCCTGAGCCGGCGTGCGCCCCGGCCCGGCGGGCGTACGCCGGGCCGCGCCCGCCAGGCCCGATCCGTGCCCGCTTTCGTCCGCGGGCTTGCTCGGGCACCCGGTTCCTGTGACACGCTCGGTGACGACCGGCCCGTAAGGCCGGCCGTCACTCTGTCCGGCACAGTGGAGAGGCACCGGTATGCGCATCGGACTGCTCGGCACCGGCCCCTGGGCTCGGATGGTCCACGCTCCCGCCCTGAGCGAACACGGCGAGCTGGACTTCGCCGGCGTATGGGGGCGGCGCACGGCCGCCGCCAAGGATCTTGCCGAACGACACGGCACCCACGCCTACGACGACCTCGACGCCCTGCTGGCGGAGGTGGACGCGGTCGCCGTAGCGCTGCCCCCGCACGTGCAGGCCGACCTCGCGGTGCGGGCCGCGCGGGCTCACTGTCATCTGCTGCTCGACAAGCCGCTCGCCGCGACGGTGGAACAGGGCCGCGCTGTGGTCGGGGCCGTCCGGGAGACCGGCGTGGCCTCGGTGGTCTTCTTCACCACCCGCTTCCAGCCCGAACCGGAGGCCTGGATCGCCGAGCAGGCGGCCCGGGGGGACTGGTTCACAGCACGCGCGCAGTGGCTGGGCGCCGTTTTCACCGGCGACAGCCCGTTCGCCGCCTCGCCGTGGCGGCGGGAGAAGGGCGCGCTGTGGGACGTCGGCCCGCACGCGCTGTCGGTGCTGCTGCCGGTCCTCGGCGACGTACGGCGTGTGACGGCCGCCGCGCACGGCCCCGGGGACACGGTGCACGCGGTCCTCGACCACGTGGGCGGCGCGTCCAGCACCCTCACCCTGAGCCTGACCGCTCCCCCGGCGGCGGCCGGGGCCACCGTGGAGCTGCGGGGCGAGGCCGGGGTGACCCTGCTCCCGGAGAGCTCCGAGGACGCCGTCGCCGCCTACGGCCGGGCGACGGACGCGCTGCTCGCCGCCGCGCGCACCGGGCGCCCGCACCCGTGCGACGCCGCGTTCGGCCTGCGGGTCACCGAGATACTCGCGGCGGCGGAGGCCGAGTTGGCACGCGACGCGGACTGACTTCCCGGCGGGCCGGGCTTCCGGCGTGCGGTACCCGGTCCGGCGTAGCAGCGTGGTCATGTGGTGAAGCTGCTTGCCCCGGTCCGGCGCCGGGACCCGCACCGGCGCGGCTGGCTGCACGGCGCCCCGCCGCCCCGCTGGATACGTGTGCTGCCGGTCGTGCTGGTCCTCTTCGTGTGCGTGGTCACGCTGCTGAGCCCCAACCCGCTCGACATCGGCTTCCTGCTCGGCGCGATACCGCCGCTGGCCGTGCTGTCGTACGGGCCGGTGGCGACCGCGCTGCTGGGCACCACGGTGGTGACCCTGCTGAGCGTGCCGGCCTTCCAGCTGAACCGGCCGGGCAACACCGACCTGGAGACCGTCACCTTCGTCGCCGTGCTGAGCGTGTTCCTGTCCTATGTGCGCAGCCGCCGGGACGCGCAGCTCGACCTTGAGCGCACGGTCGCGGAGGCCGCGCAGCGTGCCCTCGTCCCGCCGCTTCCCTCACGGGTCGGTCCGGTGCGGTGCGCGGGCCTGTACCGGGCCGCGCAGCGCGGCACTCTGGTCGGCGGGGACTTCTTCGACGTGCGCCGAGGGCCCCAGGGGGTGCGGGCGGTCATGGGCGATGTGCAGGGGCACGGCCTGGCCGCCGTGTCCACCGTCGCCTCGCTGCTCGGCAGCTTCCGGGAGGCGGTGCTCGACCGGACGGACCTGCCGGGGGTGGCCGCCGCCCTGGACCGCCGGCTGGTGGTGGACTCGCAGGAGGTGCGGCACGCGGAGCTGTTCGCGACGGCCGTGCTGCTGGAGTTCGACGGGGACGCGGAGTCGGTGCGGCTGGTGACCTGCGGCCATCCCCCGCCGGTGCTGCTGCGCGACGGGCACGCCGAGGAGGTCGGCCTCGTGCCGTGGACGCCCCTCGGTCTCGGCCTGTCCGACGGCGTCCCGCGGCGCGGCGGGCACGTCCTGCCCCTGCGCCGCGGTGATGTGCTGTTCCTCGCCTCCGACGGCGTCACCGAGGCCAGGGACGCGGCCGGTGTGTTCTACCCGCTGCTCGACCGGCTGCCCCGGCTCGCGGCCGTCGACCCGGCCGAACTCGCCGACCACGTCATGGCCGACCTCCTCGCGCACTGCGGCACCCTCAGCGACGACGTGACGATGCTCGTGCTCGTGCCCCACCCGCCGGAGGACGACTGACCCCTGGCCGGGGCGGGCCGCTCAGCCCACGTCCCACAGGAACCGGTGGGTGTGGATGCCGAAGTACGGGAACGACTGGACCTGCCGGACGCCCTCGATGGGACGGACCACGTCGTTGACGAAGTCCAGCAGATCCCTCGGGCCGGGCGCGACCACCTCGGCGAACAGGTCGAAGCGGCCGGAGGTCAGCACCGAGTAGACCACCTCCGGGCGACCGGCCAGTTCGTCGGCGACCGCCCGCGGGTCGCCGTCCACGCCGATGCCTAGCAGCGCCATGGCCTGTCCGCCCATGGCCATCGGATCGGTCACGCCGACCACCTGGACCGTCTTGGAGTCCAGCAGGCGCTGGAGCCGCTGGCGGGCGGCGGACGCGGACAGACCGACCTTGGGGCCGAGGTCCGCGTACGCGATACGTCCGTCGGTCTGCAACTCGCGCAGGATGGCCCGGTCGATCTCGTCCACGTGCGTCGCTCTCCCTCTCCGGCCGGATCGCCCCAGCGTAGGCCCTGCCGTCAGCCGTGCGGTGCGGCCAGGGCGGCGGCGAAGATCTCGGTGTGCGCGTCGACGTCCTGCTCGGTGGTGTCGGGGAACATCAGCGCCATGTTGTGGAACGGGGTGAGCGGGATGCCCCGGTTGGCCAGGTAGAGGTGGAGGAAGTCCCCCAGCTCGCCGTCCGCGGCGGCGGCCGACTCGGTGCCGGTGCGCGGCGCCGGGGCGGCGAAGCGGTACGCGGAACGGGCGCCGAGGCGGCTGACCGACCAGGGCAGCCGGTGGGTGTCGATCCCGGCCAGGGCGCCGCCGTCGCCGCCCATGTCCACCAGGTCCAGGCCGGCACGGCCGAGGAGCCGCACGGCGAGGTCGGCGGAGAGCCCGTGGGCGCCGGCCGGGATGCCGCCGCCGATCGCCTGGCCACTGGTCAGCAGGTCGGGCTCCAGGTCCCGGGCGGCGGTGCAGCCGCCGGGTCCTGCGGAGAAGGTGTGCGTCTCGTCGTCGATGAGCAGCGCGCCGGCTGCGAGAAGCTCCAGCGGGCCAGGCCGAAGCGCCGGGTGCGTTCCGCGCCGGCCCGTTCGGCGTCCTCCGTGGGCAGCATCGCCGTCGCCCCGCCCAGCTCGGCGTACCGGCGCGCCACCGCCTCGGCCACGGGTGCGGGCGAGTGACCCGCCATGGCGCCCGTGTCCCCCAGGCAGAAGTCGACGTACTCGTGACCGGCGATGTCGGTGATCCGGGCGCCCCGGGCCAAGTCCAGGCAGCGGGGGAAGGCGCCGGCGGTCTTGCGGGTCCCCTTCGTCGCATGGCCGGCGCCCGCCTTGCCGACGGGGTTCGGGGGCCGTTCCATGGGCGTATGCGTCCCTGTGTAGCCGTCGCCGGGCCCGGAGAGGCCTCCGAGCGGGAAGTGGAACTCGCCCGGCAGGTGGGAGTCCTTCTGGCCCGGCGGGGAGCGGTCGTGGTGTGCGGGGGCCTGGGCGGGGCCATGGAGGCGTGCGCGCGGGGCGTGACGTCGGCGGGCGGTACGGTCGTCGGCCTGCTGCCCGGCCGGGACCGGGCGGCGGGGAACCCGCACCTGAGCCTCGCGGTGGCGACCGGTCTGGGCGAGCTGCGCAACGGGCTGCTCGTGAACACCTGCGACGCGCTCGTCGCGGTGGGCGGCGGCTGGGGCACGCTCAGCGAGGTGGCGCTGGCCCTGCGGGCGGGCAAGCCCGTCGCACTGCTGGAGAGCTGGGCCCTGCCGGACGCGCCGTCCGCCACGGGCGGGCCCCACGGGCCGGTCGAGGCGGCGACACCGGCGGAGGCCGTCGAGGCAGTTCTGCCCTCGGCTCGAGTGACCTGAGGCTCGAGCGACCGTAGGTCTGATGGAGACCGAGAGCCTGACTGAGCCTGAGGCTCAAGTTACCTGACAGTACGTCACCTATTTTTTTCTGTACGGGCAATTCAGACACTTGACACGGAAACGAACAGTAACTGGGCGGTTTCGTAGAGAAGTTGTCGCCCACCGTGTGAGTTCGGTCGATGACAGCGTGTACGGTGCTCCGAACGCCTCGGGGCAGGGTCACGGACCCAGCCCTTCCCGACGTCTCCTGGAACCGCCTCCCATGATCGAAATGCCGGACCTGGTGGCCGGTGGTCTCGCCGCCGGGACACTGTCCGCCCTCGCCCTCGGCGGCGGCCTGCTGCGATCCCGGCGCCGGCAGGCCGTCCAACGCGACCGGATCGCCGCCCTGCTCCAGCAACTGGATGATGTACAAGGGGCGTTGACCGCCGAGGTGGAGCATCTGGCGGCGGAGCGGATCCCCGCCGCCGCCCGGCAGACGGCGCATCCGCACGTCGTCGTGCCCGGTCCGCTGGAGCCGGGGACCACCGGAACGCCGTTGGGCGTCGCGCTGGAGGGCGTGCTGAGCGCCCTGCGCACCGAACTGCTCGCCCAGCGCACCCGGATCGACTCCGCCGCCCAGGCCGGGATGCGCGGCGCCACCCGGGAGATCCAGGCCGCCCTGTACCGGTTGCAGGACGCCCTGCGCGGTCTGCAACAGCGTTACGACGATCCCGAGTTGGCGCAGACCCTGTTCACGCTCGACCACGAGAACGAACAGTCGCTGCGCCGGGCCCAGGTCGCCGCGGTGGTGTGCGGGGCCTGGGTCGGGCTGGCGCGTGAGGAGTCGCACCTGGTCGACGCGGTGACCGGCGGCCAGGCACGCCTCGCCGGCTACCACCGGGTGCGGGTGCACAACCATCTCCAGGAGGGCACCGCGCTCGTCTCGCACGCCGTCGAGCCGGTCGCCCTCATCGTGGCCGAACTCCTGGACAACGCCCTGCGCCACTCGGCGCCCGACACCGACGTCCTGGTCAACCTGGAACACGTCCACCACGGGGTCTGCGTCACCGTCGACGACGCGGGCCTGGGCATGACACCGGACGAACGGGCCCGCGGGCAGCGGCTGGTGGCCGGCGGCGAGCCGATCCTGCTGACCGATCTCGGGGACCCGCCGCGCATGGGGCTCGCCGCGATCGGGCAGCTCACCCGGCAGTTCGACCTGGGCGTCGACGTGTCCTCGCCCTCGCCCTACGGAGGAGTGCGCGCGGTCCTGCGGGTCGCGAGCCATCTGCTCACCCGTATCGACCCGGCCGAGAGGCCACCGGCGGCCAGCGCGCCCCGCTCGACCCTGAAACCCGTCACGCCGGACCAGGCCGCGGATCCGCACCACGAGCCGAGCGCGCGGCCCCCGTCCCCTCTCCCGCACGGCCGGACCGCGCCGCGGGAGACCGCGGCGGAGCACCGCCAGGCCCCGGCGCCGGACGGTGCCGACACCGCGCACTCCCACGGCACGGAACAGCGCGGCGCGCCGCAGCCCGCCGCTCCGGCCGGTGGGGCTCCGCACGACACGGGCGGAGTTCTGCCGCAACGGCGCCGCCGCTCCCGCCGTACCGCTCCGCCCGCGACGGCGTCCGGACCACACCTCTCGGCGCGCACGCCGGAGGAGGCCGCGGCCGTGCTCGGCGGTCTTCAGTCCGCCACGGCGGCGGCCCGCGGCGCCACCGACCCGGCGGCCGCGCGCGCCGGGGCCGGACCCGCGGCACGGACACGGGCGGCCGACGACGGCGGACCCGCCGGGGGAACGCCGACGAACACCGGGGAAGAGCCCGCGAACGCCGGGAGAACGCCCGCGAGCACCGGGAGCCGAGCCTCCGGAGGGCGGTCGGCGCCCGAGGGAGTCGAGCCCGCCGCACACGAACGCCCCGGCACCGACGGCGGAACCGCCCCGCGGGAACCCGGGGAAGCCGAGCGCCGGCCCGCCACGGCGAAGACGCCGGACCCCCGCCCCCCGTCCGTCGGGACGGACTCGGCCCGGGACGGGGCGGGGGACGCCGGGCCGAAACGCCGGTACGGCTCAGGCTCGGCAGGGGGCCCGCGCGACGCGGGCGCAGTGGAGAACGAACACAACGACCATGAAAAGGGAGCGGCTCGATGACCAGCCGTCAGGCAGGCGACACGGCATGGGTGCTGGACCCGATCCTCGAGGTGCCGCATGTCGTGGCCGCCGTCCTGCTCACCCGCGACGGACTCGCCACCGGGTACACGGACGCGCTCTCGCAGCCTTCGGCGGAGCGGGTGGCCGCCATCACCAGCACCGTGCAGGGCGCGTGCCGCACCGCGGCGGCGGCGTTCGCGGACCAGGACCGGGCCGAGGTGCGACAGGTGGTCGTCGAGTCCGACCACGGCTACGTCCTGATCGTCCCCACCGACCACGGCACGTGTGTCGCCGCGTACGGGGATCCGGAGGTTCGCCTGGACCTTCTGGCGCACCGCGTCCACTCCCAGGTGGCGCGGATGGGCGAGAAGGCGATGACCGCCGCGACCCGAGGATCCGACGGCGGCGCGCCGGCATGACCGGCCGCCGTGGCGGCCGTCCCCTGGTTCCCGCGTACCTGTCGACCGGCGGCGTGGCCCGGCCCAGCCGACCGCACCTGGAGCGGCTGTCGGTGCTCACCGCCGTCGGCGGGGCCACGCCGGCGGGCCTGCCGGCCGCCCAACTGGCCCTGCTGGACGTCCTGGACGACGGTTCGCTGACGGTGGTGGAGGCGGCGGCGCTGCTCGAACTGCCGGTCTCCGCCCTCCGCGTCCTGGCCGGCGATCTGATCGACCGGAACCTGGTGCTGGCGCGCGCGCCGATCCCGCCCGCCGAACGGTTCGACCCCGACCTGCTGAAGAGAGTGGCCGATGGCCTCCGCGCCCTCAAGCACTAGCGGCATCCACCTGCCCGACACCGCCCGCGACCTGGTGAAGATCATCGTCGCCGGCCCGTTCGGAGTGGGCAAGACGACCCTCATCGACTCCGTCTCCGAGATCCGCCCGCTGCACACCGAGGAAACCCTGTCCGAGGCGTCCGCGCAGGTGGACGACCTCGCCGGAGTCCGGGAGAAGGCGACCACCACGGTCGCCATCGACTTCGGGCGGATCAGCCTTCCCGGCGGGATCGTGCTGTACCTGTTCGGCACGCCCGGACAGGAACGGTTCCGCCCGCTGTGGGACGACATCACCCACGGCGCCCTGGGGGCGCTCGTGCTCGTGGACAGCCGCCGTATCGACGCCTCGTTCGACGTGCTCGGGCTGGTGGAGGAGAGCGGGCTGCCGTACGCGGTGGCCTTCAACGCGTTTCCCGACTCGCCGGGCCACTACAGCGACGAGGAGTTGCGCGCGGCCCTGGACCTGGAGCCCGCCACCCCGATGGTGACGTGCGACGCCCGGGACGCCGACTCCTCGATCGACGCGCTGCTCGCTCTGGTCCAGTATCTGATCGACCATCCCTCGGAGCGCCGGTGACCACCCACTCCCCCGCCCGGCGGGCCTTCTCCCGCTCTGCTCCGGTACGGCTGTGGGAGGACGGTTTCGCCCTGGACCCCCACCGCTACTACGCCGCCCTGGGCGCCCAGGGCCCGGTGGGCTGGGCCGAACTCGCGCCCGGCGTACCCGCGTACGTCGTCACGGACCGGCGGGCCGCCCTGGACCTGCTGCACGACACCGAGTCGTTCTCCCACGACCCGCGGCCGTGGGAGGCGACCGTCCCCGACGACTCGCCGGTGCTCGGCATGATGCGCTGGCGGCCGAACACCCTGTTCGCCGACGGCGCCGCCCATGTCCGCTACCGCACCTCGCTGGCCGACACCTTCGACCGCCTCGAACCGCACGACCTGCGGGCACGGGTGCACCGGGCGGTGCGCCTGCTGGTGGGCCGGGTCGGGCCGCGCGGCGAGGCCGACCTGGTGGCCGACTTCGCGCGCCCGCTGATGGCGCTCGTGTTCAACAGCCTGTTCGGGCTGCCGGAAGACGCGAGCGACCGCCTGAACGAGGCGCTGGGCACGATGATGGAGGGCGGCGACCAGGCGGCCGAGGGCGAGGCCGAGTACGCCGGGTACGTCCTGGAGCTGATCGCCGCGAAGACCGAACGGCGCGGCGACGACCTGCCGAGCCTGCTGCTCGACCACCCGGCGGGGCTCAGCCCGGAAGAGGTCACCTGGCAGGTCTTCCTCACCCTCGGCGCCGGCCACGAGCCGACCGCGAACCTGGTGTCCAACGCGCTGTCCCGGATCCTCGGCAACCCCGACTACTACTCCACCCTGACCAGCGGGGCCCGTCCGGTGATGGACGCCGTGGTGGAGGTGCTGCACCACGAGACCCCGCTGGCCAACTACGGCATCCACTTCGCGCGCCGGTCCATGACCTTCCACGGGGTCTGGATCCGTGCCGCCGTACCGGTCGTGATCTCGTACGGAGCGCTCGCCCACTTCGCCGAGCGGGAGGCGACCGGTGGCCGCCTCCCGAAGGACGCCTCGCACCTCTCGTGGTCGGCCGGCCCGCACGCCTGCCCGGTCAAGCAGCCCACGCTGCTCATCGCGACCGAGGCGATCGAGCGGCTCACCCAGTGGCTGCCCGACCTGGAGCCGGTCCTGCCCCGCGAGCGGCTGACCTGGCGGCCCGGCCCGTTCCACCGTTCGCTGACGTCCCTGCCTGTGCGGTTCAGCCCGCGTTCCCCCGACCAGCCTGGAGAGTCGCCGTGACCGTGACCGACCGTATCGCCCTCGACCCGTTCGGGGCCGACATCGCCGCCGAGAGCGCCCGTCTGCGCGCACTCGGCCCGATCGTGCCCGTCGAACTGCCCGGCGGCATCCCCGCCTGGGCGCCCACGGGCTACGACACCCTCAAGGAGCTGATCCTCGACCCGAGGGTGAGCAAGGACCCGCGCAAGCACTGGAGGCAGTGGCCGGAGGTCGGCCAGAACCCCTCGTGGGGCTGGATCCTCGGCTGGGTGGGTGTGGTGAACATGCTGTCGACGTACGGCCCCGACCACGCGCGGCTGCGCAAGCTGGTAGCGCCGAGCTTCACTCACCGGCGCACCGAGGCGATGCGGTCACGGGTGGAGGCAATCACGACGGAGCTGCTGGAGGAGCTGGCGGCCGCCGGGGCGCGGGGTGAGACGGTGGACCTCCGGCAGGAGTTCGCGCATCCGCTGCCGATGCGGATGATCTGCGAGCTGTTCGGTGTGCCGGACGAACTGCGGGAGGACACCTCGCGGCTGGTCGCGGCCATCATGGACACCTCCGATCCGAGCCCGGAGCACACCGCGTTCGTGCAGGGGCAGATCGGTGCGGTGCTGGGCGGGCTGATCGCCCACAAGCGCGAGCACCCGGGCGACGACATGACCACCGAGCTGATCCGGGTCCGGGACGAGGACGGGGACCGGCTCAGCGACGAGGAACTGCTCTACACGCTGCTACTGGTGATCGGCGCCGGCTTCGAGACCACCGTCAACCTCATCGGCAACGCGATCGTCGCGCTGCTCACCCGTCCCGGGCAGGTGGAGGCGGTGCGCGGCGGGAAGACCGGCTGGGACGCGGTCGTCGACGAGACGCTGCGCGTGCACCCGTCCATCGCGTCCCTGCCCCTGCGGTTCGCGGTGAGCGACCTGACCGTCGGCGACGTCACCGTCCCGGCGGGGGACGCGATCATCACGACCTACGCCGCCGCCGGGCTGGACCCGGCGCACTACGGCCCGGACGCCGACGTCTTCGACGCCGCGCGGGGTGCCGACGACCACCTCGGGTTCGGCATCGGCGTGCACCGGTGCATCGGGGCGCCACTGGCCCGTATGGAGGCCCTGACCGCGCTGCCCGCGCTCTTCGACCGCTTCCCCGGTCTGCGTCTGGCCGTCGGCGCGGAGGAACTGCGCCAGGTGCCGTCCTTCATCGCCTTCGGCTGGCAGGAGGTGCCGGTGCGCCTGGACGGCTGAGTGCCGGGCGTTCCCGCGGCGGCGGGGCGCGGTGCTCGACGGCGGGCCGCCCCAGGAGTCCTGGGGCGGCCCGCGGCGCGGAGTTCGCCGTGTGCGGGCGCCGTGCGGTGCGCTGACCTGCGCCCGGTCGCCCGACGGCACGGGACCGGTCCCCCGTTCCGGTCCCGTGTCCGCGGCTCGTCGAACCTATGTGTACAGGACAGCGGTTGGGTACCGCGCCGGTGCCCCTTCGGCCCGGCGGAGGGCTCACCCGTGCACAAGTGAGTCCGGAATGCCCGCGTTCACTCCACGCCGAGGGCGGGCGGTTGGAGGTCGCCCACCGCCACATGGGCCAGGACGACCTCGTACAGGTCGCTGCCGGCGGCGAGGAGCTGGCGTTCAAGGACGGGCTCCACCCCGCGGACGTGCTCGCGGACGGTCTGCGCGTGCATGCCGAGCAGTTGCGCGGCGCGCTCGGCGTTTCCGCCGGCGGTGATCCAGGTGCGCAAGGTACCGCGCAGGTCTCGCGCGTCCGCCGCCAGACGGCCGAGGAGCTCGCGTGCCCAGGTGTGCAGCGCGGGGCCGGTCAGCAGGTCGCCGAGGGGTACCGAGCCCGTCCGCGGCGCCGGGCCGACGGCCGGCTGGTCGTCCAGGCCGGCCTGGGTGTTCAGGGCGAGGTGGACGGCGGCCCGGTCGGTCAGGCTGCCGAAGTCCGCGCCGACCAGTCCCTCCACCCGCTCCATACGGGCCCGTACCGTGTTGCGGCTCACCCCGAGGACCTTCGCCGCGCTCACGGCGGTGAACTCCAGGCCCAGCCGGGTGGTGGCGAGCAGTTCGGCGCGTGTGTGGTGCGCCAGTGTGTCCAGCGGCCGCAGCAGCCGGGCGGACCAGGCGCGCAGTGCCTCGGGGTCCATCAGGCGCTCGGGGTGGCTGCGTTCGGCGTACACAGCGGCCCCCTCCGGACGGAACCGGGCGACCGCGAGGGCGCTCACGGCCTGCCCGTACGCGGTGGCGGTCCGGGCCAGGCCGTGCCGGGTGCTGCCGCCGAGGAAGGTGCGCGGGCGCGCGCCGACCAGCGAGCGCAGGTTGCGGCCGTCGGTCTCCAGCGGCGCGAGCACGATCACGTGCTCGTCCACCGCCGGGCAGAGCACCACCAGGGCTCGTTCCCCGGTGGCGTCCCGGCATTCGGCGGCCAGCCGGTGTCGTTCGTCGCGGCGGGTTTCGACGACGTAGACCCAGGCGGCGTCCGTGTCGAGCAGTCCGGGCCACAGGCCCGCGGCCACGCGGCGGGCCGAGACGGTGTCCTCCACCATCAGCAGTTGCAGGATCGCCAGCCGCAGGGCCGCCGTCGCCTTTTCGAGCCGGTGCCCGGCGACGGTCGACTCGTGGGCCCGCAGCAGCAGTTCGAGCACTCCGGCGGTGTGGGTGACCATCTCGGCGGCCTGCCGGTCGAAGGGCTCGGCGCGGGAGACGGCCAGGACGCGGGCCGACTGGGGACGCGGGCCTCCCACGCGCACCAAGCGGACGTGGTGTCCCCGGTCCTCCAGCGCGGCGGAGGCGAACCGGCCGGTGACGACGTCCTCGACCACGTTCTCGTCCAGGGCCACCGGCTCCCCTGCCAGCAGGGTGCCGGTGCCGTCCAGCAGGCAGCCGGTCCCGTGCACGGACGCGGCGAGCCAGGCGACGACCTTCCGCACGTCCCGTCCGGTCGGTCGCAGTTGGTCGAGGAGTTCCTCCGCCCAGGACGCCCGGTCGTCCCGTCCCGTTGCTCCGGCGGTCCCGTCCTCTCGCCCGGCCATGTCGGCCCTCTCCTCATCCGTCGCCTGTCCGTGGCCTTGACCTCGGCGTTTTCGGTCTTGGACGTTACCAGGCAGTGCCCTTTCACTCCGGCCCCGGGCACGCCGCACGATCGGACGAGCGGTCAGGAAGGTGGCTTCACCGGTGGTTCACGGGGGGGTGCCCCTATGTGTTTGGTCAAGGTCCGGGCCAGTAAGTTCGTGTGGTCGGGTGCGGAGGCCGAGTCGTGGGGGTGTGCATGGGTGATAGCCAGGTGACGATCAAGCTCACGAGCGACGAGGCACTGGTGCTGTCGCACTGGCTGGAGAAGCTGCAGATGACAGACCTCAGTCGCGTTGTCGACGATCCGGCGGTCTGGGCACCGATGCATCGGATAGCCGGAACGCTGGACAAAGCGCTTCCCGAGCTGTTCGCGCCTGACTATGACCAGCGGCTCGAGGCCGCTCGTCGGCGGCTTCGGCCGGAGGACTAACTGATCGGTGGTCTGAACCCTCACCTGGCCGCGGCGGGTTGGGGTTCGTAGAAGGTGCCGTCACGGAGCATCGCGAAGAGGACGTCGGCCCGGCGTCTGGCGAGGCAGAGCAGGGCTTGGGTGTGGTGCTTGCCCTGGGCGATCTTCTTGTCGTAGTAGACCCGCGAGGCTGGGTCGCCCAGGGCGGCGAACGCGGAGAGGAAGAAGGCCCGTTTGAGCTGCTTGTTTCCTCGTCGGGAGGGCTGTTCGCCGCGGATCGAGGAACCTGAGCTGCGGGTCGCCGGGGCGAGACCTGCGTAGGCGGCAAGGTGGCCAGCGGTCGGAAACGTGCTGCCGTCGCCGACCTCGATCAGGATCCTGGCTCCGGTCCTGACGCCGACTCCTGGCATCGACGTCAGGACTTTCGAAAGAGGGTGGGCCCCCAGGAGTTCCTCGATCCGCCCGGCCAGCAGTTTCCGCTGGTCAAGGACGGCCGTCAGTGACGCGGCGAGGCTCGGGACGATCAGTGCAGCAGCGTTGGTGCCCGGGACCGTCACGGTCTGCTCGTCGAGGGCGGTGAAGATGTCCTCGATCAGCCGCTCGGCCATTCTCGGTGCCTTCGGCCGCAGCAGCGTGACCAGGCGCCGCCGCCCTGCCTTGCGGATCTGGGCTGGAGACCCGAACCGCTCCAGCAGGGTCAGGACGGCTGGGTGCTGCAGGCGCGGCCCCAGCACCCGTTCCAGCGAGGGATGGATCTGGGTGAGCAGGCCGTGAAGCCGGTTGGCGACCCGGGTGGCCTCGCCGGCCAGGTCGTCGTCGAACCCGACGATCATCTCCAGCTCGGCGATCGTCTCGTCCTCGCCGTCGATCGCCCGCAGCGTGTGGGGCATCGCGCGGGCGGCATCCGCGATGATGAACGCGTCCTTCGCGTCGGTCTTGGCCTCGCCGGGGTAGAGGTCGGCGATCCGCCGCATCGTCAGCCCGGGTAGATAAGCGACCGGGCAGCCCATATTCCTCGCAACCGCCAGCGGCAGGGCGCCGATCGAGGCCGGCTGGTCGACCACGACCAGTACGGTTCCGTGCTTGGCCTGGAGTTTGGCGAACAGCTCGCGGAGCTTGGGCTCGGTGTTGGGCAGCCGCTTGTCGAACGCTTTCGTTCCGGCCGGGGTGACGGCGGTGGCGTGATGTTCGCCCTTTCCGACGTCCAGGCCGAGGAAGATGTCGATGTCGCCGGTGTCGATCACGTGCAAGCCCCTCCATCACGCTTTCGTCCGGCCTGCCAGGGCACCGAGCTGCCACATCCACGTTACGGAGAGCTCATCCGGCTCGCGTGAAGCCGGTGCTCAAGCCCCTCATCAGCGGTCCGTCGATGCCTCCGGATCCGGTGACACCACCCCCCGGATCATCGACAACAGGAGGGGGAAGTCATGCCGGACCCGAAGGCCGGAGGCCCCATTGCGGAGCCACGAAAACGGTAACGGGGGGGTGAACAACCGGTGAAGCCACGCGCCCGAGGCCGGGGGGACAGCTCCCGAGCGACACGTGAAGCCTGCTTCCCCCGTTCCCGGGAAGTACGCCTACGAATTCGAAGGGGATACGACTCCGTCGGCACGGGGCAGCCTGACGGGACGCCGAGGTACCGGACACGAGGCGGGTGGACGTAGGGCACGGCTCGGACGGGTGGCATGGTGGGGGCTACTACTCAGCCCACCGGCGCGACCCAACCCGCGCGAGCGGCGCAGCACGCACAGCGACACGGCCCCGTGCGGGCAACGGCACGGAGAGCCCAGCCCGGCCGGCGCCGCCCACGCGTCCCGCGCAGGGGCAGCGGGGCAGAACAGCTCTGTGCAGACAGCACAGACGCTCGGCGCAGGCGGCGCTGCGCAAGAAGCACAGCCGCCGCCAACGACACGTCACAGCGGCCCGTAAAACGACGCAGTTGGGCGCGATGCGAGCGTCAAAGCGCCGACATGCGGACAGTTCGGCTCCGGTAGGTGCGGCGCGCACAGCACGGAGCGGACAGCTCAGCCCGCGCGAGCGGCGCAGCACGCACAGCGACACGGCCCCGTGCGGGCAACGGCACGGAGAGCCCAGCCCGGCCGGCGCCGCCCACGCGTCCCGCGCAGGGGCAGCGGGACGGGGCAGCACCGTGCAGACAGCTCGGCGCAGGCGGCGCTGTGCAAGAAGCACAGCCGCCGCTGACACCGCACCACCAGCGACAGAGCACAGGGCGGACACCGGCCCGCCGTCCTGGCGCGATGCGAGCGCCAGGGCGCGAGCGGCCCGCGCAAGGGGGGACCTGCGGCGCGTGCAGCCAACCACCGCCTGCGCGATGCAACACCGCTGGGCGCGGCGGGCGCGGCGCAGCCCCCGCGGCCCGCGCGGGCGGCACCGGGCGGAGCTGGCGGCGCCGACGGTGCTGTGCCGGCGGATCGGTGTCGACCGGGCCTGCGGCCGGGGCGTTGGCGGGTGCGGGTGGGGCGCGGAGCGGTGGGGCGGCGCGCAGGGACTGTTGGCAGGGGCCTGCGACGTGGTGGGCGGGGTTCGGCATAAGCTCGGCGGATGGCGAAGTATTTCGACGTGCACCCCGACAATCCGCAGCCGCGAGCGATCCGTCAGGTCGCGGACAGCGTGCGCGACGGCGCGCTGATCGCGTATCCGACCGACTCGTGCTACGCCCTGGGCTGCCGGCTGGGCAGCCGGGACGGTATCGAGCGGATCCGGACGATCCGGCAGCTGGACGACCGGCACCACTTCACCCTGATGTGCCAGGACTTCGCGCAGCTCGGCCAGTTCGTGCGGATCGACAACGACGTCTTCCGCGCCATCAAGGCGTCCACGCCCGGCAGTTACACCTTCATCCTCCCCGCCACGAGGGAGGTGCCGCGCATGTTGCAGCATCCCAAGAAGAAGACTGTCGGAGTGCGCATCCCCGACCACGTCGTCACTCAGGCCCTGCTCACGGAACTCGGCGAGCCGCTGTTGTCCAGCACGCTGCTGCTGCCCGACGAGGAGGAGCCGATGACGCAGGGCTGGGAGATCAAGGACCGGCTCGACCACGTGCTGGACGCGGTGGTCGACTCCGGCGACTGCGGCACCGAGCCGACCACGGTCATCGACTTCTCCGGCGGCGAGGCGGAGATCGTACGGCGAGGAGCGGGCGACACCTCACGGTTCGAGTGAGGGACCCGGCGCGAACAACGGGCGGCCATCAGAGGCGACGGGCGTCCGCCACCGCCGCGAGGCGCCCCGGACGTGTCGCACAACACGGCCTGATTGACATGTACGCACCCTGGACGGGATTCTGAGAGCGCTCTCACTTCAGGTACGGACCAAGCAACTCCGTATCCCCCCAACCCCCCCACGGAGGTGGAGCATGCTCAGCAGACTCAAGGTGCTCGCGGTGACAGGGGCGACGGCCCTCGTCGGCGCGCTGCTCGGATTCGGTGCCCCCGCCGCGGCCGAGGCGGCGGTGCCCGACACGATCCCGCTGGAGGTGACCAACAACTCCGCCCGCGGCGAGCAGCTGTACATCTACGACATCGGCACGTCCCTGACGACCGGTCAGCAGGGCTGGGCCGACGCGAACGGCGCCTTCCACCCGTGGCCGGCGGGCGGGAACCCGCCGACTCCCGCCCCCGACGCCTCGATCCCCGGGCCGGCCGCCGGACAGTCGGCGACCATCCGGATCCCCAAGTTCTCCGGGCGGATCTACTTCTCCTACGGCCAGAAACTCGACTTCAGACTGACCACGGGCGGACTGGTCCAGCCCGCCGTGCAGAACCCGAGCGACCCCAACCACGACATCCTCTTCAACTGGTCCGAGTACACACTGAACGACGCCGGGCTGTGGCTCAACAGCACCCAGGTGGACATGTTCTCGGTGCCGTACTCGGTGGGTGTCCGGCGCGCCGACGGAAGCACCGCCAGCACCGGCCGCCTCAAGCCGGGCGGCTACCACGCCGTGTTCGACGCCCTGCGCGCGCAGCCCGGCGGCTGGGGCGGTCTGATCCGGACCCGGTCCGACGGCACCGTGCTGCGAGCGCTCTCACCCGGGCACGGCATGGAGAACGGCGCCCTGCCGGGCGGCGTGATGGACGACTACGTCAACCGGGTCTGGCAGAAGTACGCCGGCACCACCCTCACCGTCACCCCGTTCGGGGACCAGCCCGGCACCCGCTACTACGGCCGGGTCTCGGGCGACGTCATGAACTTCACCGACGCGTCGGGCGCCGTCGTCACCAGCTTCCGGAAGCCGGACGCCGACAGCGTCTTCGGCTGCCACAAACTGCTGGACGCACCGAACGACGCGGTACGCGGTCCCATCTCCCGCACGCTGTGCGCCGCGTTCAACCGGTCCACGCTCCTGGTGAACCCCGACCAGCCGGACGCCACGGCCGCGAACTTCTACCAGGACTCGGTGACCAACCACTACGCGCGGATCATCCATGACCGGATGGCCGACTCCAAGGCCTACGCGTTCGCCTTCGACGACGTCGGCAACCAGGAGTCCCTGGTCCACGACGGCGATCCGCAGCGGGCCTACCTCACCCTCGATCCCCTGGACTAGCAAGCGAGTTGGCCACGGAGGGGTCCGGCACCCGATCGCCGGACCCCTCTCGTCCGCAGGGCATTGATCATTGTTACGGTGCACCGCGTGTCCAACTCCTCACGCGATACCGTCGAAGGCGCCGGCTGGACGGCCACCGAACCAGGCTCGTACCGGCAGTTACTCCCCGCCAGGGTGCGGAAGCTGTCCTGGCTCGACCCGCGCGTCCTGTGGGCCGCCCGCAACGGGGTGGTCGCCTCCTGGTTCGGGGACCCCACGGGCCGCACCCGGGACCGGTGGGTGGCGCAGCGGACGGCGGCCGGCGCCCCGGCGGACAAGGTGATACGGCGACCGGAGGGGGACCGCTTCTCCTTCCTCGTCATCGGGGACACCGGCGCGGGCGACGACTCTCAGTACGCCGTCGTCCCCGGCCTTCTGGAGGCCGGTCGGGACACGTCGTTCGCCGTGATCACCAGTGACGTGATCTATCCCGTCGGGAGCACCGACGACTACAGCACCAAGTTCTTCCGCCCGTACCAGGACTATCCGGCGCCGATCTACGCGATACCGGGGAACCACGACTGGTACGAGGACCTCGGCGGGTTCATGCGCGTCTTCTGCGACGACGCCCCGCCGCTGCCGCCCGAGCCGGGGCCCCGCCCGCTCGGCCGTGCCTGGTGGCGTGCGCTGCTGTGGCATCGGCCGCGCCCGACGGACGAGCAACGCTTGTCCGAGGCCCGGAAGCTGAGGTCGCAACCGGATCAACAGGCCCTCCAGCCCGGCCCGTACTGGGCGATCGACGCGGGTCCGGTGCGGATCGTCGGCATCGACACCGGCCTGCTCGGCACGATCGACGCCGAGCAGGGCGCCTGGCTGCGGGAGGTCTCGCGAGGGCCCCGCCCGAAGATCCTCCTCACCGGATCACCGCTGTACGTGGACGGCGAGCACCATCCCTGCCCCATCGAGGGCGGCGGCACCGTCGACGACATCGTGCGCGACCCGGCGCACCGCTATGTGGCGGCGATCGGCGGCGACATCCACAACTACCAGCGCTATCCGGTCGACGTGGACGGCCGCACCGTCCAGTACGTCGTCTCCGGCGGCGGGGGCGCGTTCATGCACGCCACCCACACCATCCCGCGCGTGTCCGTCGCGAACGTCACCGAGTCGGACTTCCGCTGCTATCCGCTGCGCGGCGACTCCCTGGCCTTCTACAGCAGGGTGTACGCCCGCCGGCTGCGGCTGCGCCGCTTCCTCGCGCTCAGCGAGGCCGAGGCGATGGCCGTCGTCGCCGAGCGGCTCGGCGTCCCGTCCGTCCGCCCCGGGGGCGCGCCGGTACGGGTCACCCGGCGCGTCCGCCTGGTGGCGAGCCTGCTCGGCGCCGGCCGCCGCCCGGAGCGCCGGGCCCGCTTCCGCCTTCCGGTGCGCAAGCTCTACACCCAGCTGTTCTCGCCGAGTTCGGCCACGTACAGCCCGCCGTTCTTCAAGTCGTTCCTGCGTCTGGACGTCACCGGGGAGGCGGTCCGGCTGCGCTGCTTCGCGGCGACCGGCGGACGCGCCCAGGAGGTGGCACCGCCCGTCGAGGACGAGGTCACGATCCCCCTGACCTGACCGCCGGCGTACCGGCCGCGCCCCGGCCGGTCACCAGCGGCCCGGCTCGCTGCCGGTGATCGGCTCGGACGGCTTGCCGTCCACTCCGACCGGTACGTCACCGGCGAGCATCACCCGGTGCATGATGCGCGGGAAGCCGAGGTGGGCGCTGTCGCCGGGTGCCAGGTGGATGGTGGCCCGGTTGTCCCAGAAGGCCACGCTGCCCGGCTCCCAGCGGAACCGGACCGTGTACTCGGGCCGGACCGCCTGCTCCAGCAGCATCTCCAGGATCGCCGCGCTCTCCGCCCGGGAGAGGCCCTCGATCTGCTCGACGTAGTAGCCGTTGACGAACAGCAGCCGCTCGCCCGTCTCGGGATGGACGCGTACCAGCGGGTGCACCGTGGCGATCTGATGGTCCATCAGGTGACGGGCGTACGCGTCGTCCCCGGGCCGCGGCTGGTAGCCGACCCCGAGCCGGTGCTCGGCGCGCAGCCCGTCGACGAAGGCGCGTACCGGCTCCGACAGTCCGGCGTAGGCGGCGGCCAGGTTGGACCAAGTGGTGTCGCCGCCGTACGGCGGGACGGTCTCGGCGCGCAGGACGGTCGCGGCCGGCGGGTCGACGCGGGCGCCGTGGTCGCAGTGCCAGCCCCGCAGCAGCGTGTGCCGGCGGCGCCGCAGCCACTCCTCGTGGTCCATGCCGAACCGCCCGCCCAGCTCCAGCCGGTCCGCGGTGGTCTCCACCTCGGGAACGTCCGGCGGTGACGCGCCGCCGCGCCGCCGCAGGACCACCGGCTCGCCGAAGCGGCGGGCGAGGGCCACGTGGGAGGCGTGGTCCAGCCGCTGCCCGCGGAAGAACAGCACCTTCCAGCGCAGCACCGCCGCACGGATCTCCGCGGCCACGGCGTCGTCGAACCCTCCGGCCAGATCCACTCCGGTGACCTCGGCCCCGATGTACCCGGCGATCGGCCTCACCTCGATCCCGCCGGCCCCGCGCCCGCCCGCTGTGCCCGTGTCCGTCGTCATCCGCGCGCTCCGATGGTCGTCGTAACGGTCTCCGCCGATCGTGACAGCGTTTTCCGCCCCGGGCGACAGGGCCTCCCCTCCCCCGTCCGCGACGGGTCCGCGCACAGGCCGCCGCGGGGACCCTTTCAGGGGAAAGTGCCGCCCGGCGCGCGTGGCGGCATGCCGGTTCGTCGACATCTCTGCCGTGACCCTGCCGCTGATCCCGCCCATGCTCGCCACGCCCGGCCCGCTTCCGCCGGCCGCTCAGGACGCGCGGTGGGCGTACGAGACGAAGCAGGACGGCCAGCGCGTGGTGGCGTATCTGCCCGGTGACGGCGGGCTGCTGCTGCGGGCCCGCTCCGGTGAGGACATCACCGCCGCCTACCCCGAACTGAGGCCTCTCGGCCGGGTGCTCGGCGCCACGCCCGCGATCCTGGACGGGGAGGTGCTGGCGCTGGACGAGCAGGGACGGGCGAACTTCCAGTTGCTCCAGGGGCGCATGGGACTGGCCCACGCCCCCGGCCGGGCAGCGCGCAGGGCCGCCCGGGTCCCCGTCCACCTCGTCCTGTTCGACGTGATGCACCTGGGCGCGCACCCGCTGCTCGCCCTCCCCTACATCCGGCGCCGCGAGCGCCTGGAGGACCTCGGCCTGACGGGTCCGTACTGGTCGACGCCCTCGGCGGTCGTCGGCCACGGCGCCGAGGCCCTGGCCGCCACCCGCGAGCACGGTCTTGAGGGCCTGCTGTGCAAGCGGCTGAACTCGGTGTACGAGCCGGGGGTGCGCTCCCGGGCCTGGATCAAGATCCGCAACATGCGCAGCGAGGACGTCCTCGTGGGCGGCTGGCTGCCCGGCAAGGGGCGGCTGACGGGCCTGCCGGGCGCCGTCCTGATGGGCCGGTTCAAGGGCGGGCGGCTGCGCTACGTCGGCAGTGTGGGCACCGGCTGGAGCGAGGCGGAGCGGTCCGAGCTCGCCGCGCTGCTCGCCGCCCTGGCGACCGACGTGTGCCCCTTCGACCCCGTGCCGGCGGTGCGCGGGGCGCACTGGGTGCTGCCGCGGCTGGTCGGCGAGGTCCGCTACAGCGTGCGCACCCGGGCCGGGATGCTGCGCCAGCCCTCCTGGCTGCGGCTGCGCCCCGACCTCACCCCCGAGGAGGCCGCGGTGGCGGACCCGCCCGACGATCAGGAGATGTGACGGCACGTCAACTTCCCTGCATCCGAACGTCTTGAACCGCACGGGTCGCCGGCAGCGAGGTCTATGGTGTCCCGCATGTCCGTCCCCGAACTGATCCGTATCGTCTCCCGCGACTCCCCCATGGCGCTCGCCCAGGTGGAACGCGTCCGCGCCGAACTGGCCGCCGCGCACCCCGGTGTGCGCACCGAGGTGGTCCCGGTGCGCACCACCGGCGACACGTGGCTGGGCGATCTGTCCGCGGTCGAGGGCAAGGGCGCCTTCACCAAGGAGGTCGACGCGGCGCTGCTGGCCGGCGAGGCGGACCTCGCGGTGCACTGTCTGAAGGACGTTCCCGCCGACCGGCCGCTGCCGGCCGGCACGACGTTCGCCGCGTTCCTGAAGCGGGACGACGTCCGTGACGCCCTCGTCCACCCCGGCGGGCTCACCCTGGACGAGCTCCCGGCCGGCACCCGCGTCGGCACGTCCTCGGTCCGCCGTGTCGCCCAGCTCGCGGCCGGCCACCCGCACCTCGACTGCGTGCCGTTCCGCGGCAACGCCAACCGGCGGCTGGAGAAGCTGGCCGCGGGTGAGGCGGACGCGCTCCTGCTCGCCGCGTCGGGCCTGGAGCGCATCGGGCGCGCGGACGTCATCAGCGAGGTGCTGTCCCCGGAGGCGATGATGCCGCCCATCGGCGCGGGCATCCTCGCCCTCCAGTGCCGGGAGGGCGACAGCGAACTCATCGAGGCGGTCGGCCCGCTCGGCGACCCCGGCACCCATCGCGCGGCCACCGCCGAACGCATGTTCCTGCATGTGCTCCAGGGGCACTGCAACAGCCCGATCGCCGGGTACGCGCACGTCGACCGCGCCGGAGAACTCTCGCTGCGGGCCTGTGTGTTCACCCCCGACGGCAAGATCCGGCTGAACGCCCACGAGTTGGCGGGCCGGCTGGACGCGGCCACACTCGGCACGTCGGTCGCCGTCGCCCTGCTCCGCCAGGGCGCCCGGGAGATCATCGACGGCATCCCGCACTGACGACGCGGGCGCGGCAGGGGACGGCGGAAACACACCGGGGCACGGCGGGGCGGCCCAGGACGGCGGAGGCGCTCCGGGGGTACGGCGGGGCAGCCGACAACGGCGGAAACACACCGGCGCACGGCGCGGACTCGACGGAGTACGGCGGGGGCGCTCCGAGCGTACGGCGGGGTGCGGCGCGGGCGCGGCTGAGTGCTGCAGGCGTACGGCGGAGTACGGCGGGATCAGCCCGCGGTTCCCGGTCCCGCCTGGTCGCGCAGGAAGGTGCTGATCTGGTGCGCCAGCCCGCCGGGTCCGCCGGCCGGGGGCGTGCCGGTCCCGGCGGGCTCCTCGTGCCCGTCGACGCAGCCGGTCCACAGCGCGCGCGAGGTCCACTCCTCGTCGACCCGCAGCTGGATCTGCGCGTCGATCTGGGACAGAGCGGCCTCCGGCCCCGCCGCGTACAGCACCGCCGTGACCCGGCGCAGCGGATAGACGTCGAAGCCCTCGATGAACTGCGAGTTGCGCCAGTCGACGAACGCGCCGTCCCCGTCCGGGCCGATCCGCACGTCGATCTGCCCGTCCTCCAGGTGGACGCCGAAGCGCCGCGTGCCGCGGTTCTCCACGGTGACGCGGAGGCGGAAGTACGTCAGACCCTCGGCGGCCTCGTCGCGCCCCCGCGGCGGCTCCGACCGCTCCAGGCGGTGGACGCGGACGCGCAGACCGGCATGCTCCTCGTACTCCTGCCAGTCCCCGACCACGTTCGGCTCGTACACAATGCACCTCTCGACTTCCAAGAGCTGCTTCCTATCCGCGCGCTCAGCGCACTGTCAAATGTGCGGAATGCGCCGTGGCCGGGGAATTCACCGTCTTTGATCGCTGATCAAGCCGTGGGCAGGAGGAATTCGCCGACGGGCCCTCGAAGCGGTCTCCGGGGCGTGCCGCACATCACTCCGACGGGCGGCCCGGCCGGCGGTCCGCAGGGCGTCGTCAGCGGGCCAGGCGGCCGAGCAGCGCGGAGGCCGCGGTGATGCCGAGCGCGGCGGCCACCACGAGGACGGCGAAGTCGGTGGCGAGGTGCGCGGGGGTGCCGAGCAGCAGCCCGCGCAGGGCGTCGACCTGATAGCTGAGCGGGTTGGCCTTGCTGACGGCCTGGAGCCAGCCGGGCATGACGGCGATCGGGTAGAGGGCGTTGGAACCGAAGAACAGCGGCATCGTGATCGCCTGCCCGATGCCCATCAGCCGGTCGCGGCTGAGCACGATGCCGGCGATGGTCATCGACAGGCAGGCGAAGAACGCCGAGCCGAGGACGACGGCCGCGGCGACGCCCAGCAGCTTCAGCGGGTTCCAGGTCAGCGCCACACCGAGCAGGGCGGCGATGGCGATCACGACGATCGCCTGGATCAGCGCCTTCACCCCGGCCGCGAACGCCTTGCCGGTGACCAGGGCGGAGCGCGGGGTCGGAGTGACCAGGAGCTTGTTGAGGACGCCCGCGTCGCGCTCCCAGATGATCTGGATGCCGTAGAAGATCGCGATGAACATGGCGGACTGGGCGATGATGCCCGGCGCCATGAAGTCGATGTACGGGATGCCGCCGGTGGGGATCGCCCGGATGCGGGTGAAGGTCTGACCGAAGATCAGCAGCCACAGGGCGGGCTGCACCGCGCGGGTGTACAGCTCGGTGCGGTCGTGGCGGAGCTTCTGCAGCTCCACCGCGCACATGGCGACGACCCGGGCGGGCAGCAGCCGGCACGGGGCTGCGGGGGCCGCAGCAGCAGCCCGATGTCGTCGGCGCTGACGGCGTCAGCCGACGCGGCGCGCGGTGCGGCGGGTACTTCGGACATCGCGGAAGTCTCCTGAGGTGTCGTCGAGGCCGCTGCCGGCCACGTCGCGGAAGACGTCCTCCAGCGTGGGCAGCGGGTCCGTGGCCGGGGCGCCCTGGGCGCGGCGGCGCTCGCCGAGTCCGTCGCGCAGCTCGGCCGGGGTGCCGAGGGCCCGGATGCGGCCGCGGTGCATCAGGGCGACCCGGTCGCAGTACGTGTCGGCCTCGTCCATGTAGTGGGTGGTCACCAGGACCGTCATGCCGGTGGCGGCGCGGACCGCGCCGATGTGCTCCCACACCCCGGTGCGGGCGATCGGGTCCAGGCCGATCGTCGGTTCGTCGAGGATCAGCAGGCGGGGTGAGCTGACCAGGGCCTGAGCGAGTTCGAGGCGGCGGACCATGCCGCCGGAGTAGGTGTTCGCCAGCCGGTCGGCGGCGTCGGCCAGACCGACCGCGGCCAGCGCCTGGGCGACCCGTTCGGCGCGTTCGCGGCGCGGGACGTCGAAGACGCGGGCGAACAGGGTGACGTTCTCCCGGCCGGTGAGGGCGGCGTCGGCGGACAACTGCTGCGGGACGTAACCCAGCAGGCGGCGTACCGCCATGCGGTCGGAGGCGGCGTCGCGGCCGAAGACGCGGACCATGCCGGAGGGGACCGGCAGAAGGGTGGTGATGCAGCGGATCGCCGTGGTCTTCCCGGCGCCGTTCGGGCCGAGCAGCCCGAACACCTCGCCCGGGCGCACGGACAGGTCCACGCCGTCGACGGCGTTGGTGTCGCCGAAGGCGTAGGCGAGTCCGGTGCAGGCGACGGCGTCGTCGGCCGGCTCGGCGGCAGCGTTCCGGGTCATGGGCGATCGGCCTCCTCGTGCAGGTTCTCGGCCAGTCTGCGCAGGGCGGGCACCGCCGCGCGCAGCGCGTCCCGGTCCGTCTGGTCGAGCCGGTCCACCTGATGGCGTACGAGGGCCGCGCGGCGTTCCCGCCAGTCGCGCAGGCGGGTCCTGGCTGCCTCCGTCAGCAGCAGGCGCGCGGCCCGCCGGTCGGCGGGGTCCGTCTCACGGATCAACTGACCGTCCCGGACGAGCTGGTTGACCAGTGTCGAGACGGAGTTGCCCGCCAGGTGCAGCTCCTTGGCGGCCTCCGAGACGCCTATGCCGGGGCGGCCCTCGACCAGACGCAGCAGCTCGTTCTCGGCACCGCGCAGCCGGGGCACGGTCATCCCGGCGCGCAGTCGTCGGCGGATCAGCCGCTGGACGCCGACGAGGGCGTCGGCCAGCTCTTCGGGGAAGGTCTCCGGGGTCACGTCCACCAGATTATCTCTGTAGCAGAGGTAATCACCCCAAGAGCCGGTCAAGGATGCCCCGGGCGCGGCGGCGGGCGGGTGCGGAGGCGGCGGGGAGGCGGATGCGGAGGCGGCTCCGGCACGGCGCGGAACCGGCGGGCGCGTCCGCATTCGCACCGCCATGGAAATGCACGCAATTCCTCCGGTGGCGATTCTCCGGATTCTGGACAACAATTGAGATTCGTGCGGTCGCATACCGTCACCGCATTCCCGGAACAGTTTCGAAATCGCCGACTTCGGGAATCCCGAGTCCAGTGCTTCGGACAGGAGGCACGTCCGTGGGAGCCGGCGCGCCGGGCCCCGTTGTTCATCTCCGTTCGGTCCGAGCCCCGCCCCTCCCAAGGTGTCCGTCCATCCAGCACCTGCTGAGGGAGGCGCAGCTCATGCGTACCACCGGCAGAACGAAGGCCCATCCGCACGACGACGCCCCCGACACCGCCGAGGCGTTCGAGCGGCTCGCTTGCATGCCCGACGGCGCCGAGCGCAAGGCGCTGAGGGACGAGCTGGTACAGGTGTGGCTGCCCATGGCCGAGCGGATCGCCGTACGGTTCCGCGGGCGGGGCGAGGCCCTGGAGGATCTGTACCAGGTGGCAGCGCTGGGCCTGGTCAAGGCCGTCGACCACTACGACCCGGCGCGTGGCTACGCGTTCGAGGCGTACGCCGTGCCGACGGTCACCGGGGAGATCAAGCGGCACTTCCGCGACCACATGTGGACGCTGCACGTGCCGCGCCGGGTCCAGGACCTGCGCAACCGGGTACGGCGCGCCACGAAGGAGCTGGCGCAGACCACGCCCGGCCGGACGCCGACCGTGGCCGAGATCGCCGAGTACGCGCACCTGAGCGTGAGCGACGTGCACACCGGGATGGAGGCCCTGGACTGCTTCGCCGCGCTGTCGCTGGAGGCGGAGGTCCCCGGTACGGACGGCTACGCGCTCGGCGACGGGCTGGGCGAGGCCGACGCGCGGTTCGACCTGGTCGTGGACCGGGTGGCGGTCAGGCCCTGTCTGGAGGCGCTGCCCGAACGCGAGCGCACCATCCTGTACCTCAGGTTCTTCGGGGGCATGACGCAGAGCCGGATCGCGCAGCAGCTGGGCATCTCGCAGATGCATGTCTCGCGCCTGCTCAGCGGGTGTTTCGCCCAGCTGCGCGAGGAGCTGCTCGCCGAGGCCGGGTGAGCCGCGCCGCGGCTCGCCCGCGGGGCGGGGCTGCCGTGTCCCGCGCCGTTTCGGCGGCGTCCCGCGGGTACTCGGCAGGCGTCTTCCGCGTGCCGGTCGGACACTGGTGTCAGGCTGGTGCAAACCGGTCTGACACGACCAGGACGGGACATGAACCACGACAGGACACCTTCCGGCAGTTCTCCCGACGTCGTCTCCACGCACTCGGTGTGCGGCGCGCCCTGCTGGGTGAGCCTGACCAGCCGGGACCTCCAGGCCACGGAGGAGTTCTACCGGGCGGTGCTGGGCTGGGAGTGGCGTCCGGCCAGACTCGGCGACCACTTCCGCATCGCGCTCGCGGAGGGTGCCCCGGTCGCGGGGATCGGCGCGGTGGCCGCGATGTGGCAGATGGCGGTCGCCTGGACGCCGTACTTCGCCGTGCCCAGCGCCGACCAGGCTGTCGCGCGGGTGCAGGAACGCGGCGGTACGGCCGCGGTCGGCCCGATCTCCTTCCCGCCGGGGCGCGCGGCGCTGCTGGCCGACCGGGACGGCGCGACCTTCGGGATCTGGGAGGGTGACCTCTTCACGGACTGGGAGACCTGGCGCAAGGCCGCGCCGGCCTTCATCCGGCTGCACACACGCGACGCCTTCGACGCCGCGATCTTCTACGGCGAGGTCCTGGACTGGGCCTCACGGCGGCCCGGCTGCTGCGAGGTCCGCTACGAGGGCGACGAGGTGGTGCTGCGCAGCCACGGCGAGGTCGTGGCACGCATCGAGTCCGGCGCGCTGGAGGCGGCGCCGGACCCCACGATCCGCCCGCACTGGCAGATCCACTTCCGCGTGGCCGACGTGGCCGCCTGCGCCCGCGCCGCCGAGGTCCACGGCGGCAGCGTCCTGCGCGAGGGCCCCGACGAGGCCGTACTCCGCGACCGGGACGGCGCCCAGTTCACGGTGACGTCCCGCCGCGAAGCCTGAACGGCGGCCCATCCCACCACCGGCCACAGGCCGACGCCCGCTCTGCGCCCCACGCCACCGGCATCACACCGACAACGACCCCGCACAAGGCCCCCGCCAAAGCCCTGCCCCGCGACCAGGACGGCGCCCAATCCACCGTGACATCCCGCCGCACGGCCTGAACGGCGGCCCATCCCACCACCGGCCACAGGCCGACGCCCGCTCTGCGCCCCACGCCACCGGCATCACACCGACAACCACCCCGCACAAGGCCCCCGCCAAAGCCCTGCCCCGCGACCAGGACGGCGCCCAATCCACCGTGACATCCCGCCGCACGGCCTGAACGGCAGCCCATCCCACCACCGGCCACAGGCCGCGGGCCGACGCAAGCATCGAAGCGGTGCCGCGCGGTCAGGCGCATCGGAGTAGCCGACTGGCATCGCGGCACGCACAGCGCCGAAGCCCGCCGCGCGCTACCCGAAGCGCGGGCGTAGGCCGCAGATCCCGGTGCGGGTCGGCGGGGGGCGTGTCGGGGCGGTCGGACGGAGGTTCCGGCCCGGGGCCGAGATCCCGTGCGCGGCACGGGTCGGAGGACGTGCGGGTGCTCCGGAACCCGTCGCTCCGCCCCGGCACGGCGACAGGCCCCGGCCGCCACCAGGTTCGGCACACGGGACGGAAGGCCCCGGCCCCGCTCACCGGCACCCCCGCACGCCCGGCTGTGGTCAGTGGGGAGTTTTCGGCGGCCGGGACAGGAGGATCAGGCTGCGGGGGTCGGCGCGGAGGGTGCCGCCCGGTTTGTGCTCGGCCTCGTCCGGGGGGCCCAGGGGTTCGGCGGTGTCGAGGAGGGTGGTCCAGCGGTCGCCGTAGGCACGGCCGGGCAGACGGAAGTCGACCGGTTCCCAGTAGCCGTTCAACAGCAGGAGGAAGGAGTCGTCCACCAAGGGACGGCCCTGCCGGTCGGGTTCGGCGATGGCGTCGCCGTTGAGGAAGACCGTGACGGAGTGCGCGTCGGAGCGCTGCCAGTCCTCTTCCGCCATCGCGCGGCCGTCCGGCAGCAGCCACACCAGGTCGGGCAGGGGCTGGTCGTTGCGGGTCGCGGTCTTCCCCTGGAAGAAGCGGCGCCGGCGCAGCACGGGGTGGGCGCTGCGCAGGCCGATCAGGTATCGCGTGAAGTCCGCGAGTTCCCGCTCCTCGCGGGTCAGCCGCCAGTCGATCCAGGAGACCTCGTTGTCCTGGCAGTAGGCGTTGTTGTTGCCACCCTGGGTACGCCCCAGTTCGTCGCCGTGGCACAGCATCGGGATGCCCTGCGAAAGCAGCAGTGTGGCAAGGAAGTTGCGCTGCTGGCGGGCCCTCAGTTCCAGAACGGCCGGGTCGTCGCTGTCCCCCTCCGCCCCGCAGTTCCATGACCTGTTGGCGCTCTCGCCGTCCCGGTTTCCCTCACCGTTGGCCTCGTTGTGCTTGTCGTTGTACGACACCAGGTCGAGCAGCGTGAACCCGTCGTGCGCGGTCACGAAGTTGACGCTGGCGCGCGGCCTGCGCCGGTTGTGGGCGTACAGGTCGGCGGATCCGGTCAGCCGGGAGGCGAACTCGCCGAGCGTGTGCTCCTCGCCGCGCCAGAAGTCCCGTACCGCGTCCCGGTACAGGCCGTTCCACTCCGACCACAGCGGCGGGAAGTTGCCCACCTGGTAGCCGCCCTCGCCGAGGTCCCACGGCTCCGCGATCAGCTTCACACGGCTGATCACCGGGTCCTGCTGGATCAGGTCGAAGAACGCCGACAGCCGGTCCACCTCGTGGAACTGCCGGGCCAGCGTGGCCGCGAGGTCGAAACGGAAGCCGTCGACGTGCATCTCGGTGACCCAGTACCGCAGCGAGTCCATGATCAGCTGCAACACGTAGGGGTGGCGCATCAGCAGGCTGTTGCCGGTGCCCGTGGTGTCGTAGTAATGCGCCCAGTCGCCGTCGACCAGGCGGTAGTACGAGGCGTTGTCGATGCCCCGGAAAGACAGCGTGGGGCCCTTCTCGTTGCCCTCGGCGGTGTGGTTGTAGACCACGTCGAGGATCACCTCGAGCCCGGCCGCGTGCAGCGCCTTGACCATCGACTTGAACTCGGCGACCTGCTGCCCGCGCATACCGCCGGCGGCGTAGCCGTTGTGAGGTGCGAAGAAGCCGATGGTGTTGTAGCCCCAGTAGTTGGAAAGGCCCCGGCCCTGGAGCACGCCGTCGTGCACGAACTGGTGGACCGGCATCAGCTCGATCGCCGTCACACCCAGCGAGGTCAGGTGCTCGATCACCGCCGGGTGCGCCAACCCCGCGTAGGTGCCTCGCAGTTCGGGCGGCACTTCGGGATGCGTGCGGGTCAGGCCGCGTACGTGCGCCTCGTAGATCACAGTGTCGGAGTACGCCCGCCGCGGTGGACGGTCGTCGCCCCAGTCGAAGGCCGGTTCGGTCACCACACCCAGCATGGTGTGCCCGGCGCTGTCGGCCGGATCCGGGCCGTGCGCGGCCCGCTCGTACAGCGAGGGGTGGTTGTCGATCTGCCCGTCCACCGCCGTGGCATAGGGGTCGAGGAGCAGTTTCCTCGGGTTGCACCGGTGGCCGGCGGACGGGTGCCACGGCCCGTGCACCCGGTATCCGTAGCGCTGCCCCGGCCCGACACCGGGCAGGTAGCCGTGCCACACGAAGCCGTCGGCCTCGGTCAGCGGCACGTCGCGATGGGCGCCGGCGTCGTCCACCAGAACCAGGTCGACGCGCTCGGCCACCTCGCTGAACAGGGCGAAGTTGGTGCCCTTCCCGTCGTACGCCGCCCCCAGCGGGTAGGGGTACCCGCTCCACACGGGTACCCCTTTCCGTCGTCTTCGCCCGGTCATGGAGCCGCTTCCAGCACGGCCTGCGGCTCGCTGAGCGGAGCGGCCAGTGCCATGACCGGCATCTCGCGCGGCGTCTTCAGACCCTCGCGCAGGGCCGGGTCCGGGGCCGTCGGGACCAGCGGGACGCGCACCCCGGCGCGGGCCCGCTGCGAGAACCAGATGATCTTGCTGCCGGTCCGGGCGGCACAGCAGCCCCAGCCGTCGCTGGTCGCCGCGATACGGGCCAGGCAGCCGCGCAGGTCCTGGTCGGGGCGCAGGTCGTGGTTGTTCTCCCCGACGGCGGTGATCAGGTGCTGGCCGGTCCACCACATCTCGATGGAGGTGCGCTTGTCGGTGGCGTGCTCGTCGATGGCCTTCAGCAGCATCTCGGCACCCCCGCACACGGGGTCGACGAGGTCCTCCAGGTCCCAGAAACGCAGGTGCGCGGCCAGGATGCGCCTGACCTGCCCGACCCGTTCCGGGCTGACTTCCACGTCGAGGTGGTAGTAACAGGGCACTGCGGTCTTCATCGTCGTTGGCTCCTCACCGGCGAGGCCCACGCTCCGCTCCCGCAGGTGCGAGGAGCCCCGAAATCACGAAACGTGAGCATGTGTTGCCTCTGCGTCAGATCCAATGTGCGCGCGCTACGCCATTCGTGCAACAGGAGCAGGTCAGCACGCTTGTTGAAGATCCAACAGGACGCTGTGTCGTTGAACGTGCACCATGAGTGAAGTCTCGAGCGCCGTAAACGGGACCGCTGCCCACGCGTGCGCGGTCGCCGCCCCGGCTGTCGGGGAAACGAGCCCATCGAGCGCATCCGAAAGGTGAACGGCGCCATGCTGCTACCCGCCAAAGCCGAAGTCGCCCGGCATCTGCGCCGCTACCGGGCGTGGGAACGCGCGATGCTCGCGTCGCCCGACGACCGCCGGGTGCGGTCCACCTTCGAGGACTCGGGCTACACCCTGTGCGTACTGATGGGGAAACGCTGCGCGCGGGAGGCCGCGGACGCCGCCGAGCGCTATCTGTGCACCAGCCTCGGCACCTACCTGCGGGAGCAGAGCGGCCGGCCGCACCGGAGCTCCGTCCCCCGCCGGGGCCCGCCGAAGGCGGTCCAGAGACGTTCCTGCGCCGGGAGGTAGGTTCCGCCCGGCACGACCCGATTCCCCGGCCGGGCGCGAGCCCGGCCTTGAGCACGGTGGAGGTGACACCCATGAGTTCGACCCCGAGCCAGGCCGCCGGTACGGCCTCGACTACGGCCCCGGTGATCGGCCGCATCCCGGTGCGGGACGTCCGTCCGGCCGTGGAGGGCGGCAGGCGAGCGGCCAAGGCGGTCGAGGGAGAAACGTTCCCTGTCACCGCCACCGTGTTCCGCGAGGGCCACGACGCGGTGGCCGCGAACGTGGTGCTGACGGATCCCGAGGGCCGGCCCGGCCCGTGGACGCCGATGCGCGAGCTGGCGCCCGGCACCGACCGCTGGGGCGCCGAGGTCACTCCAGGTGCGGCCGGCCGCTGGACGTACCACGTGGAGGCCTGGGCGGATCCGGTCGTCACCTGGCGCCGCGTCGCCTCCGTCAAGGTTCCGGCCGGCATCGACGCCGGGCTGGTGCTGGAGGAGGGGGCCGCTCTGCACACCCGGGCGGCGGCCGGAGCGCCGCAGGGGCCGGAGCGGGACACCGTGCTCGCGGCGGCGGCGGCGCTCGAGGACGACTCGCTGCCGGTGATGACCCGGCTGGCGGCGGCGTTGACGCCGGAGGTGGACGCGGTCCTCGCCCGGCATCCGCTGCGGGACCTGGTCACCGCCTCCGCACCGCTCGACCTGCTCGTCGAGCGGGAACGCGCGCTGTACGGGGCCTGGTACGAGTTCTTCCCCCGCTCCGAGGGCACCCCCGAGCAGCCGCACGGCACCTTCCGCACCGCCGCCCGCCGCCTGCCCGCGATCGCCGCCATGGGCTTCGACGTCGTCTACCTGCCCCCCGTCCACCCCATCGGCACCACCTTCCGCAAAGGCCGCAACAACTCCCTGGACGCCGGCCCCGACGACGTCGGCGTGCCCTGGGCCATCGGCTCCCCCGAGGGCGGCCACGACAGCGTCCACCCCGCCCTGGGCACGATCCACGACTTCGACCACTTCGTGACCCGCGCCCGCGAACTGAACCTGGAGATCGCACTGGACTTCGCCCTCCAGTGCTCCCCGGACCACCCCTGGGTGCACAAACACCCCCAGTGGTTCCACCACCGCCCCGACGGCACCATCGCCTACGCCGAGAACCCGCCCAAGAAGTACCAGGACATCTACCCCATCGCCTTCGACGCCGACATGGACGGCCTGATCGACGAGACCCTGCGCGTACTGCGGCACTGGATGGACCACGGAGTACGGATCTTCCGCGTCGACAACCCGCACACCAAACCCGTCGTCTTCTGGGAACGCGTGATCGCCGGCATCAACGCCACCGACCCCGACGTGATCTTCCTGGCCGAGGCGTTCACCCGCCCCGCGATGATGCACACCCTGGCCCAGACCGGCTTCCAGCAGTCCTACACCTACTTCACCTGGCGCAACACCAAACAGGAACTCACCGAGTACCTGACCGAGCTGTCCGGCGAGGCGGCGGCCTGGATGCGGCCGAACCTCTTCACCAACACCCCCGACATCCTGCACGCCTACCTCCAGCACGGCGGCCGCCCCGCCTTCGAGGTCCGCGCCGTCCTGGCCGCCACCCTCGCCCCCTCCTGGGGCATCTACAGCGGCTACGAACTGTGCGAGAACACCCCGCTCAAACCGGGCAGCGAGGAATACCTCGACTCGGAGAAGTACCAGCTCAAACCCCGCGACTGGACAGCCGCCGCACGCGAGGGCCGCACCATCGCCCCCCTCATCACCAGGCTCAACGACATCCGCCGCCGCCACCCCGCGCTGCACCGCCTGCGCAATCTGCGCTTCCACGCGACCGACAACGATGCCGTCATCGCCTACAGCAAGAGCGAGGGACCGGACACGGTCGTCGTGGTCGCCAACCTCGACCCCCACCACACCCAGGAGGCCACGGTCTCGTTGGACATGCCGCAACTCGGCCTGGACTGGCACGAGTCGGTGCCGGTGCGCGACGAGCTCACCGGTGAGACCCACCACTGGGGCAGGGCCAACTACGTACGTCTGGTACCAGGCGAACGACCCGCGCACGTGCTCCACGTCCAGCGATCGTCCACCTCTCCCGAGATCGGAAGGCCCCCAGCGCCATGACTGTCAACGAGCCCGTCCCCGACATCTTCGAGGACGCCCCGGCCAGGGACCGGGACCCGGAGTGGTTCAAGCGTGCCGTGTTCTACGAGGTCCTCGTCCGCTCCTTCCAGGACAGCAACGGCGACGGCGTCGGCGACCTGAAGGGCCTGACCGCCAAGCTCGACTATCTCCAGTGGCTCGGCGTCGACTGCCTGTGGCTGCCGCCGTTCTTCAAGTCCCCGCTGAGGGACGGCGGCTACGACGTGTCCGACTACGCCGCCGTGCTCCCGGAGTTCGGCGACCTGGCCGACTTCGTGGAGTTCGTCGACGCCGCCCACCAGCGCGGCATGCGCGTGATCATCGACTTCGTCATGAACCACACCAGCGACCAGCACCCGTGGTTCCAGGACTCCCGCAAGGACCCCGACGGCCCCTACGGCGACTACTACGTGTGGGCCGACGACGACAGGGGCTATCCGGACGCCCGCATCATCTTCGTCGACACCGAGACCTCGAACTGGACCTTCGACCCGGTCCGCGGCCAGTACTACTTCCACCGGTTCTTCTCCCACCAGCCGGACCTCAACTACGAGAGCCCCGCGGTGCAGGAGGAGATCCTGGCCGCCCTGCGCTTCTGGCTGGACCTGGGCATCGACGGGTTCCGGCTGGACGCGGTGCCGTACCTCTACGCCGAAGAAGGCACCAACTGCGAGAACCTGCCCGCGACCCACGCCTTCCTCAAGCGGGTGCGGCGCGAGATCGACCGGATGTTCCCGGACACCGTGCTGCTGGCGGAGGCGAACCAGTGGCCGGAGGACGTCGTCGACTACTTCGGCGACTACGCCGCCGGCGGCGACGAGTGCCACATGGCCTTCCACTTCCCCGTCATGCCCCGCATCTTCATGGCGGTCCGCAGGGAAAGCCGCTACCCCGTCTCCGAGATCCTCGCCAAGACCCCCGCCATCCCCGCCACCTGCCAGTGGGGCATCTTCCTGCGCAACCACGACGAGCTCACCCTCGAAATGGTCACCGACGAAGAACGCGACTACATGTGGGCCGAATACGCCAAGGACCCCCGCATGCGCGCCAACATCGGCATCCGCCGCCGCCTCGCCCCCCTCCTCGACAACGACCGCAACCAGATCGAGCTCTTCACCGCCCTGCTGCTCTCCCTGCCCGGCAGCCCGATCCTCTACTACGGCGACGAGATCGGCATGGGCGACAACATCTGGCTCGGCGACCGCGACGCCGTACGCACCCCCATGCAGTGGACCCCCGACCGCAACGCCGGCTTCTCCTCCTGCGACCCCGGCCGCCTCTACCTGCCCACGATCATGGACCCCGTCTACGGCTACCAGGTCACCAACGTCGAAGCGTCGATGTCCTCCCCCTCGTCGCTGCTGCACTGGACCCGCCGCATGATCGAGATCCGCAAACAGAACCCCGCCTTCGGACTCGGCTCCTACACCGAACTCCAGTCCTCCAACCCCGCGGTCATCGCGTTCCTGCGGGAGTACAAGGACGACCTGGTCCTGTGCGTCCACAACTTCTCCCGCTTCGCCCAGCCCACCGAACTCGACCTGCGGGCCTTCCAGGAACGCCACCCGGTCGAACTCATCGGCGGAGTCCGCTTCCCGGCCATCGGTGAACTCCCCTACCTGCTGACCCTGGCGGGCCACGGCTTCTACTGGTTCCGGCTCACCGCCGACGTCGCATCCCGGACCGGCCGACGCGTGTGAGCGTGCGGCCGACGAAAGGAGGTGTGACCATGCCGAAGACCGCGTCGCTGTCGCCGAGCGCCGGGAGCCTGGCCGGGCCCATGGCCTCGCTCGGCTCACTGCTGCGCGCATGGCTGCCGCGGCAGCGCTGGTTCGCCGGCAAGGACCGGCCCGTCACCGATCTGCGTCTGCTGTCGATGACGGAGCTGTTCCCGGACTGTCTGCATCTGCTCGTCCACGCCGAGCACGCGGGCGTCCCCTCCGGTCCCGGCACGGTCCCCGCCCCCACCGGCACGCCCGCCCCGCCGCCCGCCGACTGCTACCAACTGCTGCTCGGCGTACGGCGGCAGCCGGCCCCGCGGCTGCACCGGGCGTTCATCGGCCGCCCCGAGGAGGGGCCGCTGGCCGGCCTCGCGATCTACGACGCGCTGTGCGACCCGCGTTCGGCCCAGTTGCTCCTGGAGCGGATGCGCCACCCCGGGGCCTCGGGCCCGCTGCACTTCGAGGCGGACGCGTCCGTACCGATCCCCGGTGCCCTGATGCCCAGGCTGCTGGACGCCGAGCAGTCCAACTCCTCGATCGTGTACGGGGACGAGTTCATCCTGAAGGTGTTCCGCCGCATCCAGCCGGGCGTCAACCCGGACCTGGAGGTGCCGTGGGCCCTGGCCGGGCAGGACTGCACCCGGGTGCCCGCCCCGGTGGCCTGGTTCCGCACCACGCAACCGGAGCCGGCGACGCTCGGGGTGCTCCAGCCGTTCCTGCGCGACGCGGCGGACGGCTGGACGCTGGCCCTGCGGGCGCTGGCCACCGGTGACGACTTCACCACCCAGGCGCACCAGTTGGGGCAGGCGACCGCGGAGGTCCACCTGGCGCTGGCCGGTGCCTTCCCCACCGGCGCCCACCAGGACATCGCGCGCACCGCCGCGACGATGACCGAGCATCTGGAGTCCGCCGCGCACAGCGTCCCCGCGCTGCGGCCGTACGCGACCCGGCTGCGCACCGCGTTCGCCGCGCTGGCCAGCTACGACGCCGGGCCGCCCGCCCAGCGCGTGCACGGCGATCTGCACCTCGGCCAGGTGCTGCGGGCCGGGCGCGAGTGGTTCGTCATCGACTTCGAGGGCGAGCCGTCGCGTCCGCTCGCCGAGCGCCGCATCCCCGAGTCCCCGGTGCGGGACGTGGCGGGGATGCTGCGCTCCTTCGACTACGCCGCCCGCCAGCGCCGCCCCTGGCGCCCGGAGTGGGCGCGCCGCTGCCGGGAGGCGTACTGCGCCGGCTACGCCTCCCGGGCCGGCTGGGACCCCCGTAAGAGACACGCCCTGCTGCGGGCCTACGAGACGGACCGTGCCGTGTACGAAGTGCTGTACGAGGCCCGGCACCGCCCCGACTGGCTCGCCGTACCGATGGCGGCGATCGAACGTCTCGCCGTGAGAGGAGGCTGAACCGGTGGCACTGCGCGACACGTCACTTCCCGAGCCGTCCGGCCCCGTCCTGCCCCCGGCGGTACGGACCCGGACGGCCCCGCCGCTCGATCCCGCCGACCGTGAGCGCCTGCTGTCCGGCGCCCACCACGACCCGCACGCGCTGCTCGGCGCCCATCCGGTTCCGGGCGGGATCGCCCTGCGGGTGCTGCGTCCCTTCGCCCGCGCGGTGAGCGTGGTCGTGGACGGCGAGCGCACCCCGCTCGCCTCGGAGGGCGACGCACTGTTCTCGGCCGTACTGCCCCTGGCCGCGATCCCCGACTACACCCTGGTGGTCGGCTACGAGCGGGACGAGTACGAGGTCCACGACCCCTACCGCTTCCTGCCCGCCCTCGGCGAGCTGGACCTGCACCTCGTCCGGGAGGGCCGGCACGAGCAGCTGTGGCAGGCGCTGGGCGCGGAGCCGATGACCCACCAGGGCGTGCGGGGCACCCGGTTCACGGTGTGGGCGCCGAACGCCCGGGGCGTGCGGGTGGCCGGCGACTTCAGCCACTGGGACGGAACGGCCTTCCCGATGCGCTCGCTGGGCGCGGCGGGCGTCTGGGAGCTGTTCCTGCCCGGGATCGGCGAGGGCGCGAAGTACAAGTTCGAGATCACCTCGCAGTACGGCGGCCGGTTCCTCAAGGCCGATCCGATGGCACGGCGCACCGAGGTGCCGCCCGCCACCGCGTCCGTCGTGACGGCCGCCCACCACGAGTGGGGCGACCAGGAGTGGATGGCGCACCGCGCGGACATCCCGGTGCACGAGGCGCCGTTCTCGGTGTACGAGGTCCACCTGCCGTCCTGGCGGCCGGGGCTGACGTACCGCGAACTGGCCGAACGACTGCCCGCGTACGTCAAGGACCTGGGCTTCACGCACGTGGAGCTGATGCCGGTCGCCGAGCACCCCTTCGGCCCGTCCTGGGGCTACCAGGTCACCTCCTACTACGCCCCCACCGCGCGCCTCGGCTCCCCGGACGACTTCCGCTACTTCGTCGACGCCTGCCACCGGGCCGGGATCGGCGTGATCATGGACTGGGTGCCGGCGCACTTCCCCAAGGACGACTGGGCGCTGGCCCGCTTCGACGGGGACCCGTTGTACGAGCCGGGGAACGCGCAGCGCGCCGAGCACCCCGACTGGGGGACGTACGAGTTCGACTTCGCCCGCACGGAGGTGCGCAACTTCCTGGTCGCGAACGCTGTGTACTGGTGCGAGGAGTTCCACGTCGACGGCCTGCGGGTGGACGCGGTCGCCTCCATGCTCTACCTGGACTACTCGCGCGACTCCGGCCAGTGGACGCCCAACGCGTACGGCGGCCGGGAGGACCTGGACGCGATGGCGTTCCTCCAGGAGATGAACGCCACCGTGTACCGGCGCGCCCCGGGCGTGGTGACCATCGCCGAGGAGTCGACCGCCTGGGGCGGGGTGACCGCGCCGACCGACAGCGGCGGCCTGGGCTTCGGGCTGAAGTGGAACATGGGCTGGATGCACGACTCGCTCCAGTACATGAGCAAGGAGCCGGTGCACCGCAAGTACCACCACCACGAGATGACCTTCGCGATGGTGTACGCCTACAGCGAGAACTACGTCCTGCCGATCTCGCACGACGAGGTGGTGCACGGCAAGCGCGCGCTGGTGTCGAAGATGCCCGGAGACTGGTGGCAGCGACGCGCGAACCACCGCGCGTACCTGGGCTTCATGTGGGCCCACCCGGGCAAGCAACTGCTGTTCATGGGCCAGGAGTTCGCCCAGGGAGGCGAGTTCTCCGAGCAACACGGGCCCGAGTGGTGGCTGCTCGACGAGGACTACTGCGCCGCGGGCGACCACCGCGGGGTGCGGGACCTGGTGCGCGACCTCAACACGCTCTACCGGGCCACACCGGCCCTGTGGCAGCGCGACACCCGGCCCGAGGGCTTCCGCTGGGTGGCCGTGGACGCCGCCGACGACAACGTCTACGCGTTCCTGCGCCACGACGCGGTCGGCGCCCCGCTGCTGGCGGTGTCGCACTTCTCCCCCGCGGTACGCGAGGGCTACCGCCTGGACGTGCCGGGCGGGATCACCGCGTGGCGGGAGGTCCTGAACACCGACGCCGCCCGCTACGGCGGCGGCGGCGTCGCCAACCCCGGACCGCTCGAACCGGAGGGCGGGCCGGAGGACGGGCACCTCACGCTCACGCTGCCACCGCTGGCCACTCTCTGGCTGACTCCGCACCCCGCCTGAGCGGGCGGGGGCGCGGGGAACGGGGCTACTTCCCGGTTCGGGGCCCGTGACGCGCTGACCTGGGCTACATTCGATCCGCGTCGACCACCCCACTCATCGGCGGAGTCACCTCCGTAAACCCCAGGAGCAGCGCATGCGCGACTTCGCCCTCGCTCCGTCCGCCGTCGCCCCGCTGGCCGGCGGGCTCGCCGACAGCGTCTTCGAGACCGCGGAGACCCGTCCCACCCTGCCAGTGCTCGCGCGCCGCGCCGACCCCTCCTCCCCGGTGTGGGAGGAGGTGACCGCCGTGGAGCTGCGGGACCAGGTGGTCGACCTGGCCAGGGGGCTGGTGGCCGCCAGGATCTCGCCGGGCCACCGCGTGGCGGTCATGGCCCGCACCCGGTACGAGTGGACGGTCCTCGCGTACGCGCTGTGGGCGGTCGGCGCCGAGGTCGTCCCGATCTACCCGACCTCCTCGCGCGAGCAGGTCGAGTGGATCCTGCGGGACTCCGAGTGCGTGGCCGTCGTCGTCGAGGACGAGCAGGGCGTGATGACCGTCGGCCCGGTGTGCGCGACGCTGCCCCGGCTCCAGCACGTGTGGCAGCTGGACGCGGGGGCGCTGGAGCATCTGGTGGAACGGGGAGCGGTGATACCGCCGACCACGGTGGACTCGCTGCGCCGGATCGTGCTGCCGGACGCGACCGCGGCGATCGCGTACACCTCCGGCACGACGGGCCGCGCCCTGGGCTGCGCGCTGAGCCACCGCGCGCTGGCGAGCCCCTGCGACACGCTGCTGGCCGGCTGGGGGCACACCGCCGCACCGCCGGGTGAGCAGGCGTCGGTGCTCGCCTTCCTGCCCTTCTCGCACGTGTACGGACTGATGGTCCAGGGCCTGTGCATCCGCGGCGGCGTCCTGATGGGCCACGAACCGGAGCTGGGCGAGGAGGCGCTGACGTCGGCGCTGCGCACGTTCAGGCCCACGTACTTCTACGCCGTACCCTCCGTCTTCGAGAAGATCTACAAGAACTTCCTGCACGCGGCCGGGCAGGCCGGCCGCGGCGCGCTGTTCGAGCGGGCGGCCGACACGGCCCGGGACTTCGCCGCGGCGTCGGAGCGGCAGCGGCTGGGCCAGGGTCCGGGCCCCGGGCTCGACCTGCGGCTGCAACACGCCCTGTACGAGCGGACGGTGTACCGCAAGCTGCGGACCGCGCTGGGCGGCAGGGTGCTCCGCGCCACCTCCGGCGGCTCCCCGCTGAGCCGCGAACTCACCTTGTTCTACGAGGGCATCGGCATCTACGTGCACGACGGATACGGGCTCACGGAGACCGCCGGCGGCATCACCATGCAGCCGCTGGGCCGGGAGAAGTCGGGGACCGTCGGCACGGCGCTGCCGGGCACGGCGATCGAGGTGGCGGACGACGGGGAGATCCTGGTCCAGGGGCCGTCGGTGTTCCAGGGGTACGTGGGCGACGAGGACGCGACCGGGGCCGCGCTGCGCGGCGGCTGGCTGGCCACGGGGGACATCGGGAAGCTGGACGCCGAGGGTTATCTGACGATCACCGGGCGCAAGAAGGACATCATCGTCACCAGCGGCGGCAAGAGCGTGGCCCCGGCGCCGCTGGAGCAGCGGCTGCGGATGCATCCGCTGGTCCACCAGGCGGTGGTCGTGGGCGACAACCGGCCCTGCGTGGGCGCGCTGATCACCCTGGATCCGGAGTTCCTGGCCCACTGGCGTGCGGCGCTGGCGTTGCAGGGGGACGCGCCGGGGCAGGAGGCGCGCGAGGAGAACGCGCTGCGTGAGGAGATCGAGCGGGCGGTGGCCGCCGCGAACAGCGCCGTCTCCCGGTCGGAGTCCATCCGGGTCTTCCGGGTGCTGCCCGCGCCCTTCGACGTGGCCAGCGGGCTGCTCACACCGTCGATGAAGCTGCGCAGGGACGCCATAGTGCGGCACTACGCGGTCGAGATCGACACCATGTACCAGGCGCGGAGCCGCTCCCCGCGCCGGGACACCGCGCACGACCCGATGGCGGACTGGGACGACTCCGACAACGTCTTCCGCTGACGCGGGCCGCAGGACACGGGACCCGTACGGGGCCGGCTGCCCGCTGCCCTTTCCCCTGCCGCCGACCTGCCCCGACCTGGCGCCGACCTGCTGCCGTCAGCCTCCTGTCGGCTTCGTGCTGCCCGCTCCGTACCGTCGTCCGCCCCCTGCCGGCCGCCTGCCTTCCGCTGCCTGCGACGCCCAAGCGTAGGCTCCGCGCCCCTGGGAACAAGACAGTGGACGCAAGGGAAAGAAAGGACGACAGCCCGGCCGACGGGGCCGGGCCGGAAGGCGAGATGGCATTCGAGCCGCCTGGGGACGACACGCTGGCCAGCGAGGGCATTCCGAGCCGCACCGCCCGCTTCGCGGGTGCGCTGCACCATGTCACGGGTGCGCGACTCGCCGCGGAGGAGTTCCTCGACGAGGTCGCACGGCTCTCGCTGCCGGCGGCACCCGAACACTGGGACGACATCCTGCTGGTCGTCACGGAACTCGCGGCGAACGCGGTGCAGTACGCGCCGGGGCCGTTCGAGCTGCGGATGCGGCGTACCTTCGACGGGGTGCACGTGACGCTCAGCGACACCAGCACCACACGGCCGGCCCCGCGGCCGTTCCGCCCCAGCCGGGGCGGCGGCGGCATCGGCTGGCACCTGATCCACACCCTGTGCGACCAGGTGAGCGTGGTGGTCAACGATCACGGCAAGGACGTGCACGTCTTCCTGCCCTGGTGAGCCCCGATCACCCGGAGCCCCGGCTGCGAACGGGGTCCGGGCTCGGTCGCGGTGTCGCGACCCGCCCCGCGGGCCGCGCCGGTTCAGGCGCTGGTCGCCTCGCGCGGCGGAAGCCCGTGGTAGTAGGCGGCCACGCGCGTCAGATACTCCGGGTCCCTGGTCTCGCTGTCGGTCCTGAAGGGCGGCGCCGCCTTGATCTGGCCGCGCGAACAGGCCACCGTGATCCTCCTCTCCGAGGGGTCGATCCCGGCGACCATGCCGACCGGCACCAGCATGCTCCTGCCGAACACCCACACCCCGGTGTCCACGACCAGGTGCCGCATCCCGGAGTGGCCGCCCTCCCGGTCCACGTGGCCCACGGTGCCGTCGGTGGCGACGACGGTGAAGCCGGTCAGGTCCTCTTCCTCGGTACGAGCGACCTGCGGCGGATACGACCAGATTCTGTCTATGGTCACGCTGCTCCTTCCTCCCCGGGCTGACGTGTCACGAGCCTCGGGCCGGCGGTCCCGGTCCGTCGGCTCCCACCGCACCAACTACCCTTCTCCGACCACGGCATTCGGCGCCGCGCCGTGAAGAGCGGGGGTGCGGGAGCCGCGGTCGCCACGCGGGCTCAGTTCGCCGGCGGACGGGCGGGCCCGGGCGCGGAGATGTTCTCGGGCGGGCAGGTGTTCCCGTGCGGGCAGGTGAGCAGTTCCAGCGTTCCGGTCATGTCCAGCAGCCGTTCCATGACGGCCGGACGCTCGTCCAGGTGGAGTGCGACGCCCGCCTCGTCCAGGAGGCGCCGGATCTGGAGCAGCGCGGACAGGCCGGAGGAGTCGACGCTCTCGAGTCGCGAGAACTCCAGGCGTACGGCGGCGACCGGGTGCCGTGCCGCGTGGCGCCGGGTGAGCACCACGGTCACCGTGTCCAGGAGTTGGCCGCGGGTGAGGTAGTCGAGGTCGCCTCCCACGCGCACCACGGCGACGGATCCACGGGTCTCCGCGGAGAGGCTGAAGGGCGAAGGCGGCATTGTTGTCATACGGGGTTTCCGGGGCCGGGGTCTTCGGGTTCTTCCGCACGGGACGTCATGCGGTACGCCGTGCGGTCAAAACACCCGCGTACCCCTGAACCACGAGGTCATGCACGGCGTACGGGGGCGAATTCACCGGGCCGGATATTGACGCACGTGTTTTGTTCGGGGCGGGCCGAGTGGGTTAGCCTGCGGCGTATTTCTCATCACGCAGATCCGTGAAAATCGCGGAAATGCACGCACGTCGGCGGGCCCGCGGCGGCCCGTTGGAGATGTCCGAGTCCTCACCGGCGGGGACTCCTGGGGAGCGGGACGAGGGTGCGCATGACCAGCGACAGAACCGAGGTCCTCGACGCCGTTCCGGGCGACCGGGAGCTGCGGCAGCTCCTGGCCGGCCTGACGGCCGTGCGGGACGGCGACTTCGGCACGCGCCTGCCGGAGGACACGGACGGGCTCATGGGCGACATCGCGACCGTGTTCAACGGGATGGTCGACCAGTTGTCCGTGTTCACCTCCGAAGTCACCCGGGTGGCCCGGGAGGTCGGCACCGAGGGCACGCTCGGCGGTCAGGCGGAGGTGCCGGGGGTCTCGGGCACCTGGGCCGATCTGACCGACTCGGTCAATGCCATGGCGGGCAACCTCACCACCCAGGTGCGCGACATCGCGCAGGTGGCGACGGCGGTGGCCAAGGGTGATCTGTCGCAGAAGATCGACGTGCCCGCGCGCGGCGAGATCCTGCAACTGAAGGAGACCGTCAACACGATGGTCGACCAGCTCTCCGCGTTCGCCGACGAGGTCACCCGCGTCGCCCGGGAAGTCGGCACCGAAGGACGCCTCGGCGGACAGGCCAAGGTGCCCGGAGTGGCGGGTGTGTGGCGGGATCTGACCGACTCCGTCAACTTCATGGCGGGCAACCTCACCGCCCAGGTCCGCAACGTCGCCCAGGTGACGACCGCGGTCGCCGAGGGCGACCTCTCCCAGAAGATCACCGTCGACGCCCGCGGCGAGATCCTCGAACTCAAGAACACCATCAACACGATGGTCGACCAGCTCTCCGCCTTCGCCGACGAGGTCACCCGCGTCGCCCGGGAGGTCGGAACGGAAGGGCGCCTCGGCGGACAGGCCGACGTCCAGGGCGTCTCCGGGACGTGGAAGGACCTCACCGACAACGTCAACGTGATGGCGTCCAACCTGACCGGGCAGGTCCGCTCGATCGCCCAGGTCGCCACTGCCGTGGCCCGCGGCGATCTGTCCCGCAAGATCACGGTAGAGGCCGAGGGCGAGGTCGCGGCCCTGGCCGACGTGATCAACACGATGGTCGACACCCTGTCCGCGTTCGCCGACGAGGTCACCCGCGTCGCCCGCGAGGTCGGCACCGAGGGACGCCTCGGCGGACAGGCACACGTGCCCAACGTCGCGGGCACCTGGAAGGACCTGACCGACAACGTCAACTCGATGGCGAACAACCTCACCGGTCAGGTGCGCAACATCGCGCTGGTGACGACCGCGGTGGCCAGGGGCGACCTGTCGAAGAAGATCGACGTCGACGCGCGCGGGGAGATCCTGGAGCTGAAGACGACCATCAACACGATGGTCGACACCCTCTCCGCCTTCGCCGACGAGGTCACCCGCGTCGCCCGCGAGGTCGGCACCGAGGGACGCCTCGGCGGACAGGCCGAGGTCGAGGGCGTCTCGGGCACCTGGAAGCGGCTCACGGAGAACGTCAACGAACTGGCCGGCAACCTGACCCGGCAGGTGCGGGCGATCGGCGCGGTGGCCAGCGCCGTGGCGGAGGGCGACCTGACCCGCTCGATCACCGTGGAGGCCTCCGGCGAGGTCGCCGAACTCAAGGACAACATCAACTCCATGGTGGAGTCCCTGCGCGAGACCACCCGGGCCAACCAGGAGCAGGACTGGCTCAAGTCCAACCTGGCGCGGATCACCAGCCTGATGCAGGGGCACCGCGACCTGCCGGTCGTGGCCGAGCTGATCATGGATGAGCTGACCCCGCTGGTGTCGGCCCAGTACGGCGCCTTCTATCTGGCCGAGGACGGCGAGCGCGGCCCCGAGCTGCGGCTCGTCGGCTCCTACGGCAGGCCCGACGACGACCGGCCCACCCGGTTCTCCTTCGGCCGCTCACTGGTCGGCCAGGCCGCGCGCAGCCGCCGTACCATCACGGTCGGCGAACTGCCGGCGGGGTACGTCACCATCTCCTCCGGACTCGGCCAGGCGGTGCCGACCGCGCTGATCCTGTTGCCGATCCTGTTCGAGGACCAGGTCCTCGGCGTCATCGAGCTGGCGTCGGTCACCGCGTTCACTCCGGTCCACCGGGACTTCCTGGAGCAGTTGCGCGAGGCCCTCGGGGTCAACGTCAACACCATCGTGGCCAACGCCCGCACGGATGAGCTGCTCGACGAGTCCCAGCGGCTGACGGCCGAACTCCAGGCCCGCTCGGCCGAGTTGCAGTCCCAGCAGGACGAGCTCCAGCGCTCCAACGCCGAACTGGAGGACAAGGCCTCGCTGCTGGCGGAGCAGAACCGCGACATCGAGGCGAAGAACCTCCAGATCGAGCAGGCCCGGCAGGAACTGGAGGCCCGCGCCCAGCAGTTGTCGCTGGCCTCCAAGTACAAGTCGGAGTTCCTGGCGAACATGAGCCACGAGCTGCGCACCCCGCTCAACAGCCTGCTCATCCTCGCCCAGTTGCTCGCCCAGAACCCCTCGCGCAACCTCACCCCGAAGCAGGTCGAGTACGCGGGGATCATCCACTCCGCGGGCAGTGACCTGCTCCAGCTGATCAACGACATCCTGGACCTGTCGAAGGTCGAGGCGGGCAAGATGGACGTCACCCCGGAGCGGGTGTCGCTGCGCCAGCTCATCGACTACGTCGAGGCCACCTTCCAGCCGATGACGACGCAGAAGGGCCTTCAGTTCGCGGTCACCACCGCGGCGGGCGCGCCCGCGGACCTGCTCACCGACGACTCACGGCTGCGCCAGATCCTGCGCAACCTGCTGTCCAACGCGGTGAAGTTCACCGAGCAGGGCGGCGTCGAGCTGTGCATCGAACCGGCCGCGGACGACGAGGTGCCCGGAGGCGTCGTGCGGGGCGGCGCGGTCGTGGCCTTCCGGGTCAGGGACACCGGCATCGGCATCCCGGAACAGCACCTGGAGACGATCTTCGGCGCCTTCCAGCAGGCGGACGGCACCACCAGCCGCAAGTACGGCGGGACCGGCCTCGGGCTGTCCATCACGCGGGAGATCGCGCATCTGCTCGGCGGTGCCGTCGCCGTGGACAGCGTGCCCGGCCGGGGCAGCACGTTCACGCTCTTCCTGCCGGTGGCCCGCCCCGACTTCGAGCAGGTGCTGGGCGGCGGCAGGACCCCGCAGAAGGCCCCGGCCGAGCTGGTGCCGGCCGCCACGGCGGACCGGGAGGCCGGGCGGGCGCACTCGGGCGGCGACGGGCCGCGCAGGCGGCGGCTGCTGGTCGTCGAGGAGCGTTCCCGCGGGCTGCTGACCCTGGTGGCCGAGAGCGTGGTCGCGGACGTGGTCCGGCACAGCGCCGACGACGCGGGCGCGCTGCCCACCGTGGACGTCATCACCGCCATGGGGGCGCAGGAGGCGGCGGGGGCGCTGGCCGCCGAGCCGTGCCACTGCGTCGTCCTCGACCTGGACATGCCCGAGCGGGAGGCGTCCCGGTTCCTCCGGGCGCTCCAGGGCGACTCGGCGCTGGCGGGCGTACCGGTGCTCGTGCACAGCGGTCGGCGTCCGGACGTGGCCCGGGCGGAGGCGCTGCGCTCGCGCGGGGACGACGGATCGCTCGAATTCCTCTCCAGCCTCGACGAGTTGCGCGAGCGCGTCGCCCTGCACCTGTCGGCCGAGGAACCCGGGGACGTGCTGTCCCTGGTACGGGCCGACGAGCCGCAGGACCTCGCGCCACCCGTCGACGGTGCCTTCTCGGGCCATACCGTCCTCGTCGTCGACGACGACGCGCGCAACCTGTTCGCGCTGAGCGGGATCCTGGAGCTGCACGGCTTCCGGGTGCTGCACGCGGAGAACGGGCGCAAGGGCATCGAGACGCTCGTCGGCAACCCCGACGTCGCGCTCGTCCTGATGGACGTGATGATGCCGGAGATGGACGGCTACACCGCGACGTCCGAGATCCGCAGGCTGCCGCAGTACGCCGAGCTGCCGATCATCGCCGTCACCGCGAAGGCGATGCCCGGGGACCGGGAGAAGTCACTGGCGTCCGGGGCGAGCGACTACGTCACCAAGCCCGTCGACACGGACGACCTCATCGCCTGCGTCCGGCACTGGCTGTCCGCGTGAGCGCGTCGGTGTCCGCCCCGCGCAGCGGCGGGGCGGGCCCGGTCCGCCGCGGCACCTCCCGCACCCCAGCGCCGTTCAGCCGAGGAGCTTGTCCATCGTGAGCACGTCCGAGCAGCAGCGCGATCCGGCCGGCGCCGGGCCGGTTCCGGAGCCGTCCGTGTCGGGGGCGCAGCCGCCCGCCGGCGGCCCGGCACCGGCCGATCCCTCGGGGGCCTCCCCCACGTCCCCCGTGGGGCGGCTGGCCGCCACCGTGGAGCGGCTGCGCCGCGAAGTACGCGCCGCGCAGGCGGAGGCCGAGGGCCGGGCCCTGATCGAACTCGCCAAGGGCATCCTGGTGGAGCGGCTGGGCTGCGGTCCGGCGCAGGCCGCCCGGCAGCTCGCCGAGCTGGCCGGGCAGGCCCGGGTGACGCCGCTGGAGTTCGCGGTGGAGGTCATCAACCAGGCCGCCCGCGACCGCGTCTCCGAGGTCACCGACGCCTTCCTGGCCGCCGCCGAGAGGGCGGCGGAGCGCGACTCGGCCGTGCGGCTGCGGGCCGCGGAGAGCGGGGCACTGGCGGCGGACGACACCCAGGCCGTCGCCGACTCGCTGCTGGAGCACGCACTGCGCCCGCTGGGCGCGGTGGCCGTGGCGGTCTGGGCGGCGGGCGCCGACGGCTCGCTGGCCCTGTCGGGCAGCGCCGGTTTCTCCCCGGCGGAGGCCACCCGGTGGCGCTATGTGCCGCCGGAGGTCGCCACCGTGGCCCGCCGTGGACTCACCGAACGCACCGGCCAGTGGTTCACCTCGCTCGCCACGACCGGACTGCCCACCATCGGGCGGCACCTGCACCCGGACGGGGGCCGGGTGGCGGTGCCCGCCGGCACCGGCGGCCGGATCCACGGGGTGCTGGAGATCGCCTGGCCCGGACCGCTGGAGCCGCAGCCACCCCAGGTCGTACGTCAGGTGGAGGCCCTCGCCGAACTGTGCGCGCACACCCTGGAGACGTCCACGCCGGGCCAGGACGCGGGACGGGAACCGCGGGTGCTGCCGGACACCGCCGAGCTGATGGACCTGGCCGACGGACTGCACGACCCGGCCCTGGTGCTGGTCCCGCACGTCGACGGCGACGGGCAGCTGGTGGACTTCCGCATCCAGCACGTCAACAGCCGCTTCCTGGATCCGGCGGGCCGGCCGCGGGCCGTGGTCAACGGCGCGCTGCTCCTGGAGGCCTTTCCCATGGCCGCCGGGAAGAGCGAGCTGTTCCAGCGGGTGGAGCGGGTGTACGCCACGGGTGAGGTGTACCGGGCGCACCGGATGCATCTGACGGCGCTGGTCGACCAGGTGCCGCTGTCGGCGGTGGCGGACATCAGCATCAGCCGGCACGGCGGCAGCGTGCTGCTGATATGGCGCATCGAGGACGAGACGGCACGGCTGGCGAGCCTGCTCCAGCACGCGCAGCGCCTCGGCCGCATCGGCGGCTTCGAGGAGAACCTGCTGACGGGCGAGATCACCTGGAACGACCAGCTGTTCGGCCTCTACGGCCGCGCCCCGTCGAGCACCCCGGTGCCGTTGGAGGAGCTGCCCGCGCACGCCCACCCGGACGACGCCGTGGCCATCGGGCGGTTCCTGCGCACGCTGCTGCACCACCGCCACCCGGCCTCCGCGGCCTTCCGGCTCCAGCGGCCCGACGGGGTGACGCGGCACATCCGGGTGGTGGCCGAGCCGGTCCTGGACACCGACGGGCGGCTGTTCGTGGTGCGCGGCGCCTACCAGGACATCTCCGCGCAGCACTGGACGGAGGTCGCGCTCGCCGCCACGCGCGACCAGCTCGCGCACACCGAGCAGCAGGCGACCGAACGCAACCGGCTGACGCTCCAGTTGCAGCACGCCATCATGCCTCCGACCCGGGCGCCGCTGCGGGTGAGCGGGCTGGAGGTCGCGGTGCGCTACCGGCCGGCGGAGACCGAGCAGTTGGTGGGCGGCGACTGGTACGACGCCGTGGTGCTGCCCTCCGGGCTCGTGCTGCTGTGCGTCGGCGACGTCGCCGGCCACGGCATCGAGGCGGCCACCAGCATGGTGGTGCTGCGCAACGCGCTGCGGGGCCTGGCCGTGACCGGGGCCGGGCCCGGCCAGCTGCTGTCGTGGCTCAACATCGTGGCGCACCATCTGACCGGTGCCGTCACCGCCACCGCGGTCTGCGCCCTGTACGACCCCCGGCGGCGCACCCTGCGCTGGGCCCGGGCGGGGCATCTGCCGCCCGTGCTGGTCAGCGGCACGGAGGCGGCGCCGCTGCCCCTGGTCCGGGGCATGCTGCTGGGCGCGGTGGCGGAGGCGGCGTACGAGGAGGCGGAGCTTCGGTTCGCGCCGCAGGACACGCTGTTGATGTACACCGACGGTCTGATCGAGCGCCGGGACCGCTCCGTGGAGGAGTCGCTCAGTCATCTGCTGACCACGGTCCGTTCGGCGCCCGGACCCCTGGACCAGCAGCTGGACCGGCTGCTGACCTACAGCAGGTCGGACACGGACGACGACACGTGCATCGTGGGCATCCGGGTCGCCTGACGGCGAGCGGTCGCTGCCCGGTCCGGCGCATGGCCGCCCCGTTCAGGGGTAGGCGCGGAGGCGCAGTGCTGGGTGCCGCCCGTCGCCGGTGATGCGAAATGGATCACGTCGCCGGTGCACGACCGGTGTGCGTCGAAGGCGTCGACGGGGGTAGCCGCCACTGGCCGGCCGTCAGCACCCGTTGGAGGTATCCGTGCCCCTTGCCCACAACCCGCTGTCCGTGGAGGTCACCCTGCCCCGGGAGGATGTCGCCCTGCTCACGGTCGAGGGTTACCTGGACGTCGACACCGCGACCGAGTTGCAGGCCCATCTGGCCAACCAGCTCCACCACGGCCGACGGCACTTCCTGCTGGAGCTGTCCGCGGTCCCCTTCATGGACTCCTCGGGGATGAACATCATCCTGCGGGTGTACCAGGAGGCCCGGGAGCGGGCGGGCAGCGTGCACATCATCGCCCCGGCCCCGGCGGTGCTGCGGATCCTCGATCTCACGGGGGTCAGCATCACGGTGCCGGTCTCGCGGACCGCCGAGGAGGCGCTGGCCCTGGTGGACCGGCAGCCGGAGGAGCCGGAGGCGACGTGAGCGCGTCGGCAGGCGCGGGGAGCGCCAGGAGCGCGGAGCGCGTACGGGCGCGGTGTCGGGCCGTGCGGGCGTCGCCCGCCGCGCCGCCGTCGTGGATCAGTGCCGACGCGGCCGCGCAGAACCCCTCGAGCCCGGTCAGCAGCGCCGTCCGCCGGCGCGTCGGCATCTGCTCGCGCACGGACCGCAGCTCCGTCTCCCGGCGCCCACGCACGTCGGCCAGGAGCGCCCGGCCGCGGCGGCTGAGGCGCGGTTCCCCCTCCCGGCGGCTGCTGGCGGCCACCTGCCGCCGTACGAAGCCCCCCGCCTCCAGCCGGTCGCGGAGCCTGCTCGTGGACGGCGGTGGGGAGCCCAGGGCTCCGGCGAGGGTGCGCAGGTTGATGCCTTCGTCGTGTTCCAGGATGAGCAGCACCCTGAGCCGGGCGGCGGAGACGGGCGCAGTGGGCGCGCGGCCCCACAGGACCTCCAGCAGCTCGGCCGCCGTGGAGGTCGCGCGCGCCACCTCGCCCGGCGGGCGGGAGGACGTCACGCCGGCACTCTCGCAGGGTTGACGCGGGCTGTCGGCTCGCCCCGGTGGCCCGTCCCGGCCGATTTCGGGGCCCGGGCCGCGCCGTCCGGACGCCGTGTCGTGCGAAGTCGGCCTGTGGTTACAGTTGTCGCCCGGCAACGGTCGCACCGCCGTGCCGCCCGGGGGCGGATTCGCAACGGTGCAACGCGGATGAGGAGTTGAGCAGGTGCCGGAGCAGGCAGCGGCAGCACAGCACGGGTCGCCGGCGCACGAGGTCGCGGACTTCCTGCGCCGCCGCAGGGAGCAGATCGCCCAGCGGTGGGCCGAGGAGCCGCTCTTCCGGACCGTGTTCACCGTCTCCCGGGACGAGGCGGTGGAGGGGGGCCGCGCCGTCGTCGACGCCCTGGCCGAGGTGGCCGCCTCCGAGCGGGTGTCCGACCCGGACGCCCACGGTTTTCTGCTGGTGCGCGAGCAGTTGGCGCGGATGGGCGCCGCGCGCGGCAGGACCGGTCTGACCGCCTCGGAGGTCTCTCGGGACGTGGACGCCCTGCGGCCGCCCGCGGTGGAGCTGCTGACCGCCGAGCTCGCCGACGCCCCGGCGGAGCATCTGCGGGAGTGCGCCGGCGTCCTGACGGTCCTGACGGGCACCCTGCGCCTCGTGGTGATGCAGACGGCGCTCAGCGAGGGACAGGCCCTCATCGACCGCCAGCGGCTCCAGCTGCTGGAGGTGGCCACTCCGGTCATCAAGCTGTGGGACGGCATCGTCGCGGTGCCCCTGATCGGAACGCTCGACAGCGCCCGCAGCCAGGTGGTCATGGAGACACTGCTCGAGGCGGTCGTCGACCAGCAGGCGCGCTACGCGATCCTCGACATCACCGGGGTGCCGACCGTCGACTCGCTGGTCGCCCAGCACCTGATGAAGACCGTGGCGGCCGCCCGGCTGATGGGCGCCGAGTGCGTGGTCTCCGGCATCCGCCCCGCCATCGCCCAGACCATCGTCCACCTCGGCCTGGACCTGGGCACGGTCGTCACCCGCGCCACCCTCGCCGACGCGCTCGCCCACGCCCTGCACCAACTGGGCGCCGACATCGTGAGCCGGGCACCGCATGGTGTGGGTGACCGGTGACCGACCGTTTCCCGACGCCCGGCACGGGACACGTGCCGGTGCTCCGACTCGGCGACGTGCTCCTGGTCACGCTCCAGGGAGATCTGCACGACAGCACCGCCGAACAGCTCCAGCAGGACATCGGCGAGGCCATCGCGAACAACGCGGCAACGGGGGTGGTCATCGACATCTCCGGTGTGGAGATCGTGGACTCCTTCCTCGGCCGGGTGCTGGCCGAGATCGCGGCCAGCGCCAAGCTGCTGGCCGCGCAGACCGTGGTGGCGGGGATGCGTCCCGCGGTGGCCATCACCATGGTCGAACTGGGTCTGACGCTGCCCGGACTGCGCACCGCGCTCACCGCCGAGGACGCCCTGCGGCTCGTCACCGAGCACACCGCGCTCCCGCGCCCCGGCGGCGCCCGGGCGGGGAGCCGGTGATGGAGACAGCAGCGGGCATCCAGGCCTGCCTGCCGATCCGGTCGGACATGGATCTGGTGTGGGTACGGCAGCATGTGCGGCAGGCGGCCGCCCGGCTCGGCTTCGGCCTGGTCGACCAGACGAAGCTGATCACCGCGGCCAGTGAGCTGGCACGCAACACGCTGGTGCACGGCGGGGGCGGGCAGATGGAGGCGGCCCTCGTCGTCGACGGGCACGTGCACGGGCTCCGGCTGGCGTTCAGCGACGAGGGGCCGGGCATCACGGACCTGGACCGCGCGCTCAGCGACGGCTACACCTCGGGCGACGGTCTGGGCATGGGCCTGGGCGGCGCCCGGCGCCTGGTGCACGAGTTCACGATCGACAGCACCCCGGGCGCCGGCACCACGGTCACCGTCACCTCCTGGGCGACCCGGGCGCCGCGGCCGTACGAGGGGCCCTGATGCCGCGCGTCTGGGAGGTCCCGGTGCCCGACTCGACCCGGGTGCGCGACGCGCGGGTCGCCGCCGAGGACGCGGCCGCGCTGGCCGGCCTGGGCGAGTCCCGCACCGCCGCCGCGGCGCTGGTGGCGACCGAACTCGCCACCAACCTGCTCAAGTACGCCGAGGGCGGGCGGCTCCTGATCGAGGTCGTGCCCCCGCCGAGTGCCCCGGGCGGGCACGGCGATCCGGCGCCGGTGGTGCAGATAGCGGCCGTCGACCACGGTCCCGGCATGGCCGACGTCGCCGCCGCCCGGCGCGACGGGTTCTCCACCAGCGGGTCGCTCGGAGCCGGACTCGGCACCTGCCATCGCGTGGCCGACGAGTTCCACCTGCACAGCGCACCCGGCCGCGGCACGGTGGCACTCGCCCGCGTGGGCGCCGCCGTACCGCGTGCCGTGGCCGTACCGCGGTCGGCCGCGGTACGGGCGGGCGGTGTCACCATCCCGTTCGCGGGGGCGGAGTACTCGGGTGACGCCTGGTCCTGGGCCGGCGCCGAGGACCGGGTGACCCTCATGCTGGTGGACGGTCTCGGCCACGGCCGGGAAGCGGCCCGCGCCTCGTCGGCGGCGGTCGAGACCCTGCGCCGCTCGGCCCGTCTGACGCCGGCCGAGCTGCTCCGGCGACTCGACACGGCGCTGCGTGGCACCCGGGGGGCGGCCGTCGCCGTGGCCCAGCTGGACCTGCGGGCCGGGCGGCTGCGCTTCGCCGGTATCGGCAACGTGGGGGCCCGACTGTGTGAGGGCGGCACCTGGCGTCATCTGCTGTCCCGGCCGGGCATCGTCGGCGTGCACCGGCCCACGACGCTGCCCGAGACCGAGGTGCCCTGGGGGGCCGACCGCCTGCTCGTTCTGCACAGCGACGGCCTGCCCAGCCGGTGGGCGCCGCCCGGCGCGGCCGGTCCGCTCACGGCGACCGACCCCGCGGTGACGGCCGCCGTGACGGTGCGTGACGCCAGCAGCTCCGCCCGCCCGGTCCGGGACGACACCGCCGTGGCCGTTCTGACCCCCACCCCGCCGGACCGCCCATGACGCACAACTTGCGGATCACCACCGTCACCGACGCCGCCCGGGCCCGTGTCGCCACGGTCCGCGCGGCGGCCGCGCACGGGGTGCCGCCGCTCGAACGGGTCCGTCTGGCCACGGCCCTCAGCGCCCGCCTGCGGCAGTGCCTGACCGAGGGCGGCACCTGGACGGTCGTCCTCGGGGCCCGGGCCCCGGCCCCCGAAGAGGACGCGGGCACGCTGCACGTCGCCGTGGCTCCGGCCGGTGGCACGCGGGACGACGGGGAACCGCCGTGGCAGGTGTCCGTGACCTGCCCGGAGGCCGGCGCGCCGCCGGACCCCGTGGTGCCCGACGACACGGCCCTCCTGGCCGAGGCGCTGCTGGGCGCCGACGAGGACACGGCGGTGGCCCTGGGGAGACTCGCGGAGCAGGAGGAACTGGTCGCCTTCCACCGCGAGGAGTTGCACCAGACCAACCAGGGAGTCCTTGCCCTGCACGCCGATCTGGACGCCGCCTGGCGGGCTCAGCGGGAGGCGTTCGCCGCCGAGCGCGCGGCGCGCACCGAGGCGGAGGAGGCCCGCCGCAGGCTGAGGTTCCTGGCCGACGCCAGCGCGCTCCTGACGACCTCGCTCAACCACGAGGAGATCCTGCGGCGGCTGCCGGACCTGCTCGTGCCCCAGTACGCCGACCGGGTCGACGTATGGCTGTTCGACCACGGGGACGAGCGGCTCCGGTCCGCCCCGCATCCGGCGGCCGCGGTGCTCGCGGCCCGTACCGGCCGACCGCAGTACGCGGCCGACCACCCCGGCGACCTGCCGGACGTCGACGACCAGCCGCCGTCCGCGCTGAACCCCGGCCGGCCCCTGCTGTGCGTCCCGCTGCTCGCGCGGCGGGCACCGCTCGGTGTGCTGACCCTGTCGCCGCCCGGCGCCCGCTGGGACCCCGACGACGCGGTCATGCTGATCGAGCTGGCCCGGCGGGCCAGCGTCGCCCTCGACAACGCGCGCCGCTTCGAGCACAACCGCGACATCGCCGAGACGTTGCAGCGCGCGCTGCTCACCGATCTGCCCACCACGCCGGGCCTGCGCCTGGCCGCACGCTATCTGCCGGCCACGCACGGGTTGAACATCGGCGGGGACTGGTACGACGCCTTCCGGCAGCCCGACGGGAGCCTGATCACCGTCATCGGCGACGTCACCGGCCACGGGCTGCACGCGGCCGTGATGATGAGCCAGCTGCGCACCGCGCTGCGCGCCTACGCCGTGGACGGCGGCAGCCCCGGCCGGCTGCTGACGCGGCTGCACGTGTTCCTGCACCATCTCCAGCCCGACCTGTTCGCGACCGCGGTGATCGCCCGGTTCAGCCCGGACGATCCCACCGTCACCTGGGCCGCCGCGGGCCATCCGCCGCCCGTGCTGCGGCTGCCGGACGGCCGGGTGCGCGTCCTCGACGCCAAGCCGGGCGCGATGCTCGGCATCCCGCTGAGGCAGGAGATCGAGGACCACACGGTGCGCCTCTCCCCCGGCGCGACCCTGGCGCTGTACACGGACGGTCTCGTGGAGCGCCGGGCACGGGGCATCGACCCCGGCATCGACCGCCTCGCCGCCGCCCTCGAGGCGTTCGACCCGGCCGGCCTGGACACCGACCTGGACGGCTCGGCGGACCGCATCCTGGGCCCGCTGCTGAGCGACTCCGAACGCGACGACGACGTCTGTCTCCTGCTCTGCCACATCGACCGCGCGGCCGGCGGGGAGCCGGGCCGGGTCCCGGCGGGCGCTGACCACCCGCGGTAGCGCCGCGCGACGCGCACCCCGCGCACGGCCGCCGGGACGAAAGGGCCCTCCGGCTGCCCGTGAGCGCTTCCGGTACGGCACCGGATCCCGGGAACCCGTCGAGGCGGCCCCTGCCGTACGGCCGCGTTCCGGACGGCGGGGACGGCGGCGTCCGGTGCGCACATGGCCCGGTGGGGGCATCGTTGTGCTCGACGGACTCGACGGACCCGATGGATCAGTGAGGTGCGAAGCAGCCGTCCACGGGCAGACGCAAGGACGTCGATGCAGCTGCCCGGAGCCCCGCAGAAGGGATGAACATCGTGACACGACCCAGGATCCTGGTGGTCGGCGCAGGCTTCGCCGGTGTGGCGTGCGTCCGCCGCCTGGAGCGCAGGCTCTCCCCCGGCGAGGCGGACATCACCCTGGTGACGCCGCGGTCCTACCAGCTGTATCTGCCGCTGCTGCCTCAGGTCGCCTCCGGGGTGCTGACACCCCAGTCGGTCGCCATCTCCCTGCGCCGCAGCAGGAAGTACCGCACCCGGATCATCCCGGGCGGAGCCGTCGGCGTGGACCTGAGGGCCAAGGTGTGCGTCGTCCGCACGCTCACCGACCGCGTCGTCGACGAGCCGTACGACTACCTGGTACTGGCCCCCGGCAGCGTCACCCGGACGTTCGACATCCCGGGGCTCCTGGACCACGCCTTCGGCATGAAGACGCTGGCGGAGGCCGCCTATATCCGCGACCACGTCATCACTCAGCTGGATCTCGCCGACGCCAGCGAGGACCCGGCCGAGCGCGCCTCGCGGCTCCAGTTCGTGGTGGTCGGCGGCGGATACGCGGGCACCGAGACCGCGGCGTGCCTGCAACGGCTGACGCACGCCGCCGTCAAGCGCTACCCGCGGCTGAACCCGGCGCTGATCAAGTGGCACCTGATCGACATCGCGCCGAAGCTGATGCCGGAGCTGGGCGACAAGCTGGGCCGCAGCGCCCAGGAGGTGCTGGGCCGCCGGGGCGTCGAGATCTCACTCGGGGTGTCCATCGCCAAGGCCGGGTCGGAGGAGGTCACCTTCACCGACGGCCGGGTGGTGCCGACCCGCACCCTGATCTGGACCGCCGGCGTGGTGGCCAGCCCGCTCATCGCGACCCTCGGCGCGGAGACGGTCAGGGGCCGGCTCGCGGTGACCGCCGAGATGTGCCTGCCTGGCCACGACGGGGTGTTCGCGCTCGGGGACTCGGCCGCCGTACCCGACCTGGCCAAGGGCGGCGACGCGGTGTGCCCGCCGACCGCGCAGCACGCCACACGGCAGGGCCGGCGGGTCGCGGAGAACGTCATCGCGACGCTGCGCGGGCAGCCCCTGCGGCCGTACGAGCACAAAGACCTCGGTCTCGTCGTCGACCTCGGCGGCGCGGACGCGGTCTCCAAGCCCCTCGGCGTGGAACTGCGCGGCGTCCCGGCCCAGGCCGTGGCCCGCGGCTACCACCTCGGGGCGCTGCGCACCAACGTCGCCAAGACCAGGGTCGCGATCAACTGGCTGCTGAACGCGGTCGCCGGGGACGATTTCGTCCGCACCGGATTCCAGGCCCGCAAGCCCGCCAAGCTGAAGGACTTCGAGTACACCGACGCGTACATGACGCCCGAGCAGGTGCGGGAGCACGTCGAGCGGGCCGGCCCCCGGCAGGTGTGACGCCCCGCGGCGCCTCTCCCGCCGGTACGACCTGGGCCGCGAAGGGCGGTCCGGCCGTGACATGCCATGCTGGTCGGGCGGATCATGACGGGAGACGGGGACGGGAAACGGGAGGGTGCGGCGGCGTGGGAGCAGCACAGAGGCCGGTCCGGTCGGGGCTGCGTGATCGCTTCACGGCGTCCGATCCCGGCCTGCTGCGGCTGGCCGCCGGATCGCGGACGGCGGGCTCGATCGCGCTGACGCTGGCCGTACTGGGCGTGCTGCGCGTGCCCGTGACACTCCTGGTGGCCGGGGCGATCGCGTCGATGGCGGCCACCTTCGCCATCCGGGAGAAGCAGCGCTCGCAGCAGGCGGTCACGCTCGCCCTCGGCCTTCCGGTGGCGCTGGCGTCCGTCTCGCTCGGCGCGGTGCTCAACCCGCTCGTGGTGGCCGGGGACGTCGTCTTCGTCGTCCTGATCTTCTGCGCGGTCTACAGCCGCCGGTTCGGCGACCGGGGCAACGCGCTCGGCCTGATCGGCTTCCAGCTCTACTTCATGTCCCTGTTCGTCGGCGCCACCGCGTCGGCGCTGCCCGGGCTCTACGTCGTCATCGCGGTCGCGTTCGCCTCCAGCGCCCTCGTCCGGTTCGTGATCGTGTACGAGACGCCGGCGGGCGTCCTGCAACGCCTGCGCGAGGCGTTCCGGGTGCGTCTGGCGCAGCTGGTGACCGCCCAGCTGGAGCTGCTGGACGCCGGTCCGGACGAGGTGGAGAAGGTCCTGGAGGCGGTGCGGGAGGGCACGGCCCGGCTGCACGAGACGGCGATGATGATCCAGTCCCGGCTGGCGGAGGGCACCTCCGACGAGGCCGTGGCGCGGCTGGTGCAGCGGCGGATCGCGGACGCCGAGATCGCCGCCGAGCGACTGGGGCTGCTCCTGCTGAACGCCCGCAGCGCCGAGCGGACCAACACACTCACCCTCCACCTGCCCGGCGCGTCCGTCCCGTCCAGCGGCCGGCTGCCGGTGCGGGACGAGGCGACCGAGACACTGCGCCGCGATCTGCGGGCGCTGGCAATGCTGGTGCTGCGGCCCGTCGGGGAGGGCGGTGGGACGGCGCTGGCCCACGTGCGCAACCGGCTCCTCGGCTACCGCGAGGAGGAGAACCTGCCGCCCGCCTCGCCCGCCGTGCAGGACGTCTTCCGCGGGATCGGCGAGACCGCGCGGGCCGTGTTGGGGCTGCGGATCGCGCTGGACGGCCCGCAGGACGAGTCCGACGACGCGCCCGCGACGGTCCGCTCCCGGGAGGAGCTGGACGCGGAGAACGCCGCCATCGAGGGCGTCGAGGAGGCCGAGCGGGAGGAGCAGGTCCCGACCGGGTGGCGGCGGCCCACCACGCGGGCGGCCGTGCAGGTCGCGGTGGGCTCGTCGCTGGCCATCGTCGGCGGCGAGTTCCTTTCCAGCCAGCGCTGGTACTGGGCGGTGCTGACCTGCTGGATCGTCTTCATCAACACGTCGTCCACGGGCGAGATCCTGGTCAAGGGATACCGCCGTCTGGTGGGCACGGTGCTCGGCGTCGTGGCCGGCATCGTGCTGGCGGGGCTGGTCGGGCCGCACACGTGGACGGCGCTGGCTCTGGTGCTGCTGTTCATTTTCGCGATGTTCTACACGGCCCCGCTGTCGTACACGCTGATGTCCTTCTTCGTCACCGCGGCGCTGGGACTGCTGTACACGCTGCTGCACAGGTACAGCGCGGCGGTGCTCGTGCTGCGTGTGGAGGAGACGGCGCTGGGGGCGGCCTGCGGGATCATCGCGGCCGCGCTGGTGCTGCCGGTGCACACCGACCGCCGTACGAACGAGCTGCTCGGCAAGGCGCTGGAGCGGCTGACGGACGTCACGACCGCCGCGGTCGAGCAGCTCAGCGGCGGCCCGGCGGTCGATCTGCTCGACCGAGCGCGCGAACTGGACCAGGCGCTGGGCGATCTGCGGGCGGCCACGCAGCCGCTGACGCATCCGATCACGCCCCTGCGGGCGCGGCGGAACACCGTCCAGTACGTCGTGGCGCTGCTGGAGACCTGTGCCTATCACGCGCGGTCGCTGGCGGCGACCGCCGAGCTGCTGCCCACCCATCCGTCGATAGCCGCGGATCCCCGGCTGCGTCGGACCTGTGCCCGGATCACCCGCAACATCGAGACGATCCGCGCGCACGTGGCCGACGAGCCCACCTCCGCCGAGGTCGAGCGGGGTCCGAGCATCGCCTCGCTGCTGGAGGCGGGCGGGACGCCCGGCGTCCCGCGGTACGGACGCATCACCGACCGGGTGCTGCGGCATCTCCAGCGCCTGGACGAGGCGGTGGTCGGCCTCGCCCGCCCGCTGGACGTCCCGGTGTCGAAACCGGCGCCGTGACGGGCCGGGGTCCGGCCCCGGCCCGCCGCTCAGAAGTCGGTGGGCATGTCGCTGGCCTCGGCGATGCCCCGCAGCTCCTCGGTCTCCCGGTGCCGGTCGCGGATGTAGTCGGCGATCTCGGTCAGGCGCGCCGGGTCGGCGGCGGTCGCCGCGTCGGTGACGACCCGGACCGGGCCGGTCTCCTCGATGTCGAGGACGACCAGCTCGTTGTCCAGCCGTCCGGTCACCGCGGTGGCGATGACCAGGGCGGCCTCGTCCCGTATCTCCTGAGGGAGGCCCTGCGCCTGGGCTCCTTCCAGCGGGAAGTCGGCGGAGGGTACGCCGCGTTCGTCGATGGCCCGCAGGACCGGGTCGACGACGTCGAGCAGCAGTTCGTACTCCTCCTCGGGCATCCGGACACGCAGCAGGTCGAGATACACCTCCACGGCCCGGCCGTCGGGCGGAAGCTCGTCTTCGTTCATTGGCTCCGTGTTCCCCGCGTGCGCCCGCTCAGACGCGGAACGCGCGATCGGCGGCGGGGGCCGGCGGCACGAGCCGGGGAGGGGGTCCCTCACGTCGTGGGTTCCGTCGCCGGTCCCGGTCCGTCGCCGGAGCGGTTCGCCCGTTCCGACAGCACCTCGTCGCGCACGCGCGCGCAGCTGCGGCTGATGAGCCGGGAGACGTGCATCTGGGAGATGCCGAGCCGGTCCGCGATACGGCTCTGTGTCATGTCCTCAAAAAAGCGCATGTAGAGGATGGCGCGTTCGCGTTCGGGCAGCCGGCGCAGTCCTTCCTTGGCCGACTCCCGGTCGACGACGGTGTCGTAGGAGGAGTCCGACGCGCCGAGGCTGTCGGCGAGGCTGTAGCCGTCGCCGCCGGCCGACAGTTCGGCGTCCAGGGACAGGGTGCTGAAGCTGTCGATCGCCTCCATCCCCGCGTTGACCTCCTCCTCCGTCAGCCCGGCGTGCGCGGCGATCGACGCGACCGAGGGTTCGGGGCTGCCGGGGTTCTGGGTGAGTTCGCGGCGCGCGACCCGTACCTTGTTGCGCAGTTCCTGGACGCGGCGGGGCACCCGAAGCGCCCACATCCGGTCCCGGAAGTGCCGCTTGACCTCTCCGGTGATGGTCGGCACGGCGTAGCTCTCGAAGGCGCCGCGATCCGGGTCGAACCGGTCGATCGCCTTGACCAGCCCGAGTGCCGCCACCTGCCGCAGGTCCTCGATGGACTCGCCGCGGTCGCGGAAGCGGCCGGCGATGCGGTGGGCCATGGGCAGCCACGCACCGACGAGTTCGTCGCGCACGGCCTCCCGTTCCGGGCCGTCCTCCGCGGCGGCGAGGCGTTGGAAGAGGGCGGCGGTGTCGGGGGCGTCGTCGTGCGGCCGGCGGGCGGGAGCCGCCTGGTCCGCGGAAGCGTCGGGGCGGCTTGTCGAAATGTCGATGAGCATGCGGTATGGCTCCTGAACGGTGTTTCAGGGACTGACCGCGGAAGGAGTGGTGCCGTCCGGTCCGCCTGGAGACCTCCCGGAGCAGCAGAAACAGCTTCCGCTGACGCGCCTCCGGTCCGAAGCACGAGGTTCCGTCTGCCCGGCGGCGGGAGCGACAAACTCCGCTTCGCGTAGTTCTTCTCCGTAACGACCGATTCGAGCCGCCATCGCGGCGCGCGGGAGCGGGTAGGTGGAGGACATGACCGATGTGGTGCACTCGGACGAACTGCTGCGGCGCATCCAGCGTGCGAGGGCGTGCGCGGTGCAGGAGGAGCGCCGGTGGCAGGACCGCCGCGACATCCTCGGGGCGAGCGATCCGGACGCCTCGCGCGAGGCGGCCGTACGCGTCCTGACCTACGAGGCCGTCCTGCGGGTGCTGGACGAGATCCTGGCTCCGGGCCGGCACACCGAGCGGGACTGACGGCTGGAGTGAGTCCGCTCACGTGACCCGGTTCCGGCTGCGTGGAACCGGCCAAGATGGTTTACGGTTTCATCCATACGCGGCGACGGGGTCGACTCGAAACGTCCCCCGCACACCGCCATGTACGGCCCTGGCTGGCCTCCCCCGTCCAGCCAGGGCTTTTTCATGTCCTCGCCCGGAGACCGGCGAAGCGTCCCGGTTCCGGCCACCCCAGCCGGGTACGGGCGGTTCTCGTGACGCGCGCTCTGCTCTCCGGGCCGAGGGTGCTCGCCGTGTACGCGGTCCGCCGGGCGACGGAGGGAGGCTGACCACCGGACATTCCGACGGTGATCGTCAGCGCCGTGGGCGGCCTCGCCGGTCCCGGCCCGCCGGCCCGGCGGCGTTTCGTGGCCGCCCGCGGGGCCGCCGCCCCGGCGGTCGCGGCGATCCTGTGGACGTGCGGCACGGGAAGACGAGAAGTCGCCTCCGCCGAGGTGCCCTGGGAACCCGCAGCGGCTGAAATGGGGAGGAGGCACATGCGCGGAACCCATCGCCGGCGAGGAGCTTCGGGTCATGACCAAAGCGATAAAACTGCTGACCGCCCTCCCCCAGAAACAACGCGAGCGCCTGATGGAGGTCGCGCGGGAGGTCTCCTTCCCCGAGGACACGAGGATCTTCGAGGCGGGGGGCACGGCCGACCGCTTCTGGGTCATCCGCTCCGGCGCCGTGCACCTGGACCAGCAGGTGACGCCCACCCGCAAGGTGACGGTGGCGTCCCTCGGCGCGGGCGACCTGCTCGGCTGGTCCTGGCTGTTCCCGCCGTACCAGTGGGACTTCGGGGCGGAGGCGTACAGCCAGGTCCGCGCCTACGAGTTCGACGCCTCGGCGGTGCTGGCACTGTCCGTGGAGGATCCGCTGCTCGGCCTGTCGCTGGTGCGGACCGTCGCCGAGATCCTCGCCCACCGGCTGGAGCTGACCCGGGGCAAGCTCCTGGAGCAGTACACCATCCCCCGGCGCTCCCACTGAGCCGCCGGATCCGGTCGGTCAGATCCGGTAGCGGCGCAGCGCCGGGACGGCCGCCGCCAGGCCCAGCATCAGGGCGACCACCAGCAGGCCGCCGCCGGCCACCGCCGCGCGCGGGCCGAAGGCCGAGCCGGCCGTGCCGTGCAGGACGTCCGCCAGGCGCGGACCGCCCGCGACGACGACGGTGAAGACGCCCTGCATACGGCCGCGCATCTCGTCGGTGGCGGCGGACAGCAGGATGGCGCCGCGGAACACCATGGAGACCATGTCGGCGACTCCGGCGGCCGCCAGGAACACCACCGCGAACCACAGGCTGCGGCTCAGCCCGAACCCGGTGACGGCCGCCCCCCAGGCGGTGACCGCGCCGATCACCATCCAGCCGTGCCGGCGCGCCCGGGAGAAGGTGCCGGAGAACAGCCCGCCGACCACCGCGCCGACCGGGATGGCCGCGAACAGCAGGCCGAGCGCGAGTCCCTCGCCGTAGGGGGCGTACGTCTCGGCGGCGAGCTGCGGGAACAGGGCGCGGGGCATCCCGAAGACCATGGCGATGCTGTCGGCGAGGAACGACAGCAGCAGCACCTTGTGCCCGGAGATGTAGCGGAACCCGTCGGCTATCTCCCGCACCCCCGCACGCCGTACGGCGGACCCGGCCAGGGGCGGCAGCGCGGGCAGACGCAGCACCGCCCACACGGTGACGCACAGGGCCACGGCGTCGATGAGGTACAGCTCGGGCAGCCCGATGACGGGGATGAGCGCGCCGGCCAGCAGCGGTCCGGCCACCAGACCGGTCTGCATGACGGTCGACCCCAGGGCGTTGGCGGCGGGCAGTTCCTCGGCCGGGACCAGCCGGGCGATGGAGGCGTTGCGGGCCGGGGAGTTCAGCCCGAAGAAGGCCTGCTGCACGGCGAGCAGCACCATCAGCACCACGACCGAGTCGAACCGGGCCACGGCCTGCAACCAGAACAGCACCGAGGTGACGGCGACACCGCTGTTGGTGATCAGCAGCAGTTTGCGGCGGTCCATCGTGTCGGCGACCGCGCCGCCCCACAGCGCGAACACCACCATCGGGACCAGGCCGGCGAGGCTGGCGTAGCCGACCCAGGCCGAGGAGCCGGTGATGTCGTAGATCTGCTTGGGCACGGCGACGGCGGTGAGCTGGCTGCCGACCGCGGTGACGATGGTCGAGGACCACAGCCGGCGGAAGGCGGGGCGGCGCAGCGGCCGGGTGTCCATGGCCCAGCGGCGCCAGCCACGCCGGCCGGCTCCGGGCGGGTCCGGGGCGTCACCGTGCGGTGGCGTGCTGCTGTCGGTGCTCTCGCTGGTGTCCACGGGCTTCCTGGCTGCTCGTTACATCTATCGGTGCGATGTTCAGTGTCGCAGCACCGGCCGGGCCCGGGGACCGCCCGGATCCGGACCGCTGCCGCGTACGCGAGCCAACCGGGCCGCCGCGCTGTCGAGCAGCATGTCCAGGGCGGTCGGGTAGGCGCTGGTGACCATGCGGGTGGCGAGCAGGGGCGCCGCCTCGGCGATGCGCGGATGCGTGGTGGCGGGCAGCCGGGCGTAGGTCGAGTGCCACATCTCCTCGTCGGCGCGCAGCGCGTCGCTCGGCAGGGCGAGGGAGGCGGCGTCGAGCGCGGCGAAGGCGAGGGTCTGGTCGACGAAGGCGTGGTAGATCCGCACCGTGTCGGGCAGCGGGAAGCCGGCCCGCCGCAGCACGCCCAGAACAGCCTCGTCGGCGGCCAGTTCGTTGGCCCGGCCGGAGACGCGGTTGGCGGTCACCACCGCGGCCTGCGGATGCGCGACGTACGCGGAGTGGATGCGCAGGCCCACCTCGCGCAGGTCGGCCCGCCACCGCCCGGTCGGCTCCCAGCCGGCCAGTGCCCGCCCGATGAGCGCGTCGCCGATCGCCAGGGTGAGGTCGTCCATGCCGCGGAAGTAGCGGTAGAGGGTGCTCGGGTCGCAGTCGAGCGCCAGGCCGAGGCGGCGGGCGGTCAGCCCCGTGCTGCCGTGCTCCCGCAGCAGGCGCAGGGCGGTGTCGACGATGAGTGTCTCGGACAGCACGGTGCCGCTCCGGGTGGGGCGGCGCCGCCGTCGCTTCTCCTCGGGGACCACCGGTTTGGGCATCCCGACCTCCTCGGACTCCTCGCAGGCTTATGCCAACGCCATTGACCTTACGTGGTGCGCGGCGTTGTATCGACGGTCAGGACAGAGACCGAAAGGGAGTTCTGGTCATGCGTGTACTGCTCGTGGGCGCCGGCGGTGTGGGTACCGCCATCACCCGGATCGCCGCCCGTCGTCCGTTCCTCGAGTCGGTGGTCGTCGCGGACTACGACCGCGGGCGGGCCGAGTCCGCCGTGGCGGCCGTCGGCGACGACGGCCGGTTCGTCGCCGAGCGCGTCGACGCGAGCGACGAGGCGGCGGTGGCGGACCTGCTCGCCCGGCACCGCTGCGACGTGCTGCTGAACGCGACCGACCCGCGTTTCGTGATGCCGCTGTTCCGCGCGGCCCGCACGGCCGGCGCGGGCTACCTCGACATGGCGATGTCCCTGTCCCGGCCGCACCCGGAGCGGCCGTACGAGGAGTGCGGGGTCAGACTGGGCGACGAGCAGTTCGCGCGGGCGGAGGACTGGGAGAAGGCCGGCGCGCTCGCGCTGGTCGGCATGGGGGTGGAGCCGGGCCTGTCCGACGTGTTCGCGCGGTATGCCGCCGACGAACTCTTCGACGAGATCGAGGAGATCGGCGTCCGCGACGGCGCGAACCTGACCGTCGACGGCTACGACTTCGCGCCGTCCTTCAGCATCTGGACCACCATCGAGGAGTGCCTGAACCCGCCGGTGGTGTACGAGGCCGGGCGCGGCTGGTTCACCACCGAGCCGTTCAGCGAGCCGGAGGTGTTCGACTTCCCCGAGGGCATCGGCGAGGTCGAGTGCGTGAACGTGGAGCACGAGGAGGTGCTGCTGGTCCCGCGCTGGGTGGACGCGCGGCGGGTGACCTTCAAGTACGGTCTGGGCCGCGAGTTCATCGACACCCTCAAGACGCTGCACCTGCTGGGTCTGGACCGCACCGACCCGGTCACCGTCCCGGGCCCGGACGGGCCGGTCGCCGTCTCGCCCCGGGACGTCGTCGCCGCCTGCCTGCCCGACCCGGCGACCCTGGGCGAGCGGATGCGCGGCAAGACCTGCGCGGGCACCTGGGTACGCGGCACCCGGGACGGCGCGCCGCGCGAGGTGTACCTGTACCACGTGGTCGACAACGAGTGGTCCATGGCCGAGTACGGGTGCCAGGCGGTGGTGTGGCAGACGGCGGTCAATCCCGTGGTCGCCCTGGAACTGCTGGCCACCGGGGCCTGGTCCGGAGCGGGGGTCCTGGGCCCCGAGGCGTTCCCGGCCCGCCCCTTCCTGGACCTGCTGACGGAGTACGGCTCCCCGTGGGGCATGCGCGAGCAGTGACCGGGTCCGGCCCGTTCAGGTCATGTCGGGTCCCCTCACGCGCGCGGTGCGGCCGGCTCCCGGCCGCACCGCAGTACGCTCCGCACCGGAACCGCCCGCACCCGAGAAAGGCCCGACCGTGAGCGTCCGCGTGCGTCGCATCTACGATCCGCCCGAGCCCGACGACGGCGTGCGGGTCCTGGTCGACCGGCTCTGGCCGCGCGGTGTCTCCAAGGAGGACGTGCACATCGACGAGTGGCCGAAGGCCATGACGCCGTCCACCGAGCTGCGCCGCTGGTACCACGCCGGCGAAGGGTCCTACGAGGAGTTCCAGCGCCGTTACGAGGCCGAGCTGGCCGAGCCGGAGGCGGCCGAACTGCTCGACCACATCCGCAAGTTGGCCCGCCGGGGCCCGGTGACCCTGCTGACCGCCTCCAAGGCGCCGGAGCAGAGCCACGCCTCGGTGGTGGCCGGACTGCTGAAGAGTAAGTGAGCCCGCCCGCCCCCGCGTCGCACGGGGGCGGGCGGCGAGTCCGCTCAGGCGGTCTGCCGTGCGGCGGCCCGCCCGGCCGCACGCCCGGAGAACAGGCACCCGCCGAGGAAGGTGCCCTCCAGGGCGTTGTAGCCGTGGACGCCGCCGCCGCCGAAGCCGGCGACCTCGCCGGCCGCGTAGAGGCCGTCGATCACCTGCCCGTCGCTGCCGAGCGCGCGCGAGTCCAGGTCGGTCTGGATGCCGCCGAGCGTCTTGCGGGTCAGGATGTGCAGCTTGACGGCGATCAGCGGGCCGGCCGCCGGGTCCAGAACGCGGTGCGGGGCGGCCACCCGGCCGAGGCGGTCGCCGATGTAGCGGCGGGCGTTGTGGATGCCCTGGATCTGGGTGTCCTTGCTGTAGGGGTTGGCGATCTGGAGGTCGCGGGCCTCGATCCGGCGCCGCACCTCGGCGGCGTCCAGGAGGGGCTTGTCGGTCGACTGGTTCATCTTCTCGACCAGTTGCTCCAGGGTGTCGGCGATCAGGAAGTCCTCGCCGTGCCGCAGGAAGTCCCGTACGGGTCCGGGTGCCCCCTTGCCGAGCAGCCGGTCGCGCAGCACCGCCTTGCGGTCCTTGGCCGTGATGTCGGGGTTCTGCTCGGAGCCCGACAGGGCGAACTCCTTCTCGACGATCCTGCGGGTCAGCACGAACCAGGAGTGGTCGTACCCGGCGATGTCCTCGGTGGTGCGCAGGTGTTTGAGGGTGCTGAGCGTGTCGTAGCCGGGCAGGCAGGGGTCGGGCAGCCGGCGGCCGAGGGCGTCCAGCCACACCGAGGACGGGCCGGGCAGGATGCGGATGCCGTGGCCGGGCCAGATCGGGTTCCAGTTCCGCAGCCCCTCGGTGTAGTGCCACATGCGGTCCCGGTTGACGAGCCGTACGCCGGCCTCGGCGCTGATGTCCAGCATCCGGCCGTCGACGTACGCCGGGACGCCGGTGACCATCCGCGACGGCGGGGTGCCGAGGCGCTCGGGCCAGTAGCGGCGGACGAGGTCGTGGCCGGCGCCGATGCCGCCGGTGGTGAGGACCACGGCCTGCGCGGTGAGTTCGAAGGCGCCGGTCTCCTCGCGGTTGGAGGCGACACCGCGGGGCGAGTCGTCCTCGGCGAGGACCGCGCCCCGCACTCCGCGTGCCGCGCCGTCCTGGACGACGAGCTCGTCGACCCGGTGGCGGTGGTGGAAGGTGAGCAGGCCCTCGCGCGCGGCCTGGAGGGCGTACGCGGCGAAGGGTTCCACGACGCCCGTGCCGGTGCCCCAGGCGATGTGGAAGCGGGGTACGGAGTTGCCGTGGCCGTCGGCGCGCAGATCGCCGCGCTCGGCCCAGCCGACCGTGGGCAGCAGCGTGATGCCGTGCCCTTCCAGCCAGGACCGCTTCTCCCCCGCCGCGAACTCGACGTAGGCGCGCGCCCAGCGCACCGCCCAGGAGTCCTCGTCGTCCAGCCGGTCGAACCGCGCGCTGCCCTGCCAGTCGTTCCAGGCCAGCTCGAAGGAGTCCTTGACGCCGAGCCTGCGCTGCTGCGGGGTGTCGACGAGGAACAGCCCGCCGAAGGACCAGTACGCCTGCCCGCCGAGGTTGGCGGCGTTCTCCTGGTCGACGAGCGCGACCCTGCGGCCCCGGCTGGTCAGTTCGTGCGCGGCGACCAGGCCCGCGAGGCCCGCTCCGACGACGATGACGTCGGCGTCCATGACGACCGTCCCCTTCCTCGGTTTCCTCGGTTTTCTTGGACTTCTTGGATTTCTTGGATTTCTTGGTGCTCTTGCTTTCCGTCAGTCTTCTCGTGATGCGCGTGCGGTGCCGCCGTCGGTGAGCAGCGCGGTGAGCAGCTGTCCGAGCCAGGCGCGGGCGCCCTCGACGTCCTTGTCCAGCAGCAGTCGGGTGGTGACTCCGTCGTACGCGGCGACGACCGCGTGCGCGGCGCCGTCGGCGTCACCGAGGACGGCGGGCAGGGGGGTGCGGGCGCGGGCGAGCCGGTCGGCTACGGCCCGGCGCAGCCGCGCGCGGTGCTCCAGCAGCGTCCGCGCCACGGCCGCGTCGCGGGCGGCGTACACCAGGAAGTCCGTCTTGACCAGGAGCCAGTCCAGGTCCAGCAGCAGCACGTCGGTGACCCGGTCGACGGCGGCGGGCACGTCGAGGTCCGGGCCGTCGAGGGCGAGCGCTCCGGTCACCTGGTCGGCGATCAGCTCGGCCCGTTCCCGGTACAGGGCGAAGAACAGCTCGTCGAGGGTGTCGAAGTTGGAGTAGAAGGCGCCCCTGCTGTAGCCCGCGGCCTCGCAGACCTCCTCGATCGACACCCGGCCGAAGCCCTTGGCGGCGAACACCGTGAAGGCGGCGTCGAGCAGGTTGGCCCGCGTCCGCTGCCGACGCCGGGTGACGCGCCTTTCCGCACCCTCGACCGCCATGCCGGACCTCCGTTCGATACGCGAATGTATCCGATACACCGTTGTATCGAAAGGGCCGTGGAAGCACCTCGGCCACCGGCGCCGGGAGGGCGCGAGGTTTTACCGCGACGCCCGCGGTCAGTCGGGCCCGTCAGCCGCGCTCACGTCACGGCGGCGACGCCCGGGTCGACGTGCGGCTGCACCCGGCGGCGGGGCGGCCCGCGCCCGCATCGCGAGGTGCGCCGGGACGAGAAGGCCGGTGGCCGTGCCGTGCCGAGCCGCCGGACAGACCGCTGGTCCGGGCCGGCTCGGCGAACGCGCCGATCACCGCGGGTCCAGCGGAAGTGCGTCGAGCGCGTCGCGGAAGAGGTCGGCATACCGGACGGAGACGGCACTGTAGGCGTCGGCGGTCGCATCGAGGTGGGAGGAGGATCGGGTCACGAGCGGGAACCCTGGCGCCCGTATTTGCGCGATCACGCAAGTACGGGGTTATGCTGCTGGACGGCAACAGGAGGCGCCTCGTCATCCCGTCCCGCGCGCCTCCATCGTCCTCCGGCACGACGAGCGAACACGGAAAGAAGGAAGGACGGTTGGTGATGAAGGCCCTGCCACACCCGCGCGACGGCGCCGGCACCGCCGTCCTCGGCGTGCTCGCGTTCACCACGCTGGAGATGACCGTCCTGACCACCGCCCCAGCGGCGTACCGTCCGGCCATCAGCGGCGCCCTGCTGGGAGCGGCCGTCACGGCGTTCGCCCTGCTCGCAGTGGTGCTGCGCGCTGATCGCAAGGCGACTCGGCAGGCGCGGCGCCGCGTTCTGGAGGTGATGGACACGTCCTCGTTCACCGCCCGTGCCCTGGAGGGCTTCCCCATGGAAGCGGTCCGCCCCCGCCTGCTGGGGCCGAGTGCGCCTTCCCTCAACCACCTCTACACCGCGTGGGCGTTCGCCGCCCGCGGCCATGACGCCACCTGGCTCGTACGCCACCTCGGCCTGCCCGCGGACGTGGCCCGGTTGCTGACCGACGCCGCTGCCGCCCGCCTGCGGGACTGACCACGGCCGCGGCGCCGTCCCGTTGGGGATCAGCAGCGCCTGCGGGATCCGGACGCGGCCCACCGGAACGCCTTCAACCGGCCGGCAGAAGCGACAGCGGGAACTCGCCGCCGGTCGGAGCGGAAGGCGTCATGTGCCGCCCTGGACCAGCAAGGCGATCCGGTCGGAGTCGAATTCCACCCAGCGTGAAGAGGCGCACCCCGACAGCCTCAGCCGGCACATGGTGGCCCCCTCAGGGCTGCTCCACCATCCGGTGACGGTGCCCGGCCACGTCCACCCGGCCCCGTCACACACCTCGACCGGCCGGTAGGTGCTCCGCACCTGCTCTTCCGGCGGCGGCGGACATCCCCCGGTCAGTTCTTCCAGCAGACCCTCGGCCGTGGTCGTGTCCGGCACGGCTCCACCCCTCCCCTGTTGTGCAATTGACCGCCTGTCTCTCTCCCCCCGAGGGGGTCGTGTGATCACCCCCAGTCGCCACCGAAGTCGCCCCCGCCGTCCGCCCCGAAACCACCGTCGAATCCCCCCGCGAAGTCGGAGGCTCTGAAGTCCGCCCCGGAGAACTCGCCGCCGTCCGGCAGATCGGGCGCGGACGCGACGCCGTCACCGGAGCCGGCGAAGGCGGACGGCGCGCTGAGCAGGCTGCCCAGCAGCGTGCCGGCGAGCAGGCCGCCGACCACCGCACCCGCGCCGCCGAAGTAACCGCCCACCCAAGGCGCGTAGGCCGGGCCGGCGTTCCAGTAAGGCTGGGCGCCCTGGCCGGTGTCGACCATTCGCGTCATCGGCTGCCCGCCCTGAGTGACGCGGGCGGCGTCCTCCGCACAGGCGGGGACCAGCCGCGGCACGCCGCCGGGCGGGCACCAGTTCACATCGTCGGCCGAGGGACCGTGACGGGGGTCGAAGAAGCAGGGCACACGACGCTCGGGCAGGGGGGTTCCACCGCGACGGGCGGCCAGGGTGGCCAGAGCGAAGCGGCCGTCGGCCAGCGTGGCGGTCACCGGCTGCACGTCCTGCGGCTCGACCGCGGCGGCCATCTGCCGTTTGGCCAGCTCATAGGCGTCGAGAGCGTGGGAGTAGTCGTTGCGCATCTCGTCGGTGGCCCCTGGCTCGGACGGGGAGAAGGCCAGCCGGTCCAGTTCCTCGCCGAAGGCGGTGATGTCCTCGTCCACCACCACCCGCAACGCCTCCAACTCCCTCTGCTGGGCCTCCCGCCGCTTCCTCGCCCGCCGGTACAGCGCGTATCCGCCCCCGGCCGCCCCGGCCGCGAGCAGGCCGCCGACCATCAGCCCGCCGCTGCCGGAGCCGCCCATATCGCTGTCCTTCCAGGACGCTGGGGCGTGCCCCTGCGCCTGCCGGACGGCCTGGTCGACGAACACGTTCAGCTGTCTCTCCGTGTCCGAGGCGTAGGAACGCTGCACCGCTCCACGGAGGTTGTCGACGGCGCTCTGCGACATCACCTGATGGTCCGCCTTGGCGTTGAACAAGTCGCCCAGGCGCACGGCGTACACCCCGCTGATGCCGGTGAGTGAGCGCAGGTCGGGCAACAGGGACGCCTGCGGGTAGTCGGCGGACCGGGGCAGCACCGCGACGAAGACCGGCTTGTCCGCGGCCTCGATCTTCGCCGCGAGCTTGTCGGCCGCGGACTTCGGCAACTCCCCCGCGGCTCGCGGGTCGACGTACACCGGCCCCTTCTTGAAGGCCTCCGCCACAGCCCCCGTGCCGGGGTCCGTGGCCGCCGGCGCACCGAAAGCCGGCGGGGCGAGCCCCACAAGAGCTGTCACGCCCACGGCCGCGAGGACCCGGGCGAAGCGAGACCGTGGCGAAACAGGCATGGCTGAGACCTCCTTGCGAGGGAGTGACCGCCCCGCCTCCGGAACCAGGTCGGTGCACGGAGGGAACGAGCAAACCCCAATACTTGTTCAATTGCGCAATAGAAGAAGTATGCCAGACGGCGCTGCGCCCGGGCGGAGTTCGGCACGAGCGTCAGCGACTCAGTTGACGCACGGCACCCCACCCGCCTTCACAGCGGGGCCCGAGTCGGCGGGAGACGACGAGCTCGGCTCCGTGGCGGCGGGTGACGGCGCCTGCCGGCTGGGCAGCGCGTAGCTCTCACCCAGGGTGACCAGGACATGTCCGGCCGGCACGGCAGAACCGGCAGCCGGGGCAGCGGCGTTGAAGTGGCCGGCGATCTGCTGCGCCGCCTGCTGCGCACCGGGTCCGTAGACGACGGTGGTGGCGGGCTGCGCGGCCACGTTGCCGGTCGTGCCGGCCGTGTATCCGAGCTCGGCCAGGTAGGACAGCGCGGCGGAGGCTTCGCCCTCGGCGCCGTTTCCGTTGCGTACGTCGACGGTGGCGGGCGCTGCCGCGGCGGTGCCCGCCGCGCCATCGGTCGGCGACGGGGTCGCACCGAACTCCTGTCGCACCATCGCCTTGATCTTCGCCGGGTCGACCAGGTTGACGTCCTGGCCGTTGCGGGTCGCGAAGCCCTCGATGGGCAGGGTGTGGAACACGACGTTCCCGCCGGTGAGGTTGGTGGCCTGCTGGGCGAAGTCGAGGACGTTCCAGGAGGTGTCGAGGACGATGTCCTTCTTCACCGTGCCGAACAGTCCCTGGAGCTTGGACGGGCTGCTCCACACTCCCTGGCTCTTGAGCTGGTGGGTGACGCTGGAGATGAATGCCTGCTGCCGGCGGGTGCGGTCCAGGTCCCCGGCGTCCAGGCCATGCCGCTGGCGCACGAAGGCCAGGGCCTGCCGGGCGTTCAGCCGCTGCACGCCCGCCGGGAAGTCCGCTCCCGAATAGCGGTCCTGAACCGGGTGGTTGAGGCACACCGTGATGGGCTGCAGGACCTTGGCGATGTCGTAGAAACCCAGCAGGTTGACCTCGGCGAAGTGGTCAATGGGCACGCCGCTGAAGTCCTGCACCGTCGCCAGCGTCGCCTCGCGTCCGGCCTCACGGCTCCTGGCCTCCAGCTCGGCGCCCTCGACCCCCTGCCGGGCGTACCTGTCGTGGGCGCCGGTGTAGGCGTTGGCGTACGCTTCCTTGATCTTGTAGTGGCCCTGTACGGACCCGTCGCCGTTGAGGGTCTGCACGTAGTCGTCGCGGGGTATGGAGAACGCCTGGACCCTGCCGCCGCCGGCCGGGATGTGCATGAGGATCAGGGTGTTGGTGTTGTAGTAGCCGATACTGCTGGACCCGGCGTGCAGTTCGCGCTGCACGAACTTCCGGGGCAGGTCGTTGCCGTTCATGTCCTTGCGCGAATCCAGACCGATCAGCAGCAGGTTCACGGCGTCGTCCAGGCGCGGAGGCGCCTTCTTGCGCACCGCGTCCAGCGCGTCGGACGTCGTGAGCCCACTGATCAGGGTGTGGTACGCGTACCAGGTCGCTCCGCATCCCAGCAGCAGGGCCGACGACACCGTCCACACCACCACGCGCAGCATGCGTATCCCCAGCGACCGTCGCCCACCGCGGACAGCGGCGCGGCGCCGACGGCGCCCCATGGCCTCAGACACGGCGGGCCCTCCCCGCACCGGACCGGAGGACGGCCGCCGCCGACACGACGCCGAGCACCGCACACTCCGCGGCGGCCATCGCCGGGAACGCCTCCACGGCCCAGCGCACCAGTCGTGTGGCAGGCGGACCGCCGGATGTCAGCGCCCAGCCGGCCGTGACAGCGGCCACGGCCAGAACCGGCAACGGGGCCACCCATCCCAGGACGCGACCGCGGACCGCCAGCAGAGCCGCGAGGAGTGCGCCTGCCGTCGCCCCGGACACCACGCCCCAGCCGGGACCGTGACCGGCGACCGCATCCACGGCCGCCCCCAGCAGCGCAGGGCCTGCCAGCGCCGCGACGGCGATGCCGATCCCGGGCCCGCCGACCTGGGACGCGCCACCTGTTCCTCGCTGCGGGCGCCTCCTGCGCGACGCACCCCGGGAGTGCGCGCGCTCCCCGGCACCGCGCTGCGAGACCACTCGCACCTGCCCGGTCGAGCGACCCCGCCCCTGCGCACCGACGCCACCGACGGTCCGTTCCTGCTGATCACGCATACGTCCGCTTTCGCTGATCCTGGAATGCGGCGACGGGTCCCGGTCGCCCTCGACATCGCCGCCCTGCCACCCGTGAGACGAAGAAGCGGCGCCAACAGTTGCACGATCACGCAAGTGAGCAATTTTCGAGGGATCGCGACGCCCTTCAACTGTGTCAAATACAGGCATTTTTCGGATCGCTTCGAAGACCTAGTTGCGTCCATACGCAAGTAGTGGGCTACCATGTGGGACGTTCGAAGGCAGCAGGCACCTCGTTCGGTGAGGCGTCTTCACGGACACAGGCCACTGATCCCACCCGTCGAGAGACGCTCCGGATCAGGACAGGTCTCCCCGGCCCAAGGGGTGACCCCAAGTGGCTTCCCCGCGAAGGGGATCACGCCGTGGAGTGCCAAAGCTCTGACGAGTTGGGGTGAGCCGGGATCCGCCCGGTCGCTCCTTGCCTAGTCGTACGGCGCACCGCGCGCCCCGGCCGGAAGGAGGCGAGAGACATGGACCGCGACAGCAATGGTCCGAGTCACAGTCGCACCGCCTCGACGGCCGCCTCGTTCCGGCGGCGTTGACCGACCCGCGCCCGCCCGCGCACCGCGCACGCGCGGCCCTGTGAGCCACGGCTGAGCCTCGCCCGCGTCGCCGCACGGACACCCGCGCACTTCGGGGCGCACTCGCGTCGCGGCGGCGTCCTCCCCGGCCTTCCCGATCCCGACTGCCCATCACTTTTGGACCCAGGGGCGGCGCTCCCGCCGCCCCGGTGTCTTCCTGAACCGCTCCGCGCCGCGGCCGGCCCAGCCGTGTGCTCACGCCTGCCGTCGTGCGCGGAGGGAGGTACTTCGATGACCAACACGTTGACCCCGGAGCGCCTGGCCCCGCCCGGCCGCAGCCGCCGCGAGCGCCGGACCGCGGAACTGGAGGCCCGCACCCGTGCGGCAGGCAGGCGGCTGGCGGAGATCAGCCGCACACCCGCCGCGCAGGTGCTGCGGGACGCCGACAGCCCCGGGCCGGGCCTGACCTGTGCCGAGGCGGCGGCCCGGTTGGAGCGGGACGGCGCCAACGTGGTCGCTCACGAGCGCACGCCGGGGTGGTACATCCAGTTGCTCAAGGCGTACGGGAACCCGTTCATCGCCGTACTGCTCTTCCTGGCCACCGTGATGTACTGGCAGGACCCGGCCGACCCGGGCGTCCTGATCCTGTCGACGATGGTGCTGCTCAGCGGGCTGCTCCGGTTCTGGCAGGAGTACCGGTCCGCCAAGGCGGCCGCCGCGCTCAAGGCGCTGGTGACCACGACGACCAGGGTGCGCCGGTACCCGGCGGGCGGCTCGGCTCCCTCCGCCCTCGACGTGCCCATGGAGCAAGTCGTCGGAGGCGACCTGATCGAGCTCGCCGCCGGAGATCTGGTGCCCGCCGACCTCCGGCTGCTGAGCGCCAAGGCCCTGACGGTCAGTCAAGCCGCCCTGTCCGGTGAGTCCCTGCCGGTGCACAAGGCCGACACCCGCACCCGGGACCTCGGTCAGCAGGAGACCGACGATCCCGTCGAGGCCGACAACCTCTGCCTGATGGGCACCTCCGTGACCTCCGGAACCGCCACCGGTGTCGTGGTGGCCACCGGATCCGGCACCTATTTCGGGTCCATGGCCGGCTCCCTGGCGGGCACGCGCCCGCAGACGAACTTCGACACCGGCGTACGCAGGGTCAGCTACCTGCTGATCAAGTTCATGCTCGTCATGGTCCCGGTGGTGTTCGCGGTGAACGGCCTCACCAAGGGCGACTGGGGCCAGGCGTTCCTGTTCGGCGTCGCGGTGGCGGTCGGACTCACCCCGGAGATGCTGCCCATGGTCGTCTCCGCGAACCTGGCGCGGGGCGCGGTGGCCCTGTCCAGGCGCAAGGTCGTGGTCAAGCGGCTCAACGCGATCCAGGACTTCGGCGCGATGGACGTGCTGTGCACCGACAAGACCGGCACGCTCACCGAGGACCGTATCGTCCTGGACCGCTACCTGGACGCGCACGACCGCGACGACGACGAGGTGCTGCAGTACGCCTACCTCAACAGCCACTTCCAGACCGGCCTGCGCAACCTGATGGACCAGGCGGTCCTCGACCGCGTCGCCGAGGCCGAGGAGATCGTCGTCGACGCCCGCTTCACCCTGGTCGACGAGATCCCGTTCGACTTCGCCCGCCGCCGCATGTCCGTGGTCCTGAGCCGCACGACGTACGACGACGGCGTGGACAGCGCCGCCGAGCACACCCTGATCACCAAGGGCGCGGTCGAGGAGGTCCTCGCACTGTGCACCCACGTACTCGATCGCGGACGGCGGGTCGAACTGACCGGGGAGCTTCGCCGTCAGGTCACCCGCATCGCCCAGGACCACAACCGGCGGGGCCTGCGCGTCCTGGCCGTCGCCACCCACTCCCTGCCCGCCACCCGCGACACCTACACCGTGGCCGACGAGGACCAACTCACCCTTGCCGGCTTCCTCGCCTTCCTCGACCCGCCCAAGGACGACGCTGCCCGGGCGCTGCGCGCCCTCGCCGACAAGGGCATCACCGTCAAGGTCGTCACCGGCGACAACGAACTGGTCGCCGCCCGGGTCTGCGCCGACGTCGGCATCGACGTGGGCGAGGTCGTCACCGGAGCCGTCATCGACGGCCTCGACGACGGCCGGCTGACCGAACTCGCCGCCCGCACCACGGTCTTCGCCAAGGTCAACCCGGTGCAGAAGGCGCGTATCGTACGCGCTCTGCGGCGCGACGGCCACACCGTCGGCTTCCTCGGCGACGGCATCAACGACGCGGCCGCGCTGCGCGACGCGGACGTCGGCATCTCCGTCGACACCGCCGTCGACATAGCCAAGGAGTCGGCCGACATCATCCTGCTGGAGAAGGGCCTCACCGTCCTCGAACAGGGAGTGCTGCAGGGCCGGCAGACGTTCGGCAACACCATCAAGTACATCAAGATGACGGCCAGCTCGAACTTCGGCAACGTCTTCTCGGTCCTGGTCGCCAGCGCCTTCATCCCGTTCCAGCCGATGCTGCCGCTGCACCTGCTGGTGCAGAACCTGTCCTACGACATCTCACAGCTCGCCACCCCCTGGGACCGCATGGACCCCGAGTACCTGCGCAAGCCGCGGAACTGGGACGCGCGCGGGATCGGCCGCTTCATGGTGTTCATCGGACCGATCAGCTCGATCTTCGACATCACGACCTTCCTGCTGATGTGGCACGTCTTCTCCGCCAACACCACCGGCAGCCAGAGTCTCTTCCAGTCGGGCTGGTTCATCGAGGGCCTGCTCTCCCAGACCCTGATCGTGCATATGATCCGCACCCGCAAGATCCCGTTCATCCAGTCCAGGGCGTCCGTGCCGGTGATGGTCATGACGGCGGCCGTGATGGCCTTCGGAGTCGCGCTGCCCTTCACCCCGCTCGGTGCGTCCCTCGGTCTGCAGCCGCTGCCCGTGAGCTACTTCCCGTGGCTGATCGGCACATTGCTGGCATACTGCGTCCTCACCCAGCTGGTGAAGACCTGGTTCATCCGGCGGTTCGACAGCTGGCTGTGACCGGCCCACCGACACTGTGGGCGTCCGCGCTTGCACTGCCCCCGGACCCATCTGGTTGGCTGTCCCTCGTCGGGCAGTCACCCTGGAGCGAGGAGAACGATGCGCGCGGACGTCCAGCAGGTCGCCGACGGCACCTATCTGGTGCACGGCAGCAACACGAACTGGGTGATCCTGACCGAGGGCGACGCCGCCACACTGATCGACACCGGCTACCCCGGCGACCGGCAGCGGCTGCTCGACTCGCTGGCGGCGGTGGGCAGTTCGCCCCAGGCGGTGGCGGCCGTGCTGATCACCCACGCGCACAACGACCACCTGGGCAACGCCGAGTACCTGCGCCGCGCCCACGGCACCCCGGTGTATCTGCACGAGGCCGAACTGCCGCACGCACGGCGGGAGTTCCTGCACCAGGTGACCGTCGGACAGGTGCTGCGCAACGGCTGGCGGCCCGGTGTGCTGCCCTGGGCGGTGCACGCGCTGCGCCTCGGCGGCACCGCGCACGTCCCGGTCGCCGCGCCCGAGCCGTTCCCGGCCGCCGGGCCGCTGGACCTGCCGGGGCGGCCCGTGCCCGTGCACACACCCGGCCACACCCAGGGCCACACCGCGTTCCACGTCCCCGACACCGGCGTGCTGGTCTCCGGCGACGCCCTGGTGAGCGGCCACCCCACCTCACGCCTGGCCGGCCCGCAACTGCTGCCCGACATGTTCCACCACCAACGCGCCCAGGCGCTGGCCTCGTTGGACAGACTCGAACGCCTCGATGGAGACCTGCTGCTGCCCGGGCACGGCCCCCTGCTCCGCGGTCCGGTGCCGCAGGCGGCACTGCAGGCGCGGGAGCGCGCCCTCTAGGGTTCGTGCCATGGGCTTGCAGATCAGTGCCACCAACCCGGAGCACCCCGCGCTCCTGCTCGAACTGCCGTGGCGGACCCCACTGGAGGAGTGGCCCGAGGAGTACCTCGTGCCACTGCCGCGCGGCATCTCCCGGCACGTGGTGCGCTACGCCCGCGCCGGCGACGAGGTGGTCGCCGTCAAGGAACTCGCCGAACGCCCGGCGCTGCGCGAGTACGAGCTGCTGCGCGACCTGGACCGGCTCGGCATCCCCGCGGTGGACGCGCTGGCCGTGGTCACCGGCCGCACCGACCGCACGGGCGAGCCGCTGGAGCCGGTGCTGATCACCCGGCACCTGGGCGGGTCGATGCCGTACCGCTCGATGTTCGAGACCACCCTGCGCCCGGCCACGATGCACCGCCTGATGGACGCCCTGGCCGTCCTGCTGGTGCGGCTGCACCTGGCCGGGTTCGCCTGGGGCGACTGCTCGCTGTCCAACACGCTGTTCCGGCGCGACGCCGGCGCGTACGCCGCCTACCTGGTGGACGCCGAGACCGGCGAGCTGCACCGGCGGCTGAGCCCCGGACAGCGGGAGTACGACCTCGACCTGGCCCGCGTCAACATCAGCGGCGAGCTGCTGGACCTGGAGGCCTCCGGGGCGCTGCACCCCTTGGTGGACCCGGTCGAGTTCGGCACCGAGATCTGCGCCCGCTACCGCGGCCTGTGGCAGGAGCTGACCCGCACCTCGGTCTACCCTGCGGGCAAGTACCACTACATCGAGCGCCGGATCAGGCGGCTCAACGACCTCGGCTTCGACGTGGCCGAGATGCAGATCGAGAGTTCCGCCACCGGCGACACGGTCACCTTCGTGCCCAAGGTCGTCGACGCCGGCCACCACCAGCGGCAGTTGCTGCGCCTGACCGGCCTGGACACCGAGGAGAACCAGGCGCGGCGGCTGCTGACCGACCTGGAGAGCTGGATGGCCACCCAGGACGACTACGCGCCGGGCGGCACCCGGCCCGGGCCGGGCGGCGGGCATGCGCTCGCCGCCCGCCCGGAGGTGCTGGCGCACCGCTGGGTGCGGGAGGTGTTCCGCCCCACCGTGCGGGCGGTGCCGGGCGGGCTGCGCGGCACCATGGACCCGGCCGAGCTGTACCACGAGCTGCTGGAGCACCGCTGGTACCTGTCCGAGCGGGCGCAGCACGACATCGGCCTCGACACCGCGGTGCAGGACTACGTCAGGAACGTCCTGCCCGGGGCACGCCGGGCGCCGGACGCGACGCCCGGGTGACTCACGGGTGCGGGACGACGGCCACCGGGCAGCCGGCGTGGTGCAGCATCCCGCTCGCGACGGAGCCGATCCGCGCGCCCACCGCCGTACGGCGCGCCCGGCGCCCCACGACCAGCAGCTGGGCGTGCTCGGCCGCGGCCAGCAGCACCTGGCCCGCGCTGCCCATCTCCACGTGCTCGACGACGGGGACGTCCGGGAAGCGCTCCCGCCACGGCTGGAGCGCCGCGGACAGCGCCTTCCGCTCGTACGGTTCCAGGCCGCCGGCCTCGTCGAGCAGCTTGAGCGAGCCGGGGCTGTAGGCGAACACCGGCGGCAGCGTCCAGGCGCGTACCGCCCGCACCCCGGCGCCGCGCGCGGCGGCGGTCCCGAACGCGAACGCCAGGGCCGCGGCGCTGTCCTCGGGGGCACCCTGCTGGCCCACGACGACCTCCCGGCCCGCGGCCTCGACGGAAGGCCGGTCCCCGGCGCGCACCAGGACGACGGGCCGTTCGGTCCCGGCGATCACCTGCTGTCCGACGGAGCCGACCAGGAACCCGACGAGTGCGCCCCGTCCGCGCGAGCCGAGCACCAGCGCCTCCGACTCCGCAGCGGCACCGAGCAGGGCCGGCACGGCGTCGTCCTCCACGGCGTCGGCGGTCACGGTCAGGCCCGGGTGGCGCTCGGTGACGGTCCGGACGGCCCCGCTGACCGACTCGCGCACCCACTGGCGCTGGGTGTCCCGGTCGCCCACGTCGAAGGCGTCGTGCACCTCGTGGCGCCAGGCCCGCACCACGCGCAGCGGCAGCCCGCGGCGCTCTGCCTCCCGAGCGGCCCACGCCAGTGCGGCGAGGCTCTCCTCCGATCCGTCCACCCCTGCCGTGATCGGGCGCGTCATGCCGTGTGCCTCCCTGTGTGGTGTGCCGTCGTCGGTGCCAGTCTCCCCTACCGGCCGATCACCGAAGCGGGCGGCCGGGGATGCCGCCTCCGGCGTACCCGGGCGAAGCGGGACGGCCGCACATACGATGGGCAGGAGCCGGCGTGGTGACGACGGGGGCGCACCGGGCAGCCGATCCGAGCACGCGGGGTGACAGCCGCATGACACAGGCCGTGGAGCAGGCGCGGACCGTCATCATGACCGTGGACGACGATCCGGGGGTCTCCCGCGCCGTCGCCCGGGACCTCAGGCGGCGCTACGGCGGGTCGTACCGGATCGTGCGCGCGGAGTCCGGCGAGTCCGCGCTGGACGCGCTGAGCGAGCTGAAGCTGCGCGGTGACCCCGTCGCCGTCATCCTGGCCGACTTCCGCATGCCGCGGATGAACGGCATCGAGTTCCTCGAACGCGCCCTGGACATCCACCCGGGCGCCCGGCGGGTGCTGCTGACCGCGTACGCGGACACCGACGCGGCGATCGACGCGATCAACGTCGTCGACCTCGACCACTACCTCCTCAAGCCCTGGGACCCGCCCGAGGAGAAGCTGTACCCGGTCCTGGACGACCTGCTCCAGGTCTGGCGGGCCGGCGACTACCGGCCGGTGCCGAGCACGAAGGTGGTCGGGCACCGCTGGTCGGCGCGGTCCTCCCAGGTGCGGGAGTTCCTGGCCCGCAACCAGGTGCCGTATCGCTGGTACTCCTCGGACGAACCGGAGGGCAGGCGGCTGCTGACCGCGGCCGGGCAGGACGGTCAGCGGCTGCCGCTGGTGGTCACCCCGGACGGCACCCCGCTGCTCGAACCGGAGCCGGCCGAGCTCGCGGCCCACGTGGGGCTCGCGACGACACCGGCGGCCGACTTCTACGACCTGGTGGTGGTCGGCGGCGGCCCGGCCGGGCTCGGCGCGGCCGTCTACGGGGCCTCCGAGGGGCTGCGGACGGTGCTCGTGGAGCGCTCGGCGACCGGCGGGCAGGCGGGGCAGAGCTCCCGGATCGAGAACTACCTCGGGTTCCCGGACGGCGTCTCCGGCGCCCAGCTCACCGACCGGGCCCGACGGCAGGCGACGAGGTTCGGCGCGGAGATCCTGACCGCGCGCGAGGTGACCGGCCTGGAGATCTGCGGCGCGGCGCGGACCGTGCGGTTCTCCGACGGTTCGGCGGTCGCCGCGCACAGCGTGATCCTGGCGACGGGCGTGTCCTACCGGCAGCTTCCGGCACCCGGCGTGGAGGAGCTGACCGGGTGCGGGGTGTTCTACGGTTCGGCGCTGACCGAGGCGCCCGCCTGCCAGGGGCAGGACGTCTACATCGTCGGCGGCGCCAACTCCGCGGGGCAGGCCGCGATGTACCTGTCGCGGGGTGCGAAGTCGGTGACCCTGCTGGTGCGCGGGGCGTCGCTGGCGGCGTCGATGTCGTACTACCTGATCCAGCAGATCGAAGAGGCCTCCAACATCACGGTGCGCACGGGCACCGTCGTGGACGCCGCGCACGGCTCGGGCCATCTGGAGAAGCTGGCCCTGCGCGACACGGCCACCGGGGAGACCGAACTCGTCGACACGCAGTGGATGTTCGTCTTCATCGGCGCGGCGCCGCGGACCGACTGGCTGGACGGCACGGTGCTGCGGGACGGGCGCGGGTTCATCCTGTCCGGGCCCGACCTCACCGCCGACGGCCGGCCGCCCCCGGGGTGGGAGCTGGACCGGCCGCCGTACCACCTGGAGACCAATGTGCCCGGCGTGTTCGTCGCCGGTGACGCGCGGGCGGAGTCCGCCAAGCGGGTCGCGTCCGCCGTCGGAGAGGGAGCCATGGCCGTGTTGCTCGTCCACCGTTACCTGGAGCAGTCGTGAGCGGCAGGAGGATGCCGTGCGGCGCCGGTGAGATCGGCTCGCTGTTCCTGTTCGAGAAGCTCCGGCCCGAGCAGCTGGGCCGGCTGTGCGCCGAGGGGCGGGTGGAGATGTTCGAGCCCGGCCCGGTGTACACCGAGGGCGAGCCGGCCACCTGCTTCTACGTGATGATCGAGGGCACGGTGGTGCTCTCCCGCCGGGTCGGCGGCGACGACGTGGAGGTCACCCGGACCTCGCAGCGCGGGGTGTACTCGGGCGCCATGCAGGCGTACCTCGGGGACCGGCTGCGGCAGGTCTACATCAACTCGATGCGGGTCACGGAGCCGACGCGGTTCTTCGTGCTGCCCGCCGACGCGTTCGCGGACATCATGCGGGAATGGTTCCCGATGGCGGTGCACCTTCTGGAGGGGCTGTTCTTCGGGTCCAAGAGCACCCAGGCGGCCGTCGGGCAGCGTGAGCGGCTGCTCGCGCTCGGCTCACTGTCCGCCGGACTGACCCATGAGCTCAACAACCCCGCGGCGGCGGCCGTTCGGGCCACCGCCACGCTGCGGGAGCGGGTGGCCAAGATGCGGCGCAAGCTCGCCTTGATCGCCGAAGGACCGTTCACCCGGGACCAGTTGACCAGCCTCATGGAGATCCAGGAGCGTACGGCCGAGCGGGTCGCCAAGGCCCCGGATCTCAGCCCGCTCCAGGCCGCCGACCGCGAGGACGCGCTCACCGACTGGCTGGAGGACCACGGCATCGACCAGGGCCCGCAACTGGCGCCCACGTTCGTGCAGGCGGGCCTTGACGTCGACTGGCTGGAGCAGGTCGCGGCGGCCGTCGACGAGGAGATCCTGCCGGGTGCCGTGGGGTGGCTCAACTACACGGTGGAGACGGAGCTGCTGATGGACGAGATCGGGGACTCCACCACCCGGATCTCCCGTCTCGTGGACGCCGCCAAGCAGTACTCCCAGCTGGACCGTGCCCCCTACCAGGTCGCCGATGTGCACGAACTCCTCGACAGCACCCTGCTGATGCTGTCGGGCAAGATCGGTCCGCGTATCGAGGTCGTCAAGGAGTACGACCGTACGCTGCCGCGGATCCCCGCCTACCCGGCCGAACTCAACCAGGTGTGGACCAATCTGATCGACAACGCGGTGTGCGCCATGAACGGCGCGGGCGGCGAGGGCACCCTGACCGTGCGGACCGCGCTCCACGACGACCGGCTGCTGGTCGAGTTCCGGGACACCGGGCCGGGGGTGCCGCCGGAGATCCGGGACCGCATCTTCGACCCGTTCTTCACCACCAAGCCGGTCGGCCAGGGCACCGGACTCGGTCTTGACATCTCCTGGCGGATCGTCGCCAACAAGCACCACGGTGCCATCCACGTGGAGTCGGTGCCCGGCGACACCCGGTTCCAGGTGCTGCTGCCACTGACCGCCGGTGAAGGCGACGGACCGACGGCGGCCGGATCGCCGCTCACCGCCGAGGACCGCCCGACATCCGAGGAGCCGACATGACCCGTGACACCGGAATCGACCCGAGCGTGCCCCCCAGCGGCTCCGGCTGTGCCGAGTGCGACGCGGCCGGCGGCTGGTGGTTCCATCTGCGGCGCTGCGCCCGCTGCGGCCACATCGGCTGCTGCGACGACTCCCCCGGCAAGCACGCCACCGCCCACCACCGGGCCACCGGGCACCCGGTGATCCGCAGCTACGAGCCGGGCGAGGGCTGGTTCTGGAACTACGACACGAACGAGTTCTACGAGTCCGGACCCGCACTCGCGCCGCCCGAGAGCCACCCGGCGAACCAGCCGGCCCCGGGCCCGGAGGGACGCGTCCCGGCGGACTGGGCGGACACCCTGCGCTGAGCCGCGCCCCCTGCCGTACATGCGGATGCCCCGCCGCGGCGGGGCCATCCGGGTCACCGTGTTCGGACGGTCTGTCAGCGGCCGGCGGCCGGGGTGTTGGCGGCGGTGACGTTGACCGCGGCCCAGGCCCGGTCCACCGCCTTGTACTCGGTGCCGGTCGCGCCGTAGAGGTCCCTGGCCGCCTTCAGCGTCGCGACGCGCGCGTCGTGGAAGTCGGTCGTGGACACCATGTAGCGGGTCAGCGCCCGGTAGAACACGGCCGTGGCCTTGGTACGGCCGATGCCCTTGACCGGCAGTCCGTCGTAGGTCGGCGAGTTGTAGGTGACGGCGCCGATCCTCTTGCTGCCGCTGCCCTCGGCGAGCAGGTAGTACGCGTGCGAGGAGACACCGGAACCGGCGTGCACCTCGGTGAAGTACACCTCGGGCGACCAGTAGTCGATCGCGCCCTCGAGCCTGTCCAGGGACGGCCGGTCGAGCCGGCGCAGGAACTTCTGCGCCAGGCCCAGCTTCTCGCCGATCAGGTAGTTCGGCGGGTTCTTGGGGTTGTCGGCGTGGAACTCGACGCCGGAGCCGAAGATGTCGGCCAGTGACTCGTTCAGCGACCCCGGCTCGCCGTACTGGTTGCCGGCGGAGTCCACGAAGGTGGGTTCGAGTCCGGCGGTGGCGTCGACGACCCCGTGGGTGAGTTCGTGGCCGGTGACGTCGAGGGCGACGAGCGGCTTCTTGAACATCCCGCCGTCGCCGTCGCCGTACAGCATGCAGGTGCACGCCGGATCCCAGAACGCGTTCGCGACCTTGTTGCCGAAGTGGACCATGGCCTGGGCGCCCTTGCCGTTGTTCTTGATGCCCTTGCGCCCGAAGGACTTCTTGTAGAAGTCCAGGGTCCTGGTGATCCCGTACTGCGCGTCCACGGCGGCGCTGGCGCGGCTGGAGACGGCGCCGTTGCCCCACGTGTCGGTGGTGCTGGTGAACTTCGTACCCCGCGCGAAGTTCTCCAGCGGTTTGTTCTTGGCGTCCCGGGTCTCCGTGCCGTACCGGCTGGGGTCCTTCAGCAGGAAGCTCTTGCTCGCCGTCTGGGTGGTGGTCAGGGAGACCTTGCCCACGAACAGGGAGGAGCCGGTGCCCGTCGCGGTCCGCGGATAGCCGGCGGCCGTGGCCGACCGCGTCGCGGCGAGGGCGGCGGGCCGCGGGGTGTTGCCGGTGGCCGGGTCGAGCGTCTCGCCACGCCTGCGCAGGGTCTCGACCAGCCGGGGCGAGAGGAACCCGTCCCGGTCGGGCATGTCGCTGCGCACCTCGCCGGTGACGGCGTCGACGACGACGGTCCGGGAACCGCCGCTCCCGGTGGTCGCGGGGGCCGTGACCCGCACCTCGTAGGCGAGGGCGGAGGCGCCGCCGCGGGCGTCCACGACGAGCCGCGTGGTGCCCGCCTCTCCGTGGGCGGCCGAGGCGGCCCTGACCGCCGCCTGTCCCGGGGTCAGCGCGGCCCGGATGACGGCGGGCCGGACGGTGCGACCGGCGGCCCGGGTGACGCCGGTGTACCTCAGTTGCCGGTCGAGGTGGACGACGAGGTCGCCGCCGAGGACCGGCAGTCCCCGGTGGGTGCGTATGAACCGGACGTGGCGCGCGCCCTCGGGGTCGAGCAGCACGTCCCGGGCCCGCAGTTCGTCCCCCTGGGTGACGCCGGTCGCCGACGCGTGCGCGAAGGCCGCGGCGCCGGCGGCGGCCACCACCGAGTCGGTGGATGTGCCGGCGGACGACACGGTGTGGTCCCGCCCCCCGGCAGGGGCGGCCAGCGCCGGGCCGGCCAGGCCCGTGACGGCCGTCGCCACCGCGACGGCGAGCGCCACGGTGCGTATATGGGGTCTGTGCACTCTCGGGAGTTCCTTCGTTCGTGGCGGAGGCCCGGATCGCCGGCCGCCCGGGGATGACGCCGGTGCGCCATGGGAGCTGGTCGGGCCCCCGGGAGGGAACTCTCATGGATCGATCATGTGCATGTAAAGCACGAATGATCCATTCCGTGCGATACAGGACAATCCTTTGCCAATCCACCCCACTCAGTGATCGGCGAACGACCAACTGTGTGTCGTCCGTGGAGATGTGACCCGATGGGAGAAGGTTGCGCTGCCCGAATGTGATCGATCTCGCACGGATCACCGCGCGGACGGAGACGGGAGAGGAAACGTATGGCCTCACGAACGGTGTGCAGCGGTGCGGTACTCGGATCACTGGTGCTGGCCCTGCTGGCGGGACCGGCGCACGCGGCGGGCCACCGGCCCGGGACGGCGGCACCGGACGCGCTGCCCGCGCCGGACACGGCGGCACTGGGCACCCTCCTGCGCACGGCGCTGAAGCAGGGCGCGCCGGGCGCCATGGCGCGGATCGACGACCACCGCCTGTCCTACGACGACCACCCCACGGTCCACAAGGCCACGGAGGGAGTCGCCGACCGCAGGACCGGGGACTGGATCAACACGGCCGACCGGTTCCGCATCGGCAGCGTCACCAAGACCTTCTCCGCGGTCGTGCTGCTCCAACTGGCCGCCGAGGGCCGGGTGAAGCTCGACGACCCGGTCAACCGCTACCTGCCGGGACTGCTGCCCGACGACCGGATCACGGTGCGGCAGGTACTCGGCCACCGCAGCGGTCTGTACGACTACAGCGACGAGATGTTCGCCAGGACCGTGTCCGGCTTCGAGGCCGTGCGCACCAGGGTGTTCACCTACCGCCAGTTGCTCACCCTGTCCCTGAAGCACCCGCTCACGCACGCGCCCGGCACCGCCTACGCCTACTCCAACACCAACTTCGTCGTCGCCGGCCTGCTCATCGAGAAGCTGACCGGCCACTCGGTGCGCACCGCGTACGAGAACCGCATCATCAAGCCGCTGAAGCTGAGCGACACCTTCTACGTCCACCCCGCCACGAAGATCCCCGGCCGGTACGCGCACGGCTATCTCACCCCCGACGAGGCCGGGTCGCCCCTGGTCGACGCCACCGAGCAGACGATGTCCTGGGCGCAGAGCGCGGGCGCGCTCGTCTCCAGCACCCGCGACCTCAACACGTTCTTCTCGGCTCTGCTGGGCGGTCGGCTGCTGCCCCCCGCGCAACTGGACCAGATGGAGCGGTGGATCCCGGCGGGCACCGCCCAGGCGTACGGGCTCGGGCTGCGCCGCCGCGACCTGTCGTGCGGGGTGTCGGTGTACGGGCACACCGGCGCCGTGCAGGGCTACTACACCTACGCGTTCACGAGCAAGGACGGCCGACGCAGCCTGGCCGCGCTCGCCAACACCTCCAACAACGGCGCGGTGCACCTGACGATGCTGCGCACACTGGAGTCGGCGTTCTGCGGCAAGCGGACGAAGGTGCTCGGCACTGCCCAACTGCCCGGTGCGGCCCTGGAGAACGACCTCGCCCAGTGACCTTGGCGGAACGGGCGACTCCGGGCCAGGATGCCCGCATGAAGGGTGACCTGTTTTCCAGTGAGTACGTGGTGGGCCCCGCGACCGCGCCGGGCATGTCCGTCGAGAACTCCAAGTGCGTCAAGTACACGGTGGACGGCGAGATGTTCGCCCGCCAGGGCTCGATGGTGGCCTACCGCGGCGATCTGCGGTTCGAGCGCAAGGGCCAGGGCGTCGGCGGCATGCTCAAGCGCGCGGTCACCGGGGAGGGGCTGCCGCTGATGGCGGTGCGCGGGCAGGGCGAGGCCTGGTTCGCGCAGGAGGCCCAGAACTGCTTCGTCGTCGAGGTCGACCCGGGTGACGAGTTCACCGTCAACGGCCGCAACGTACTGTGCTTCGACGCGACGCTGTCGTACCAGATCAGGACGGTCAAGGGCTCGGGCGTAGCGGGCGGCGGGCTGTTCAACAGCGTGTTCACCGGGCAGGGGCTCCTGGGCCTGGTGTGCGAGGGCAGTCCGCTGGTCATACCGGTCACGCCGCGGCAGCCGGTGTACGTCGACACGGACGCAGTCGTCGGCTGGACCGCCCGCCTCCGGACGTCGCTGCACCGCTCGCAGTCGTTCGGCTCGATGCTGCGCGGCGGGTCGGGCGAGACGGTGCAGCTGATGCTGGAGGGCGAGGGGGTCGTCGTCGTCCGGCCGAGCGAGGCGACGCCGCACCGGCCGCAGCAGCACTGAGGGAGCCGGTCCCTCTCGCGGGCCGGGATCCGGCGAGACCTGTTGACCTGCGTGCCCCCGACAGGTGAGGGTCGGGTCGGCGCGGATCACCACCCCGCGCCGGAAAGGTGGACTGCCTTGATCGGCATCTCGGAGATCGAAACCGCGGCCGAGCGGATCGCCGGACACGTCGTGCGCACCCCGACCGTGCCGAGTCCCGGCCTGTCCGCGCTGCTCGGCGCCCCGGTGACCGCGAAGCTGGAGCTGTTGCAGCGCACGGGCTCCTTCAAGGCGCGCGGCGCGACGGCGCGACTGCTGTCGCTCGACGAGGCGGAGCGGGCCGCGGGCGTGGTCGCGGTCAGCGGCGGCAACCACGGGATCGCGCTCGCGGTGATGGCCGCCGCGCTGCATGTGAAGGCCACCGTCGTCATGCCGCGCTCCGCGCCCGCCCGGTCCGTCGCGATCGCGGAGGAGGCCGGGGCGTCGGTGCGGCTGACCGACGGCATGGACGAGGCGTTCGCCACGGCCGCACGGCTGCGGGACGAGGGGCTCACCCTGGTCCATCCCTTCGACGACGCGGTGGTGGTCGCCGGGCAGGGCACCGTCGGCCTCGAACTGGCCGCGGACGCCGGCGAGCTGACCGACGTGCTCGTCAGCATCGGTGGCGGCGGGCTGATCGCGGGCGTCGCCGCGGCGCTGCGCACGCTGCGGCCCGGGGTGCGGATCTGGGGCGTGGAGACCGAGGGCGCCCAGGCCATGTCCGAGGCGCTGGCGTCCGGTGGCCCGGTGCCGGTCGCCCTCTCCTCGATCGTGACGACGCTGAGCGCCCCGGCGGTGTCGCAGCTGACGTACGACCATGTCCGCGCCCTCGTCCACGAGGTGCTCGTGGTGCCCGACCGGGAGGCCGTGCGAGGCTGCCTCGACCTCGCCGAGCACGCCAAGGTCTGGGCCGAGCCCGCGGCGGGCTGCCTGCTGCCGGCCGCCCGGCACGTCCGGGAGCGGATGGGCCCGGACGTCCGGCTCGGCCTGGTGGTGTGCGGCGGCAACGCGGCGGTCGCCGACGTCATGTCCTGGGCGGACCGGTTCGGACTGCGCTGACACGCGCCCCCGGTCCCGGCCGTCGCGGCACGGGGAGATCCGGTCGGACGGCCGGGCATCTCCCGCGGATCAGGGGTACCAGAGGGGTCTACGTCCCGATGTCGTCCTCGGAGGGCCGAATTCGTGAACGCGTTGGTGCACAAGAGTCTCGTGGTGCAGTTGCAGGCGCACGGCACGGAGCGCTTCCCCGTGCTGGCGCACTTGGAGTACGACGCCGACGACCCGTTCGCCGTCACGGTCGTCTTCGCCCACGACGGGCGGGTGCTGGCCCGGTGGAGGGTGGACCGGGGCATGCTCGGCGAGGGGCTGACGAAGCCGGTCGGCGTCGGCGACGTCCGCTTCCGTCCCGTCGCGGACGGCCCGTCGGAGGAGCTGTGCATGGAGTTCTACGGCGACGCCCACGCCGACGGGGGCCGGCAGCACGCGGCGGTGTTCTTGTGGGCGTCCGCCGTCGCGGCCTTCCTGAGGGAGACCCATGCCGTGGTGGCGCCGGGCGAGGAGGAGGCCGGTGTCGACGACTTCCTCGCGGAGGTGCTCGCGGGGAGCTGAGCCAGGGCCGCTCGTTTGGATCATGCCGGGCTCGCCGGCCCTGGCACAGTGCCTCACCGGGTGGTGTGGCGGCGCCGGGTCCACAGGGGCAGCGCGAACCAGCACAGCAGGTACCAGGCCACCACCGCGGCAACCAGCCAGGACACGAACCCGCCGTGCGTCGCCACCCTGAGGATCAGCAGCAGGGAGGAGGTCATGGTGGCGAGCAGCAGGAGGAGACCGACGAAGGTCAGCCGTGAGGCCCAGGCCACGGCCTGGGGCTTGACCCGGCGCCCGGAGACCAGGCGGTGCAGGGACACCGGGCCGGTGAGCGCGCCGGTCGTCGCGGCACCGAGGACGACGGTGACGACGTAGATCACCTGGTCGGTGTGGCTCAGGTGGTCGTACTTCGGCTGGAACACGACGGTGAGCAGGAAGCCGAAGAGGATCTGCACACCCGTCTGGGCCACCCGCACCTCCTGGATGAGCTCCGCCCATCTGCGGTCGGCCCGCTCCTCCTCGGTCTCGTGGCGCCCCCAGCGCCCCGCGTCGCCGTCTCCCGTCACCGCCATTCCGCCTCCCGGCTTCCGGCCCCCGGAGCCGGCCCGCGTCCCGGGCCGGCCCCTGTGTCATGCGGGTTCCCCGGCGAGCCGTCTCCGACCCGCCGCTACCAGCGGACCTGCACCTGGTCCTTGATCCGGCGCTCGTAGAGGTCCCGGATCGCCGTGAGAGTCTCCTCGCCCAGCGGGGGCAGCTTCGCGGCGGCGGCGTTCGCGCGTGCCTGTTCCGGCGAGCGGGCGCCCGGGATGACCGTGGTGACGCCGGGCTGCTGGATGATCCAGCGCAGCGCGAGCTGGGCCGGGGTCCACCCCTCGGGGGCGAGCGCGGCGAACTCGGCCGCGGCCTCCACGCCCGTGGCGAAGTCGACGCCGGAGAAGGTCTCGCCCTGGTCGAAGGCCTCGCCGTGCCGGTTGAAGGTGCGGTGGTCGTCGGCGGCGAAGGCGGTGTCCTTGGTGTACTTGCCCGACAGCAGCCCGGAGGCGAGCGGGACCCGGGCGATGATGCCGACGCCCGCCTCCCGCGCCGCGGGCAGCACCTCGCGCAGCGGTTTCATGCGGAACGGGTTGAGGATGATCTGCACGCTCGCCACGTTCGGCCGGGCGATCGCCGTCAGCGCCTCGGCGCAGGTCTCCACGCTGACGCCGTAGGCGGCGATCCGCTCCTCCTCCACCAGGGTGTCCAGCGCGTCGAACACCGCGTCGCTGGAGTACACGGGGGTGGGCGGGCAGTGCAGCTGCACCAGGTCGATGCGGTCGACGCCCAGGTTGCGCCGCGAACGGTCGTTCCAGGCGCGGAAGTTGTCCAGGACGTAGTTCTCCGGGACCTGCTCGACGCGCCGGCCCATCTTGGTGGCGAGCAACACGTGGTGGTCCGGCCGGCTGCCGAGGAAGGTGGCGATGGCCGACTCGCTGCGCCCGTCGCCGTAGACGTCGGCCGTGTCGAAGAAGGTCACCCCCGACTCGGCGGCCGCCTCCAGTACGGAGACGGCTTCCTTGTCGTCCACGTCGCCCCAGTCGGCGCCCAGTTGCCAGGTGCCGAGCCCGACGACCGACGCGTGCTGGTGCGACCTGCCGAATTCACGTTCGTCCATGGCGACAGTCTGTCATCAGCCGTCCGCCCGCACGGAGCGGGCCGCTCCGGGTGCTCACCCGGGCAGGGGCGCCGGCGGCGACCGCTGGGGCCGGTGTCCCGTGCGTGCCGAACAGGCTATCCGGCGGCCGCCGTGCGGCACTCCGGGTGGCCCCAGCCCTGGTCGTTGCGGGCGATGGACTCGCCGGCCGCGTAGGAGCGGCCGCACGCGCAGCGGCCGGGGAACTTCGCCTTGATCGTGCGGGACGACGCGCCGCCGGCGCCCGGCCGCGCCGCCTTGGTCCCGTTCGCGCGGCGGCGCGGGGCGGCGGACGCGGGGGCGGCCGGCGGCGGCTCCGGCGAGCCGAGGGTGCTGCCCGCGGACTGCTGCACGCTCGCCGCCTGGCTGGCCGCCCGGTCGGCGAAGTCGTTCAGCGGGTCGCCGTCGACCTGGTGGGCGGGCACGTAGCGGAAGTCGACCGAGCGGCCCTGGAGCAGCTCGTCGATCCGCACGACCAGTTCCTGGTTGGCGACCGGCTTGCCCGCGGCCGTCTTCCAGCCGTTGCGCTTCCAGCCGGGCAGCCAGGTGGTCACGGCCTTCATCGCATACTGCGAGTCCATCCGCACCTCAAGCGGCACGTCCGCGTCGGTCGCCGTCAACAGCCGCTCCAGCGCGGTGAGTTCAGCGACGTTGTTGGTGGCGATGCCGAGTGCTCCCGCCTCCCAGCGGGCGGGGGTCCGGGCGTCGTCCGAGACGACCCACGCCCAGCCCGCCGGACCCGGATTTCCCTTCGACGCCCCGTCGCAGGCGGCCACCACACGTTCACGCATGGGCCCGATCATGCCACGCCGGCCGGGCCCTCCGGACCGCCGCCTAGGACACGTCCGCGGCCTGCGGCTTCTCCCCCTGCGTCGTGGTGATGTCGATCACCGAGAAGTTCGCACCCTGTGGATCGGTGAGCGCCGCGAACCGGCCGAAGGGGCTGTCGTGCGGGCCGAAGCGCAGCACACCGCCCCGCCCGGTGGCGGCGGCGACCGCCTCGTCGCAGTTCGCGACGGTGAAGTAGACGTTGATGTACGACGGCACCTCGGGCGGGAAGTCCTCCGTCATCGTCATCCGGCCGAGAACGGTCTCGCCGCCCACGTCGAACAGGCGGAAGTCGATCGCCTCGTCCTGGAGCTGCTTGGCGGTGTAGCCGAAGACGGCGGAGAGGAAGCTGTCGGCCTTCGCGGGCTCGCGGGTGAAGACCTCCGCCCAGCAGTAGGCGCCGGGAACCGCGGTCGCCTCGAAGCCCTCATGGATGCCGCCCTGCCAGACACCGAACACGGCGCCGCTGGGCTCCCGGGCCAGGCACATGGTGCCGAAGTCGCCGACCTGCATGGGCTCCATCAGCACCTCGCCGCCCTTGTCGCGGATCCTGCGGGCGGTGGCGGCGGCGTCCGGCGAGGCGAAGTACAGACACCACTGCGACTGCCCCTCCTGCCCGGGCATCGGCGGTACGACGGCGGCCACCGCCTTGCCGTCCGCGTAGGCCTGGGTGTAGTTGCCGTACTCCGACGAGGACTCGCCGAAGGTCCAGCCGAGGACGTCGGCGTAGAAGCTCTTGGCTCCCTCGAGGTCGCTGAACATCGCATCGGCCCAGCAGGGGGTTCCCTCGGGTCGTACCGCCATGGCCGCCGCCCTCTCCCGTTCGGTGATGTGTCCCGCCCTCACGCTAGTGACTCCCGGGTCCGGTCGCGCGCCGAGCGGGCCCGCCTGTTCCACACTGGGACGGACAGAGGTGTACCGGACAGGGGCGGACCGGGCGGCCTTCGGCGGACGGGGCGCGAGATGGCGGACGGCGGGATGACGGACGGCACGATGCGGGCGTGGACGGTGACCGGGCCCCGGCCGGTGGAGGAGGGTCCTCTGCGGCTGACGGCGAAGCCGGTTCCCGTGCCGGGGGACGACGAGCTGCTGGTGCACGTGCGGGCGTGCGGGGTGTGCCGCACCGATCTGCACGTGACCGAGGGCGATCTGCCGGTGCACAGGGCCGGGATCACGCCCGGCCACGAGGTCGTGGGCGTGGTCGCGGGCCGGGGGCGGGCGGTGAACGGCTTCGCGCCCGGCGACCGGGTGGGCGTGGCCTGGCTGCGCCGCACCGACGGCACCTGCGCGTACTGTCTGCGCGGCGCCGAGAACCTGTGCCCGGCCTCCCGGTACACCGGCTGGGACGCCGACGGCGGCTACGCCGAGTACACGACCGTCCCGGCCGCCTTCGCCTACCGGCTGCCCGGCGAGGTCGACGACGTCGCGCTCGCGCCTTTGCTGTGCGCGGGCATCATCGGCTACCGGGCGCTGCGCCGGGCCGCCCTGCCGCCCGGCGGACGCCTCGGCCTGTACGGGTTCGGCGGCAGCGCCCACCTGTGCGCGCAGGTGGCACTCGCGGAGGGCGCCAGGGTGCACGTCATGACCCGCGGGGCGGCCGCGCGGCGACTCGCTCTGGAGCTGGGCGCGGCCTCGGCCCAGGACGCGTACGCGGTGCCGCCCGAGCCGCTGGACAGCGCGATCCTGTTCGCCCCCGTGGGCGATCTGGTGCCCGTGGCGCTGCGGGCCCTCGACCGCGGCGGTGTCCTGTCCGTGGCCGGTATCCACCTGAGCGACACACCGCCGCTGCGCTACGAGAGCGAGCTCTTCTACGAGAAGGAGCTGCGCAGCGTCACCTCGAACACACGCGAGGACGGCCGGGACTTCCTCGCCCTGGCCGCCCGGCACGGGGTGCGCGCCACCACGCACGCCTATCCGCTCTCCCGGGCCCCGCAGGCACTGGAGGACCTCAAGGCCGGCCGCTTCGACGGGGCCGCGGTGCTGGTGAACGACCTGCCCTGACCGGGGCCCGCACCTCACGCCCGGCCCCTGCACAGGATGGCGGGGCCGGTCCACTCCCCCGGATGGGTGGACCGGCCCCGTCGCCCGCCGTCACTCGCCCGCGTACACCCTTTCCAGGGCGGCGATGTCGAGCTTGCGCATGGCGAGCATCGCCCGCGTGGTGCGGGCCGCCTTCTCGGCGTCGGGGTCGCCGATCATGTCGATGAGCTTGTCCGGGACCACCTGCCAGGAGACGCCGTACTTGTCCTTGAGCCAGCCGCAGGGGCCGGGCTCGCCGCCGTTCTCGGTGAGCTTGGTCCAGTAGTGGTCGATCTCCTCCTGGTTCTCGCAGTGGATCTGGAAGGAGATCGACTCGTTGAAGGTGAACTGGGGACCGCCGTTCAGCGCCACGAACTTCTGGCCGTTGGCCACGAAGTCGACCGCGATCACCGATCCGGCCGGGCCGGGCCCGGCCTCCGTGTAGCGGCCGATCCGCCCGATGGTGGAGTTCTTGAAGATCGAGACGTAGTGGTGGGCGGCTTCCTCGGCCTGGCCGTCGAACCAGAGACAGGTGGTGAATCCTTCGGTGGCCACGGGTTCCTCCTGGGGTGTGCGACGCGGTCATGTGTATCGACCGGCCCGCGCCGCGAAACTCATCGGCGCTTCCGGAGAAAATCCGCGGGCGCTTCGGCGGGCCGGAACCAGTGCCGCGGCAGGCACCGGTCGCCGGTGAGGGAGCGGCGTCGCCACTAGCATCGCGGGCATGACGACGTCACCGCCCGCCGACGGCATCCGGCCCTTCCGGCTCAGCGTCCCGCAGAGCGATCTGGACGACCTCCACGACCGCCTCGACCGCACCCGCTGGCCGGACGAGCTGCCGGACACGGGCTGGGACTACGGCGTTCCCGTCGACTACCTGCGCGAGCTCGTACGGTACTGGCGGCACGAGTACGACTGGCGGGCGGCCGAGGCGCTGCTGAACCGGTGGCCGCAGTTCACGACCACGATCGACGGGGCGAACGTGCACTTCGTCCACGTCCGCTCCCCGGAGCCGGACGCCACCGCACTGGTCGTCACGCACGGCTGGCCGGGATCGATCGTGGAGTTCCTCGACATCGTGGGCCCGCTCACGGACCCGGCCGCCCACGGCGGCGACCCGGCCGACGCCTTCCACGTCGTGCTGCCGACCATTCCGGGCTTCGGACTGTCCGGGCCCACCACCGAGCGGGGCTGGGAGGCGGGACGGGTCGCCGACGCGTGGGCCGAGCTGATGCGGCGGCTCGGTTACGAGCGGTTCGGCGCGCAGGGCGGCGACTGGGGCGCGATGATCTCCCGCGAGCTGGGCCGCGCCCACCCCGGCCGGGTGATCGGCGTGCACCTGAACCTGCTGCCGGGCGCACAGCAGTCCACCGAACCGACCGGGGAGGAGCTGGCCGGGCTCGGCTCGGAGGAGCGGGAGCGGACGCTCGCGTCGTGGCGGCGCTGGGAGGCCTGGCAGAGGGAGGGCACCGGCTACGCGATGCTGCACGCGACCCGCCCGCAGACCCTGGCGTACGCGCTGACCGACTCGCCGGTCGGCCAACTCGCCTGGATCGTCGAGAAGTTCCGCGAGTGGACGGACTCCGAGGAGCTGCCCGAGGAGGCCGTCGACCGCGACCGGCTGCTCACCGACGTGATGCTGTACTGGCTGACCGGGACGGCCGGTTCGTCCGCGCGGATCTACTACGAACGGGCGCACGCCTCCGGCCGGGCCGCCGCGCCCTCCGAGCCGTCGACCGCGCCGACCGCGCTCGCCGTCTTCCCGGCCGAGCTGCAACTCCCGTTGCGGCACCGGGCGGAGCGCACCGAGAACATCGTGCGGTGGACGCGGTTCGACCGGGGCGGGCACTTCGCGGCGATGGAGGAGCCGGACCTGCTGGTCGCGGATGTGCGGGCGTTCTTCCGGCAGTTGCGCGAGAAAGGCTGACCGGCCGCTCTGCCTGTGGCGAATCTGCCACGGGCAGAGAAACCGCACACGGCGGTGGCTCCGGGCCGACAGTGGGGTCGACGGCATCCGTGCACGACAAGGAGATCCGATGACCCCACCGACCGCGCTGCTCTCCCCCGGCGCGCTCGCGCCGCGCGCCGAGGAGCACGACATCCCGCCCAGCCGGTTCGACGACGACCTCGCGGCCGGGCTGCTCGCCCAGCGGATCGTGTTCCTGGGCACCCAGGTCGACGAGGTGTCGGCCAACCGGGTGTGCGCCCAACTGCTGCTGTTGTCGGCCGAGGACCCGCACACCGACATCGCCCTGTACATCAACAGCCCGGGCGGATCCGTCACCGCCGGGCTGGCCGTCTACGACACGATGCGGCTCATCCCCAACGACGTCTCGACGCTGGCGATGGGATTCGCCGCCAGCATGGGCCAGTTCCTGCTCGCGGTGGGTGCGCGCGGCAAGCGGTTCGCGCTGCCGAACGCGCGGATCATGATGCACCAGCCGTCGGCGGGCATCGGCGGCACCACCGCGGACATCGAGATCCAGGCGGAGAACCTGGAGCACACCAAGCGGACCATCGAGCGGATCACCGCCGAGCACACCGGGCAGAGCGAGGAGACGATCTCTCGGGACGGCGACCGGGACCGCTGGTTCACCGCCGAACAGGCCAGGGAGTACGGGATGGTGGACCGGGTGGTGGAGTCGCTCGCCGACATCCGCCCGGCCAACTCGCGCCGACGGATGGGGTTGTGACGTGGGGTCGTACACGGTTCCGTACGTGGTCGAGCGGACCGCGCAGGGTGAGCGGTCCTACGACGTGTTCAGCAGGCTGCTGAACGAACGCATCGTCTTCCTCGGCACCGAGATCGACGACGGCGTCGCGGGCGTCGTCATCGCCCAGCTGCTCCACCTGGAGTCGGCGGCCCCGGACCAGGAGATCGCGATCTACCTCAACTCGCCCGGTGGATCGTTCACTTCGCTGATGGCCATCTACGACACGATGACGTTCGTGCAGGCGCCGATCTCCACGTTCTGCGTGGGACAGGCGGCCTCCACGGCGGCGGTGCTGCTGGCGGGCGGGGACCCGGGGCGGCGGTTCGTGCTGGAACACGCCCGGGTGCTGCTGGGGCAGCCGGCCTCCGGCGGCCGGCAGGGCACGGTCTCCGATCTGGCGGTCCAGGCCAGGGAGATGAGCCGGATCCGCTCCCAGGTCGAGGAGGTGCTGTCCCGGCACACCGGCCACGACGCGGCGACTCTGCGCGCGGACATGGACCGCGACAAGGTGTTCACCGCCGAGGAGGCGGTGGCGTACGGGCTGGCCGACGAGGTGCTGAGCCGGCGCCTCGCACGGGTCTGACCCGCGCGGGCAGGCGCCTCGGACGGGTCCGGCTCGCGGCTCCGAGGCGCCGGCCCGGGTACGGCCGTCAGGCGGCCAGGCACAGTCCGTCGTGACGGGGGGCGGACGGGCCGCGGCCGCGCACGGCGCCGCTTCGTGCGGTCCGCGCCAGCTCGTCCTGGGCGAGTGAGAGCAGGTCGCCGAGGCCGAAGCCGAGCGCCTGCGCCGCGGCCGCGAGGACCTCCGAGGAGGCCTCCTTGCGGCCGCGCTCGACCTCCGACAGATACGGCATCGAGATCCGCGCCGCGTCCGCGACGTCCTTGAGTGTGCGCTCCTGCGCCTGCCGCTCGCGGCGCAGGACGTCGCCGACGAGATCGCGCCAGAGAGGTTCCCTGGGCGCGGCCGCCGGGGTGCTGCCCTGGGCGGGACGTCCGGATGCCGGACGGGACGGCCCCGGGCGCGCGGCCGGCGGGCGCAGGGGGATGACGCGGGCTTGGTTCGGCGCTCGTTCGCTCATCCCCTCAGCGTAGGAGTCCCGGACACGGGCGGAGGGGAGGGCGGTTGCGCCCTGGGTGAATTCGCGGCCGGAACTCCCCACCTCGTACCGGCGAATTCGCGCCGCCCGGCACACGAAGGGCATGTGCCGGGTCACTCCGGGTATCCGCAGCTCCAACGGCCCGGCAGGCAGGGAGCGGAGCACGACCCCCGAGGCCGGCGGCGCGCATACATTCCGGCGGGCCGGGTACCCGGGGGTCGCGCAACCGCTCGGTGCCGCCGGCGCCGGAACAGACGTACGCAGGCCGACGAGGCAGAGGGCGAACCGTGACTTACGTGGGAGAGGCGATGAACACCACCGTGATCCGGTCCGGGGCAGCGGTCGAGGAGACCCGGGAGGCCGTGACGGGTGGCGAGCCGCTGCCGGGGGTGGCGGATCCGCGGTCGGTCGCTCCGCGTGACGCGCGCGAGCTGTCCCGCCACTTCTTCCGGCGTCTGACGGAACTCGACGAGGGCACGCACGAGTACCAGTACGCCCGCAACACACTCATCGAGATGAACATGTCGCTGGTGCGGTTCGCGGCCGGCCGGTTCCGCAACCGCGGCGACGACATGGAAGACATCGTCCAGACCGGGATGATAGGCCTGATCAAGGCCATCGACCGGTTCGAGCTGTCGCGCGAGGTGGAGTTCACCTCCTTCGCCCTGCCCTACATCGTCGGCGAGATCAAGCGGTTCTTCCGCGACACCACGTGGGCGGTGCACGTGCCGCGGCGGCTTCAGGAGCTGCGGGTGGAACTGGCCCGGGCGCGCGAGGAGCTGTCCAGCCGCCTGGACCGGGACCCGACGGTGGCCGAACTCGCCACGCTCATGAACATCTCCGAGGACCAGGTGGTCGAGGCCCAGATCGCCTCCAACGGCTACAACTCCGCGTCGCTGGACGCCGCTCTCACCGGTGAAGGACCCGAGGACGGCGAGGCGGTGCTCGCCGACTTCATCGGCGTGGAGGAGGACGGGATCAGGCTGGTCGAGGACTTCCACTCCCTCGCGCCGCTGGTGGCCGGGCTCAGTGAACGCGACCGGCAGATCATCCATCTGCGGTTCGTGGAGGAGGCCACCCAGGCGGAGATCGGCGAACGGCTCGGCTGCTCGCAGATGCACGTCTCCCGGCTGATCAAGCGGATCATCACCCAGCTGCGCCAGGGCATGCTCGGCGAACTGGGCTGCGCCTGACGCCTCCTGCCGGACCCCCGCCAGACCCTGGGGGACGCCCGCGCGGGCCGCGCGCCGGTCACTCCCCGCCGAGCTCGACCAGTGCGCGGACCCGCTTGCCCACCGGGACGCGTTCCACGGTCACTTCCTGCGCCAGCGCGTGCACGATCTCCAGGCCGTGCCGGCCCACGCGCCGCGGATCCCGGGGGAAGCGCCGGGGCAGTACGGCGCTGCTGTCGTACACACACACGTTCACCGCGCTGTCCGTACCCTCCAGTTCCAGGATGTACGGCCCGTCGCTGTGCCGGTCGGCGTTGGTGACCAGTTCGCTGACCACCAGCAGGAGCGCGTCGCCGCAACGGCGGCCGATCTCGGCGCACCACTCGGTCCTGAGCTGGTCCAGGAAGTGCGCGGCGAAGGAACGCGCCTCGGCGATGCAACCCGGTTCGCCGGTGTAGTGCGTCGCCCGCCGGAGCGGTTCCACGGGAACGTCGAAGCCAGTCGCTATCACTGCCCCGTCCAGATGGTCGGTCATGCGTGTCTCTCTCGGAAGCCGGCCAGGCCGGACACTGCTGCATGTGTGCTGTTACCCCGAGCCGCGCCCGGCAGTCCCCGCCCGCCGGCGGACGCGGACGGACCTTCCGGCAGGCGCGGCGCCGGGGCCCTGCATAGCGTTGCGGTGTGAGCCCCGTGAGCCCCCCGGTCCCGTCGGCGGCCCGCCACGGCTGGGCACAGGCCCTGGCCACAGTACTGGCCGCGGTGGTGGGCATGGGTGTGGTCGCCGCGCTCGGGCTGTGGGCGGCCGGTGCGGCGAGCCTTCCCGACAACGCCTTCCCCCGGGTGGTCGCCGCGACCCTGGTGACGGCGGTCGGCGGCAGCGTGGAGCTGTCGGGCGACGCGGGCGACCTCGCCCGGACCCACGCGGGCATCACGGTGATGCCGCTGTCGGTCACGCTCGCCGGCGCGCTCGTCGTCGCCGCGGGCTTTCTGCGGCCGCTGCGGCATCGTGCGGTGGCCGGGACGCGGGAACTGGCCGGGTGGGCCGCCCGGATCGCCGTCCTGTGGCTGCTCGCCCTGATCGGTCTGGCGCTGGGTGCCCGGCAGACCTTCGCCATCGACCTGGGCGACGGGGTGCTCGGCGTCATCGGCGGCCTGTTCGGCGCCGCGCCGGAGGTCGGCTTCGCCGCGCAGGTGCCGCTGACCGTGGTCTTCGGGCTGCTGTGGCTGGCGGGCGTGCTGGTGCTGGCCCTGCTGGTGGCACCCGGGGCACCGTTGCCGTCGCGGCTGCTGCGATGGCGGGAGCCGGTGCGTCCGGCGGCGTACGCCATGGTGGCCCTGCTGCTCGCGTGCGTGGCTGTGGGACTGGTCGTCGCGCTCGTGACGGCGGCCACCCGCGGGCGCCCGGCGGAGCACTTCGCCGTGATCCTGCTCGGGCTGCCGAACGTGGTCTGGCCGGTGTTCACCATCGGCCTGGGGGCCACCTGGGACGGCCGGGTGGACGGCCCGTTCGGGCTGCCGATGCCGCACCTGCTCGACGAGGTGCTGCGCACTCCGGACGTCTCCACGCTCAACCTGGGCACGCTCGCCGAGCACGACGGGCGGGTGTGGTGGCTGGTGGCCGTGGACGCGGTGCTGCTGCTGGGTGCCGCGTTCCTGATGGCCGCGCGTTCCCCGGCCGGGACGCCGGCCTGGCGGCACGCCCTGCGCATGGCCGTCGCCCTGGTGCTGACGGTCCTGACGATCTGTGCCGTGGGCCGGATCTCCGCGCACTACGGTCTGTCGCTCCTCGGCATCGGCGAGGTGGGCGGCAACCTCTCGGGAGAGCTGCTGCTGCGTCCCCGGTTCTGGAGCGCGCTGGGTCTCGCCGCCCTGTGGGGTCTGGTCACGGGCTTCCTGGGGGCTCTGCCGGCGCACCGGTCACGTCACCGGGCGGTCAGGCCATCGGCATGACGAGCGCGGGCAGGGTCCGGTGCATGCGCAGGGCGTCCACCGACTCGGCGAGCAGTTCGTACTCCGTGGTCTCGTCGCCGACGGCGATCCGCACCAGCCTTCCCTCGGTCAACTCGTCGGCCGCGATCTCCTGTTGAGCCGCGTCGGCGCACCAGGCCCGCAGGATGCCGGGGACGTCGGGCACGGACTCCGGGACCGGGACCAGAGCACCCGGCGGGACATGGGGGGTGTCGGGGCCGGGGTCGAGCCGCTCGGCGATCCAGGAGGCGCGGTCGCGCAGCCACCACAGGGCCAGCGCCAGGGTGGGCGCCCGGTAGGTGCCGAGCGGTACGCCGATGCGGCGGCCGTCGCACACCCCGTACGCGGTGACATGGCACAGGAATTCGTCGTGCACTGCTCCTCCCCCGTAGCGTCGCCGGCCGGCCGGCCCGCCTCGCCCTGCGTACGGCTTTTATGCGGTGAAGTGCCCCTGAATTCGAGTATGTTCACTACTGAACCACTGTCACCACGACTTTCCAGCCAGTCTCCTGGCATATTCATCACGCCAGGTGGCCGAAAGCGCGACAGTCCGTGACCACGCGGGCATGACCCGCGCGGTGATCGACTCCGGCGACACCCGCGCGGCAGGGTGGTCCCATAGGGTCGCCGATCACCGGCACCCGGGCTCCGACCAGCGTTGACGACCTCGATGGAGGTTGATTCAGCATGTCCGCGCAGTCCGACCGGTACACGATCGCCGTCACCCGCTGCTTCGAGGCCTGGAACGCGCCGGACGCCCAGGCCCGGGCGAAGGCGGTTGGCCGACGCCTGGACCCCGGACGGCAGCTGCACCGCTCCTCCCCCAAGCTCTTGGAGCAGGGGGGACCCCAGCCGACGCCGGCGGCCACGAGGAGATCACCGCCGTCATCACCGCCGCCCGCGAGCAGTTCACCGAGTTCGCCTTCCGGCTCACCGGCGCCGTCGACGGGCACCACGACACGGCACGCTTCTCCTGGGAGCTGGTGAGCGAGGCCGGAGGTACCCCTCCGGGGGAGGCTCCGCGCCGGTCGCCGGGTCCGACGTGGTCACCCTGGACGGCGACGGCAGGATCCGGACCGTCCTCGGCTTCGTCGGCCGGGTACCCGCCGGGGCATGAGGCGACCGGGTGCCCGCCCGGGCATGAGGGCCGGCCCCGGCGGAGCGTCCGCCGGGGCCGGTACGAGCGCGCTTCCGGCCCGTGTCGTGGGCCGGAGGTGTCCTACGGCGCGACGACCGCGTCGATACGGGCCAGCTCCTCCGCGTCGAAGTCCAGGGACCGCGTCGCGGCGACGCTGTCCTCCAGTTGCCGCGGGCTGCTCGCGCCGACCAGGGCCGAGGTGACCCGTCCGCCGCGCAGCACCCAGGCCAGCGCCATCTGCGCCAGGGACTGCCCACGGGACTTGGCGATCTCGTCCAGCGCGCGCAGCCTGCCCACCAGTTCGCCGGTCAGCGCGGCGGAGTCGAGGAAGGGGCTGTCGCTCGCCGCCCGGGAGTCCTCGGGGATGCCGTCGAGGTAACGGGCGGTGAGCAGGCCCTGCTCCAGCGGGGAGTAGGCGATGGAGCCGACCTGGAGCTCGTCCAGGGTGTCCAGGAGGCCCTCGTCCTCGGGGCGCCGGTCGAGCATCGAGTAGCGGGGCTGGTGGATCAGCAGCGGGGTGCCCAGTTCGCCCAGGATCCGGGCGGCCTCACGGGTCTGCTCCGGGGAGTAGTTGGAGACGCCGACGTAGAGCGCCTTGCCCTGCTGGACCGCCGAGTGCAGGGCACCCATGGTCTCCTCCAGCGGGGTGTCCGGGTCGGGGCGGTGCGAGTAGAAGATGTCGACGTACTCCAGGCCCATCCGCTTCAGGCTCTGGTCGAGCGAGGACAGCAGGTACTTGCGGGAACCCCATTCGCCGTACGGGCCGGGCCACATCAGGTAGCCGGCCTTGGTGGAGATCACCAGCTCGTCGCGGTACGGCACGAAGTCGGCGCGGAGCGCGTCGCCGAGGGCGGACTCGGCGGCGCCGGGCGGCGGGCCGTAGTTGTTGGCCAGGTCGAAGTGGGTGACGCCGAGGTCGAAGGCGCGGCGCAGGATGGCGCGCTGGGTGTCGACCGGGCGGTCCGGGCCGAAGTTGTGCCACAGGCCGAGCGACAGCGCGGGGAGCTTCAGGCCACTGCGTCCGGTGCGCCGGTAGGGCATGTCCGCGTAACGGTCGGGGTGGGCGGTGAACAACGCGACTCCATCAGGGTTGGCACGGGGGTGAACGGTTCCGGCGGAACCGGTGTCCCCACTCTCGCGCGCCCCGTGGACAGCGGTCCAACAGGAGAATCCGATGGGATTCAACGACTAGGCTGCTCAATCATGGAACTGCGTCATCTCCAGCACTTCGTCGCGGTCGCCGAGGACCGGCACTTCACGCGGGCGGCGGAACGCCTGATGGTCTCCCAGTCGGGGCTCTCGGCGTCGATCCGGGCGCTGGAGCGGGAGTTGCAGACCTCCCTGTTCGTGCGCACCACGCGCCGGGTGACGCTCACGGAGGCCGGACGTGCGCTGCTCGGCGAGGCGCAGCGGATCCTGGCGCAGGTGCGGGCGGCGCACGAGGCGGTGGCGGCGGTGCAGGGCGTGCTGCGCGGCACGCTCTCGCTGGGCACCGAGCAGTGCATCGCCGGGGTGCACGTGGCCGGGTTGCTCGCCGCGTTCCGGCGGCGGCATCCGGATGTGGAGATACGGCTGCGGCAGACGGGTTCGGGAGCGCTGGCGGAGGAGGTCGCGGCCGGCCGGCTCGACCTGGCGTTCGCCTACCGGACCCGCGCGGACACCGACCAGTTGCGCTCGGTGTCCCTGGCCGGCGAGCCGATGACGGTGCTGTGCCACCCGGGGCACCGGCTCGCGTCGGCCGAGGCCGTCCTGACGCCGCGGGACCTGGACGGCGAGGTCTTCGTCGACTTCCACCCGGACTGGGGGCCGCGCCGCACCACCGACGCCGCCTTCGCCGCCGCGGGCGTCCGGCGCACGGTGGCCCTGGAGGTCAACGACGTGCACAGCCTGCTCGACCTGGTCGACGAGAACCTGGGCATCGCCGTCGTCCCCCGGCACTTCCGGCACAAGCGGCCCTCGCTCACCGCGGTGCCGCTCAAGGGCGCCGCGGAGACGGAGTACGAGACCGTCGCCCTGCTGCCGTCCGAACAGGCCACCAGTCCGGCGGCCCGCGCCCTGATCACCCTGCTCGGGCCGGAAGAGCCCGGCACCGTCTGACGGAGACCGTGTTCCGGACGCGGGACGGGGAGTGATGCGCCAAGGTGGGCGTATGCATGCGAAGGACATCCTCATCGAGGGCTACGGCCGCATCCGGGAAGGGGTCCATGCCGTCGTCAGCGGCCTGCCGGCCGCATGGCTCAACGCCCGTCCCGCCGCCGACGCCAACTCCGTGACCTGGCTCGTCTGGCACCTCGCGCGCGTGCAGGACGACCATGTCGCCGACGCCTTCGGTCTCGACCAGGTGTGGCTGGCGCGGGACTGGCAGAAGCGCTTCGGGCTCCCCCTGAACCGCCGCGACACCGGCTACGGGCACAGTCCGGCGCAGGTCGCGGAGGTGCGGGTCGACTCCGGTCAGCTGCTGACCGGCTACTACGACGCCGTGCACGAGCAGACCCTGACGGCCCTGCGCCAAGTGACCGCCAAGGACCTGGAAAGCGTCGTCGACGAGGGCTGGGACCCCCCGGTCACGCTGGGCGTGCGCCTGGTCAGCGTCCTGTCCGACGATCTCCAGCACGCCGGACAGGCCGCCTACGTCAGGGGGCTGCTTCAGAGTGCGGACTCGTAGCCCGGCAGCACCACGTCGCGGATCAGGCTCACCCGCTCGTCGAAGGGGATGAACGCGCTCTTGACGGCGTTGACCGTGACCGTGCGCAGGTCCTCGACCGTCCAGCCCGCCTGCTCGACCAGCAGCGACATCTCGCGGGTCATCGTGGTGCCGGACACCAGGCGGTTGTCGGTGTTGAGGGTGACCCGGAAGCCGAGGTCCTTCAGCGCGGTGATGGGGTGCTCGGCGATCGAGGTGGCGGCGCCGGTCTGGAGGTTGGAGGTCGGGCACATCTCCAGGGCGATCCGGCGGTCGCGCACCCAGCCGGCCAGCGGCCCCAGCTTGCCGTCGACGATGTCCTCGGTGATGCGCACGCCGTGCCCGATGCGCAGGGCGCCGCACACCTGGAGGGCCTGGTGGATGCTGGGCAGGCCGTGCGCCTCGCCGGCGTGGATGGTGAACGGCACGCTCTCGCGGCGCAGATGCTCGAACGCGTCCAGGTGGTCGGCGGGCGGGAAGCCGTCCTCGGCGCCGGCGATGTCGAAGCCGACGACACCGGCGTCGCGGTGGGCGACGGCCAGGTCGGCGATCTCCCGGGTGCGGTCGAACATCCGCATGCCGCACAGCAGCGTGCCGACCCGGACGGGCGTGCCCTGGGCCGCCGCCTTGGCCATGCCCGCCGCGAGGCCCTCCTGGACGGTCTCCACGACCTCGGTGAGGGTCAGCCCGCCGTTGACCATCAGTTCGGGGGCGTAGCGGACCTCGCCGTAGACGACGCCGTCCTCGGCCAGGTCCAGGACGTACTCCTCGGCGGTGCGCAGCAGGCCCTCGCGGGTCTGCATCACGGCGAGGGTGTGCTCGAAGGTGGCTATGTAGCGGACCAGGTCGCCGGAGTTGGCCGCGTCGTAGTACCAGGCGGCGAGCTCGGCGGGGTCGGTGGTGGGCAGGGTGTGGCCGACCGCGTCCGCGAGTTCCACGACGGTGGCGGGGCGCAGGCCGCCGTCGAGGTGGTCGTGCAGCACGGCCTTGGGGAGCCGGCGGAGGGTGTCGGTGTCGATGCGGGGCGCGGTCATGGGGCGTTTCCTAGGGCAGTCGAGCGGTGGTGGTGTGCGGCGGGTCAGTCGGCGTCGGGGGCGGGCTGGAGCAGGTCCCAGCGGTTGCCGTACAGGTCCTCGAAGACGGCGACCGTGCCGTACGGCTCCCGGCGCGGCTCCTCCAGGAAGGTCACGCCCGCCGCCCGCATCCGGGCGTGGTCGCGGGCGAAGTCGCCGGTGTGCAGGAAGAACCCGACGCGTCCGCCGGTCTGGTCGCCCACCCGGGCGCGCTGGGGCCCGGTCCGGGCGCGGGCCAGCAGCAGGGCGGTCCCGGTCCCGTCGCCCGGTTCGACGACGACCCAGCGGGAGCCGTCCGGGCGCGGGGCGTCCTCGGCGAGACGGAAGCCGAGCGCTCCGGTGTAGAAGCGGATCGCCTCGTCGTAGTCGTCGACGACGAGGGTGATCAGGGCGATGCGTCTCACTGGGGCCTTTCGGAACGGGCGATCGTCGGGTGAGGTTATACGTAAAACGTCACCGGCGCCAGTCTTCTCGGGGACCGGTCGGCAGGGGCTCAGCGGGAGGTGTCGCCCTGGGCGACCTCGACCCGGTGATGGAAGTCGATCATGCCGGTCGCCGAGGCGGCGAAGGAGACCGCGGCGCAGGCCATCAGCAGCGCGGCGATCCGGGTCGCGGCGCGGCGTGTGACGTGCGGGGCGGCCAGCAGGGCCTTGACGCGGTGCGGGACCGGGCCGGAGGTGGCGGCGGGGGCGAACTCCGGGCGCACGGAGCGGGCCTCCTGTCCGGCCAGGGCGGCGCGCGCGATGGCACGGGCGGTCAGTCGGCGGTCGCCGACGGCCGCGGCCGCGGCCTCGTCGGCGGCGCGCTCGGCCGCGAGGCGGATCGCCCCGCGGACGCGTCGCAGCGCGGGATGGCAGTGGGCGGCGAGCTCGGCGGCGGCCAGGAAGTAGTGGTGGCCGCCCCGATTGTGGGCCCGCTCGTGGGCGAAGAGCGCCTCACGCTCGGCCGCGTCGAGGCTGCGGAGCATCGCGGTGGTGACGACGATGCGGTGCGGACGGCCGGGCAGCGCGTAGGCGTCCGGGTGCGGGGAGTCCACCACGCACAGGTCGCCGGCGGCGGGCCTGCGGCCGGCCTCCGTGTGCGCGCTGCGGAAGGCGCGGAACTCCCTGAGCGCGGCGCGCCCGAGCGTCCACGCGCACACGGCGAGCACCCCGACGGAGATCGCGGCCGCCGGGACGACCACCAGGTCGGAGGCGGTGGGCAGCGGGTGGACGAGTTCGCCCAGCGCCGCGACGAGGGGCAGCTTGAGCAGGCCGGTGAGGACGAAGGCGCCGAGCGCGGCGAGGGAGCAGCCGGCGAGCACGACCGCGAAGAGAGTGATCATCCACAGCGCGGTGACGGGGGCGAGGCGGTCGAGCGCGCGCCGGGCCAGCGCCGGCGCGGCGAACGGCAGCAGCAGGGGCAGGAGCAGGAGCAGGGCCGCGGTCATCGCTCACCTGGTTCGAGCAGGTCGCGCAGGACGCGCTCGTCGTCGGGGCTGAGCTGGGCGACGAAGCGGGCGAGGACCGTCTCGCGGTCGGTGTCGCGGTCGAGCTCGGAGTGCATGCGGCGGGCGGTCAGCCCGTGCGCGTCCTGGACCGGGTAGTAGGCGTACCCGCGCCCCTGGCGGCGGCGGTCGACCACGCCCTTGTCGTGCAGCCGGGTCAGGATGGTGGTGACCGTGGTGCGGGCCAGGCCGGCGCCGAGGCCCAGCTGGACCTGGCCGGGGGTCCGGGGCGCGCCGGCCGCCCACAGGACGGCCATGACGCTGGCTTCGAGCTCGCCGGCCGGCCTGCGTTCGTCCTTGTCGTCGTCGGTCATGGGTACTTCCTCACCCCGTCGTCGCCCACAGTCGTAGATCGTCTACATGATTGTAGTCAGTCTGGCGCCGTGATCCGCTCGCGGCCTCGCCGCCCGCCCATTATGGAAGGAGCCGCCGGGAACGGCCGCGGGGATGCGCGCACCCGCGCCCCGGTGCGCTCCGGCGGCCGGCCGCGCGACCGGACCGCCGGCACCAGCGTACGAAGGGGCGCGAACCGGACCGTGAACGGCGGGCGGAATCGGCACGGCGAACGCGGTAAGGATCCGGGGAGGCCCTCCGTCACCCCCGGCGGGGCCCGATCCACACCCCGGCAAGGAGTTGAGCGCCATGTCCGAGCGGCCCAGGCCCGCCGAGACGCCCGCCCGGCAGAACGTCACCTTCCCGAGCGCGGGAGCCACCGCGCACGGCTACCTCGCGCTGCCCCCTTCGGGAAGCGGTCCGGGCGTCCTCGTCATCCAGGAGTGGTGGGGGCTGACGGACCACATCGCCGACGTGGCCGACCGGCTCGCCGCCGAGGGCTTCGTCGCCCTGGCACCCGACCTGTACGGCGGCAGCGTGGCGCACGACGCCGACGAGGCCCTGCGGATGATGAAGGCCCTGCCGGTCTCCCGCGGTGTCGAACTGCTCTCCGGCGCCGTCGGCCACCTGCTGTCCCTGCCCGAGGTCACCTCCGGCACGGTCGGCGCGGTCGGCTTCTGCATGGGCGGCGGGTTCGTGCTGTACCTCGCGGCGGTCGAGCCGCGGGTGAGCGCGGCCGTGCCGTTCTACGGCGTCGTCCGCGGCGAGCTGCCCGACTTCTCCGGGCTGCGCGCCCAGCTCCTCGGCCACTACGGGGCGCAGGACCGGAGCATCCCGCCGGAGCAGGTCGAGGAGCTGGGCGAGACGATCCGGCGGCAGTCGGGCGTCACCGCGGACTTCCGCCTGTACCCGGCCGGCCACGCCTTCTTCAACGACCGCCGCCCCAGCCACGACCCAGGATCGGCCGATCGCGCCTGGCAGAGCACTGTGGCGTTCCTGCACCGGCAGCTGGACTGACCGGGACCGCGCGCCGGGACCGGCGGGCGCGGGAGAACGCTCAGTCGGTCCCGGCGTGCAGCGCGTCGAGACGGGCCATCTCCTCGTCGGTGAGGCGAAGGGCGCCCGCGGCCACGTTCTCCACGAGGTGGTCGGGGTTGCCGGTGCCGGGGATGGCCAGTACGTGCGGGCCCTGCTGGAGGGTCCAGGCGATCCGGACCTGTGCGGGTGTCGCGTCGTGGGCCTTCGCGACGGCCGCGACCTCCTCGTCGTGCGCACCGTCCGCCGCCCCCTGGGAGCCGCCCTCGCCCGCGATGGCGAAGAACGGCACGAAGGCGATGCCCGCCTCGCCGCAGACCCGCAGCAGTTCGTCGGTGCCGGGATCGTGGAGATCGAGCCCGAAGCGGTTCTGCACGCACACCACCGGCGCGATGGCTCGGGCCTCTTCGAGGTGGCGCGGCTCCACGTCGGAGACGCCGAGGTGGCGGATCAGGCCCTCCTCGCGCAGTTCGGCGAGCGCGCCGAAGTGCTCGGCGATGGAGTCCTGCCCCATCCGGCGCAGGTTCACCACGTCCAGGTGGTCGCGGCCGAGCTGACGCAGGTTCTCCTCGACGTGGCCGCGCAGGTCGTCGGGGCGCGCGGACGGACCCCACTCCCCCGAGCAGTTCCGGAACGGACCGACCTTCGTGACGACGACCAGACCGTCCGGGTACGGGGACAGGGCGCTGTTGATCAGCTCGTTGGCGGAGCGCCGGGCGGAGAAGTAGAAGGCCGCCGTGTCGATGTGGTTCACGCCGAGCTCGACCGCGCGGCGCAGGACGGCGATCGAACGGGTCCGGTCGCTCGGTGTGCCGAGATGGAAGGCGGCGCTGCCCGTCAGCCGCATCGCGCCGAGGCCGATGCGGTGGACGGGCAGGTCGCCGAGTTCCCAGGTGCCCGCGGCGTCCGCGGTGATCGTTTCGGAGGTCATCGGCGGAGTCTCGCACACCCGCGTGCCGCGGCCCCGTGCGCCGTACGGGCGGATGTCAGGGATATGTGTGGGTGTTCAGCGCGTCGACGGCGGACGCCGGGTTGCCCAGGTCGTAGCGGTCCACGGCGAGGAAGTTGGGCTTCTTGCGTGCGGCGGGCTCGCAGAACCGCTGGGCGCGGTCGGCGAGTTTGGTGTTGTCGGTCTGTGCCGTGGCGGCGATCGTGCTGTCGCGGAAGTGGTTCATCACGAACAGCGGCCGGAAGCCCGGTTCGGTGTGCGTCAGCGGGATGTTGAGGTCGGCGCCGTACCAGCGGCTGTGGCAGGACCAGTCGGACGCGCCGAGGCCCGGCCCCATCGACCAGTGGTTCTCGACCGTCCACTCGCGCTGGTACATCACGCCGAAGCCGTCCCGGGGCAGGCCCGCGGCCTCGTCGGCGGAGCGGCTGTGGTCGGTGAGGATCAGCAGCCGGTCGTTCGCCGCGATCAGGTCGGCCATCCTGGGCCAGCCGCCGTTGCGCACTCCGGTCCGGTCGGGCCGGTAGAGCACGTCGGACAGGCCCCGGACGCGGGCGAGTTCGGCGCGCAGGACGCCCGGATCGACGTAGTCCTCCAGGAACACGGTGACGAACTGGTCGGGGTGCGCCTCCAGGAAGTCCACCATGCGCTGGAGGTCCACCCACAGGGCGACCGGCCTGCTGACCAGGGTGCAGCTGTTGTGGCAGAGGATCGCGCCGTCCGGGGTCTGGTGGATGTCCAGCATGAACCCCCGTACTCCGTCGGCGAGTTGCTGGTTGATGCCACGGCTCTGGTTGGGGAAGAGGTTGACGAACGGCGGGGCGAAACCGCCGTCGACTCCGTTGGCGTAGGCGTTGTGGGCGGTGAGGAAGGTGACCTGGTCGAGGGTGCGCCGGTCCGCCGGCGGCATGGGCCGGGTGTTCGGTGTCACCGGGGTGAGGTACCAGCGGGCCGGATCGCCCGCGGGCCCGATGGCCAACGGGGCCGGGTAGTTGGCGCCGGACGGCTTGGCGGCGACGGTCAAATAGCGTTCGGTGCCGGGTGACTTGAGCGTGTACTGGTCGTCCCCGGCCGGTGCGATCTCCCAGGCCGCCTCCGTGTCGGTACAGGCGACGGTGCGCGCCTGGTCGCCCGAGCGGCCGAGGCAGGTCCCGGTCAGATCGGCGTTCTCCAGGACGTACGACGGCCCGTTCGCCCTCAGGTTCCACTGCTGGTGGTCCTCGTCGCCCCTGGGGTTGTGCTGTTCCACGGCGCCGGCACCGGCGGCCGCCGCGGCCAGACCGGTCGTGACGCTCTGGACGTAGTACGCCCCGGCGGCCGGAGCCTGTGCCGTGGCGCTCGCTGGAGCGGGGGGCGCCACGGCGGCGAGCGCCGCGGTCGTGGCGAGCAGCGCGTGGGGGGTGCGCATGGCGGTGTGCCCTTCGTCCGGACGGTGGCCGTACCCCGGGGGAGCGCCCCGGCGGCCGAGGACACCGTCGGCCAGGATGGTCAGGTGCATGACACCACGCTCGGCGGCCGGACGTCAGCGGAACCGGTCGGCATCCGGCGCGACGTCGAGGGCCCGGCGAGCACGGCCGCACCCCCGCGAGGCCGGACGGAGCCGGTCCTCGTGCGCATGCGCCGGTGGTACCGGGCACGGTGTGGGGGGCGACCGCGGTGGGGGGTTGGGGGCACTCAACCGCAATGGCCTGTACCAGTCAAGGGTATAGACCAGTCAAATCCCTTGCTCCGGCGGGCCGGAGACGGCGCCGCCGCACTCGGCGCCGGCCTCGACGACGCATGCGCCGGGCATCAGTCCCCGGCCGGATGCAGGAACGGCCGCACCTCGATGGGGAGGGTGGTGGCCAGGCCTGCCTTCCGGCCCCATTCCAGGGCCGCGTCCAGGTCGGGCGCCTTGATGAGGCACAGGCCGCCCAGGTACTCGTCACCCTGGGTGTAGGGGCCGTCGGTGACCCGCACCTCACCGCCCCCGGGACGCAGGACGACGGCGGTCTCCGGGCCGTGCAGCCCGCCGGCGAAGACCCAGGCGCCCGCCTCGCGCAGCTCCTGGTGGAAGCCCTCGACGTCGCGCATGATCCGCGCGAGCGCCTCGGCCGAGGGCGGCTCGCCCTCGGCCGGCTGGATCACGCTGAGCAGGTAGTACTTCATGACGTTCTCCTTGGCGTCGTGCCGTCGTCCCACCTCGTACACGAACGGCGGGCCACCGCACCGGCACCTCGCCCGACGGCCTCGGCGGAATCCTTTCCCCGGCCATCGCGGTGCGGCAGCCCCGGCCACGCGATCGGCCCACGGAAAGCACCGGACACGCATCCGCGAGAGCCGTCCCGGTGGAAGTCATGTGGAGGTGATCCGGAGCGTCACAAGGCACCGACACACGAAGGACGAAGACCGATGAACGGTGAGGACACGGGCGACGGGCCGCGCTGCCTGGTGACGGGCGCCACGGGGTACATCGGCGGCCGGCTGGTCCCCGAGCTGCTCGACGCCGGCCACCGGGTGCGCTGCATGGCCCGCTCCCCCGGCAAGCTGCGCGACCATCCGTGGGCGGCTCGCACGGAGGTGGTGCGCGGGGACGTCACCGACCCGGAGTCGGTCGCCGCGGCCCTGCGGGACGTCGACGTCGCCTACTACCTGGTGCACGCCCTCGGCACCGGCAAGCACTTCGAGGAGACCGACCGCCGGGCCGCGCGTGTCTTCGGGGAACGGGCCCGGGCCGCGGGCGTGCGGCGCGTCGTCTACCTCGGCGGCCTGACCCCCACGGGCGTGCCGCGGCGGGAGCTGTCCCCGCATCTGCGCTCCCGTGCGGAGGTCGGCCGCATCCTGCTGGCCTCGGGTGTGCCGACCACCGTCCTGCGCGCCGCCGTCATCATCGGCTCCGGCTCCGCCTCCTTCGAGATGCTGCGCTACCTCACCGAGCGCCTGCCCGTGATGGTCACCCCCAGCTGGGTGGGCACCCGCATCCAGCCCATCGCCGTGCGCGACGTGCTGCGCGTCCTGGTGGGCAGCGCGCGGATGCCCGCCGACGTGAACCGGGCCTTCGACATCGGCGGGCCGGACGTCCTGACGTACCGGGACATGATGCTGCGGTACGCGGCGGTGGCGGGCCTGCCCCGCCGGGTCATCGTCCCCGTCCCGGTGCTCACCCCCCGTCTGTCCAGTCACTGGATCGGCCTGGTCACCCCCGTACCGGCGGCCATCGCGCGGCCGCTCGCCGAGTCGCTGCGCCACGAGGTGGTCTGCCGCGAGCACGACATCCTGCGGTACGTGCCCGACCCTCCCGGGCATCCGATCGGCTTCGACGAGGCGGTGCGGCTGGCCCTGCGCCGGGTCCGCGACGCGCAGGTGACGACCCGGTGGTCGTCCGCGTCGGTGCCCGGCGCGCCCAGCGATCCCCTGCCCACCGACCCCGACTGGGCCGGCGGCAGCCTCTACACGGACCGGCGGGAACGCACGGTGGACGCCCCGCCCGAGGCCCTGTGGCGGGTCGTCGAGGGCATCGGCGGCGACCACGGCTGGTACTCCTTCCCCCTCGCCTGGGCACTGCGCGGCGGCCTCGACCGGCTGGCGGGCGGGGTCGGGCTGCGCCGCGGCCGCCGTGACGCGCAGCGGCTGCGGGCCGGGGACTCGCTCGACTTCTGGCGCGTGGAGGAGATCGAGCCGGGACGGCTGCTCCGGCTGCGGGCCGAGATGCGGCTGCCGGGGCTGGCCTGGCTGGAGATGCGCGTCGGCACCGACGCCCGGGGCCGCACGCTGTACCGCCAGCGCGCGGTGTTCTATCCGCACGGGCTGCTGGGGCACGCCTACTGGTGGAGTGTCTCGCCCTTCCACGCGCTCGTGTTCGGCGGGATGGCCCGCAACATCGCCGGCGCGGCGGCCGAGCAGGCCCGGCTCACCCGGGCGGGGGAACGCACCTCCGTGCGCTGACCCCCGCATCCGCCGGACGCCCCGCGCCCGAAACGATCCGAGCGATCCGGAGCGATCCGGAGCGATCCGTCCGGCCTTCCCGTCCCGTCCACGGAGACCCCCATGAACGTCTCGGTCGTCCTGTTCACCGCCGACCTGCGGGTGCACGACCACCCGCCGCTGCGCGCCGCCCTCGACGGCTCCCGGCACGTCGTCCCGCTGTTCGTCCGCGACCGGGCCGTGGACGCGGCCGGCTTCGCCGCCCCGAACCGGCTGGCGTTCCTCGCCGACTGCCTCCACGGCCTCGACGCGGAACTGCGCCGGCGCGGCGGCCGGCTGGTCGTCCGCGGCGGCGACCTCGTGGACCAGGTGTGCGAGGTGGCCCGCGAGGCGGACGCCGACGAGGTCCACATGGCGTCCGACGTCAGCGGCTTCGCCCACCGCCGCGAGGAGCGCCTGCGGCGCGCGTTGGAGGCGGACGGACGCCGGCTGCACGTGCACGACACAGTGACCACGGCGGTCACGCCCGGCGCGCTGACACCGTCCTCCTCGGACCACTTCGCCGTCTTCACTCCCTACTTCCGGCAGTGGTCGGCACAGCGGCTGCGCGCTCCGCGCGGCGCCCCCCGCACCGTCCGCGTGCCGGACGGCGTCACCTCCGAGGAGCTGCCTTCCCGGCCGGCCGCCGCGGACCTGTCGGCGGGACTGGCGCCGGGCGGCGAGGCGGAGGGCCGCAAGCGGTTGGCGGCCTGGCTGCGCTCCGGCGTCGGCGCCTACGAGGAGCGCCACGACGACCTGGCCGGCGACGCCACGTCCCGGCTCTCCCCGCACCTGCATTTCGGCACCCTCTCCCCGGTCGAGCTCGTGCACCGGGCGCGCGGCGCGGGCGGTCCGGGCGCGGAGGCCTTCGTACGGCAGGTCGCCTGGCGCGACTTCCACCGCCAGGTGCTGGCGGCGCGGCCCGCCGCGGCGAGCGCCGACTACCGCACGAAGCACGACCGGTGGCGGTCCGAGCGGTCCGCGCGCGAGGACGTCGAGGCGTGGCGGGAGGGCCGCACCGGCTACCCGATCGTCGACGCGGCCATGCGCCAGCTGCTGCACGAGGGCTGGATGCACAACCGGGGCCGCCTGCTGACCGCGAGCTTCCTCACCAAGACCCTGTACGTCGACTGGCGGGTGGGCGCGCGGCACTTCCTGCGGTACCTGGTCGACGGCGACATCGCCAACAACCAGCTCAACTGGCAGTGGATGGCGGGCACCGGCACGGACACCCGGCCCAACCGGGTGCTCAACCCCGTCACCCAGGCCAAGCGGTACGACCCCGACGGCACGTACGTACGCCGCTGGGTGCCCGAACTCGCCGGACTGGACGGGCCGGCCGTGCACGAGCCGTGGAAGCTCCGGGGTCCGGCGCGGGCCGCCCTCGACTACCCGGACCCGGTCGTGGAACTGTCCGAGGGGCTGGCCCGCTTCAAGCGTGCCCGCGGACGCGAGTGAGGATCCGCGGGCACCCCGAAAACGACGCAGCATCGATGCAAGTTGAGGACGACGCGCCGGGGATCACACGATGGCGGAACGGGGGCGAGCCCCGGGAACCGTCACAGGAGCCGTCGTCATGACACCGCATCCGACCTCCGTCCCGACCGACACCGCGCATCCCGCTGCCGCTGCCGCTGCCGCTGCCGCGTCGGCTTCCGCTTGCGCTTGCCCTTGCGCTGCGGACCGTCTCACGGAAGTGTCCGCGCGGGAGCCCGACGAGGAGCTCGCGCGCGGCCTGGTGGCGGGCGACGACGCCTGCCTGGCCGCCGCCTACCACCGCTGGTCGGCCCTGGTCCACACGCTGGCCTGGCGGTCCCTGGGGGACTCCAAGGAGGCGGAGGACGTGACCCAGCAGGTCTTCCTCGGTGTCTGGCGGGGCAGGCACGGCTACCGGCCCGAACGCGGCCCGCTCGCCGGGTGGATCGTCGGCATCACCCGGCGCAGGATCGCCGACGCGCTGTCCGCCAGGACCCGTCGCGGGGAGCTGGTCGCGGCCGCCGGGGCGGCCCTGGGCACCGCCGATCCGTCCTGCGGCCGGCCGGAGGCCGCCCTGGACCGCGTGCTGGTCCGGTACGAGCTGGACCGGCTCCCGACCGCTCAGCGGCGCGTGCTGCGCCTGGCCTTCTTCGAGGACCTGACCCAGACGCAGATCGCGGCGCGCACAGGCTGGCCGCTGGGCACCGTCAAGAGCCACGCCCGCCGGGGCCTGCACCAGTTGCGCCGCCGCCTGGAGCAGCAGGCGTGCGGTGAGGACCGGTATGCGATGCACGAACGGTGCGAGAAGCCCGGTCCGGCCCGCGCGTGAGCGGACCGGCTCTCCCCGGGTCAGTGACCGGGCACCAGCCAGGGGTCCTGGGGAAGCGGACTGCCGGTCTCCACGAGGGACTTGAGATTGGACAGGACCGCCGGCCAGCCGCCCGCGACGTCGGCGAGTTCGCCCTCGTCGTTGAGGTCCTCGTGGGTGACGGTGAGGCGGACGATGTCCCCGTGCGGCCGGATGTCGAAGGTGACCCGGGAGTGCCTGTCCGGCCGCTCCGCGTCCTCGGGCGCGGCCCAGGTCGTCACCAGACGGGTGGGGCGGTCGGCCTCGACCACCGTGCCGACCACGTCGGCGACGCCCGAACCGTCGGTGCGGACATGCTCCCAGCGGGAGCCGGGCCGCCAGTCCGAGACATTGCTGTGGCACCAGTACACGGCGGTCAGATCGGCGTCCGTGAGGGCGTCCCAGGCCGTTTCGGGCGTGCTCTCGATGTAGATGACGTACACATAGCTCGGCGGGTCGGGCATGGCTTCCTCGGCTCATCGCTTCACGGCGCCCAACACGCTCGGACGCGGGCGCTCGAACTTGTCGATCCATCGCTCCTGGATCCCGTGGAGCGGGACCGGATCGAGGTGGTGCAGCTTCTCCCGCCCCCCTGCGGATCTCGTCGGCGAGTGCCTTGGAGACCCTGTCCATCCCCGAGTCACCCGCGTGATCCCCTACTCCAGTTGCGCAGGCAGTCACCTGCACGTCAAGCCGGGGCGGTGGATCCGATCGGTGTGGCTCCGGTTCCAGCGGGCATTCGAAGGGCGCGGGGGTCACGACGCAGAGGGGCGGAAGATGGAGATCACGGGCATCATCAGTGCCATCGTCATCGGCTTGATCATCGGTGTCCTGGGACGGCTCGTCGTTCCCGGCCGCCAGCACATAGGCGTTCTCTGGACGATCCTCATCGGCATCGTGGCCGCCCTGGTCGGCGCGGCGATCGCCTCCGCGCTCGGTGTCGCCGACACCAAGGGGGTCGACTGGATCGAGTGGCTCATCCAGATCGCCCTCGCCGCGGTGGGGGTCACCGCGCTGGACCGGGCGAAGGCGGGTCACCGCTGAGCCGGCGACCCCGCTCGGACCGGCAGACGGCTCACGGCTCGTACACGTACGGCGTCGTGGTGGTCAGCGCGACGAAGCCGAGGCGTTCGAGGATGGGGCGGCTCTGGCTGGAGGCGTCGACCTGGAGGTAGCGGTAGCCGCGGTCGGCGGCGGCACGGGCGCGGTGGGCGACGAGGGCGCGATAGATGCCGCGGCCCCGCCAGCCCTCTGCGGTACCACCGCCCCACAGGCCCGCGAACGGTGTCCCGGGCACCAGCTCCATGCGCGCCGCGCTCACCGGCACGTCACCGGCGAGGGCGACGACGGCGACGAGCGTGTCCGGCTCGGCGGCGAGCCGGTCGAGGAGGCGGTGGCGCAGACGGGAGCCGTCCGTACCGAACGCCTGCTCGTGCACGCCGACCAGCAGGTCGACACCCGCCTCGTCGGTGACCGTGCGCAGGCGAACGCCCTCGGGCGGCTCGCCGTCGAGGTGCAGATCGGTGATCTCGCCGACCATCAGCGTCTCCCGCGGCTCGGGGGCGAAGCCGGCGCCCAGCAGACGCCGCCCGAGGTCCGCGGGGCGGTCGTGCCCGTACACCTTCCACTCGAAGGCGAGGCCGGACTCGCCGTAGCGGGCCGTCTGCTCGGCGATCGCGGCGTCCACGCAGGCCTCGTCGAGGTCCGACCACAGCACGCCGTTCCAGTCCTGCTCCGAGCCGACCTGGCGCACCACCTTCCCGGCGCGCTCCACGCGCATGCCGGGGCCGTCGGGGCGAGCGCCCTCGCGCAGGTCCCGGTCGTACAGGGCGAGTACCGCAGCGTGATCCATACCCCGACTGGAACAGACCGCGGACGTCCACGGCAACAGGTTTTCGGTGCGGGACCCGCGCCCCGGGGGCCGCACCGGGCGGAGGCCCACCGGCCAGGTCCGGTGAGCCTGCGCCGCGGTCGCGGGCCGCTTCAGCGGTACGCGCCGGGCCGGCAACGCCGGTACAGGACGGCTCCGCCGAGCACCAGGGCCGCCCCCGCGGCCACCACCGGCACGGTCTGATCCGCGCCGGTGTGGGCGAGCGTCGCCTGCGCCTGCGGCACGGCCGCGGGCTCGATGTCGGTCACGGGCCTCGGCTGCCGCTGCGGTTCGGACCGCACGGGCGGCGCGGGCGTCGGGGCGACGTGGTGCCCCGGGGTGTTCGTCGACGTGTTGCCGGAGGCCGCGTTGCCGATGCCCCCCACGTTCACGCTGTTGCCGGTGACGTTCACCGGAACGTGCACGGGCAGCTGGATGGTGTTGCCGGAGACCACACCCGGGGAATCCTCTGTGCTCGCCTGTGCCGCCGCACCGTCGGCTGCCGGCGTCCGGTCCCTCCCGTCGGACGCGTTGGCGCACCGGTTGCCCGCCGCGGGGTTGAGAAGCCCCACCACGTCCACGGTGTTCCCGCACACGTTCACCGGAACGTCCACCGGCAGCTGGATGGTGTTGCCGGAGAGCACACCGGGTGAGCCGGCCGCGACACCCTCCGCCGCGGCCCCGTCCGCCGCGAAGGCGGACACCGGCATGGCCATCGCCATCGCGCCGGAGGCGGCGGCCACGGCGATCACACTGTTCCGGGTGACCCGTTTCATAGGTTCCCTGCCTTCCAGACATGGTCGCGGGCGCTCACCCGCACCCCGTAAAACGCTGGTGAAGGATTCGGGGTTATGGCCTGTCGTCCTTTCACCCCATCGGGGGGCCTGTTATCGAACGATGCACGAAGCCGCCGGCGCCGGGCGGCGGGTCCCGGTGCGGCGACCGTGCGGCCGGCCGCCGGGAGGCGGCGTTCGGAGGGGCCGCCTAGGGTGGGCGAAGGCCTGTTCCCGGCCCGCGGCGGAGCGTTGCTGGAGGCGTCCATGCCGGCCAAACTGTCGACGCGGCGCACGGCCCGGCGCGGCGCGTGCGTCGGGGCCGTCACGCTCGTCGTCCTCGGCGCGGGACTGCCCGCGGGGGCCGGCAGCGACACGCCGGGTGGCCTGAGCCGGTTCTACCGCCAGAAGGTGACGTGGTCGGCGTGCGAGGCGGGCGCCCCGCCGGACCTGCAGTGCGGCAAGGTCACCGTGCCCCTCGACTACGCGCACCCCGGCGCCGGCACCCTCGACCTCGCCCTGGCCCGCTACCGGGCCACCGGCCCCTCCCGGGGCTCGGTGCTGCTCGACTTCGGCGGCCCCGGCGTCGCGGGCGTGCCCGGACTGACCACCGACGGCAGACGGTTCATGGACCTGACCAACGGTTACGACGTGGTCGCGTTCGACCCGCGGGGCGTCGGCAGGTCCTCTCCGGTCGGCTGCGGCCTGGGCACGGACGACCGGGCCGCACGGACGACCGGCGGGAACGCGAACCTCGGCGACCCGAAGGCCGCCCGCGAGAAAATCACGGCGTGGCAGCGGATGGCCGCCGAGTGTGCCCGGCGCTCGGGCCCGGTCCAGGCGCACATGGGCACCGTCGACGCGGCCCGGGACCTGGACGTGATCCGTCAGGCGCTCGGCGACGACCGGCTCGACTACCTGGGCTTCTCCTACGGGACCCGGCTCGGCGCGGTGTACGCGGCGCTGTTCCCCGGCAAGGTCGGCAGGATGGCCCTCGACGGGGTCGACACCCTGACCGAGCCACTGGCGGAGCAGGGGCTGGTCGCCGCCGAGGCGCAGCAGACGGCGCTCGACGACTTCCTCGACTGGTGCGTACAGGACCTCGCCTGCCCGCTGGGCGACGACCGCCGCGCGGCCGGTGACCAGATGGTCCAGCTCGTCCGCTCGCTCGACGCGAACCCGGTGCCGAACGGGTTCGGCGGCCGGCTGTCGGGCCAGGACCTCGCCCGGGCGGTCGGGCAGGCGCTCTACAGCAGGCGGTTGTGGCCCACCCTGGAACGGGCGATGGCCTCCCTGGTGGAGGACGGCGACACGCACGGCATCGAGGCCTTCACCCTGGGGGGCGGCACCCTGCCGGGACGGCGGAGCGCGCCGCGTCCGGCGGACGGTGGTCTGGTCGGCCCCGCCGGGATACCGCCGGACAACCAGCCCGCCGCGACCATGGCGGTCAACTGCGCCGACGATCCCGACCGGCCCGGTGCCGCGCAGCTCACCAGGGACCTCGGCCGGCTGAGCGCCGAGTACGAGCAGGCCTCGCCGGTCTTCGGCCGCGCCCGGCTGAACGAGCTCCTGATGTGCTACGGCCGTCCCAAGGGCACCGGCTTCATCCGCGAGAAGGTGAAGAACGTCGACACGGCGAGGATGCTGCTGGTCGGTACCCGCGGCGACCCGGCGACCCCGTACCGCTGGACGCTGGAGACGGCGCGGCGGCTCGGCCCGTCCGCCGTGGTGCTCGACAACCGGGCCGACGGGCACACCGGGTACCTGTCCTCCCGGTGCGTGCACAAGAAGGTGAACGAGTTCCTGCTGTACGGCTCCCTGCCGGCCGACGGCAGCTCGTGCGGCGCGGACCGGGAGCCGGACGCGAGCGGCTGACCGGGCTCAGCCGGTGACGATCCGGGGCCGGTACAGGTCCAGCCAGACGGCCAGGTCGAGGGTCCGCTCCAGGCCGCGTCGCGCCGCCTGGTTGCCGCCGAGGGGGGTGTCGCTGTGCGCGAGGCGGCGCAGCCGTTCCTGATCCACGAGGTCGAAGACCGGGTGCCCCGGCCGGCCGAGCAGGTCCTTGGCGTGGTCCTGGAGGGCGAGGGCGTACTTGGGGTCCTGGGTGGACGGGTAGGGGCTCTTGACCCTGTCGTAGACGGACTTGGGCAGCAGGTCCGCGGTCGCCTCCCGCAGCAGGCTCTTCTCCCGGCCGTCGAAGGACTTCAGGGCCCAGGGCGCGTTGTAGACGTACTCGACCAGGCGGTGGTCGCAGTAGGGGACGCGGACCTCCAGGCCGACCGCCATGCTCATCCGGTCCTTGCGGTCGAGCAGGGCCCGGACGAAGCGGGTCAGGTGGAGGTGGCAGATCTGCCGCATCCGGAACTCGAAGTCGCTCTCGCCGTCGAGGCGGCTGACGGCGGCGATGGCGGCGCGGTAGCCGTCGGCGACGTAGGCGCGCAGGTCGAGGGCCCGGGCGAGGTCGGGGCGCAGGACACCGGCGTCGTCGCCGAAGTCGCGCTGGAAGCGCACCAGCCAGGGGAAGGTGTCGGCGCGGCGCGCCTCCTCGTCGAAGAAGTGCTGGTAGCCGCCGAAGACCTCGTCGGCGGACTCGCCGGACAGGGCGACGGTGGAGTGGTCCCGGATGCTGCGGAACAGCAGGTACAGGGAGGCGTCCATGTCGCCGAAGCCCATCGGCAGGTCTCGGGCGTGGACCACCTTCCGGCGGATCTCCGGGTCGGCGAGGGTGTGCGCGTCGAGCACGATGTCCTGGTGGTCGGTGTCGGCGGCGCGCGCCACGTCGTGCACGAACGGCGTGTCGGGGGTGGCGCGCAGGTCGTCCGCGACGAAGTGGTCGCTCTGTCCGACGAAGTCGACGGCGAAGCTGCGCACCTTCTCGCCCTGCTCGGCCAGGCGGCGGGCGGCCAGCGCGGTCATGGCGGAGGAGTCCAGGCCGCCGGAGAGCAGGGTGCAGCGGGGTACGTCGGCCACGAGCTGGCGGCGCACGATGTCGTCCAGCAGGGTGCGCACCGTGGCGACGGTGGTGTCGCGGTCGTCGGGGTGGGGCAGGGTCCGCAGCCGCCAGTAGACGCGGGTGCGCAGGCCGGTGCGGCCGACGGTGACGACGGTTCCGGGCTCGACCTCGCGCATGCCGTCCCAGACGGCGTGGCCCGGGGTCTTGACGAAAGTGAACAGCTCGCGCAGGCCGTCCAGGGTGACCCGGGGTCGGACCATGGGGTTGGCGAGGATGGCCTTGGGCTCGGAGCCGAAGAGGACGCCGTCGGGGGTGGGGTGGTAGTAGAAGGGCTTGATGCCCATCCGGTCGCGGATCATGACGAGTTCGTCGTGGCGGCCGTCCCAGATCGCGAAGGCGTACATGCCGTTGAGGTGCTCGGCCACGGCGTCGCCCCACTCCAGGTAGCCGCGCAGGACGACCTCGGTGTCGGAGTCGGTGGTGAAGCGGTGGCCGCGCGCGGCCAGTTCGGCGCGCAGCTCGGTGAAGTTGTAGGCCTCGCCGGAGTAGACGAGCGCCACCGTGCCGTCGGGGGTGCCGGCGGTCATGGGCTGCCGGCCGCCGGGCAGGTCGATGATCGCGAGCCTGCGGTGCCCGAGAGCCGCCGGTCCCTCGGTCCAGGTGCCGCGGTCGTCGGGGCCGCGGCAGGCCATCGTCTCGGTCATGGCTCGCAGGGTCGCGGCCTCGGCGCGCAGATCGCGGTCGTAGGAGACCCAGCCGGTGATGCCGCACATCCGCTACCTCCTGCCCTCCGGCCCGCCGGAAGGGATCGCTCACCGGCACCGAGCCGGGTGAGCGCCCGACGCCCGGGCGAACCAGTTGCATCGAGCATCTATATGACGAGCGTGTGCCACCGGGGCGGTGGCGGTCAACGCGGCCGTCACCCGGTTGCCACCATGACCCGCTCACTCCGGCCGCACTTTGCTCCCGGAACATCACGGAAGGGGCCTCGCACCAGGGGCGGAGCACCGGGAACCGGCCAAGGGCAAAGACTTCTCCAATGCGCGCGAACGGGGCGGCGCCGGCCCGGGCGGCCCACATGCCGGACGGCCTCGGGCGGGGCACGCCGCGGGCCCTGCGGCGCCTCCGGCGCCCTACCATCGAAAGACCCCGCGCGCGAGCCGAGTTGCCCCGAATGCCTGAAGTGCGAATCGGACCTATCGTGCTGTCATGGAGCACGAGCTGAGTCCCTCGATCCTCACCGAGCTGCGGCGTCCGCGCCCCTACCCGGCGGTGTCGGTGCTGACGCCGACACACCGCCGCGAGCCCGACAACGCGCAGGATCCGGTCCGGCTGCGCAACGTCGTGGCCGAGGCCAAGCGGCAGCTGGAGACCAACCCTCAGGTCACCCGGGAGCAGCGCAACGACGTCGTCCGGCAGCTCGACCAGGCCCTCGCCGAGGTGGACCTGACGTATGCCGAGGACGGACTGGCGATCTTCGCGGCCCCGGGCGAGCACCAGGTGTGGTCACTGTCCCGTACCGTCCCGGAGCGCGTGGTCCTCTCGGACACCTTCCTGACCCGCAACCTGGTCTCCGCGCGGACCGCCGAGCGCCCGTTCTGGATACTGTCCGTCTCCGCGGACCGCGTGACGCTGTGGACCGGCGGCGTCGACCGCGTCACGGAGGACCACACCGGCGGCTTCCCGCTGACCAGGAAACTCGTCGAGAACTTCGACGCCGAACGCCGGATGCAGATCGGCGACGCGCCGAGCACGTTCCGGGACCAGAGCACCCGCCAGTTCCTGCGGGAGGCGGACAGCGCGATGAGCGCGGTCCTGCGGGAGCATCCGCGCCGGCTGTACATCACGGGCGAGCCGGCCGCGCTGTCCGCCCTGGAGGAGGTCGGCAGCGTCGCCAAGTGCGCGGTGCCCGTCCAGCACGGCGGCCTGGCGCACGCCACCCCCGAGGCCGTCTGGCGGGCCATCGGGCCCGTGCACGGCGAGGAGACGCGGGGCGACACCGAGGCGGTGGCCCGGGAACTGGAGGGGGCCCGTGGGCGCAAGGAGTACGCGGCCGGTGTCGACGAGGTCTGGCAGACCGCGCGGGAGGGCCGGATCCGGCTGCTGGCCGTCGAGGAGAACTACCGCGTGACGGTGCGCGACTCCGCCGGCGGCCATCTGGTTCCGGCGGAGAGCGAGGAGCCGGGCGCCCGCGAGGACATCGTGGACGAGATCGTCGAGCAGTGCCTGGAGACGGGCGCCGACGTGCGCTTCGTCCCCGACGGCACCCTGGGCGACGCGCAGGGGATCGCCGGAGTGCTGCGCTACTGACGCCGGACGCGGGCACGGCCGTGCCGGGCACCGGGGCCCCTCCGGGGAGGCCCGGCGGCGCCCGGCGCGGCGGGGCCGCCGGGTCAGACCGTGCCGAAGAGGGTGCTCAGACCGCGGTCGACGGCCGTGGCGAGGTCCTCCTGGCCGGCCGCGACCACCGCGTAGCTGCGCAGCAGGAAGCGGCGCAGCGCCGGGGTCTCGAACTGGAGCAGGGCCAGGCCGGAGGGCGAGTGCAGTTCCAGCACCGTACGGGCCCCTCCGCACGGCCACAGGTGCACGTCCCCGGCCCCGGCCTGCCCTTCGAGTCCTTCCTCCAGCAGGACACGGGCGAAGGTCCACGAGACCGCCGCGCCGTCGAGAGAGGCCTCGGGCGGGAAGTCCACGTGCACGGCCAGCGGGTCGGTGGAGACGTAGCGCAGGGTGGCGGGCACGGGGAGTTCCCGCCCGTCCGCGGTGATCAGGCGGGCGCGGGCGGGCTGCTCGAGAGTGGTGTCCATGATCGGTCTCCCCTGCGGGTCGTCAGGTCGGCCGGTTGTGCCGTTGTCCTTAGGAGCCCGAAGGGGCCGTTCGCATTACGCATGACCCCCCACCAATCCATGTGACCTGTGTCACTCCTTCGACGATCGACCTCGGGCGGTCGACCGGGAGGGAACACACGACCGTAGAACACACGCTTGAACGTCCGGGTACCACCTCCGGACGACCGCCAAATCACGTACGCCGTCTACGTCTTGGCCACCGGGGCGGCTACGCCGAAAGTGCCGGTCAGCCGCCACGGGAAGACTGTGGCATATGCCAGGTGCACCCTCGCATCGCGTCTTGCCAAATGCCTTACGGGGCGCCGTCGGCTGTGCAACAGTCATAGCGGTCCCTCCCACCGCCTCGGCCGTACCGTCCCCGTATCGGAGTGCGCCATGCCGCCCCACGTGTCCGCGGACCGCTCCCCCGCCCAGCCACCAAGGGGCGGGTCGGTCGACGCGCTGATCTCACAGGCGCGCCGGCTCAGGGGCGAGGTGGACGCCGTACGGCGGGACGCGGAGGGCGACGCCTCGGATCCGCGGGGCCGGTGGGAGCGTGCGCTGTGCGATCTGGCGCTGCGCCAACTCAACGATCTGGACGAACACCTGGCGCAGTTACGGGACGGCCCGCCACCGGTGCCCGCGGCACCGGCGGCCGAACCCGGCACACCGGCCGTCCCGTCGCGCGGTCCGCTGCTCAGCCGGGTCGGCAGCGCCGAGTGGAACCTGCTGACGGACGAGGCCGCCTGGTCGGGCGAGCTGTTCCTGATCCTCGGCCGCGACCCCGCCGTTCCCCCGCTCACCCTCGACGAGCTGCCCTCCGTGGTGCTGGAGGAGGACCGGCCCCGGCTGACCGCCATGGTCACCGACTGCCTGGTCGACGCCAGGCCGATCGACGGGGAGTTCCGCATCGTGCGGCCCGACGGAGCCGTCCGCGCGGTGCACATGATGGGCGAGCCCGTGCTCGACGCCGACGGCGGCACCACCTCGATGTGGGCGGTGCTGCGGGACGTCAGCGAACTGCGGCTCAGTCAGTCGGCGGTGCGCGAGACCCGTGACTCGCTGCACCGCCACCGGCGTCGCACGCAGACAGAGCACCGGCTCGCGGTCGAGCCGCAGGAAGCCGCGCTCCCCCCGTGGCGCGGCTCCCTGCGGCTCCCGCGCCGAGGCCGCCCGAGGCTCGACCTGGCCGCCCACCACCTGCCGTCCCCGACCGGCACGCCGATCGGGGCCGACTGGTACGACGCGCTGGAGCTGTCCGACGGCGACACCCTGCTCAGCGTCGGCGGACTCACCGGCCGCGGGCCGGGGGTGGCCTCGGGCACGGCGCTGCTGCTGGGTGCCCTGCGCGGCATGGCGATGGCGGGGGCCCGGCCGGGCCAGCTGATGACCTGGCTCGACCAGCTGCTGGACGCCACCGTGCAGCCGGCTCTGGGCAGCGCCGTCTGCTGCCGTTACCGGCCCGCCACCCGCACCCTGACCTGGGCGCGAGCAGGACACCCCGCCCCGCTGCTGTTCCGCGGCGGGACGGGGCGGATCCTGGACGCCCCGGACGGCGTCCTGCTCGGCGCCGCTCCGGGAGCCTCCTACGGGCAGGCCGAGGAGACCCTGGAGACGGGCGACCTGCTCCTGCTGCACACCGACGGACTGGTGCCGCGACGGGAGTCTGCGCGCTCCAGCGCAGCCGAGACCGAGGGAAGCACGGCCACCGCACACCGTCTGCTCGACCTGGCCCCGCGGTTCGCCGCGGCGCGCCGCGCGCAGGAGTGCGTACGGACGGTCGTGGAGGAGTTCGGCGGAACCGGGCGCGAGGACGACGCCTGCGTGCTGGTCGCCCGAGTGACGTCGTAACCCGCGTACGGAACCGGGACCCTACGCCGGTGCGCTGCCGGTGTTCCTGCCCTTCGGCTTGGGCAGGGCCAACCGGATCTCCTCCCGCAACTCGCCGACCTTCGGATAGGTGGCGTACTCGGCGGTGAGCCGGTACATCTCGCGCAGCCGGTCCCAGGTGCGGCGGGAGGAGTTCGATCCCATCGCCATCAGAGCCAGCCGTGCGTACCGGTCCGCCTGCTCGGGGTCGTCCGCGATGAAGCAGGCGGAGGCCATGGACAGATGGTCGAAGATCTTCGACCGCTCGCGTCCGTCGACGCGCAGGGCCAAGGCCTTCTCCGCGTAGTGCTGGGCGTGCGCGGCCGCGTTCGGGTCGTGCTCCGCCAGCGTGCGGTACGCGAGCGCCGTCATGCCGTACAGATCCTCGTCCTTGAAGGTCTGCATCCAGTCGAGCGGCTCCGCGTTGCCGGTGTCCGAGACGAAGAGGTCCTCCGCCTGTCCGAGGGTGCGGCGCATCGCCTGGCCCTTGCCCATCGAGGCCTGCGCCCAGGCCTCGATGGTGTGGAACATCGCCTTGGTGCGCGGCTGGAGGCGGTCGCCCGCGCCGGAGTGGGCGAGCTTCATCAGGTCCAGCGCGTCGTCGGGCCGGCCCAGGTGCACCATCTGGCGCGCCGCGCGGGACAGCGCCTCCCCGGCGCGCGGCCGGTCGCCGCCCTCCCTGGCGGCGTGGGCGGCGATGACGAAGTACTTCTGGGCGGTGGGTTCCAGGCCGACGTCGTGGGACATCCAGCCGGCGAGCACCGAGAGGTTGGCGGCGACGCCCCACAGGCGCCGCTGGAGATGGGGTGGGTGGCGGTAGGCGAGCATGCCGCCCACCTCGTTGAGCTGGCCGACCACCGCCTTGCGTTGCAGCCCGCCGCCGCGGGCGGCGTCCCAGGCTCGGAACACCTCCACCGAGCGTTCGAGTTCCTCGATCTCCTGCGACCCGATGGGGGCGGCGTCGTAGCGGTCGAACCCAGCGGGGTCGGCGTGCAGGGGATGGTCGAGGGCGGGGGTTTCGGTCTTGAGTGTCGGATCGGATTGCAGCCAGTCGTGCATGGCGCTGCTGAGTGCGGAGCCCGCGGCGAGCGCGGCGCCCGCGCCCACCAAGCCGCGTCGGTTGAGCATGAGGTCCATTCCCGTGAATTCGGTGAGGACCGCGGCGGTCCGCTCGGGCGCCCACGGCACTCCGTCGGGATGTTCCGCACTCCCGTCGCCCTGCCGTTTCCCTGTACGCCCGTGCCGTACCAGACCGAGGTCCTCGATGGTCACGACACGGCCGAGACGCTCGGTGAACAGGGCCGCCAGCACCCGCGGTACGGGATCGCGCGGGATCTCTCCCATGTCGATCCAGCGCCGCACCCGAGAGGTGTCGGTCGCCAGCTGGGGGTGGCCCATGGCCGCCGCCTGCCGGTTGACCAGCCTCGCGAGTTCCCCTTTGGACCAGCCGGCCAGGCCGAACAGGTCCGCGAGACGGGTGTTGGGTTGTCCTGTCACGTCAAGCCCCCAGGTACTCGGCTGAGTTGACAGTAGACCCGCCGCGACTTGCCGGGCGACTATTCGCCAGGGTTCGCCAGGGTGCGCCACATGGTGTGCCAGTGCGCACCGGGTGTCAGGTAGGAACGCGCCACCCCGACCCGGTCGCCGAGGGACATTCCCCAGGGTGCACCCGGGCGTCCGGGCCGGGAGCGCGCTGAAGTATCAGGCACACGAAGGGATCGGTCCCGCCCCATGTATGCAGCATCGTCCTCCGTGTCCGCCCCGCCCCGGTCGCTGCGCACCCGTCAGGGCACCGGCGGCCCCCACCTCGACCCCCTGCGTCCGGCGGCCCCCCCGCTCGGTGCCGGCCGGGCGCGGCACGCCATGGGGCCCGGCACGCAAACGCTGAGCGGGAGACTCGACTTGTCCGGCCCGCAGGGCGCGCAACTGCGCACGGCGATCGCCTCGGTGCACCGGATCTGCCCGGAGTTCGCTCCGGTGCAGGTGCTGCGCCGCAGCGGGCGGTCCGTGCTCCTGGTCGGCACCATCGGGCGCAGCACCGCTGTCGCCAAGTGCTTACTCGACCACTCCCCCGCGTGGGCGGAGCGCTACCGGCACGAAATAGCCGCATACCGCTCGTTCGTCCGGCACCGGCCGCCGGTCCGGGTGCCCCGGCTGATCGCGGCGGACCCGGACAACTGCACGCTGGTGATCGAACGGACGCCGGGACGGGTGGCCGCCCTGCAACGGCACCCGGTGGAGGCCCCGCCCCGGGCGGACATCGGGGCTGCCCTGGGCGCGATCTGCCGGCTGAACGCATGGCGGCCGCCGGCGGGCACGTTCGACGCCCCGCTGGACTACGCCGCCCGTATCTCCCGGTACCACGAGCTGGGTCTGCTCACCGACCGCGACCTGGGTGACCTGCAGAAGCTGCTGCACGGCATCGCGCACGCCGCGGGCCGGCAGGGCATGGGCCAGTTCTGCCACGGCGACGCGTTGCTCGCGAACGTCCTGCTCTCCCCGGCCGGCCCCGTGCTGGTGGACTGGGAGCACGCGGGCTGGTACCTGCCGGGCTACGACCTGGCGACGCTGTGGTCGGTGCTCGGCGACGCTCCGGCGGCGCGGCGGCAGATCAGCCAGCTCGCCCAGTCGGCCGGCCCGGCCACGCGGGACGCGTTCCTGGTGAACCTGATGCTCGTGCTCACCCGGGAGATCCGCACCTACGAGACGGCCGTGCAGCGCTCCATGCACGATACGGCCCCGGCGGCACCGGGCACGGCCCACCCGGGTGCTGCGCCGTCCGGCGAGGAACAGCGGCTGCTGCTGCGGCGGCTCCACGACGACTGCCAACTGGCCCGCCGGGCCGTACGCGCAGCCGTCGGCACTCGCTGACGGGGACAACGGTCCGCGGGCACCCATCGACCGGGTGCCCGCGGTCCTTTGTCATGCCCTGACAGCTCCGCCGCTCGCCCCCTTCGCCCCGTCCCCGGCCCGGCTCTCGTTCAGCTCTTTCGGAGCAGTGGCCGTAGGGGCCATTGGTGTAAGCCACTGACGCCGCGCAGGCCTCGGGGGTGCCGTGCAGAAACTCGCCGAGATGCCGTTTGACATGGGGAATCGCCTTCCTGTGCACATGATTGACGGATCGTCGGACAGCCGGTACCACTGATCCACGCCGGCCCCGCACGCCCCGCTACGCCCGAGCGCCCCAGGAGGCTGCATTGCGAGGATCCGCCATCGACCCCAGACCCGTGCCGGGACGCAGAAGCGCGCGCAGCGCGGCGGGGGTCGTCGCCTCGGCGGCGCTGCTGCTGCCGCTGCTGGGCGGCACCCCGTCCGCAGGCGCCGCCACGGACGACACCGGAAGGTTGCAGCGGGCGTTCGCCTCCGCGTCCGCCGAATACCACGTGCCGCTCAGCGTCCTGCTGGGCGTGTCCTATCTGCAGTCGCGCTGGGACGGGCACAGCGGCGCCCCGAGCGTGACCGGCGGCTACGGCCCGATGCACCTGACCGACGCACGCACCGCGCTCGCCGAAGCCCCGCACCACAGTGAGGGCACGGAGGACGCGCGCGGGGACGACGCGCGGCCGGCCCTGCACCCCGAGACGAAGACGCCGGCGGAATCAGCCGTGCCCGCCCGGCTGAAGACGCTGCCCAAGGCGGCCGGGCTGACCGGGATCCCCGCCGCGCGGCTGCGTGCGGACGAGTCGGCGAACATCGCGGGTGGCGCGGCCCTGCTGGCGGCCGCCCAGAAGAAGCTCGGCGAACCGCTGAGCGCGGATCCGGCCGCCTGGTACGGCGCGGTGGCCCGGTTCTCCGGCGCGGACGACAGCGCCACGGCGGCGGCCTACGCCGACGACGTGTACAACGTGATCCGCTCCGGTGAGCGGCGCACCACCGATTCCGGCCAGTTGGTCGTCCTGGCCGCGCGGCCCGGCGTCGCCCCGCGCACCGACCAGTTGACGCTGACGGCCCTGCCGCACCGTTCGGCGGAGGGTACGGAGTGCCCGGCCTCGGTGTCCTGCGAGTGGATCCCGGCACCGTACGAGGAGTTCGGCGGTGACGACTACGGCAACCACGACCTGGGCGACCGGCCGAAGACGCAGTCCATCCGGTACATCGTCATCCACGACACGGAGGGCCGCTGGGACGGCGTCCTCAATCTGATCCAGGACCCCACCTATGTGTCCTGGAACTACACGCTGCGCTCCACCGACGGGCACATCGCCCAGCATGTGAAGGCCAAGGACGTGGCCTGGCACGCGGGCAACTGGTACATCAACGCCAAGTCGATCGGCCTGGAGCACGAAGGTTTCCTCGCCTCGCCGGACGCCTGGTACACGGAGGCGATGTACCGGTCCTCGGCGCGCCTGGTGAAGTACCTCGCGCGCAAGTACGACATCCCGCTGGACCGGCAGCACATCCTCGGCCATGACACCGTGCCCGGGCCGACCTCCGCGAGCATCCCGGGCATGCACACCGACCCGGGCCCGTACTGGGACTGGCAGCACTACTTCAAGCTGCTGGGCCGCCCGTTCGAGCCGTCCGCGGGCAAGAACGGCGGCCTGGTGACGATCCGCCCCGACTACGCGACGAACCAGCCCGAGTACACGGGCTGCGTCACCAGCGGCCGGCCCTGCGCCGCGCACGGCTCCAGCGAGGTGCGGCTCTACTCGCAGCCCGACACCACCTCGCCGCTGATCAAGGACCTCGGCCTCAGGCCGGACGGCAGCCCGTCGACGATCGACGTGAACGACGTGGCCTCGCGGGTGGAGACCGGGCAGCAGTACGCGGTCGCCGGCCGGCAGGGCGACTGGACGGCGATCTGGTACCTGGGCCACAAGGCCTGGTTCCAGAACCCGGCGAAGCAGCCGGCGGCGGTGGACGCGGCCGGAACGGTGGTGACGCCGAAGGCCGGGCTGGACAGCGTGCCGGTGTACGGCAGGGCCTACCCGGAGACGGAGGCCTATCCGGCGGGCGTGCCCGTCCAAGCGGTGTCGCCGCTGCCGTACAAGCTGCTCGCGGGCCAGAAGTACGTGGTGGGCGGCCTGCAGCCGGGTGAGTACTACTACTCGGCCACCTTCACCACGGCGTCGCACCGGGTGGTGGTCGGCAAGGACATGTACTACCAGATCCAGTTCGGCCACCGGGTGGCGTTCGTGCGGGCCGCGGACGTACGGGTGGAGCCGTCGTCCCGGTAGCGGGCCGAGGTCGTCCGTCGTACGAGAACGTGAGGGGCCGGTCCCGTGGGGGCCGGCCCTTGCGCGTGGCGCCGGGTCAGCCCTGCTGGAACAGCTCCGCGGGCAGCGGCTTGAGCAGGGCGTACAGGTCGTCGGTGATCGGCCGGTCCCAGGCGGCGATGGTGACCAGGACGCCGTCGCTGCGGTCGAACTGCACGCAGGAGATACGGCTCTCGGAGAGCTTCAGCCGGCGCACGATCAGGAGGTTGTCGCCCTGGAGCACGGGCATGTCCTCGCTTCCGACGACGGTGACCTCCTCGTCGTTCTCCAGGGCCAGCAGCAGCTGCGCCACCTCGAAGGGCACCTCGCCCTCGGCGACCTCGCGGGCGACCGAGCCCTCGGGCAGATTGCCGATGATCATCGCGGTGCCGCGGCCGCCGAACAGGTCGTAACGCAGGAACACGCCCTGGCAGGTGCCGTCGGGCGCGGGCAGCAGACCGGCGCCCAGGTTGCCGGGCCAGTCGCCCGGGTCCATGGCCAGGACGTCGAAGTCGGGCCCGGCGGGCGTGGCGTTGCGGCGGCGGAGGAACGACATGCCGCCATGGTACGTGCCCCGGCCTGCCACGTGGCGTGAGGGCGGCCACCGGCCGGGGGTGGAATCACCCGGTGCCGCGCACGCGGTGCCGCGTGTGGTGGCGGCACGCCGCCACTGCCCGTCGGGGCTGGTCGGGAGGGCGATCAGCGGCGTGGGCGGGGCCCGCTGCGTCCGCGGTGTGAGCGGGCCCCACCGCGTCTGCGGTGCGGCCCGCCTTCTTGGTCCGGTGCGGTACGTGCATGGCGGGAGTGCGGGCCGCGGGCGGGTCGATGCCGGCGTCGCTCGACGGGCCGGATCGCACGGCGGGGGCGAGGAGGCCGCACTGCGGGGGTGAGGAACGCGGGGTCGGCGGCGCGGGCGGGTCCCCCATCCCCCCGCTCGGTTCGGTCCCATCGGCCGGTCGACAGGGTGCCACGCGGGCCGTCGTGGCGGAGGTGGTCGGGGCGAGGCCCCGAGCGAACCGCCGCGCGTCCCGGCCCGGCGAGTCCGGCCTCGTACTCACGGCAGGGAAACCGGTCGCCGTGACCAGGCGGTCTCGCCGTCACCCCCTCTCACAGCGACGACGACAGCGACACCGCCGAACGCGGGAGTGTGCCGCGACTCCTGGTCTCCCCCGACCACGACCGCGCCCCTTGCGACAGGAACCCGTCGTGCTGCCCGGTGACCAGCGCCCCCCTCGACGCGACAGCGCCACCGGCCGAGGACGCCGCCCTGCCGCGTCACCCGAGCGGCCGCCGTCACTCCTCCGGCGGGGACGGGGGGATCACCGCGATCGGGCTCGCCGCGTGCAGCAGGACGGCCTGGGTGACGGAGCCCATCATGCGGGCCGGTGCCAGCAGGCGCCGGCGGTGGCGGCCGACCACGACCAGTCCGGCGTCGCGGGAGGCGGCGACCAGCAGCCCGGCCGCGTCGCCGGGCGCCACATGGGGCTCGGCGAGCACGTCGGGGTGGCGGGCGCGGTGCGGGGCGAGGAAGCCCTCGGTCAGGGTCCGGGTCTCGCTCTCCACGGCGTCCTGGTCGACCATGAGCGTGTTGACTGCTCCCTCGCCTGAAGGCAGGGGATTCCTGGCTCAGGCAGCCCCCTGGAGCAGCGCTCCAGACGGTCTTACGCCCTCAGCACCAGCCGGGGTCAGACCAGCCCGGACGAGCATCACGGATGCGGAGTTCTTGTCTCTCGGCGAGAGGGCTCCGCATGCGGTGCACGTGTAGGTACGTTCCGAAAGGAGGAGTGCGTGCTTGGCTCTCGCACCGCACCGTGCGCAGTCCATCGTGGTGTGCGCGGGGTTGACCAGGTGCACGGCACGGCCGTGCTTGCGGCCCATTTCGACCAGGGCCTTCTTCGTGGCGCCGATCGCCGCGTCAGCCGCCTTGCTGGCCATCGAGGACTTGGCGAGGAACTTCGGACGGAAATCCTCCACCGCGATGGCATCGTGGTCGCGAACCACTGCCTTGGCCCACTTGCGGCCAGTGTCCTGCCGCTGCCGGGCGATCTTCCGATGCAGCTTCGCAGCCTGCCGCTGCGCCTTGCGGTAGCCGTTCGAGGCGGCCTGGCCCCTGTTCGGCTTCCTACGGGACATCATCCGCTGGTAGCGCGCCAGCTTCCCCGCAGCCTTCCTCCCGTGCTGCGGATGCGGAAGATCGTGGGCATCGGACGTGGTGGTCGCAAGCTCCTTCACACCCCAGTCGATACCGATCACCGCACCAGTGCGCGGCAGCGGCTGCACCTCGGCCGGAAGGACAAAGCTCGCGTACCAATGGCCGACGCCATCGCGGTACACGCGCACCGACGACGGGCCGGCCGGAAGCTGCCGCGACCACACCACCGTCAGACTGATGCCGCCCGCCAGGCGCAGCCGCCCGTCCTTGAGCCGGAAACCGCGCCGCGTGTAGTTCAGGCTCGGCCGGGAGTCCTTGAGCTTCTTATGCCCGGGCATCCCCGCGCGCCGGCGCATCGGCAGTCCCGCCTTGACGTCCTTCAACGCCTTCGCGCGGGACCTGCCGAAGTCCCGGATGATCTGCTGCTGCGGAACCGAGGAGCCCTCGCGCAGCCAGGCGTTGCCGGCGCGGGCCTCGGTCAGCATCCTGTCCAACCGCGCCGGACCGCACATCTCGCCCCCGGCGAACGCCTTCTTGGACCGGGCGACGCACTCGTTCCAGATCCAGCGGCAGCGCCCCCACTCGCCCGTCAGCTGCCTCTCGGCAGTGGCGGACACACGCAGCCGGAAAACGTACCGGGCACACCCGGCGTCCTCCGTCTCCTGCTGCTCCGCCGTCACGAGCGCCAACCTATCGGCGCGGTACGACAGTCGACGCCGTTTCGCCTGTCCGCGAAACGGCTTTCCCTGACCCGCTCCGCGGGCGACCGAATTCCTCCCCGGCCTGAAGGCCGGGGCATCCCTCGGAGGTTTTGGTGACTTCCGCCGGGGCCACCCAGGCCGGGGGCGGCCACGGGTAGGCGGCGAGCACTTGGAGCCGGGCCCCGCGCAGGGCGGCCTCCGTGAAGGCGAAGTCGAGCAAGGCGTCGTCGGGGCTGTCGACGTTGACGCCGACGACCACGCGTGGCCCCGGGCCGGCCGCCGTCTCGCCGTGGACCTCGCGGCCGGGCCGGGGCACCACGACGACCGGGCACGCGGCGTCGCGGGCCGCGGCCAGGCTGCTGGAGCCGAGCAGCAGGCTGGCGAAGCCGCCGCGCCCCCGTGAGCCGAGTACCAACAGCTGGGCGGTGGAGCCGAGTTCGGGCAACAGCGCGCCCGGAAGCCCGTCAAGACCGGCGTACTCGACTTCGGTCCCGGAGGTGCGCTCGCCCAGGTGGGCGCGTGCCAGGTCGAGCACCGGATCGCCGTCGTCGCCGGGCGGTCCGGCGACGAGGACGTCGGGCTGGGCCAGGGCCGCGTACTGACGGACGTGTACCGCCCGCAGGGGCGCCCCGCGCCGCCGGGCGGCGTCGAGGGCCCAGTCCAGGGCGCGCAGACTGTCGTCGGAGCCGTCGACGGCGGCGACGACCGGTGGGGTGCTCATGAGTTCCTCTCCTCCGGATGGCGACCTCCCCGCGGGCCCGGCGCCGCTCGGCCGCCGGCCCCTGCGGGGCTTTCAAGGTCCCCTGTCCCCGAACACGAGGGAAACTCCCCCTGTCCGTGTCCGGTCAGGTGAGATCGAACTCCCCGTGCCGTGCCCCTGACATGAACGCGCCCCACTCCGCGGGGGTGAAGATCAGGGACGGGCTTTCCGGGCTGCCGCCGTTGCGCATCGCGATGAATCCCTCGACGAAGGCGATCTGGACATCTCCCAGCCCGCCGCTGCTGGACTGCCACTGCGCGCTGCTGAGATCCAGTTCCGGCTTGTCCCATCCCGCGAGCGGGTGCTCCTGGACAGTGCTCTCGGCCACGTCCGTGCTCCTCCCCAATCGTCGTCCGCGGGTCAGCCTAGCCATCGAGTCCCGGCGTCAACAGGCCACGTGAGGGGGACTTTTCAGGAGGGGCGTCAGGCCCCGTCGGGGAGCCGTGTGCGGATGTGCAGGTGACCGTCGAGCGGGTAGTCGGGCGGCGCCGCCGGCAGGACCCCGGCCTGCTCGTAGCCGCATTTCCGCGCGACCCGGCAGGAGGCCGTGTTGTCCACCTGGTGCAGCAGCTCCAGCCGGGTCGGTCCCCGGTCCGCGAACAGGGCGAAGGTCCAGTCGGTCAGGGCCAGCAGGGCCCGCGGGGCCACTCCCCTGCCGCGCGCGTGCGCCGCGGTCCAGTAGCCCACCTCGGCGGACGGGGCACCGGGGCGGAGGCCCTTGACGACGGCGTGGCCCACCAACCGCTCGCGCGCCTCGGGCCCCTCCCGGTCCTCGTGCCCGTCGGGGCCCTGTTCCTCCAGGACGGCGAACGCGAAGCGGTCCCCCGTCTCCCAGTCCCGTTGCCGCTCCCGGATCCACCGGGCCGCGCCGGTCTCGTCGTCCACGGCCGGACCCGCCCAGCGGCGCAGTGTCTCGTCCTGGTACGTCGCGACCAGGTCGGCGGCGTCCGCCGCGCGCCAGGGGCGCAGGGTCAGCGCGGGGGTGCCGGGGGTGGCCTCCGCCGACGGGTACACCGTCACCGCGCACCGAACCGGTCGCGCAGTTCCCTCTTGAGGATCTTCCCGCTGGCGTTGCGCGGCAGTTCGTCCACGAAGATCACTTTCTTGGGAGTCTTGAACGACGCCAGCTTCTCGCGGGCATGGGCGATCAGTTCGGCCTCGGTGACCTCGCCGCGGGGGACGACGAACGCGGTGACGGCCTCGATCCACCGCTCGTCGGGAAGGCCGATCACGGCCGCCTCGGCGACCTGCGGATGAGCGTACAGAACGTCCTCGACCTGGCGCGAAGCCACCAGTACACCACCGGAGTTGATGACGTCCTTCACCCGGTCGACGACCGTGTGGTAGCCGTGCGGATCGCGCACGGCGAGGTCGCCGGAGCGGAACCAGCCCTCGCGGAACGCCTCCGCGGTCTCCTCGGGCCTGTCCCAGTAGCCCTGGCACAACTGCGGTGAGCGGTAGACGATTTCGCCGGGTGTGCCGTCGGGGACGTCCTTGCCGTCCTCGTCGACGACGCGGGCGTCCACGAAGAGCACCGGCCGGCCGCAGGAGTCCATGCGGCCCTTGTGCTCGTCGGGTCCGAGCACCATGGCCAGGGGGCCGATCTCGCTCTGGCCGAAGCAGTTGTAGAAGGCGAGTTCCGGCAGGCGTTCCCGGAGGCGTTCCAGGACCGGCACCGGCATGATCGACGCGCCGTAGTACGCCTTGCGCAGTCCGCCGAGGTCGCGGGTGGCGAAGTCGGGGCGGTCGGCCAGCCCGATCCAGACCGTGGGCGGGGCGAACAGGCTGTCCGCGCGCCCGGCCTCGACCAGGTCGAGGATCCGGTCGCCGTCGGGCGCGTCGAGGACGATGTTCGTCGCGCCCACGGCGAGGTACGGCAGCAGGAACACGTGCATCTGCGCGGAGTGGTAGAGGGGCAGCGCGTGGACGGGGCGGTCGCCCGCGCTGAGGTCGAGGGCGGTGATCGCGCTCAGGTACTCGTGGACCAGTGCCCGGTGGGTCATCATCGCGCCCTTGGGCAGGGCGGTGGTGCCCGAGGTGTACAGCAGCTGCACGAGGTCCTCGGAGCGCGGTTCGGGGCCGTCGTACGGCGGCGTGGACGGCAGCCGGGCGAGCAGCGAGTCCCCGGCGTCCCGCAGGGGCAACGCCCTCGCGGTGGCCGGGAGCCGAACGGCCAGATCCGGGTCCGTGAGGACCAGGGCGCTGCCGGACTGACCGACGATGTACGCGAGGTCGTCGCCGGTGAGGCTCTGGTTGACGGGCACGTGCACCAGGCCCGCGCGGGCGCAGGCGAGGAAGCCGATCAGGTAGGCGTCGGAGTTGTGACCGTAGGAGGCGACCCGGTCGCCGGGGGCGAGGCCCTGGCCGAGCAGGACGTTCGCCGCGCGGGAGACGGCGTCGTCGAGTTCGGCGTACGTCCAGGAGCGCTCGCCGTACTCGACGGCGACGCGTGCCGGGGTGCGGCGGGCGCTGCGCCGCAGGACTCCGTCGACCGTACTGCCGTGTCCAGGCGTCATGACAGATGATCCTGGGTCCGGCGCGGTGAGAGGTCAAGAATCTCCGTGATTCCGCCCACCCGCAGTCAGTTGACGTATCGTCGGATCGCTCCGGGAGGGCACGCACCGTTGACACAGCCCCCGCCTGACACGAAAGTTTCACCGCACACGACCATCCCCGAAAGATACTTTCAGACGGTGGGCGGGAGGCCTCATGACGAGCGACGACGCGGCAGGCAGAACAGCGGGCGGGCTGACCCGCCGCCAACTGGGTTTGGGGGCACTGGCGTTGGGCGGGGCTTTCGCGCTCGCGGCCCTTCCCGCGGGCCCGGCCGCCGCAGCCCAGGCGAACGGCAGCCCCACCCTGCGGCACGGATCCCCCGAGCGGGCCGGCCTGCTCGCCGCCCCGCTGCGCCAACTCGTGGAGGACGCCGAGGCGTTCCTCGGCCCGTCCCCCACACATCCCTGGTACGCGGGTGCCGTGCTGCTCGCCGGGCGCGGCGGAACCGTGGCGCTGCACGAGCCGATCGGCATGGCGGTGCGCTACTCGGCGTACGACGAGAAGACCGACACTGCCGTGGAGTTCCCTGCGGACCGGCGGATCCCGATGACCCGGGACACCGTCTTCGACCTGGCCTCGGTCTCCAAGCTGTTCACCTCGATGCTCGCGGTGCAGGAACTCGAGCGGGGCACGCTGGAGCTGGAGGGCAGGGTCGCGTTGTACCTCCCGGAGTTCGGGCGCGCGGGCAAGCAGGACGTCACCATCCGCCAACTCCTCACCCACACCTCGGGATTCCGGGCCTGGATCCCGCTGTACGACGCGCCGACGTACGAGCGGAAGCTGGAACTCGTCTGGAACGAGGCGCCGATCAACCCGCCCGGCACCGCGTACCTGTACTCGGACCTGAACATGATCTCCATGCAGCTGGTTCTGGAGGCGGTCACCGGGCGCGCCCTGGACACCCTGCTGCACGAGCGGATCACCGGGCCGCTGGGTCTCGACCGCACGCGCTACAACCCGCCCGCCTCCTGGAAGCCGCGGATCGCGGCCACCGAGGACGCCCGCAAGCCCTGGTCGGGCCTGGACCGCGGTCTGGTGTGGGGCGAGGTGCACGACGAGAACGCCTTCAGCCTCGGCGGTGTGGCCGGGCACGCGGGTGTGTTCTCGTGCGCGTGGGACCTCGCGGTCCTGGGCCGTACGCTGCTCAACGGCGGCGCGTACGGGCGCACCCGCATCCTGCGGCCCGAGTCGGTGGAGCTGATGTTCACCGACTTCAACACCGCCTTTCCCGGCAACGAGCACGGCCTGGGCTTCGAGCTCCACCAGCACTGGTACATGGGCGCGATGGCCACTCCGCGCACCGCGGGGCACACCGGCTTCACGGGCACGTCGCTGGTCCTCGACCCGACCACCGACTCGTTCCTGGTCGTCCTCGGCAACTCCGTGCACCCGGTGCGCAACTGGCGTTCCGGCTCCGCTCCGCGCGTCGCCACCGGCAACGATCTGGCACGGGCCGTACCGGTCCGGCCGACGCGGGGCCGCACGGCGTGGTTCTCCGGGATGGCGAGCGCCACGACGGCGTCTCTGGCCCTTCCCGCGCTCGACACCTCCGCGGGCGGCGCCCGGCTGCGGTGCGCCCTGTGGTGGGACACCGAGCCCGGGTCGGACGTGCTCGTCCTGGAGTGCACGACGGACGGGGGCGCCACCTGGCAGCCGGTGCCGTTCACCACCACGCGCCGGGGCGAGGAGCCGGAGCCGCACCCCACGGGCACCGCCACCGGCTACTCGGGCCGGGTCTGGCACGGGCTCACGGCCGGTCTCCCGGCGGCCGGACGGCTGACCCTGCGCTGGCGGTACACGACCGACCGCCTGTACGTGGGCCGCGGCGCCTACGTCGACGCCCAGCGGGTCGAGACGGGCCGCGCCGTTTTGTTCGACGAGGCGCGCCCGACGGACTCGGCCCGGGTCGAGGCGAAGGGCTGGACGGCCTCCGCGGACTGAGGAGATCGACACCCGGTCGAATTCGATCAATTCCAGCTTTCCCGCACCCGGAAAACCGTCGACAACAGAAAAAGACAAGCCCCATTCCCCTGCCTTTCTTTCAGGTTCCTTTCAGATTCCTTCCAGCCCCCCACCAGCACGGAAGCGACGGAAATAAAAGCTCACGAATACGGGTCCCATCCGCACAGCGGGCGATAATGTGAATCCGCAACCGGATGGGGGATTCCGGGTTCTGCGATCAGTCGTGGCTGCCTCAGTGACCTCTGTGTCAGGGCCGTTCCATGCCTGATTCACGTGCAACAGCGGTCGCGGGCCGCCCCCGCGGGCGCCGGCGACCGTATCGGGGGGTGAGGAACAGTGCAGTCGGACCACGGTGCGAAGGTGCGGCCGGCCGACCTTCGGGCCGCGCTCCGCGTCACGGACCTGCTGGCCGGCGGGCCCGCCGCGCGCGACACGGAACAGGACGGCGAGCGGAGCGACCGGCCGGCGCCGCCCGACCGGTACGCGGTGGCGCGGCTCCTGCCCGCGGCGGCCCCGCCGCCCGCCTGGCGGTCCGCCTGGGAGGACGTGCTCGCCCAGGAACGTGCCAGGCGGTCACGGGCGGGCCTGGGATGGGTGCTCACCCGCCTCGCCTCCGGCGACTTCCCCGCCCTGGACGTCCTGGAGGTCGGCTGTGAGCGGCTGCGCCTGCACCGGCTGGCCTACGCCCCCGGCGCGACCGGTCCGGAGCTGATCCGGCTGGCCGAGACGTCCTGGACGGAACTGGCCCCCGTGTCCGCGGCGCTCCCGCAGGAGCGGCCGAGCCGCCTGTTCCTGCTCGCCGGCGGTGCGGACGACGCCGCGGCCGGGGTGGGCGCCGCCCTGCGGAGCTCCCTGGCCGCCTTCGTGAGGAGCACGCACCGCGACGCGACGGAGCCGCTCGTGCTCGCCGTCAGGGCCGCCGGCTGGCAGCCGCTGGAGCGGGCGGCGGAGGCGGTTCGGGCACAGTCGGGCGCGCTGCTGTGCCTGCGGCTGCCCGCGCACTGGCCCCTGGCACCGGAGGACCTGACGGCCGAACTGCCGCTGCGCACCACGGTGTGGCTCGCCGCCGCCCAAGTCGACGGCGCCTCGGGGACGGTGGACCTGGTGCGCCGGCCGCTGTTCCCCGCGGGCAGCCGCGCGGACGACCGCACCGCCGCGGGACCCGTCGTACGGGTGCCGGTCACCGCGCCGCCGCCCGGCGCGACCACCGGCGAGAGCGTCGCCGCCGTCGTCTCCGCCGGGCGGGACGAACCGGCGTCCCGGTGGCGCTCGCTGCGCATCGACCGGCTCGAACTGCCGCCCGGCTCCCGGACCACGCTGTCCTACTCCCTGCGTGGAAGAAGCCGGGTGGAACTGGGCTACGACGGCCACCACGAACCCGAGACCTCCCCCTGGACCGCGCTGGCCTCCAGCACCCCCCGGCAGCTCTCCCGGCCCTGCCCGGTCGACCTGATGGTCGCCGTGGAGGTCTCCGGTCCGCAGGCCGACGGGGGCACCGCGGTCGAGGAGCGCCTCCAGGAGGCCGCGGCCGTCGTCACCGCCGTACAGGACGCCGTCGGCGGCGAGGACACGCTCCGGGTGGGCCTGATCGGCTACCGCGACCACGACCCGCTCCACCGGCCTCGCGACCACGACCCCGTCGTGCACCGGGTGGGGATGTCGGCGGCGCCGGACGCGGCACGGGCGCTGGAGTCCTGGCGCCCCTGCCCCCTGCGGCACGACTTCGCCACCGGGCTGGAGCACGTGCCCGGGGAACTGCCCGGGTGGCGCCACCAGTGGCGCACCGACAGCCACCGGGTGCTGCTCGTCGTCGGCTCCCGGCCGCCGCACCCGCGGGCCCGCCCGCCCCAGGTCCTGCGGCGCGGCGCCCCCGTACGCATCTGCCCCGACCGGCTGGACTGGCAGGCCGAACTGGACGCGGCACGCCGCCACGAGGGCGTCGCCTGCGTGGCGGTCGTGGACGAACCGGCCTGGATGGACGAGCTGGTGGGCGAACCCCACCTGGCGTACTGGGCCGACCACGCCTGGGGCGCGTTCGGCACCGAGGGGCGGTTCATCGCGGGGCACGATCCGCGGCAGATCGCCGCCGCCGTCGCCGCACCCGCGCTGTGCCTGCCCCAGGACGGCGCGCCGATCCGGCTGGTCGTCGCCGACGGCACGGCCGCCGACTGGCAGCACGCCGTGGCCGGCTGACGAGGACCTCACCCACACACCGGTGCGCGCGCACGCGCGGACCGGACCACCACCGTGCGGCGGACGACATCCGCCGCCCGTCAAGCGGGAGCACATCCATGGTCGACGACGACGCGCGGTCCGAGCGCGCCCGGGAAGCCGAACCGGACCGCAGGCAACAGGACCGGGAGCAGGGGCCGTTGGACGTCCTGGGCCGGTCCACCCTCGTCGGGGGCCTGGCGGCCCTGCCCCCACCGCCGACCGCCGCCCCGCCCGCCGGTTCCGCGGCCGGCACCGGAACCGCGCCCCCTCGCCTCCGTCCGGGAAACCCGGGCGCGCGGAAGGACCGGGCGCGCCCGTCCACCGCGCCCGCGCCCCGGTCCGCGCCGGAGGACGAGGCGCTGCCCAGCGTCTTCCTGGAGAAGCTGGACGAGCCGGCCGCGCCCGCACGCGCCGACAAACCCGCCAAGCCCGCCAAGTCCGGCCGGAAGGGGGCGGCCGCGGAGCAGCGCGAGAAGCAGGACGCGGCCCCGCAGGAGCCGGAGGACCGGACCTCCTCGCCCGAGTCGACGATCACCCTCTGGGGCGGTATGCAGAGCGGCAAGTCCACGCTGCTGGCCGCCCTCTCCCGGGCCGTTCAGGACCCGCTGTACGGAAAGTGGACCATCTATCCGGACGACCACGTCTCCCAGAAGTTCCTGGGCGACCTGGCGCGTCTCCTGTACCGCGAGCGCAAGTTCCCCAACGCGACGCTGACCGAGCAGCGCCCGGTCCGCTTCACGCTGGCCGGGGACCTCACCGGGACCCGCTTCTCCCGCGCCGGACGCAGACTCTTCCGGCGCGGCGGCGACCGCGGACGCGACCTGACGGAGTTCAAGGTCACCGTCCGCGACCTGCCCGGGGAGGCGTTCGACCTGCGCTCGCAGACCGGGGCCGCCTACGGAAGCAGGCTGATCAAGGACCTCGGCGCCTCGCGGGCCATGGTCTACGTGGTCGATCCCGTCCGCGAGTGGCAGGTCAACGGCGACGACGGACCGGTGACCAAGGACGCCCGGCAGAACGCGGACTTCTTCACCGACGTCCTCGGCGGGGTGGCCACCGAGATCAACATGCGCCGTGAGCGCCAGGGCAACTTCCTGCCGCACAGCATCGCCGTGTGCCTGGCGAAGTTCGACGACGACCGGGTCTTCCGCTTCGCCTGCGAGCAGGGCAACGTCCGGGTCAACCCCCGTACCGGACAACCCGAGGTCATGGACGCCAAGCGGCTGTTCGACGGGTTGTGCCACGCGTTCCCGCACGGCAGCCTGCACGAGATCCGGCAGCAGATCGAGCAGTTCTTCGCACCCGAGCGCGTCGGCTACTTCGTCTGCTCCGCCGTCGGTTTCTGGGTCGACCCCGAGCGGGGGTTCGACTTCGAGAACCCGTACCTGATCAACCACGTCGAGGACAGCGTGCGCTTCGTGGCGCCGCCCAGGCCCGTCAACGTCCTCGAACCGTTCCTCTTCCTGCGGGGCTTCGGCCCGACGCAGTCCTGATCCGGCACCGAACACCCGCATGAGGAAGGACACGCCATGGCACCGGGGCTGATCGCCGACTGGGCCCTGTGGGGCAAGGAGCCCCACACCAGCAGCGGATACGGGGTTCTCGCCGCCCACCCGCCCGGCCGCAGCGCCGAGTTCAACGCCGCCGTCCACCACTGGTCGCCGGGTACTCCGGAGCCCGGCGACCCGTTGCCGTGGATCACCATCGGATGCGCCGGGGGCCCGGACGGGGCCGGCACGGTCGGGGTCTTCCTGCTGGACGGCACGGACGGCGTGGACGGCAGCAACCGTGCGATCCACCGGATCAACCACTTCGCCGTCCCCTACGCGGCGATCGGGGCGGCGGGCATCGGCTGGTGCGCGCTGGCCCGGGCCGCCCACACCGCGGCCGCGGCCGCGGGCCTGTCCGGCGCCGGCGCCGGACCCGCGCACCTCGCCTTCCACGAGGAGGACCTGCTGGTCACCGATGTCAGCGCCAACATCACCCCCCGGGTCTCGGAGCTCACCCGGTGGCTGGCGGCCGCCGCGGCCCATCTGCTGGACGGCCCGGTGGCGGTGACGGGCGACCGCCACCACGAGCCGTTCCAACTGCTGCGCGTCCTGGACTCCGTGGCCGCCCTGCTGCCCTTCGGCATGCGCAGCACCCTGTCCGCGGCCAGCTCGACGTCCTCGGGCTCCGAGGTGCCCATGCGGCTGTACTGGGGTGACGCCGACGGCTCCCCCGGGGTGACCGGCCTGACCCTGAGCGGCGAACTGCCCGATCTCGGCGAGCTGTCCCCGCAGGCGCGCAGCTACCACGATCTGCTCATCGAGAACTGGACCGCGCACGGCGGCGACGCCGTCGTCCGGCATCTGGCCGACGCCCGCGAGCCGTTGGACATCTCGGGGCCCGAGGCGCACGCGCGGGCGCTGGAGGTACTGGAGGCCCTGGACCCCTCGCTGGCGGTCGTCCAGGCCGTCTCCGAGGGCCAGGAGGTGGGCGCCGACCGGATCAACCAGGCCCTGCGCACGCCCGGGATCAGCACCGGAGCGCTCGCCGTCCTCGCGGGGAAGGCACTGACGGACCCGGACACCGGAATGGAGGCCCTGGCGCCCCTGATGTCGAGCCCCGTCGTCTCCCAGGCCTTCCGCGACCAGCTCTTCGACGATCTGCTGCACGGGCGGACGGACGTGGCCCGCCGCGACTTCGAGAACATGCGCGCCGCCCTCACCTCCACCGGGCGGAGCCTGGATCCCCTGGACGAGGTCCTGGCCGGCGTCATGGACGAGGTCCGGGCCCGCTGCCCGCAGGGCGTGCCGGATCCCGTGACCGAGCGGCTGCTGCCCGCCGTCGCTCCGTTCACCGAGGGCACCATGCGCTTCACGCAGTCCATGCTGCGTCAGGTCCCCGGCCTGGCGGGCGGCCTGGTCCGGGCCCTGTACGAACAGACCGACCCGGGCGTCCTCGTCCGCGCCTGGCTGCGGTGGCTGTGCGGTGAAGCCGGGCCCGAACGCCGGACGGACATCGCAGGCAGCCCGGAACTCCCGCTGCTGTACGCCCTGTTGCGTTCCGGCACCGGACCGGCCGAGGCCGACAGGAAGTGGGCCGTGGGCCACCCCGAGGCGGCTGCACGTCTGCTGGAGGGCGCGGTCGTCTGCGGAGCCGTCGACGAAGTCCTGCTGCCCGGCTTCTTCCAGGGGCTCCTCGGCTGTGTACTCCGCTCCCCCTCCACGGCGGACGACGCCCCGACCCACTCGCCGCTCCGGCGCACTCTGGACCGGCCGCCCGCCCGGATGCGGCCGGAGACCGCGGCCCACTGGGACGTGCTGTGCCTCCTGGCCGGCCTGCCTCCGTCGGGCTTCCTCACCCTGGCCGCCGCGGCGCCGCAGCCCGGCGCCGCGGGCCCCTCGGGGCGGGTCGACACCTATGTCTCGGCCCTGCGGGCGGCGCTCCACCCACGCCCCGCGCAGCAGCACGCGACCACTGTGGTCCACCTCCTGCTCGACCAGGCCCTGTCGGTCGACAGGACCACCGGTGCCGGTCCGGGACAGGCCGGCCGCGACCTCACCCTGCGCCTGTCGGACTGGCCCGACCCCTGCCCGCGGATCGTCCTCGACGCCGTGCACCGGCTCGCCACCGAGGCGCCGCACTGGCGCGAGACGCCCGAGGACCAGCGGTGGCTCCCGCGCATCGCCGACCGCCTGCCCCGGCTGCGGCCCGTGATCGCCCTGCGCGAGGTCTACCGCCTGGCGGCGCGCTGCTCGGGCATCCCGGAGGACTGCGAGAAGCTGGCCGTGCAGGCCTGCGCGGCACGACGAACGGGCGCGGAGAACGACCAGCTCGCCGCGGCCCTGCAGACCTGGGCCGCCCACGGACGCGTCGGCGAACGCGTCCTCGCCCTGCTCGAGGCGTACGAGCTGGCCTGGACCTCGTACGACGCGACCGGCCGCGCCGCCGAGGAGCGCGAGCACCTGGAACTCGCCCTCATCCGGGGCAGTACGGGCCACCGGATCTGGTCGCACTACCGCGATCACGCGATCGGCAGGCAGGCACGCCTGAAGGACGAACTCGACCGGCAGAGCCGGCAGTGCGACCGGGAGATCGCCCGGCTGCGCAAGCTCGACTCCCTCGCCGCCCGCACCCGTACCTGAACGACGCACGACCCCACCACGCACGACCCCAGGGGGACGCCACCTCATGCCCACCACCCGGGCCACGGCCCACCGAGCCGCGCTGCTCACCCTTACCTTCCTGCTGGCTCTGAGCGGCGCGGCGCCCGCCGCGGCCGCGGACCCACCGGCGCCGCGCGACGACATCTACCGCGCGCTGAAGGTCGACGACGTCCCGGCGGCCTACGTCGTCCTCGTCGACGTCTCCAGCTCCATGCAGGACCGGGGCCCCGACGGCGTACCGCTCTACACCACGGTCAAGCGGCGCCTGGCCGACTTCCTCGACTCGCTGACGCCCGCCGACCAGGTCGCCGTCGTCACCTTCGGCCGGGCGACCGGCGTCGTCCACCCGATGTCCCCGGCGAACCGCACGGACGGCCTGTTCACCAGGGAACTCCCCCAGTCCGCCAAGGAGTCGGCGAGCGACCACGGCGCCGCGCTGGACGCCGCCGCCGACCAGCTCGACCACAGCGCGGCCCCGGTCGGCGCGGTGCTGATGCTCACCGACGGCGCCGTCAACGCGCCGGGCAGCCCTTACGCCCGTCCGGGCAGCACGGCCTGGCAGCGGCTGAAGTCGCGCTACGCCGCGCTGGGCGCGGACCGCAAGATCATGGGCTACGGGCTTCCGCTCGCCGAGGGCACCGGGGTCTCCGACGTCCTCGGCAACGCCTTCGGCGCCCCGAGGATCCTGCCGGTCGACCCCACGGCCCTCGGCTCGCAGCTCAGCGCCGCCAAGGACCAGGTCCGCGCGCAGAAGGCGGTGTCCCTGCTCCGCGCCGACCAGGGCGGCACGGTCACCGTGTCGGTCGCCGGCGAGGGGGTGCGCGGGGCGGGTGGCGAACACGTCACCGTGGGCACCGGGGACCGTACCGGTGTCCGCTCCCGGACGCTGCGGGTGACGCTGGAGTCGAAAGCCCGGCACGTGCCGCTGACCGTCCGGCTGACGACCACCGGGAGCGCCGGCGGTCCGCGGTCGACCCCGGCCGGGCCGACCGCTCCCGTCACCCTGCGTCCGGGTGAGAAGAAGACCGTGCCGATGACGCTGACCTGGCGTCAGGAGCCCCGGTTCAGCCTCGTCCCCGGCTCCCGCGACTTCCAGGCGCGGGTGGGTCTGCGCGCCGAGGTCTCCTCGGCGTGGACGACGACGGTCCGCGGCTCCCTCGGCGAGTCGACGTTCTCCACCGGCGAGCCGGTCGTCACCGCGCTGGACCTGCGGGGCACGGTGCCCGGCCGCCCGCCCGGCTGGCTCTACCCCCTCGTGCTGCTCGTCCTGCTGCTGGGCTCCGCCCTCGTCTGGCACGTCCACCGGCGGCGCAACCCCGAGCTGAGCGGGTTCCTGGTTGTCACCGACCTGCGGACCGGGAACCGCCGGACGATCCCGCTGCACGGCCGGGAGGTCACCCAGGAGACGGACGCCGGGCAGGTGCGGGCCAGGGTCACCGTACGCGGCCGGCAGGAGGCCGGACGCCCGGTCCTCGTCGTGCGGTGCGAACGCGACGCCCCGCGCGCGGGCGGGGAGCGGCTGCGCGACACCGGCACCTGCGAGCTGGGCAAGTCCACCGTGCTGTGCGGCATCGGCTTCTCCCACGCGACGGAGAACGAGGCGGTCGTCCTTCAGTGACCCCCTCCCAGCCGGGCGCCACGGAGCGGCCCGGAGAAAGGACGTGGACATGGTGATGCCGCTGGATGCGGACGGCGATCCGCCGGAGGCCGCCGGTTTCCGGCTGCTGGGCAGACTGGGCACGGGCGGGTTCGGCACGGTCTACCTCGGCCGGCGGCCGGGTGAACGGCACGGCCCGGACACGCTGGCGGCCGTGAAGCTCCTCAAACACGAGTTCACCGACGACGCCCAGCACATGCAGCGCTTCCACCAGGAGAGCAAGGCGCTTGAGCGCTGCAGGGGCGCGCGCATCCCCGAACTGCTCGCGCTCGACTTCGGCGCCGGGCGGCGGCCCACGCTGGCCACCCGCTTCATCCCCGGCCTGTCGCTGTACCGGGTCGTGGAGGAGCACGGCGGCCCGCTGCCCCGCGACACGGTGCACACGCTCGCCGCCGAACTCCTCGACACCCTCGGCACCGCGCACCGCAAGGGGCTGCTGCACCGGGACCTGCACCCGGGGAACATCCTGCTGACCCACGACGGTCCGTGGATCATCGACTTCGGGCTGACCCGGATCCGCGGCCAGCGGGTCACGCTCACCCTCGACATGGTCATCGGCCACCCGCACTTCTGCGCCCCCGAGCAGGTGCGGGGGCTGGCCAGGACCGGGCTCGCGACCGACGTCTTCGGCATCGCCGGCATCGTCCTGTACGCCCTCACCGGCCACCCGCCGTACACGGCCGAGAACGACGCCCGGGCCATGCTGGTGCGCCGGGTCAGCGGGGCCGCGCCCGACCTGTCCGGGCTGCCGGACGACACCACGGGCCGGCTGATCCGCGCCTGTCTGGCCGAGGATCCGGCCGACCGCCCCCGGCTGGACGAGGTCGCCGACGGCTTCGGCCGGCCGGGCGCGCTGCGGCTGCCGGAGGACGTGGGCCGCACCCTGACCGCCTACCGCGCGGAACTGCGGGACTTCCTGGCCGGGGCGGGCAACGCCGCCGATCTGACCGTGCCGTTCCGTCCGGGACGGCGCAGCTGGAGCGCCGACGTCGGGGAGTGGCCGCAGTGCGTCGTGGCCACCGAGGAGGACGGGGTGGTCGTGGCCGACGGCGGCGGCGCGGTGCGCTGGCTGGACGCGGCCACGGGCCGGGAGAAGGTCCGCAGGCCGGACTTCACCGCTCCGGTGCAGTTGTGCGCGGACGGCGACGTGCTGCTGGTGTGCGACGCCGACGGCCGGCTGGAGTCCTGGGACATCCGGCAGCACCGCCTGTGGTGGTCCTCGGCCACCGGCAGCCTCGCCCATGCCCGGGTGCTGCTGCGCGGGCGGAGCGTGTTCCTCGGCGACGTGACCGGCCGGCTGCACCACTTCGACGCGGTCACCCGCCGGCTGTGGTGGGAGACCGACCCCCTCACCGACACGTCGGGCGCCCCGGCCGTCCCGGTGGTCGCCGGCGCCCGGCACGTGTACCTGTCGGCCGAGCGGGGCGCGGAGATCCTCGCCGTCGACGACGAGGACGGCGCCCTGGCCTGGAAGGCGCCCGCACGGCTGCCGGCCCCGGTCCTGGCACCGCCGCTGCCGTGGGAGGAGCACCTGGTGGTCGCGGACGGGGAGGGAACGGTGCGGTGCCTGGCGGCCGCCGACGGCTCCGCCGTGTGGGAGGTCCGGCTCGGCGCGCCGGTGGTGGCCCCGCCGGTCCGGGTGCTCGACACGGTGATCGTCGGGGACGTCGCGGGCACGGTCCACTGCCTGGGCGCCGCGGCCGGCGAGCCGGTCTGGCGCGCGCACCACGGGGAGCGGGAGGAGTTCTTCGCGCTGTGCTCCGACGGGGCCGCGGTGTACGCGGGCGGCTGGAGCGGCCGGCTGCATCTGCTGGACGCGGCGGACGGGGCGTCGCTGCAGAGCTTCGACCTCGGCGGCCAGATCCTGGCCACGGCCTGCTCCCCCGGTGGCCGCAGCGTTCACGCCGCCTCGTCCGGCGGAACCCTGCACACACTGCCCGCCGCGGCGGCGAACACCACCATGGTCCGGTAGCGGAGGGGGGTGCGGGTGTGCGGGAGCGGGTCTCCACGGTGCGGGGCACGGGACGCCGCTCTCCACCGGGCGGGGACGCGGAAGCGCCGGTCCCCACCGCACCGGGTGTGCGAGGGCGAGGGGCGCCGCGTCCTCAGGCGTCCCGGCCTTCGAGCACCGCCATGGCGGCGTTGTGCCCGGGCACTCCGCTGACCCCGCCGCCGCGCACCGCGCCCGCGCCGCACAGCAGCACGTTGGCGTGCCGGGTCTCCACGCCCCAGCGGCCGGTGCCCTCCTGGGCGTATGGCCAGCTCAACGCCCGGTGGAAGATGTTGCCGCCGGGCAGGCCCAGGTCCCGCTCCAGGTCCAGCGGGGTCTTCGCCTCGATGCAGGGCCGTCCGTCGGCGTCGGTGGCCAGGCAGTCGGCGAGCGGTTCGGCGAGGTGCGCGTCGAGCTGCGCGAGGGTCGACTGCAGCAGCTCCCCGCGTACGGCGTCGTTGTCCCGGGCGAAGAGCCGGGCGGGCGTGTGCAGGCCGAACAGGGTGAGCGTCTGGTAGCCCTGTTCGATCAGGTCGGGGCCGAGGATGGTCGGGTCGGTCAGGGAGTGGCAGTAGATCTCGGAGGGCGGCGCGGCGGGCAGCTCGCCCGCGGCGGCCCGCGCGTGGGCGTCGGCGAGCTGCCGGTACCCCTCGGCGATGTGGAAGGTCCCGGCGAAGGCCTCGCGCGGGTCGACGGCGGTGTCGCGGAGCCTGGGCAGCCGCTTGAGCAGCATGTTCACCTTCAGCTGGGCGCCCTCGGCGGGCTCCGGCGGCTCCTCGCCGGTCAGCGCGGCCAGGACCTGCGGGGAGGCGTTCACCAGCACGTGCCGGGCGCCGACGGTGGCCTCGCCGTCGCGGGTACGGTACGTGACCTCCGCGGCGCGCCCGTCGCTCGCCACCCGGGCCACCTCGTGGCCGGTGGCGATGACGGCGCCGGCCCGGCGGGCCGCGGCGGCGAGGGCATCGGTCAGGGCACCCATGCCGCCGACCGGTACGTCCCAGTCGCCGGTGCCGCCGCCGATCACGTGGTACAGGAAGCAGCGGTTCTGTGCCAGGGACGGGTCGTGGGCGTCGGCGAAGGTGCCGATGAGGGCGTCGGTGAGGACCACTCCGCGTACGAGGTCGTCGGCGAAGCGGTCCTCGACGGCGACGCCGATCGGCTCCTCGAACAGGATCCGCCAGGCATCCTCGTCGTCGACGCGGCGGCGCAGTTCCTCGCGGGTGGGCAGCGGCTCGGTGAGCGTGGGGAAGACCCTGCGGGCGAGGCGGCCGGTCATTGCGTAGAAGCACTGCCAGGCCTCCCACTCGCGGTCGGAGCCGGTGAGCCGGGCGAACGCCTCGCGGGTCCGCTCCTCGCCGCCGCCCACGAGCAGTCCGGTGGGCCGCCCCGCGCGTTCGACGGGCGTGTACGAGGAGATCGTGCGGGTACGCAGCCGGAAGTCCAGGCCCAGGTCCTGGACGATCTTCCGGGGCAGCAGGCTGACCAGGTAGGAGTAGCGGGACAGCCGTGCGTCCACGCCGGCGAACGGCCGGGTGGAGACGGCGGCGCCCCCGGTGTGGTCCAGCCGCTCCAGCACGAGCACCGACCGTCCGGCCCGGGCCAGGTAGGCGGCGGCGACCAGTCCGTTGTGCCCGCCGCCGACGATGACGACGTCGTACGTCCCGTGTCCCTCGTGTGCGCTCATGGTCCTTCGTAACACGCGGTGATCCACTTCGGCCAGGGCATGGCCCGCTGCGGATCCGGGACGGCAGACCTAGTGTGATGCGCCCGAAATCACAACCTTAAGTCTCTCGCTGGTTCTCGGTGGCTGGCGGAGTGACCTTGGTGAGGTAGTCGGCGAGGGAGTTGAGGATCTCGTCGGCGGTCTTGGTCCAGGTGAAGGGCCTGGGGTTCTCGTTCCATGAGTCGATCCAGGCCCTGATGTCTTGCTCCAGTGCCTTCACGGAGGTGTGCACGCCGCGGCGGATGAGCTTGTCCGTCAGCAGGCCGAACCACCGCTCGACCTGGTTCATCCACGAGGAGCCGGTGGGGGTGAAGTGGACGTGGAAGCGGGGGTGTTTTCCGAGCCACGTCTTGATCTCGGCGGTGTTGTGGGTGGCGTAATTGTCACAGACCAGGTGGACGTCGAGGCTGGCGGGCACGGCCTTGTCGATCGTGACAAGGAACTTCTTGAACTCGATGGCCCGGTGACGGCGGTGCAGCTCCGATATGACGCTGCCATCGGCGATGTTGAAGGCAGCGAACAGACTGGTGATGCCGTGGCGGTAGTAATCGTGGGTGCGCCGCTCGGGCATGCCCGGCATCATCGGCAGCACCGGCTGAGACCGGTCCAGCGCCTGGATTTGGCTCTTCTCGTCCACGCACAGCACTACCGCTTTCTCGGGCGGATGGTGATACAGGCCGACGACGTCGACGACCTTCGCGATGAACTGCGGGTCGGTGGAGAGCTTGAACGCGTCCTGGAGATGAGGCTTGAGGTCGAACCTCTTCCAGATCCGCCCGATGGTGGACTTCGACAGCCCAGAGTGCTTCGCCATCGAGGCCCGCGACCAGTGCGTGTCCTTGCCCGGGGTGGACTCCAACGTCGCCGTGAGCACATCCTCGACCTGGTCCAGCAGAATCGAGGGCGGCCTGCCGGGACGCGGCTCATCGCTCAGCCCGTCCAGCCTCAAGCGGATGAACCTCGACCGCCAGCGGTTAACCGTTCCGTGCGACACACCGAGTTCGGCGGCGACCTCCTTGTTCGACCCGCCTTCCGCGCACCGCAGCACGATCCTCGCCCGCAGCGCCAGGAACTGCGCGGTCTTGGCCCGCCGCGCCCAGCGCGTCAGCTCTGCCCGCTCGGCCTCGGAAAGCACCAGCTCCGGCTTGCGCCGGCCCGGCCGCGGCTCGTCCACCAGGCCAGCCATCCGCCGGGCTACGAATCGCGAGCGCCACTTGCGCACTGTCTCCGTGGATACCCCGAAGTCCGCTGCTACACCGGTATTTGAGACACCTTCCGCACAGGCCAGAATGATCCGGGCCCGCTCCGCCACACGGGCCGACACCGCGCCACCCGCCCAACGTGCCAACTCCGCACGCTCCTCGGCAGACAGCACGACTTCGACTGCACGAGGACCCCGAGACGCCATGAAATTAGCCTACAGACTTAGAGCCACCATTTCAGGCGCATCACACTAGTGACCTGAGTCGGAGATTTGCCGTTGGTTCGGTATGAGTCGTCCGGGTCCGAAGATTCCGCCGTTGTCGTTGACCGATGCCCAGCGGGCCGTGCTGGAGGGCTGGGTGCGTCGCCGCACGACGGCCCAGGCCCTGGCTCAACGGTCGCGGATCGTGCTGGAGTGCGCCGACGGGCACTCGATCATGGAGGTGTCCCGCCGGCTGCGCATCTCTCCGGACTCGGTCCGCACGTGGCGGCGCCGGTTCCTCGAACGCGGCCTGGACGGCCTGTCCGACGAGCCGCGGCCCGGGGTCCCGCGGAAGATCACCGACGCCGACGTCGAGCAGGTCATCGTCCCACGCCCGATGCCTGACCCGGTGCGCCGACCCGGAGGAGGCCAGCCACGACGAGCGCGGCCAGGTCGCCGCGGCACTCGCGTACCGGACGCCGTCGCTGCCCGGTCCACCGCTGTGCGCCACGCGAGCGACGAGCGGCTACAAGCCGTGGTCGACAGGGCGAACGTTGCCTGATGCGGCCCCAGATGACGACGGCTCCGGCCGGGGCCCGACGTTGGCTCAATCCCATCGTTGATCGACTCCGTGAATGACCAATGGATGTCGGGGAGCATATGAAAACGCTGGACTCAGCCCGGTACTGCTGCACCCGTCGTCAAGGCGAAGCAGGCCGCGCCAACGATGCCTTCACAGATGCCGGCCACCATCTGACGACCAGCAACCAGCAAGGAACTCACCACAGCCATCATCCTCTCGCACACGGCCTGAGACGGTTCGTCACGGTTGGAGCGAGTGGCGCGACGGCATAGAAGTGCCACGAGCGCACATAGTCCGTAACCCAGCAGTGCTGGGGTCGGTCCAGCGGTCCGGCTGACCAGCAGGACAGAAGAAGCCCACGGCTCTGACCAGCTCGGACGCCGTGGGCTTCTGTCGTTGTTGGTCGATGTCGGGTGCAATGACGGAGCCAGGTTGAGGGTCTTGACGCGGACCTCGCTCCGTCCCGATGGCGGCCGCAGCCTCGTCTGTGCTGAGGAGCACCACGGTTACTTGGCCTTGGCAGAGGGTTATTTATCCGTTGTTGGTCTGCTCGAATGTGACGATCTCTGCTACGGGGTCGGCTGGTACCGGAGCTTCGTCTTTGTCAATGAGAAGTCCCGCTTCCCGCGCTGAGTCCCCTGGCAGCACGCTGGGGAAGGAGCGTTTCATCGTCACCTCGTATCCGTGCGGCCCTGTCACGCGCACTGTGACAGAGAAGTACATGGCCCTTCGCGACAGGTTGGGGATGTGGATGGCGGTGTAGACGCCGAGTTCGTTCGGGGTGAGCCGAATCTCAATGTCGCCGAACGTGTAGACCTTGGTGTCTCCGTCTCTCGTCGGCGCAGCGGCAGGCGCTGTCGCTACGGCGGGAGGAAGATCAGGAGACATCGAGGAGACTGCCGGCGTTTGCTCAGGCGATGCGTCTTCTGTCGTGCTCACCCCCTCGGGGCGGCTTGCCGATGTGGTGGTGTGCGTCGGGGTGGCGGAAGTTCCCGACAGATCGGCGTCTTCTTGCTGTCCGCTGCATCCTGAGACGGTCAGAACCGTCACCGCGAGGGCGGTGACGGCTGCTGAAACACGGCCTGTTCGGGCCAGGGCCACGCTTAGCACTCCCGCTGTAGATCGTGAATTTGCTGGTTGGGGCAGGTGTGGAGACGGGTACGTCCACCGTCGATCATCGTGAATTGTGTGGTCTTACGAAAAGCCGGCGGTCGCAGGTCACAGCCTAGATCCCGGCCGTTGCCGGGAAGCGCTCGAGGTGGCCATGGGCCGGATCCGCGCGGGGCGAACCAAGGCCGCGGGCGGGGTAGTTGGTGCTGGGCCTGCTGCCGGACGTGCCGCGCAAGAGTTCGGGACACGCGGGTAGCCTCTGCGCTGGGAGGGGATCGTGAAGAACCCGGACAATGACGAGCCTGTAATCGCCACGGTCAGCCGGTGGATCGGGTATGTGGGGGTTGCCCTGGCTCTCGGCTGGGCGTTGTTCATGGTGTTGGTTGTGCTGGTGATATTCGGCCTCAAGGCGTGAGAGCGATGGGTCACCACCTGATCCTGAACCTCGCACATCCCATCGGCCAGTCGTAGACCAGCTGTTGAGGGACGTTCCAGCGCCACAACAGGGGACCGTCACTCTCGCCGCGGTGAACCTTTCCGGTCACAGCACAACTGGGGTCTTTCGTTTGGATCAGGCCGGATCAGGGAGCGGGGTCCGGTGCCGTGCATCGCACGGCGGAGGAGGGCGACAGGGCGGAGCCCTGCCGACGGACGACAACGCGGCTGGGGGTACCCCCAGCTCGAAGAGCTTGGGGGAACGGCGCCAGGGCCCGCGAGCCCGGCATGATCCAAACGAGAGACCCTAGGTGTATTGACCACGAGCGTTGTTAACGCGATCTGGTCTTGATCGTGGCGAAGGCCTCCGTGTGTGGTGGAGGTGTCGAATCTTCACCGCACGGAGGCCTTCGTGTCCCACCGTAATGCCCGGCTGACTGTTCACGGCAGGCGGCTGCTCGTCGAACGTGTCCGTTCCGGCCGTCCTGTCGCCCACGTCGCTGCGGAGATGGGTGTCTCCCGCCCCACCGCCCACAAGTGGATCCGGCGCTGGCGGTCCGAGGGCGAGAGCGGACTCCTCGACCGCTCCAGTCGTCCCCGCAGGACACCACACCGGACCGCAGCCACCACCGAGGCGGCCGTCTGCAGGCTGCGGCGGGATCGCAAGCTGGGCCCGGCACGCATCGGACCGATCCTGGGCATGCCCGCCTCCACCGTGCACCGCATCCTGACCCGGCACGGCCTGAACCGACTCGCCTTCCTGGACCGGCCCACCGGCCAGGTCATCCGCCGCTATGAACGCGACCGACCCGGCGAGCTGCTCCATGTCGACGTCAAGAAACTCGGCCGAATCCCCGACGGCGGCGGTCACAGGGTGCTGGGCCGCCAGGCCGGCCGCACCACCCGCAACAGCATGGGCTACGACTACGTCCACTCCGCCGTCGACGACCACAGCCGCCTGGCCTACAGCGAGATCCACCCGGACGAAAAGGCCGCCACCTGCGCCGCCTTCCTCACCCGCGCAGCCGCGTTCTTCCACGCCCACGGCATGACCCGCATCGAACGGGTTCTGACCGACAACGCTTGGCCCTACCGCAAGAGCTTCGCCTGGCGACAGGCACTTGCCGACCTGGGCGCGGCCGGCAAACACACACGCGTCTACCGGCCGCAGACCAACGGCAAGGTCGAACGCTTCAACCGCACCCTGCTCGACGAATGGGCCTACCTGCGGCCCTACACCAGCAACCGCGAGCGAACCGAAGCCCTGGCAGACTTCCTCCACACCTACAACCACCACCGCTGCCACACCGCACTCGGCGGCCACCCACCGATCAGCCGCGTCAACAACGCTGCGGGTCAATACACCTAGGGCCCGTCGGCCGCGCGTTGTCCGCGCAGGACGGCGACCCTGCGGTACAGCTCGACGGCCTCCCCGCCGCGGCCGAGCTGTTCCAGGCAGTGGGCCTCGTCGGTGCGGCTGGAGAGGGTGTCGGGGTGGCCGGCGCCCAGGACGCGCTCGCGGGCGTCGGCCACGGCGCGGTACTCGGTGAGCGCGTCGGCCCAGCGGCCGAGCCAGCCGAGGCTCACCGCGACCTCGCGGCGGCTGACCAGGGTGTCGGGGTGGTCGGGGCCGAGCTCGCGCCCGCGGATCGCGCACACGTCGCGGGACTCGGCCAGGGCCTCCTCCCAGCGGCCGAGCCGGCCGAGGTTGACCCCGAAACCGTGGCGGGCGCGCAGGGTCTCGGGGTGCGCGGGGCCGTGCACCCGGGTGCGGTCGTCGATCAGGGCGCGGTACAGCCGCAGCGCCTCCGCGCTGCGGCCGAGCCGGCCCAGGCTGATGCCGACCTCGTAGCGGGCGGCCAGGGTGTCCGGGTGGTCGGCACCGAGTGCCCGGGCGCGTGCTTCGGCGACGTCGCGGTAGGTCTCCAGGGCCTCTACCCATCGCCCCAACTGACCGAGCGCGTAGGCGACTTCGAACCTGGTGACCAGAGTGTCGGGGTGCTGCGGCCCGAGCACCCGGGCGCGGGCGGCGGCGACCTGGGAGGCCATGCGGTAGGAGTCGTCCAGGCGGCCGAGCCGGCTGAGGCTGAAGGCGAGGTTGTGCCGGCAGCGCAGGGTGTCGGGGTGGTCCGGGCCCATGATGCGCTCGCGCGCGGCGAGCACCGCGGCGTACACCTGGTGCGCGTCGAAGTGGCGGCCCAGGCGGCCCAGCACGTACGCCATCTCCTGGCGCACGGCGAGTGTGTCCGGGTGGTCGGAGCCGAGGGCCCTGATCCGCGCCTCGGCCACCTGCTTGTACTCGCGCAGCGCTTCGGCGGCGCGCCCGGTGCGGCTGAGGCCGAAGGCGAGTTCGTAGCGGCTGGCGAGGGTGTCGGGGTGGTCGGGACCGAGGAGGCGCGCGCGCTCGCCGGCGACCGCGCGGTGCGTCTCGGCCGCCTCGTCCCAGCGGCCGAGCCGGCCGAGGCTCAGGCCCGCCCGGTGCCGGTCGGCCAGCGCTCCGACGGCCTCCGGTGGCGGGACGGGCCACCCGCCGGGCGTCCGCCCGGTCTCCGCGGAGCCGTCGGCTGCGCGGGGGATCCACTCACCGGTCAGGCCGCCCGCCGCGTCCGGGCGTGCGCTGCGCGGCCCTCCGGCTCCGGCCGCCTTGTGACCGGTCGTCATGCCCCGTGTCCACGACGGCAGGCGGGCGTCGCGACCGGCCGGCTCGGGCGGGTGGGGCCGTGGGAGCGGGGTGGCCACCGTGGGCGCGTACCGCGGCGCCGCCGTGCGGCCGGCGATGATACGGCGGCTCAACTCGTTTGCGTCAACCGGTCGTTGCTCGGGAAGTTTGGCCAGCAGGTCGAGGACGATCCGCTCCAGGTACTCGGGGAGTTCGACGCGGTGGCGGCGCGGTGGCTCGGGTGCGGTGTCGCGGTGGCCGACGAGGATCGCCCAGGCGTCGTCGAAGTCGAACGGCGGTGCCCCGGTAGCGAGTTCGTACAGCACACAGCCCAGCGAGTACAGGTCGCTGCGCTGGTCGACCTCGGTTCCGCCGATCTGTTCCGGCGACATGTAGTGCGGGGTGCCCATGGCGACGCCGGTGCCGGTCAGCCGGGCGGTGAAGCCGATGTCGTGGCCGAGCCGGGCGATGCCGAAGTCGCAGATCTTCACCGTGCCGTCGGTGAGGCGCATGATGTTCGCCGGTTTCAGGTCCCGGTGCACGATGCCCTGTTGGTGGGTGTAGGCGAGAGCGGCGGCGACCTGTTCGGCGATCTCGATGATGTCGGGCACGGCAAGGGGCCGGTGGTCGTTGTCCTCCAGCAGCTGTCCGAGGTTGCGGCCGTCGAGCATCTCCATCACGAGGTAGAGAACGCCGTCGGACTCGCCGAAGTCGTGAACCACCGTCACCCCGCGGTGCTGGAGCGCGGCGGCCACCCGGGCCTCGCGCCGGAACCGCTCGCGCAGCACGCGGGTGAAGGACGGGTCGTGGTGCCGGCCGAGCGGCTTGAGGCACTTCACCGCGACATGGCGGCCCAGCGACTCGTCCCGCGCCCGCCAGACCTCCCCCATGCCGCCGCGCCCGATCGTGTCGAGCAGCCGGTAACGGCCCTGGATCAGCATGGTCTCCGACATCTCGCGCCGCCCCCGTCGCCGTGTACCCCGCCTCTCCGGGCCGTGCCCGCCGTACGGGCCGCCCCCTGGCCCGTCCCGGCGCGGCCCGATCCGCGGGGAGGCCCTCGTCCAGTATGGCGAGCCACCGCCCGGCTTTGTACGGGGCAGGACGGACCCGAGGTCCCGGAGCCGACCCGTCTACCAGCCCTGATGCAGGCGCTCAGGACAGTGACAAAAATGGGCAACATACCTGATTTCCAAGGGAAAGGGAGCCAGCTATGCGACGTCGATTCACCCGCGCGCTGGCCACCGGCCTCGCTGCGGGCGTGATGGCGGGCGGCGCGGCCATGGTGTCCGTGGGCACCGCGTCGGCAGCGCCCGCGAAGAGCACCACCTCGTACTCGACCGCGCACCACTGTCACAAGGTCAAGGCACACTTCGAGACCCGCCACGGCAAGAGGGTCTGGGTCTCGGAGCACATGGTCTGTACCAGGATGTGACCGACCGCTGAGGCACAGCCTCACCCCAAGCGAAGGGGGCCCTTCTCGTCCACAGGCGGGAGGGGCCTCGCTGAGCGGCCGGCGGGGCGTGGAGGGGCGGCCGTGCTCCCGGTGTGCCCGGCTTCAGGCCGGCTCCGCTGACGGTGGGTGCGCCCGCTCCGGCGGCGGCGTTCTGCTCACCGTCCGGTGCGCCGGCCGTCACCACGGTCACCACCATCCGCGTGGTGTTCTCGGCGGAGGTGCATCCAGCGGTGACCGCCCCCCGCTCGTGGTCGACCTCGGCCGTCCGCCATCCCTCCTCATGACGGCGGACGGGGCGTCGCCCTCGATCCCCCCTGCCCCGCGCCGCGATCCGCTGCCGCATTCCCGCCTGCCCGGGTGCGGCCGAGCAGGCGGGTCGCGATGATGGGTATGCGCGGGGCCGTGCGCCGGTCACCCGGCACTCGGAGAGGAGGCGCCGTCGTCATGTCACGTCCCACCCCGTCCCGCCCGGCGTCGAGCGGCACCGGTCGCGGAGACGGGCGCTCACGGCGGCCGAGTTGAGCGAGCGGGAGTCCACCGATCGCCCGACGACACACCTGGGGTGGGCCGCTGAGCTCTACCGGCGTGGCAAACGGCTGGAGCTCATGCACCGGGCGATGGGGTTCGCCACTCTCTCCCTGGTCACCCTCGCCCCGTTGCTGATCGTGGTTGCCGCGCTCGATCCGCTGCACCACGGCGGGTTCGCGTTGTGGCTGGTCGACGGCATGGACCTGTCCGGCCGGTCCGCCGACGTGCTCTCCGAGGTCTTCAGCCCGGCCCGCAAGGTGGCGGGCAGCACCAGCGTGTGGGGTCTGGTGCTGCTGGCGGTGTTCGGCGTGTCCTTCGCGTCGAGCGTGCAGAACGGCTACGAGCGGGTCTGGCGGCTGCCCGCCGGACCGTGGCACCGGATCTGGCGGCAGGCCGTCTGGCTGATCGCGCTCATGGTGTACCTGTACGTGCAGGTGCTCACCCGCACCGTGTTCGACGGGACCTACCGCATGCTGCTGAGCGTGGGCATCGGCGTGCTGTTCTTCTGGTGGGGCCCGCACTTCCTGCTCGGCCACCAGGTGCGCTGGCGGCTCCTCCTCCCCGGCGCCGTCGCCACCATGGTGGGCCTGGTGGGACTGCGAGCCTTCTCATTCCTGGTGTTCACCCCGCTGATCGTGACCAACGCCTTCAGCTACGGTGCCATCGGCACCATCCTGGTGGTGGAGTCCTGGCTGGTCGGCGCGGGGTTCGTCGTCTACGGCGGCGCGCTGTTCGGCCATCTCTTCTGCGACCGCATGGGGCACCTGCTGGAGCACGAGGAGGGACCCGAGGAATGAGTCCGCGCCGCACGGGACGGCATACGGGAGGGGGCCGGTCCGGCGAGCGGGAAGGCGGCATCGCCGGAAACGCCGGCCCGGTGGGAGCCGGGGCGGCCGGTCGCGGCGGGGCGGCCGATCGTGGCGGGGCGGCCGATCGTGGCGGGGCGGCCTGACGGCCGCCCCGCCGGTCTCACCTGCTCCGCAGCGTCTCGAGCGTCGCGTCGAGCCGGGCCGCGCGCGGCCGGTTGTGGGGGAGCTTCGCGAGCAGGACGGCCATGCCGCAGGTGTCGGTGAGCGCGGAGAAGACCAGTCCGCCCGCCACGCCCGCCGACAGGATCAGGAAGGCCGGGTGGACGAGCAGTCCGAGCACCACGCCGAGCAGCACCAACGATCCGGCGGTGAAGCGCACTTGGCGTTCCATGCTCCAGCCGGCCGAGGTATCGCAGGCCGTCGGCCGGTGCAGCTCGTGACCCGCTGACGCCCAGGCCCCGGTGCCTCCGGCGAGGGTGGCGGCACCGACGCCGTGCCGGGCCAGGTACACGCAGGCCTTGACCGAGCGGGCGCCCGAGGCACAGACGACGAGGACCTCTCCGCGCCCCGCCGCGTGCCGGATCTCGGGCAGCGCCTGCCGGACGCGGTCCAGCGGGATGTTGAGGGCGCCCGGGAGGTGTCCCGCGGCATACTCGCCGGGCGTGCGCACATCGATGACGGTCAGCTCGTCGAGCCTGGTGTGCGCCTGCTCGACGGCCAGGGAGACGGGGGTGGAGGGAACGGTCACGGCAGAACGGGTCCTTTCCGGTCGGTGGGGTGGTCGACGTCGTCCCGAAGACGGACGTACAGTACCCCCAGGGGTATTTTGCAAGGAGTGATCGTGGAACTGGAGCTCGAGGGCACGGACCTCAAGGCCGTGCTGAACCGGTTGCGCCGGGCGCAGGGCCAGATCTCCGGGGTGATCCGGATGATCGAGGAGGGGCGGGACTGCGAGGAGGTCGTGACGCAGCTGGCCGCCGCCTCCCGCGCCCTGGACCGCGCGGGTTTCGCCATCATCGCCAGCGGCCTGCAGAAGTGCGTGGCCGACATCGAGGCCGGGCGGACGAACGGCCAGGACCCCGCGCAGATGCGGGCCCGCATGGAGAAGCTGTTCCTGTCGCTGGCGTGAGGGCGGGCCGCCCACGGCCCGGTACGGGGGCGGACGGTCGGCGCTCATCGGGCCACCGCGTCGATGAGCATGAACGCCGCCACCGCCAGCAGCACCACGGCGAAGATCCGCTGCAACGCCGGCCCGGACACCTTCGCGGCCAGCCGCTTGCCGTCCCACGCGGCGAGGACCGCGGCACCGGCGAACGGCGCGATCACCCCCCAGTCCAGCCCGTCGGCCGTCCCGGCCCGCATCGCCAGCGCGGCCAGCGAGTTGACGGTGATGACCAGCAGGCTGGTGCCCACCGCCGCGCGCATGCGCAGGGAGAGCACGCCCACCAGGGCGGGTACGGCGAGGAAGCCGCCGCCGACGCCGAGGACGCCGGTGACCGCGCCGAGTCCGGCGCCGGCGGCCGCCGCCCGGCCGGGCCGGACCGGGCGGTCCGCCTCGGGCGTCGGGCGCGGGCGCAGCATCCGGACCGCGGCGAGCGCCGCCACCAGCGCGAAGGCGGCGGTGAGCACGACGTCCGGGAGCCGTCCGGCGACCGCCCCGCCGAGCAGGGCCGGGCCGACGCCCGCGGCGGCGAACAGCAGACCGGTACGCCAGTGCACATGGCCGTCCCGGGCGTGTGCGACGAGCGCGGTGGCCGAGGTGACGGTGACGATGACCAGGCTCGCGGTGGTGGCCGCGACCGGGGTGAAGCCGAGCAGGTAGATCAGGGCGGGGACGGCCAGGACGCTGCCGCCGCCCCCGAGCGTGCCCAGCGCCAGGCCGATGACGGCCCCGGCGGCCAGGGCGAGGAGCAGAGCACTCACGCGATCGTGCCGTCCTCGCCCCGCTGGTCCACCACGGGCAGTCCGGCCCGTACCCAGTCCCGCATCCCGCCGATCACGTCGACGGCGTCGGCGCCCCGGGCGGTCAGCAGTTCGGCGGCCTGCCGGGAGCGGTTGCCGGAGCGGCAGACGACGACCAGGAGCCGCCCACGCGCCTCGGGCGGTAGGTAGGCGTCCGAGGCGAGCGCGCTCAGGGGGAGGTGCAGCGCGCCGGGAGCGTGTCCCGCGCGCCATTCCCGCGCTTCTCTCACATCCACGAGCACGGCGCCGCAGGATCCGCCGCCGGGCGCGCCGCCCGCCGGGGCGTGGCCCGTGCGTGCGGCCGCCTCCGGGGCGGTGATACGGGCGGGACCGCGGTGGACCGGGCTCATCGGCACTGCTCCCCCCGTTCGGTCCGTACGGTGAGCCCGGCCTTCTGCGCGGACTCGAACCCGTCGTCCACCGCGACCACGTCACGGCCCACCGCGTCGAGCAGGGAGGCGGCCACGGCGGCCCGCATGCCGCCGGCGCAGTGCACCCACACCTGACCGTCGGGGACCTCGTCGGTCCGCCGGCGCAGCTGGTGGACGGGGATGTGCACCGAGCCCTCGACGAAGCCCCCGGCGCGTTCGGAGTCGCGTCGCACGTCGAGTACGACGACGCCCTCCTCCGGGTGCCGCTCGGCGAGGTCCGCGAAGGTGGCCCGCGGGAAGGAGGCGGGCTCCTCGCCCGGACGGAGCCAGGCGGACGGCCCGCCGGTGGCCGCGGCGGACGGGCGGTCGATGCCGACCCTGGCCAGCTCGCGCTGCGCGTCGGCCAGTTGCGCGGGCGTCTCGGCGAGCAGCGTCACCGGCTTGCCCCAGGGCACCAGCCAGGCCAGGTAGGTGGCGAGCTTGCCCTCGGCCTCGAAGTTGAACGATCCCGCGACGTGCCCCTCGGCGAAGGCCACCCGGTTGCGCAGGTCGACGACCCACTCCCCCGCCGCCAGCCGGGCGGCTATCTCCTCGGGGTCGGCGACGGCGGGCGGGGTGAGGTCGACCGGGGCGGGTCCTGCGGCGTTGGCCGGTCCCATGTGCGTGTAGTACGCGGGAACGTCGTCCAGGCCCTCGAGCAGGTCGGCGACGAAGGTGTCGACGTCGCGGGTGAGCGCGTCGTTGACCACGCGCTCCCGGCCGATGGTCGTGCTGTCGCCCTCCGTCTGGCCGGAGGAGCAGAAGCTGCCGAAGCCGTGGGTGGGCAGTACCGCGGTGGCGTCGGGCAGTGCGGCGGCGAGCCGGCGGGCGGAGGCGTGCTGGGCGCGGGCCAGGCCCTCGGTCAGCCGCGGTTCGACGAGGTCGGGGCGGCCGACGGTGCCGATCAGCAGCGAGCCACCGGTGAACACGGCGAGGGCGGTGCCGGCCTCCCGGAGGACGTACGAGGTGTGGTGCGGGGTGTGTCCCGGGGTGGCCATGGCGCGCAGGGTCAGCCGGGCGTCGCCGTCGACGGTCACGGTGTCGCCGTCGCGGACGGGGGTGCGCGCGAAGCGGACGTCGGCGCCTTCCGGGACGAGGTAGTCGGCTCCGGTCAGCCGGGCGAGTTCCAGGCCGCCGGAGACGTAGTCGTTGTGGACGTGCGTCTCGACGACGTACGCGATGCGCACTCCGTGCCGGGCCGCCGCCGCCAGCACCCGGTCGACGTCCCTGGGCGGGTCGACCGCCACAGCCGTCCGCTCGCCTCCGGCCAGGTAGCTGCGGTTGCCGAGTCCTGCCAGCTCGATCGTCTCCACGAAGAACACAGGACGCTCCCTTCCTAGCGAAGAATTACCCCCCGGGGTATCTCGTCAGACCCTAACACGAGTACCCCCCGGGGTATTTCCGCGCCTCTTCGGCGGCGCGTGCGGGAGGGGGCCGGGAACGTGGCGGGAACGTGGTTCAGTCGGGCAGCACCAGGGCGCACGTCTCGCCCGGCTGGACGCTGACGGCGCGGTCGGCCAGGCGCACGTCGATCGGCGGGCCGTCGGACTCGGGCACGGCGATCCGGATCCGGCCGTGCTCCAGCCGCAGCCGCACGCCCCAGTGCTCCCGGTAGCGCATCGAGACGCCGTAGGAGGACAGCTCCGGCAGCGGGGCGGGGTCGAGCCAGAGCGCGCCCTCACGGGTCTCCAGACCGGTCAGTCCGCGCTGTACGAGGTCGAGGGTGCCGCCCATGGCGCCGAGGTGGACGCCCTCACCGGTGGTGCCGCCCTGGACGTCGGCGATGTCGCTGCGCAGCGCCTCCTGCACGAAGGCCCATGCCTCGGCGCGGCGGGCGCGGGCCAGGACCCAGCCGTGCACCAGACCGCTGAGGGTGGAGCCGTGGCAGGTACGGTCCAGGTAGTAGTCGACGGTGCGCCGCCACAGGTCCTCGTCGAATCGGTGGCCCAGGCGGCCGAGGAGCGCGCGCAGTTCGGCCGGGGAGAAGAGGTAGCCCAGCATGAGCACGTCGGCCTGCTTGGACGCCTTGTAGCGGTTGACGCTGTCGCCCTCGGCCTCCAGGATCCGGTCCAGGCGGCGGATGTCGCCGTAGCGTTCGCGGTATCCGGCCCAGTCGAACTCGGCCAGGCCGCCGTACCCCTCGAACTGGCTGATGACGCCGTCGTGGAAGGGCACGTGCAGCGTGCGGGAGACGTGCTCCCACTGGTCCAGCTCGGCGCCGTCCACGCCGGTGCGCTCGACGAGTTCACGGCGGCGCGGCTCGGGCAGGACGCTCAGCGCCTCCAGCGCGCGGTCGAGCACCCAGGCGGCCGTGACGTTGGTGTACGCGTTGTCGTCGAGGCCGGGCCGCTCGGCGTCCGGGTAGGCGTCGTGGTACTCGTCGGGGCCCATGACGCCGAGGATGCGGTGGCGTCTCAGATGCTCGTCCCAGGTGGCCGAGTCGGCCCAGAAGCGGGCGATCTGGAACAGTGTCTCGGCGCCCTTGGTGTGCAGGAACTCCGCGTCGCCGCTCGCCTCGCAGTACCGCCACACGTTGTAGGCGACCGCCGAGCCGACATGGTGCTGAAGGTGGGAGTGGTCCGGCAGCCAGCGGCCCGAGCGGGGGTTGAGGTGCAGCCGCTGGGTCTCCTCCCGGCCGTCGCTGCCGCTCTGCCACGGGAACATCGCGCCGCGCCGGCCGATCGCGCGCGCCGCCGAGCAGGCCCGCTCCAGGCGCCGGTGCCGGTAGTGCAGCAGGGCTCGGGAGACCTCGGGGAAGTGCAGGTTCAGGTACGGCAGGACGAACAGCTCGTCCCAGAAGACGTGGCCGCGGTAGGCCTCGCCGTGCAGGCCGCGGGCCGGCACGCCGACATCCAGGTCGGCGGTGTGCGGGGAGAGGGTCTGGAGCACGTGGAAGAGGTGCAGGCGCAGGATGCGTCCCGGCTCCCCGGGGACGTCGATGGCGGCCCGGCGCCACAGCCGCCCCCAGGCCGTCCGGTGGCTCTCCAGCAGTCCGGCGAAGCCGGGCGCCGCGCCCACCCGGTCGATCGCCGCGTCCAGCGGATCGCTGATCGCCAGGTCGCGGGAGGTGTGCAGGGCGACGGTCTTGTCCAGGGTGGCGGTACGGCCGGGGACCAGGCTCAGACGCACCCGCTGGATCGCGCGCGGGTGCTCGTGCCGGGTGCCCACCGGTCCGGCCGCCTGGTCGGCGGTCAGCCGGGCGGCCAGGCCGATCCTGATGTCGGAGGTCCGGGTCCGGCAGCGCAGCCACACCGTGTCCGGGGCCGCGGTGCCGGTGTGCACCTGGGTGAGGTGGCGGCCCTCCAGGTCCTGGTAGCGGCGTACTCCGGCGTTCGTCACGCCGCCGTCGACCGCCGCCTCGACCTCCAGGTCCGCCGGGCCGCCCTCGGCGGTGAACTCGGTGCGCAGGGCCGCCAGATACGGGTCGGCCATGTGCACGATCCGCTGCTGGCACACGGTCAGCGTCCGCCCGTCGCCGAGCCCGTACCGGGTACGGCGCTCCAGCACGCCCGGGTCCAGGTGCAGGACCTGGTGGTGCTCGAGGACCGGCGCCGTGTCCGGGGTGAGCCAGGCGCCGCCCGCGAGGCGGAAGCGCAGCGGCAGCCAGTCGGGCAGGTTGACCAGGTCCTCGTTCTCGACCTGCCGGCCGGCGACGTGGGAGACGATCCGGTTGTAGCAGCCGGCCAGGTAGGTGCCCGGGTAGTGCGCCTCGTCCGCGGCGCACTCCGGCAGGGCTCCGCGCGTGGCGAAGCGACCGTTGCCCAGGGCGCACAGGGACTCCCTCAGCCGCTCCTGCGCGGCGTCGTAGCCGTCGTAGGCCCAGGTCCGCGCCGTCGTCTCCGGCACCGCGCGATCACACCCGCTGCGGTACGACGGCGACCGGGCAGTGCGCGTGGTGCAGGAGGGTGTGGGCCGTCCGGCCCAGCTGGAGACCGAAGTGGCCCTCCCTGCGCCGTACCCCGACGATCACCAGGTCGGCGGCGGCCGAGCGGTCCACGAGCACCCGGTGCGCCGGCCCCTCGACCGTGGCGGCGCGCACTCGCACCGCACGGTGCTCGGCCGCCGGTTCGCGCAGCAGTTCCTCCAGCACGGCGGCGGCCCGCTCCTCGTGCCGCCGGGCCGGCTCCTCGGCGAGCTCCGGGCTGCCGACGCCCTCGTGCACGGGGCGCCGCCAGGTGCGTACGACGTCGAGCACGCAGCCGCGCACCTCGGCCTCCCGGAACGCGAACCGCGCGGCCTCGTGCCCGCTGTCGGAGTCTCCGGCGGCGAGCAGGATCCGCTCGTGGGTGCCGGCCAGGCCGGCCCGGTCACCGCGGACCACGACGACCGGGCAGTGCGCCCGGGCCGCCACGGCCAGACCGACCGAACCCAGCAGCAGCCCCTTCAGCTGACCCCGCCCGCGAGAGCCGGTGACCAGCACGGAGGCATTGGCGGCCTCGCCCAGCAGGGCGGTGACCGTGTCCTGCGGAAGGATGTCGGTGGACACCTTCACCTCCGGGTCGCGCCGCTGGGCGCGCTCGGCGGCGGAGGCGACGATGTGCTCCGCCATCACCTGCTCCGAGGGGCGCCCCACCGTCCCCGACGGCACCGCGCCCTCGTACCGCTCCCACAGGGACGCGTACACCAGGCGCAGCGGGAGACCGAACCGGGCGGCCTCAGCCACCGCCCAGTCCACCGCGGTCAGGCTCGGGTCCGACCCGTCGACACCCACCACCAGGGGCAGTTCCACCGACCCCACCGCCTTCCGCCGGGGCTGCCGCCTCCTGCGGCAGCGCGTCCCACCTTCACCGTCGCATCCGGCAGGGCACGGCGCGAGAGCGCTTCGGTCCTTCCGGGAGGCCGTTCGGGGGACCGTTCGGCCCCTCCCGTCGCGCCGTCTCCGGGTTCTCCCCGGCGCGGCGCGGCCGGTCCGCGCACCGTCAGATCTCGGGTCCGGTCCCCGTGGCGGGCGACGACGGCCGCTCGTCGGCCAGATCGGGTTCCAGGAGGGGGCGGCGGCGGGGTCCCGTGAGGTCGCACCGCACGTCCACCACGCCCTCGACGCTGCGCGCCAGGCGGATGACGAGCGGGATCAGGGAGGCGTCCGGAACCCGGCCGGTGAGCGTGACCACTCCCTCGCGCACCGCCACGCCCACCGAGTCCGCCAGGAGCCCGGCGACGACGACCTGGCGGCGGACCTCCGCCGCGATGTCCTCGTCGCCGCGCAGGAACACCTTCAGCAGGTCGGAACGGCTGACGATGCCGATGAGCACACCGTCGTCGCCGACGACCGGCAGGCGCTTGACGCCGTGCCGGGCCATGAGGCGGGCGGCCCGGCCCAGGGTGGCGGCGGGGTGCACGGTGACGGCCGGGGTGTTCATCAGTTCCTCGGCGGTCACGGCCCGGGCCTTGGCCGGGCGCGAGCCGGCCAGGGGCGGCGGCCCGCCGGGCAGGTCCGGGTCGTAGTCACGAAGCTCCTCCTTGCGCAGCAGGTCGGCCTCGGAGACGACGCCGAGCACCCGGCCCCGGCCGTCCAGCACGGGCATCGCGCTGACGCCCCACTGCTCCATGGTCCGCACGATCTCCTTGAACATCGCTCCACCGGCCAGCGCGACGACGGTCTGGGTCATCACGTCGCCGACGGTGTACTGGGAACCCTGCATGGTGTCCTCCGGCGGGATCGAAGAGGGGCGGGCACGAGGATCAGACGAGGCGGTCCAGGCCGTACACGCTGAGTCCGCCGACGAGTTCCCGGCCCGTGACCAGTTCCGGTTCGATACGGACGAAGACCACCTGCGGCGAGGGCACCCAGGACCGCGGGCCGCCGTGGAGCAGGCGCCGGTGCTCGGCGGGGTCGGTCACCACCGAGGCGGGGCCGGTGACGACGACGCTCCAGCCGGAGTGCGCGATCGCGTCCACCTCGTCGGCCTCGAAGGCGACCACCGCGCCGTCGACCGCGCGGACCAGTTCGGAGGTGGCCGAGGTGCACAGCAGCACCGCGCCGTCGCCGTCCAGGGCGAAGTTGACCGGGAGCACCGCGGGCAGGGCGTGCCGCGTATGGACGATACGGCCCACCGGCGCCTTGGCCAGCAGCCGCAGGCACTCCTGCCGCCCGAGCTCGCGGAACCCGTCGTTGCGATACATCAGTCATCCGTCTTTCCACCTGGCGGAGCGCGTGCGGCCGTTCCGCGCCGCGTCTCCTGCGTGTCTTCTGCGCCTCTCCCGCGTGTCCCCGCCTTGGGGCGGCCCCGGCGGCCGGGCACGAGGGTCGCACCCGGCGTCCGGCCCGTCAGGCCGCGGGCACCGGGACGACCTCGCGCCGCGGACCACCGAGCACGACCTTCAGCGCCCCCGTCTCGGCGGCGTGGGCGAAGACGTCGTAGGCCTCCTCCATGCGCTCCAGCGGGAACGTGTGGGTGACCAGCTGGGAGGTGGGCAGCCGGCCGGCCGCCGCCATCCGCAGCAGCGTCGGCGTGGAGTGGGTGTCGACCAGGCCCGTGGTGATGGTCACGTTCTTGATCCACAGCTCTTCCAGGTGCAGGGTGGCGGGTTTGCCGTGCACTCCGACGTTGGCCACGTGGCCCCCGGGCCGCACCATGCGCGTGCACAGCTCGAAGGTCTCCGGTACGCCCACCGCCTCGACGACCACGTCGGCGCCGAGCCCTCCGGTGAGGTCGTCGACCAGCTGCTCGGGGGCCTCGCGCGCGTCGGCCACGGCCTCGGCGCCGAGCTTGCGGGCGGCTTCCAGACGGGGGGCGGCCAGGTCCACGGCGATGACGCGCTCGGGCGCGAACAGCCGGGCGGTGGCGATCGCCGCGAGCCCGATGGGCCCGGCGCCGACCACGACGACGGTGTCACCGGGCCGCACCCGCCCGTTGAGCACGCCGACCTCGTAGGCGGTCGGGAAGATGTCGGCCAGCAGCACGCCGTCCACGTCGGTCACCGCGGCGGGCAGCGGATGCACGGAGAGGTCGGCGAAGGGCACCCGGACGAACTCCGCCTGGGTGCCGTCGATCAGGTGGCCGAGGATCCAGCCCCCGCCGCCGCGGCACTGGCCGTACATGGCCTCGCGGCAGAAGCGGCACCGGCCGCAGGCGGTGACGCAGGAGACGAGGACCCGGTCGCCGGGCCGTACGGTGCGCACCTCGGCGCCGACCTCGACGATCTCGCCGACGGCCTCGTGCCCCAGCACCGTGCCGGGGCGGACCTCGGGCACGTCGCCCTTGAGGATGTGCAGGTCGGTCCCGCAGATGGTCACGGCGTCGACGCGCACGACGGCGTCGGTGGCCTCCTCGAGGTCCGGGTCGGGGACCTCCTCCCAGGCGGACTGCCCGGGGCCGTGGAAGACGTAGCCTTTCATGCCGAAACTCACCCTCTTCGCTCCGGGTGGCCTTCGCGGACGGACGGCCTTCATGGCCGGCCGGGTTCCGGCGGTCCGCGGCCGGCGGGCGCGGCCCGCGCTCCGGCGCGACACCGGGACCGCCCACGCCTTCAGCTTCTCCGACGGTCCGGGGTTCCGCATGGGCCGGTCGGCCCCATCGGCCGCCCGCAGGGGCGGGTGCCCGCGGGGCGGTCCGACCGCGGGCTCTTCGGCCGCCGCGAAGGGGACCGAACGGCCCTTCCCCGCGCCGCGCCGGACCGGCTTGGCTGACGGCATGTCCGAACGTCCCACCGGGCCCGCCGTGAACCACGCGGAACGCATGGTCGGCACCACGACCGTGGTGACGCTGAGCGGCGACGTCGACCTCGTCACGCGGCTGTCCCTCGCCGCGCGCCTCGACGCGCTGACCGACAAGCCGCGGCCGGACCTGGTGCTCGACCTGCGGCCCGTGCCCTTCATCGACTGCGCCGGGCTGGGTCTGCTGTGCCGGGTCCGCAACCGCGTCTCGGCCCGCGGTGGCCGGCTGCGGCTGGTCAGCGGCAGTTCGTCCTTCCGGCGGATCCTGCGCCACACCGGCCTGACCGGTGTCTTCCAGGTGCTGCCGGAGTACGGGGAGGAGACCCCGGCCGCCGGGCCGGTCCCCCGGCAGGGGGTGGTCGCCACCGGCCAGGGATGAACGGCGGACGAACGGCCACCACGGTGGGACGAAAGGTGGGGCCGCGCACGGAAGGACGTTCGACGCACGGGCTGCACGGGCTGGTGAGCGGGCTGTTGAACGGGAGAAGACGGGAGAAAGGGAGGCGCGACCGGTGAGCGGCAGGACGGGCCACGGGCGCACGCGGCGCAGGCTGTGGCGGTGGCGCCGCAATCCGCTGCGCCGCCACGAGGACATCGTCGAGGGCCTGGGCGATCCTGGTGATGTGGCTGGTGATCGTGGTCGGCGGCGCGGTCGCCGGAACGGTGGCGGCACGCGCCGCGGGCCAGGAACTCGCCTGGCAGCGCGCCGACCGGCACCCGGTCCGAGCCGTGCTGCTCACGGCCGCCCCGGCGACCACGCCCACGGAGAACGCGAGCCACCGGGCACCGGCGAAGGTCCGCTGGACCGGCCCCGACGGCACCACCCGTACCGGGCAGACCCTGGTGAGCACGGGCCTGCCGGCCGGTGCGGCAGTCACCGTCTGGCAGGACGGCCGGGGCCATCCGGCCGCCGAACCGCCCGGCCCGGCGGAGGCGACCGCGCAGGCCGCCCTGTTCGGCACCTCGGCGGCGCTCGTCCTCGGCGGCCTGGTCCTCGGATCGACGGCCCTGTTCCGCCGGCGGCTGGACCGGCGCCGCTACGCCCTGTGGGGCGCGGAGTGGGATCTCGTCGGACCGCGCTGGGACCAGAAGACGAGCTGACCCGCCCCGCCGGCCCGGACGTCCCGGAGGCGTTCGGATCCCGGAAGCGTTCGAATGGAGTCGAGGCGGTCTGCCGCCGCGCCGCCGGGACCACGTACGAGGAGGTGGCGGCGCATGCGCTACGAGAACCGCGCGGACGCCGGACGGCGCCTGGCCCGGTGCCTGGAATTCCTGCGCGACGAGGACGCGGTGGTGCTCGGGGTGTCCCGGGGCGGCGTCCCGGTGGCCTTCGAGGTGGCCCGGCACCTGGGCGCTCCGCTCGACCTGGCCGTGGTGCGCAAGCTGCCCGTGCCCTGGCAGCCGGAACTCGGTTTCGGCGCCCTTGGTGAGCACGGGGTACGCGTCATCGACCGGGCCGTCCTGGCGGAGAGCGGGCTGGATCCCGCCGAGCGGGAGACCGTCGAACGCGCCGAGCGGGCCGAACTGGAGCGGCGCCTGAGCCACTTGCGCGAGAGCCGCCCGCCGCTGCCCGTGGCCGGGCGGACCGCGCTCGTCGTCGACGACTCGCTGTCGACCGGCGCCGCCGCGGAGGCCGCCTGCCGGGTGGCGCGGACCCGCGGCGCCGCGCGTGTGGTCCTCGCGGTCCCGGTCGGGCCGGAGGCGGCGCTGCCGCACCTGCGCACGGTGGCCGACCGGGTCGTCTGTCTCCAGCCGCTGCGCCACCTCGGTTCGGTCGGGGCCTGGTACGCGGAGTTCGGGCAGGTCACCGACGCGGAGGTCGCCACGCTGCTGGCCGAGGCCCAGCGGGCCACCGCGACCGCCACCGGACCGCTCCCCGCATTCCCCTCGGAGTCCCCCTCCCCGGACCGGGAGGTGGAGGTGCCGACCGGTCCGGTGCGCCTGTCCGCACGGCTCGCCCTGCCGCCCACGCCACCGGCGGCGGTGGCCTACGCGCTCGGCAGCGGCCGAAGCTGCCCGGCCCACCAGCGCGTGGCCGCCGCCCTGCGCCGGGCGGGCCTGGGCACGCTGCTGATCGACCTGCTCACCGAGGACGAGGAGCGCACCCCGCACAACGTCTTCGACATCGTGCTGCTGGCCCGGCGCCTGCGGGCCGCCACCGACTGGCTGCGCCGGGAGACCGGCCTGCCCGTGAGCCACTGCGGGGCGGGTACCGGCGCGGGCGCCGCGCTGGAGGCCGCGGCGGAGGACGACATCCGCGCCGTGGTCTGTCTCGGCGGCCGCCCCGATCTGGCCCCGCCCGCGGCGCTGGCCCGGGTGCGCGCCCCCTGCCTGTTCGTCGTCGGTGCCCGGGACACACGTCTCCTCGGCCTCAACCGGCTGGCGGCGGACTGGATGCGCTGCGACCACCGTGTCGTCCCCGTGCCCGGCGCCACCGACCTGTTCACCGAGCCGGGCACGGTGGAGGCGGTGGCGAACCTGGCCCGGGACTGGTTCACCGCCCATCTCGCCCGGCCGGAGGGGGCGTCGAGGCCGCTGACGTCGGCATGAGCGGAGTCCGCCGCCGCCCTCGCGTCCGCCCGGGTGCGCGGACGCCCGTCGGAACGTACGGTGTCCTGCTGTGAGGGCCGACGACGGGGCGGCGCTGCCGCGCAAGACCTACGAGAGCGAACTGCTGCGCCTTCAGACGGAGTTGGTGAGGCTCCAGGAGTGGGTGCGGGTCACCGGGGCCCGGCTGGTCGTGGTGTTCGAGGGCCGGGACGCGGCCGGCAAGGGCGGCACCATCAAGCGGGTGACCGAGCACCTCAACCCCCGCATCGCCCGGATCGTGGCGCTGCCCGCGCCGACCGAGCGCCAGCGCACCCAGTGGTACTTCCAGCGGTACGTCGAGCAACTTCCGGCCGCCGGTGAGATCGTGCTGTTCGACCGGTCCTGGTACAACCGGGCCGGGGTCGAGCACGTGATGGGCTTCTGCACCAAGGAGGAGCACCAGCGGTTCCTGCGCCAGTGCCCCATCTTCGAGCGGATGCTCGTGGAGGACGGGGTCCTGCTGCGCAAGTACTGGTTCTCGGTGAGCGACGCCGTGCAGCAGGAACGCTTCCGGCGCCGTCTGGACGACCCGCTGCGACGCTGGAAGCTGTCGCCGATGGACCTGGAGTCCATCACCCACTGGGAGGCGTACTCGCGGGCCAAGGACGAGATGATGGTGCACACGGACATCTCCGAGGCGCCGTGGTACGTGGTGGAGAGCGACGACAAGCGCCGCGCCCGGCTGAACATGATCGCCCATCTGCTCGGCACCGTGCCGTACCACGAGGTCTCACCGACGGTGCTGCGGTTGCCGGAGCGGCCGCCGCCGACCGGCTACGAGAGGCCGCCGCGCGATCTGCAGACCTACGTCCCCGATCACACGGCGGGCCTGTGATCTCACGCCCGTTCGGGCACCACGGCCACCGGGCAGGCCGAGTGGTGCAGGGCGGTGTGGGCGACCCGGCCGAGCTGGAGCCCGAACCGCCCCGCCCGGCGCCGGACTCCGACCACGAGCAGGTCGGCGCCCGGCGCGGCGGCCAGCAGCACCCGGCGGGCCGGCCCCTCCACGGTGCGCCGGCGCACCTTCACCTCCGGCGGCAGGTCGCGCAGCGCGGCCTCCAGGGCGTCAGCGGCCTGCTCCTCGTACACCCGCTGAGGCTCCCCGCCGATCAGCGGATGGTCGAGGGTCTCGTGCGCGGGGCACCGCCAGGCCCGTACGGCCTCCAGTTCGGCCCCGCGGCGCAGGGCCTCCTCGGCGGCGAAGCGCACCGCGGCCGCGGAACTGTCCCCGACACCGAGGACGATGCGGCCGTGCACCGGGGTCCGGGCCTGGTTGTCGTGGCTGCCGCGGACCACGATCACGGGGCAGTCGGCGTGCGCGGCCACGAACAGGCTGACCGAACCGAGCAGCAGGTCGACGACCGCGTTGCGGCCGCGGGCGCCCACGACCAGGGCGGAGGCGTTCTTGCCCTCCCGCACCAGCGCGTACTCGGGCGCCTCGGGCAGCGCGGCCCTGCTGATCGGCAGGTCGGGGTGGCGGGCGCGGGCGCGCCGGGCGGCGGCCGCGACGACCTCCTCAGCCTCCACCTGGTCGTCCGGCTTGCCGAGTTCGCGCGCGAGCGCGGCGCCCTCGTAGCGCGCCCAGAGCGAGGCGTACACCACGCGCAGCGGCACCGCGCGCCGAGCGGCCTCGTCGGCGGCCCAGTCGGCGGCCCGCAGGCTCGATTCGGAACCGTCGACTCCGACGACCAGCGGCAGATCCATGGTCCTCATCCTCCCTCTCCGAGGTCGAACACGATGCGGGCCTTGACCTGACCGCGCAGTACCTCGTCGATGGACTCGTTGACGGCGCTGAGCGGACGGCTCTCCCGGATGACCCGGGTGCGGCCCTCCGCGTGCAGTTGGAAGACCTCGGCGAGGTCCTGCCGGGTGCCGACGATCGAGCCGATCACCGAGGTTCCGCCGAGCACGGTGTCGAAGATCGGGACCCGGACCGTGCCCTGCGCGGGCAGGGCGACCATGACGAGCTTGCCGCCGCGCCGCAGCCCGGAGGCGACCGCCTCGAAGGCGGCCTCGTTCACCGCGAGGGCGATCGCCGCGTGCGCGCCGCCGTGCCGTTTGAGTTCCCGGCCGACGTCCTGGGTACGGGCGTCGATCAGGATGTCCGCGCCGAGTTCGGCGGCGAGTTCGAGCTTGTCGTCGGTGACGTCGATCGCGGCGACCCCGGCCCCGGCGATCTTCGCGTACTGGACGGCCAGATGGCCGAGTCCGCCGACCCCGGAGACGGCGACGAGCTGGGCCGGCCGGACGCCGGCGACCTTGAGGGCCTTGTACGTGGTGACGCCCGCGCAGGTCAGCGGGGCCGCGTCGAGGGCACTGACACCGTCGGGCACCGGCTGCGCGAAGTCGGCCCAGGCCAGCATCTTCTCGGCGTACCCGCCGTCGCAGCCGTATCCGGTGTTGACCTGCTGCTCGCAGAGCGTCTCCCAGCCGGACAGGCAGTGCTCGCAGCGGCCGCAGGCGTGACCGAGCCACGGCATGGCCACCCGCTGCCCCACGGACAGGTGGGTGACACCCGCGCCGAGCTTCTCCACGAGGCCGACGCCCTCGTGGCCGGGCACGAACGGCGGGTTCGGCTTGACCGGCCAGTCGCCGTGCGCGGCGTGGATGTCGGTGTGGCACAGCCCGCACGCCTCGACGCGGACGCGGACCTGGCCGGGTCCGGGCTCGGGGTCCGGGCGCTCCTCGACGACCAGCGGTTCGCCGAAGGTCCGTACGACCGCAGCCTTCATGATCCTCACTCCTCGGGTGGGGTCCTGTGGTGTTCGGTGGGCCGTGCTCGTGGTGCCGGTCAGGGGTGTGGGACGACCGCGACGGGGGCGGCGGCGTGGTGGAGGACGGCGTGGGTGACCTGCCCGATACGGGTACCCAGGAGGTTGCGGCGCTCGCGCCGGCCCACGACGACGAGGGATGCCTCGTGGGAGGCATCGACGAGCAGGTCGGCGGCCCCGCCGGGGCGGGAGCCCTCGGCGACCTCGACGTCCGGGTACTTCCGCCGCCAGGGGCACAGGGCCTCGGTCAGTCCGGCGGCCTCGGCCACCGCGGGCGACGTGAGCAGTTCGGCGTCGGCGGGCACGCCGTAGCCGTAGTACAGCGGCGGGTACCAGCCGTGCACGACGCGCAGCGAGGTACCGCGGCGGGCGGCCGCCTCGAAGGCGAACCGAATCAGGTCCTCGTCCGGGTGCGCGGTGTCCAGGCCCAGGACGACGGGCCGGAAGGCGGCCGCGGCGGAGGGAATGCCCGCGGGGTCCATCTCGTGCTCGTCGGCGGCCTGTTCCCTGGCCCGCACCAGGACGACAGGCCGCTCGGCGTGCGCCACGACGGACAGCCCGACCGAGCCGGCCAGGAAGCCGCCGACCCCGCCGAGGGCGCGCGAGCCCAGTACGAGCAGTTCGGCGTCGGCCGCCTCGTCGGTGAGGATCTCGGCGGGACGGCCGGGAAGGTGCCCGGTGCGCACCTCGACACCCGGATGGCGCAACCGCAGCCCCTCGGCGGCCTCGCGGGGCACCCGCTCGGTCCAGTGCCGATACGTCTCCGCGCCGAGCAGCGGTGCCTGCGCCAGGGGACCGGGCACCGGCTCCCACACATGGACGAGCCGCACCGGCAGCCCGAGCAGCTTCGCCTCCCGCGCCGCCCATTCGGCGGCTGCCCGGCTCTCGGGAGAACCGTCGAGACCGACGGTTACGGTGCGGGGCATGGTCTCCCACCTCCTGCGACGCTGCCGCGACGGGCACTTCGGTGATCCGTTGATCCGCTTCCGAGAATCGCCGCCATCCGGCGTGGTGGCCATGGGCCGCTGGTCCCGCACCAGGGCCGACCGGCCCCCTGACCGACCCGCACCGGGGGCCTCGCGCGGTGCCCGACCGCCGGGCGGAACGGTCCCTGGCTGGCACGGTCGCGTCGGGCCGGGCAGCGTGGACGTAGGGACAACGACTGCTCAGTGAGGTGGCCATGCAACCCTCCGAACCGCGACGCCGGGTGGTCGTGGGCGTGGACGGTTCACCGTCCTCCTGCGCGGCGCTGCGCTGGGCGGCGGAGTACGCCCGACTTGTCGGCGGCGTCGTGGAGGCGATCCACGCCTGGGACACCCCGTCGGCCGTCGGCTGGACCGGACCCGCGATCGATCCCGAGTTCGACCTGGAGCAGGCCCGAGAGCGCTTCGCGGAGGGACTGCGCAGCGTCTTCGCGGACGACCGCCCGGCGCACCTGGTGGAGTACCTGGTCGAGGGCGATCCGTCCGAAGTGCTGATCCGCGCCTCGGAGGGGGCGGACGTCCTCGTCGTGGGCAGCCGGGGCCGCGGCGGCTTCGCCCGCGCGATGCTGGGCTCGGTCAGCCAGCGCTGCGCCCAGCACGCGGCCTGCCCGGTGGTCGTGGTGCGCGCGGAGCACGAACGGCACGGCTGACCCGCCCCACGCGGCCCTGCCCGGGTCACAGGCCCGGTGAAGGCCCGGTCACGGCTCCGGTGGAGCCCCCGCCACCCCCACCGCGAAGAGCCACCACCCCGGTGAAGCCCCCGCCACCCCCACCGCGAAGCCCGAGCCACCACCCCGGTGAAGCCCCCGCCACCCCCACCCCAAACCCCCATCACTCCCCAGCTGAAACCCCCGTCACTCCGCCGGTGAAGGCCGCGGGGACTCCTCCGTGCTCACCGGCGCGTGCCAGACCAGCCTGGTGCCTCCGCCCTCGGGTGTGGTCCACTCCAGGCCGCCGCCCAGTCTGCGGGCCCGCTCGGCCATGTTGGCCAGCCCGCTGCGGCGCCCGTCGGCGGGAATCCCCACGCCGTTGTCGGCGACCGTCAGCCGCACGCTCCTGCCGTCGGTCTCCAGCGCCACCTCCGCACGGTCGGCGTGCGCGTGCCGGGCGACGTTCGTCAGCGCCTCCGACAGGACCGCCACCACCTCGTCCGCGGTCTCCCGGGACACATGGGTGTCCAGCAGCCCCTCCATCCGCACACCGGGCGCGAACCCCAGCACCGGCGCGGCCTCCCCGACCACCTGCACCGCCCGCGTCCGCAGTCCGGCGCCCGCCTCCTCGTCGTGCGCCCGCAGACCGAAGATCGTCGACCTGATGATCTTGATGGTCTCGTCCAGGTCGTCGACGGCCCGCAGCACCCGCTCCTTGGCGCCCGAATGGTCGATGAACCGGCCCGCGCTCTGCAACGTCATACCCGTCGCGAACAGCCGCTGTATCGCCAGGTCGTGCAGGTCCCTGGCGATCCGGTCACGGTCCTCGAGCAGCGTGATCTGCTCCGCGTCCCGCCGCCGTCCCGCGAGTTCCATCGCCACGGCGGCCTGCGCCGCGAATCCCTTCAGCAGCTCCAGCTCCTTGCCGGAGAAGTCGGTCCCGCCGGCCTCCCGCACGAGCAGGACCACGCCGCGCACATGATCGCCCGGATCGCCGACCGGCACCGCCACCGCGGGACCCAGGCCGGAAAACCGCGGCGGCCCCGCCGTCACCCGCGGGTCCCGCGTGATGTCCGGGCTGCTCACCGGTACGCCGCCGGCGAACGCCTCCCCGGTCAGCGTGCCCTGCACCGGCAGCACCAGTCCCCGGTGCGCATCCGCCTCCTGGCCGATCGCCAGCTCCACACTCAGCGTGCCGGTCCCCTTCACCGGCGTCGACATCGCCGCCAGCGCCGCCCCCGTGATCTCCCGCGCACGCTCGGCGATCAGCCCGAGGACCTCCGCCTGGTCGGCACCCGACATCAGGCTCTGCGTGATCTCCGCCATCGCCCGCAGCCAGCGCTCCCGCAGCCGCGACTCCTCGTAGAGCCGCGCGTTGTCGATCGCCACGCCCGCCGCCACGGCCAGCGTGGCCAGCACCGACTCGTCGTCCTCGTCGAACTCCAGCCCGCCGCGCTTCTCGGTCAGGTACAGGTTGCCGAAGACCTGTTCCCGCACCCGGATCGGTACGCCGAGGAACGTGTTCATCGGCGGATGGTGCTCCGGGAAGCCGTACGACGCCGGATGCTCCGACAGCTTCGCCAGCCGCAGCGGTTCCGGATGCCGGATCAGCTCCCCCAGGATCCCGTGCCCTTCGGGGTAGGCGCCGATCCGCCCGATCTGCTCCTCGCCCACACCGACCGTGTGGAACGCCGACAACCGCCTGCCGTCGGGACCGATCACGCCCAGCGCCGCGTACTCGGCGTCCACCAGCGTCGCCGCGGCGTCCACGATGCTGTACAGCACCTGCTCCAGGTCGAGCTCCCGGCCGACCGCGAGGACAGCCTCCAGCAGACTGTGCACCCGGTCGCGGGTACCCCGCGCCGCGTCCAGACGCGCCTGCAGCTCCCCCAGCAACTCGTCCAACCGCAACTGCGGCAGCCGCACACGGGCCTCCCCTGACTCCCCGGAACCACCCACCGGCGACCCTCCAAACCCCCGCGCACCACCGAAAGCCGTCTCGCCCACCTGCCAGCCACATTAACGGCCCCGGCAGGGGAGGGCACCGGGAGCCCGGCCGGTTCGGCTGGTGGCGCCGTCACGGCCCGTCCACAATGGTGCTTCGGCCGGCAGGGAGGACCGGATGACCCGATTCCTCGTGGCCGGGATCGACGCGTCCCGGGAGAGCCTCGTCGCGGGCGAGTGGGCGGCCGAGGAGGCGGCCCGCCGCGGTCTGGAGCTGCGTCTGGTGCACGCCGTGCCCGCTCCCGCCGATGACATCGTCGATCCGCCGGTCGCCCTCTCCTGGCAGCGGTCCGGCGAGGAGGTGCTGGGGCGCGCCGAGGCCGGTCTCGCCGCCGTGAGCCCCGGTGTGGCGATGAGCGGCGTGCAGGTGGCCGGCTCCGCTCCGGCCGCGTTGCTCTCCGCCGCCCGGACGGCCGAACTCCTCGTCGTCGGGGCCCGGGGGGACGGCGGATTCGACGACCTCGCGGTGGGCTCGACGGCGCTGGCGGTGGCGAGTGGCGCGCCCTGTCCCGTGGCGGTCGTGCCCCGGCCTCCCGCCACCGCCCTGCACGAGGCGGAGGTGGCCGTGGGTGTCGGCGACGTCCGCACGGCGGCCGGGTCCCCTCTGGACTTCGCCTTCGGCGCCGCTCGACTCGGTGAGGCCCGGTTGCGGGCCGTGCACGCGTGGTCCCTCGGCGGCGCCCCGATCTGGACCGCGCTCGCGGTACCCGAGGAGGACCGGGCGACGTGGGAGGACGAGGAGGTCCAGCGGCTGTCCGACGTGCTCCGGGAGCCGCGCGAGAGGTACCCGGACGTCTCCGTGCTGCCCGACGTCGTCCTGCTCCACCCGGCCTACGCGCTGGTGCACGCCTCGCGGCGGGCCGGCCTGCTCGTCGTCGGCCGGCGTGCGAGCCCGCGGGCGGCCGAGCAGCGGCTGGGTCCCGTGGCCCATGCCGTCCTGCACCACGCCCACTGCCCGGTGGTCGTCGTGCCCCACGGGTGACCGCACGTCAGACCGCAGGTCAGGTGCCGAAGAAGACGTCGAACTCCTCGTACAGCTCCATGGGGACCAGCTTGTTCGTGCCCGCCACGTCCGCGAGCGGGACGCGTACGACGTCCGTGCCGCGCAGGGCCACCATCGTGCCGAAGGCGCCGTCCCTGAGGGCCTCCACGGCGTGCAGACCGAAGCGGGTGGCGAGCCACCGGTCGTAGGCGGACGGCGTGCCGCCCCGCTGGACGTGGCCGAGCACCGTCGTACGCGCCTCCTTCTCGGTGCGGCTCTCCAGCTCCCGGGCCAGCCAGTCGCCGATGCCGGACAGGCGCACGTGCCCGAACTCGTCGCGCGACTCGTCCTTGACCACCATCTGCCCGGCCCGTGGGACCGCCCCCTCCGCCACGACGACGATCGGCGCGTAGTTGATCTCGAAACGCCTCTCCACCCAGGCGCACACCCGGTCGAGATCGAACTCCACCTCCGGGATGAGGATGGCGTTCGCGCCGCCCGCGACGCCCGCGTGCAGCGCGATCCACCCCGAGTGGCGCCCCATCACCTCGACGACCAGGGTGCGCTTGTGCGACTCCGCGGTGGTGTGCAGGCGGTCGATGGCCTCGGTCGCGATGCCGACCGCGGTGTCGAAGCCGAAGGTGTAGTCGGTGCCGCCCACGTCGTTGTCGATGGTCTTGGGCACGCCGACCAGGTCGACCCCCGCGTCGGACAGCGCGCTCGCGACGCTGAGCGTGTCCTCGCCGCCGATGACGACGAGGGCGTCGATCTCGTGCGCGCGGAGAGTCTCGCGGATGCGGTCGATGCCCCTGTCGAGCCGGAGCGGATTGGTGCGGGAGGAGCCGAGGATCGTGCCGCCGAGCGGAAGGATCCCGCGCACGGCCGCGACGTCCAGGGGACGGGTGACGTCCTTGACGGCACCGCCCCAGCCGTCCGCGATCCCGACGAACTCCCAGGCGTACTCCTGCGCACCCTTGCGTACGACACTGCGGATCACCGCATTCAGACCGGGGCAGTCACCGCCTCCGGTCAGCACTCCCACCCGCATGGTCTCTCCCTCGCAGCTCTCTCTCCCAGCTTGGACCCGCCGTCCGCGGGCCGCACGGCACGGCCCGCCGCGCCACGGCCTGCTGTTCCGCGTCCGGATCCGGTGCGGACGGTATGCGGTCGTCGACGAGCTGCACGGCTGTGACAGGGCGCCCTGTCACATGGGGAAGGACAGCAGGCGTACGGTTCCGTCCGGCCAGCCTGCCCGGTCGCGCAGGGGCGTGACCATGGTCCGCAGCGGCATCAGCACGGGCCCGTCGGGTTGCTCGACATGCACGTCCTGGTCCAGCGCTCGCCAGCCGAGCCGTTCGTAGAGGGGGACGAGGGGCCGTCGGCAGAAGAGAAGTCCGTGCTGCGGTCCCATCGTCCGTGCGTGGTCCAGGGCCGCCGCGACGACTTGGCGCGCCAGTCCGCGCCCCCGCACGTCCGGTGCGACGGCCACTCCGCCGACGCCCACCACCTCGGTGCTGTCACCGCCGATGGACACGGTCAGCCTGAGCAGGCCGGCATGCGCCACGAGACGGCCTCCCAGCCTGACGCCGAAGTGGTGGTCCTTCGGCAGCCAGGTGAGTCCTGTGTACGCGACGCCGAAGGGATCGGTGCCGGCACCGAGGATTTCCGTCTTCTCGGCCTCCGCGTAGTGCGTGAGCCGTACTACCGCCGGTGGCGGGGGATGGAGGTGATCAGCCATGGCGACATGATCCTGTTCATGCCGGCTCACGGCCAAGTGGGGCGTCCTCTTCAGCGTCTTCCGCTCACACCTTGTGCCAGTCCACCTTTCCCGCCACCCACCGTCCGGCCCACCATCCGGCATGTAGATTTTGTCACTACATGGTCCGATATAGGCCTTTTATGGATTCGAATGGGACCGGACCCATGACCCGGCGGCACCGGGCTGGCGCGGCGGCGTATGCCACAGAGTGAGGGCCATATGACGGACGTGGGAGCCAGCGGCGTCTTCGAGGGGGTGCGGGGGCATCCGAGGCGTGCCCTCGTGGCCTTGCCGTTCGTGCTGATCGCGGTGGTCTCCCTCACGGACGCGCTGACTCCGCCGTACGTGGAGCTCGGACCGCTGCTGATGGCGGCGCCCGCCATCAGCGCCGCGTTCGCCGGCCCCCGGCTCACGGCGCTGGTCAGCGTCCTGGCCGTGGGCTCCCGGCTCGCGGTGGCCTCGCTTCAGCACACGGTGGGGGAGGCGAGCCGAAACGGGGGAATCGCCGCGCTGGCCGCCGGCGCGATCGTGGTGGTCACCTTCACGGCCGTACGCGACCGGCACAGGCGCGTGCTGAGTCAGGTACGCTCCGTGTCCGAAACCGCGCAGAAGGTCCTGCTGCGGCCGCTGCCGGACCGTATCGGGCCGCTGACGGTCGCCTCGGTCTACCTCGCCGCCGAAGCCGAGGCACAGATCGGCGGTGACCTGTACGCCGCGGCGCGCACCCGCACCAGCACCCGGCTGCTCATCGGCGACGTCCGGGGCAAGGGGCTGGCGGCGGTCGGGGACGCCGCGATGCTGCTCGGGTCCTTCTACGGATTCGCCTACCGCCAGGCATCCCTCCCCGCCCTCGCGGCCCACCTGGACAGCAGCGTCGGATGGGATCCGCACGGCGGCGCAGACAACGGCGAGGAGCGCTTCATCACGGCGGTGCTCCTCGACTTCCCCGACCACGGCGGCTGCGTCCACGTGGTCAACTGCGGGCACCCTCCGCCGCTCAAACTGCATCGCGGCACGGTGGTGCCGCTCGACCGCAGCCCGTCGGCGCCGCCGCTCGGACTCGGCGAGTTCAACGGCGGCGAATACGTCCTCGACAAGTTCCCCTTCGGGGAGGACGACCTGCTGCTGCTCTACACCGACGGCGTTGTCGAGGCCCGCGACGAATCCGGCACCTTCTACCGGCTCACCGAACGTCTCGCCACCTGGGGCGAGCGCACGCCCGACGACCTGCTCCGGCGGCTGCGCCGCGACCTCCTCGCATACGTCGGGGGCCGGCTCACCGATGACGCGGCGGCCGTCGCGGTCATGTGCACGCCGCCATACCCGCACCCGTCCGTCGCGCCGGGCGCACAACGGGGGTAGCGGGATCACCCGGCCTCTCGACGTGTGGTCGAGGCGGCGCCTCGTTCACGCCTCAGCCGTCGCACGACGACCACCAGATCGATCACCGCAATGAGGGCGAGCACCCCGCACACCGCGGCGACGGTGGTCAGCGGGCCGGGCCCGGGGCTCTTCCCCGGCCCCGATTCGACCGCCCACACCGCGAAGTACGCGGTCGCCGCGGCGAAGATCGGGACGAACACGCCGGACAGAAGCAGGCGCAGTCCGAGCGGGCTCCGCGCGGTAACCGGTTCCGTGCCGGTCCGAGGGGAGCGGCGGCCGATCGTTCCGAAGTCCCTTCGGGTCGTCCGTTCCTCACGTCGACCCGGATTCGTTCCGCTCATGACGTCGTCCTCACGGTCTCGACAGCGTCGCCTTCCCGCATCCAGTGGCCCCGAGCGGTCGGAGTTTCCTGCTGCCCGGCACTGAAACGGCAGCCCCGGCCCCGGCGGCCGCCTGCCGGACGGCCCGCCACACGACTTTGCCATCCCTTTACAACCCGCTCCCGCCCTGCCTCGTCTCTCCGCTCGATCCACAACCGCCCGCCGACCGGCGGGCGCCGACGAAAGAAAGCGATCCGATGCGCCGAACCATCCTCACCGCCGCGGCAGTTGCCTGTACCGCCGTGCTGGCGGGAACCGCACCCGCCTTCGCCGACGGGGCCGCTCCCTCCCCGGTCCCCACCACGGCAGCGACCCCCTCCCCGGTCCCGACCAGGGCGGCCACCCCCGCTCCGGCCCCCGAACCGACCCGTGCCCCGGTCCATGACCAGGTCCGCGCGGTACCGGCGGGCGCGCCCGACACCGGTGTCACCACCCCCGCCCAGGAATCCGGCTCCCGGGACAACCTGATCGGCGGCGGCGCCGGCGTGGCGCTCGTCATGGCCGGCGGGGCCGTCCTCGTCGTCCGCCGCCGCCGGGCGACCGGGGCATGACGCCGCTCTCCAGGCGCGCGTTCGGCACCGCGGCACTGACCGCGCTGCTCGCGGGCTGCGGTGGTACCGGGAACGGCCGGTCCGCGACCGTCCACCCCACCGGCAACCGCGGCGGCACTCCGGACACCGGAGACGCCACGCCGGTCGTCGGCTCCCCGCGCCCCCTGCGGCGTTCGGTCCCGGTCCGGCTCCGGATCCCGGCCATCGGGGTCGACACCCCGCTGCTGAGCCTCGGTCTGGAACCGGACGGCACCGTGCAGGTCCCCCCGGTCACCGCACACGACCAGGCGGGCTGGTACCGGTACTCGCCCACACCGGGCCAGGTCGGACCGTCGGTCGTCCTCGGCCATGTCACGGTCGGTTCCTACGGCGACGGAGTCTTCCGCCACCTGGACCGGCTGCGGACCGGCGAGACGATCGACGCCCGCCTGGAGAACGGCACACAGGCGCAGTTCGCCGTCACTTCCACTCGGACGGTGGCCAAGGCACACTTCCCGGCCGACGACGTCTACGGGAACGTGGACCGCCCGGAGTTGCGGCTCATCACCTGCGGCGGCCCACGCGACGACGACGGCTACCGAGACAACGTGATCGTGTTCGCCGCCCTCAGTGCCACCCTCCGCTGACGGACCGACAGCCCACGACGGCGGCCGGGCCGGCGGAACGCGACACTGCCGGCCCGGCATCCTTCCCCGGGAGCCGCCACCCCGCCCGCGGCCCCGACACACTCGTGCCCGACTCGGCACCCCGACCCTGGAGAGCGTTGAAACGGTCCCGCGACAAGGCAGCGTCCGAACTGTTCGCCGCCCTGTACCCGCGCCTCGCCGGCTGGTGCCGCCGGCTCGTCGACGACGACGAGACGGCCCACGAGATCGCCTCCGAGGCGTTCACCCGCCTCTGGGCCCGCTGGACGTCCGTGGAGGAGCCCCGCGGGTTCCTCTACGTGACCGCGGCCAACATCGTCCGCGACCACTGGCGCAAGCAGGAACGCGAGCGCCGCGCCGTGCGCCGCGTCACCACCGAGGCCGCGCTCCGCCCCCACACCGAGCAGACGGATCCGTCGGTGCGCCTGCTCGTGCAGTCCCTGCCGGAACGACTGCGCGTCCCGATCCTCCTCCACTACTACGCTGACATGCCGATCTGGCAGGTGTCCGTGCTGACCGGACGCAAGGAAGGAACCGTCAAAGCCGACCTCCACGCCGCCCGAGAACTGCTCCGCGTCCACCTCAGGAGAAGCCTTGACCACTCGCTTTGACAACGACCCGGAGTTCGCGCCCGACGACCCGCTCACGGTGCTCCTGCGGCCCCCGGCCGGCCGTCTCGGGCCGCCGCCGGGCCGCTACGAGGCGATCCGTCGCGCGGCTGCCCGCCGCAAGCTGCTGCGGGCCACGGCCGGAGCCGCGCTGACCTGCGCTGTGGCCGCCATCGTCGTACTGCCGCTGCATCCGTCGGCCCCGTCCGCCCCCGTCACGCCCACGGTCCCCCTGGCCCCGCCGCCCCCGCCGCCCGCCTCGACCGCGCCGGCCCCCACCCCCACGACGGCACGGACCGCTCGCCCCTCGGACTTCGCCACCCCCCGCCCCCGTCAGGACACCGCCACCAGGAGGGCCCCCAGCGCACCGAACCGCACCGGGGCGGCCGGCACCCGCGGAACGGCCGGGCCCGACCCGGTCCGCACGGTTCCGGCCGCCCCGGAACGGTCCCGGGCCGTGCCCACACCTGAGGCATCAACTCCTCGCTGACGCCTGCCCGTTCACAGAGCGAGAGGCACGGAGAGAGGGTGTCCGCGGCCGTCTGTCGCGACGGCCCCGGACACCCTCTCATGGTCGGCTACCAGCCGACGGCCACCAGCAGCCACTGCGGGTTCCCGTGGGAGACGAAGGAGGACTGGCCCGCCACGTCGTCGTACGGGAAGCCGTAGGCGAGCCGGTTGATGGCGTTGTCGTGCCAGAACTGGGCGTAGTAGTTCGCGGGTGCCGCCTTGTAGTACTGGGCCGGATCGGACTGCTGGGAGGCCGGCAGCGTGGCGACGTGCCGGTTGAGGGCGGCGCACATGTCGGGGTTGCCGGCCAGGGAGGCGGCGCAGCCGAAGATGTCGGAGGTGGCGGCGTTGACGCCGACGGACTGGGCGTACGAGGTGAAGTAGTTGGCGTTCGCGCCGCCCGCGCGGAAGCTGGGGTCGCTGCCGGGGGCGATGATCCGGTACGGGGTCTGGGTCTGGGCCAGTACCTTGAACTGGTTCGGAACGGCGTTGGTGAAGCGCTGGAAGGTGGTGGCGCGGTCCTCGGCGAACGTCTGCCGGTTCTCGCCCACCTCGACGTCGTAGCCGTCCTTGGTGTGCAGGCGCATGGCGAGCTTCAGGCCGAAGGCGTCGACGCGGGTCGTGTTGCCGTTGAAGACGTTGTTGCCGACGGTGAACTCGATGAAGTCGTAGTAGGGGCCGCCCGGCGAGCCGAGGTAGAAGTACATGCGGCCCGCCGAGTTCGCCGGCATGTCCAGGTAGGGCTGCTCGGCGATGGAGTGGACCTGCCCGTTGAAGCTCCAGTACACCTGGCTGTCCGGGTACTTGCCGTTGGTACGGTTGAGGATCTTCACCTCGACGGCGTTCTTCGCGGCGGGTATGTCACTGGTGCCGCCCCAGAAGTCGTCCGGCGGGGTGGTGCCGCCGGGCCCGTAGACCTGGAACTCCCAGAGGGAGTAACCGTACGGGGTGGCTCGCTCGGTTCCGTTCACGCGCACATAGCGGCCGCTGCCCGTGACGGCGAGGTTCTGGATGCCGCCGGTGGCGGTGGTGGTGGAGTGGACCGTGGTCCAGGTGTTCGCGTCGGTGGAGGTCTGGATCTGGAAGGACTTGGCGTACGCGGCCTCCCAGTTGAGGGTGACGCGGGTGAGCTGCTGGACCGATCCGAGGTCCACCCGGAGCCACTGCGGGTCGGAGAAGGCGGAGGACCAGCGGGTGCCGGTGTTGCCGTCGACCGCGGCCGCGGCCGGGAAGGTGTCGTTCTCGACCGAGGACGCCACGGCGGGGCGCCCCTGGGACAGCAGTTGGTCCGCAGCGTGTGCGGACGACGGGGTCAGAGCGGCGAAGCAGGCGGCGAGCAGGACGACGACCAGGCCCAGCGCCGTACGGGAACGCGCGGCGATGGTTGCCGGTCTGCGGGTGAGTGCGCCGGAGAAGGTCTGCATACGGGTCTCCTCAAGCCGGTTCGGCGTGCGTGGGGGTGGAGCGGCAGCAGGCGTGAGAGCGCTCTCTCCGGGTTGTATCCCCACCGACGGCCGACGTCAACAACTGAATTTGAAATCCCGGGAGTTGACGATGCGTGCCTTCATTACTTGATGTGAGCCGCCGCGTGCGGGCCGAGGCATCCCCCGACCCGCACGAGCGGCCGACATGATCCGGCCCGGGGCAGGAACTCCCCCGTGCCGTCAGTCCTTGATGAAGTCCGGGACCACCTTCGGCGGCCAGACACCGACTTTGAGCACGCCCATGGAGTACGCGCGGGAGACCAGCGCCGCCCGGTTCGGCACACGGAGTTTCCGCAGCAGACAGGTCACGTGGTACTCGATGCCCTGCCGGCTCAGGTGCAGTCGTGAGGCGAGCGGGATCGTGGAGAGTCCGGAGGCTATGCCTTCGAGTATCCGGGCGTCGATCGGGCTCAGGAGCTTCTTGTTGCGTCCGCCGACAACCTCCGAGTCGGCCGATTCGTTCTGTGCGCTGGGCATCATGACCAGGATCGAGGATTCGTCCGGGAGACCGCCCCGCACCATGAGGGCCGTCAGGGGGACGGTGAACGTGGCGTCGTCCCGCCCCACCGCGATGACGTCGGTGGCGAAGCGATCACGCCGGCCCTCGATGAGACCGGTGAACTGCCGCATCAGCGGCTGCTGGACACTGGGGTGGACGAGATCGCTGAAGGTCCGGCCGCACAACTCCGCGGACGAGCCTCCGAACTGCCAGAAGAAGCCCTCGCTGGCCTGCTGGATGGTCAACGCCCGGTCGAGACGTGCCATGTTGAGGCGGCCCTCGTCGAGCATCGCGGTCTGCGGCGACCGGCCGCCCTCGTGGAGGTCGCGGACCTTCCCCTTCCCCGAGACAGCGCGGGTGGACGTGAACGAACTCGTCTCACGTCGTGAGTTGGTGACCTGCGGCATAATCGCCCTTCGTACGGTGGGGGGTGTACTCCGCGCGCGGTGGACCCGATCGGTTCGGGCCACGACAGGACGGCACGAGGGGCGCCCGGGCGCCCCTGCCTGGAGGGCGCACACCAGCGAATGTGGCGGCGGGCAGTGCCTCACGCATCTGACAACGTTGCCGGTCCGCGACCTCTCGTCGCCGTCACCGGACCGTCGGTCTGCGCAGCGGTTGGTACTCATGAGATGGGTGAACAGGTATCAGGTTCCAATGGCCTTCACGATCAGGAAACTCGCCGGCCCCTCCAGAACTTTCCCTTCTCCTCTCTCACGGAAGAGGAAAGCCGAGAGGGACGCGGTTTCCCTGACCGTTCAATTCGCCATTTACCACTGGAACCACACCTGGAACTCTAGAGAGCCAACGGTGACCGGGTCAACGTGAACCAGCCTGATCCCGCCGATTCTGTGGAGTTGCGGGGGAAGGTTCGGTCGGTCGCCCGGACACCGCACCCAAGGTTCGGTACGGTTACGAAGCAGCAGGTCAGAGGGCATTTTGACAGAAACGGGCGAACCGAATGCCCGTTCAGCCGGGAGCGTGCACGCCGGTTTCCTGGAGAACTGCGGCCAGCTCGCGCCTGCCCGTAATGCCGAGTTTACGATAGGAGTTTGTCAGATGCTTTTCCACAGCTCGGGCACTCACTTGGAGTTCAGCTGCAATTTCCTGATTGGTGAGCCCATTGACAACTAGTGATGCCACACGGCTCTCGGTACGGGTGAGTGCCGACCGTACGACCGGGACGGAGGGCCGGCCTTCCGCGCTGACCGGCCCGGCCAGCCAGGGAACGCCGCAGGACTCCGCCAGCTCACCGGCCTCGCGCAGCGCCTCCCGGGCCTCGGCACCGCCCCCCAGCACCCGCCCCAAGTCCCGTACGGCCATGAAGAGTTCCAGTTCGTTGGCGGAGTCGCGGAGTGTCGCCACGGCCTCCCGCAGCAGATCGACCCGGTCGTCCGCCCCGTCGGCGCGGGCGCGCAGCCGCAGTGCCCGGCCGATCGCCACCGGCGCTCCCCACTCCCTCGCCCGCGCGCACTCCTCCGCCGCCAGCGTCCGGGCCAGGTGATGGTCACCGAGCTGCTGGGAGAGGGAGATCGCCCAAGGGCGCCAGGGGAACAGAACGGGATTGCGCCACCCCGCGCACTCCAGCTGCCGACCGCATTCCATGGCCGTCTCCAGAGCCGTGTCGGCCTCGCCCGCCTGGGCCTGTTCCGCCATCCGGAGCAGGCTCAGCAGTGCGGCCGGTATCGGCGCGAGGGACCGGCCGGCCGCCTCGGCCACGATGCGTGAACCCAGTTGCACATCACGCGCCGACAGGGCCAGCGCGCCCAGCACACCGTAGACGAAGCAACGGCTCTCCTCCCCGATCGTGCCCGCCAGTTCGGCGATTCGTTCCGCCTGCTCCCGGGCCTGGGGCAGCCGGCCGCGCGCGATGTGGAACAGCGCGCGCCGCGCATGCCCCATGGCGTCGCCCCCGCCGTCGTCCCCGTACCCGCTCCGCGCCGCGGCGTTCAGCCAGGACTCGGCCGTCTGCAGGGCGTCGGCTCCCACCAGGGAGAACATCACCAACTGCATCACCGAGCCGCCGCCGGTGGCGGTCGCCGGTTCCCAGTCGAGGATGCCGAGGGCCTGCCGTACGATCTCCGACGCGTCTCCGTCGGCGCTGAGCGTCGCCGCGTGCAGCAGCACGGCCAGCAGTTCCCGGCCGCCGCGCGAGCGGACCGTGGGCTCCAGGACGCGCAGCCTGGCGACGGCGTCGGCGAGTTGGGCGTAGTCGTCGAGACCCGTGTACCGCAGCCTGGCTTCCAGGGACAGCGCCTCTTCGCCACCGGGGTCGTCGCGCGTGTACGGGTCCACGAGGTCCTCGGCGGCGCGCCTGAGCAGGGCGGCCCCCGACGGGGTCACGGGGCTGGTCACACAGGGCGAGAGACGCAGCACCGCGGCAGCGCGGTCACGGGCCGTGGGGAGCAGGGGCAGCGCCTGCGCGATGTGGGATTCGGCGGCCGGCGGATCGAAGGACAGCTCGACAGCTGCGAGTTCGACCAGCAGTTGGGCCCTCGTCCGGTCCTGCTCGACCGCTTCCAGCAGAGCCCGCCGCAGATACCGGGCCGCCAGTTCCGGACTCCCTTTGCGCCGTGCGGTGTCCGCCGCGCTGCGCAGCACCGGAACGGCCCAGGGGTACCGGGGCGTCGGAATCGCCATCAGCTGGGCGGCGACCTGCTCCGCCGGGAGCCCGGCGTCGTACAGGACCCCGGCGGCGGACTCCTGCCAGCGCTGCCGTTCGGCGGCGCTCATCGAGCATTCGACGGCCTCCCGTACGGACGGGTGAGCGAAGCACGCCTCGTCCTCCCCTGCCGTCAGCCCGAGTTGGTGCAGGACGCGCAGCGCCGTCGTGAAGCCGACGTCGTCGAGGCCCGCGAGGCGGCCGAGGAGTGCGGGCTCCTCGAGCCCGGCCAGCGTGGCGATCGCGGCCGCCGCGTCCCGGACCGGTTGCGGCTGGAGCAGCAGGCAGTTCATTAAGCGGTCGCGGAGCTGCGCGGGACGCCTCGCCTGCACGAGCCCGGTGCTCGCGGCGCTGGGCGGGCAGCCCGCGAGGGCGGCTTCGGACAGCACGGACAGAAGGAACAGCGGACGCCCCTGGGACATGTCGTGGCAGGCATGGACGAAGTCATCGTCGGCGGGTTCCCCCAGGCGCGCGCGCACGAGTTCCCCGGTGGCGGCCGGAGACAGGGGCACGGGACGCAGAATCCGGGCCGAGGCGCCCACCACCTCGTGCACCAGGGGGTCGCGTGAGCCCGGATCGCCGTCCCGCAGGGTGCACACGAGCAGCAGCCGCAACCCGTCCAGCCGCGGGGCGAGATGGGCGAGCCAGCGCAGCGACCACGAGTCCGCCCACTGAAGGTCGTCGATGAGGATCAGCAGGGGCGCCGTGGCGCTCAACTTGGCCAGCAGCGAGCGCAGATCGCGCAGAACCGTTCCATCCAAGGCGTCGGGGTCGGGCACCAGGTCGTCGCCGAGCACCCGCCGGGCGGCCCCCGCGTCGGCGAGCAGCCGTTCCCGGCCCGGCCCGGGTGCCGTGGTGAGCAGGCTGTCGAACAGCTGACGCACCACACCGCAGGCGAGGCCTTGTTCCGTCGACGCGGCGTTGGCCCGCAGCACATGCACCGCGCCCTCGTCGGCGCAGCGGGGCAGTTCGTTCAGCAGTGCCGAACGACCGATGCCCAGGGGGCCGGCCAGCACCATGTGGGAGGAGCGTCCCTCGGCGGCGGCGCGCAGCGCCTGTCGCACCGCGGCCAGCTCGGCACCTCTTTCGAGCAGCATCGCGTTCAGTGTCCTTCCATCGCGCGGACCAGTTCCCGCAGTTCCTGGCGCCCGTTGATGCGCAGCTTGCGGTAGACGCGGGCGAGCCGGAGTTCGACCGCACGGCTCGAGATCTCCAGCAGCGCGGCGATGTCCCGGTTGCTGCGGCCGCGGCCGGCGAGGAGCGCGGACTGCCGCTCGGCCTCCGAGAGGTCGCCCCAGCCCGGAACCGACACCGTGCCGGTGGCCGCTCCGGCCAGCGCACGGGCCCTGACCGCCATGGGGGCGGACGGATGGGCGGCGGTCAGCGCGCACAGTTCGGCGAGCGACAGGGCGGCCATCCGCCGGTCGCCGCCGCTCTCCGTCATCTCCAGGGCCGTGTACTCCGCCAGGACGCGGGCGTACTCGGGACCGGTCGGCGCCGAGCGCACCGCTCCCATGGCCGAGCGGATGCCCGCCAGGCGGTCCTCCCGCCCGGCCACCAGCACCCCGGTCAGCTTGGCCCAGGCGAGGGTGCTGCCCGCGCCCCAGCGCCGGGCGAGCGCCAGTTCCTGTTCGCTCAGTCGCCGGGCCTCGGCCGACTCACCCAGGGTGTGACAGGTCAGTGCCGTCAGCGAACGCCACGGCACCAGCGCGGGATTGAGGTGATGACGGCTCAGCAGCCGGCGGCCGCACTCCCGGAGCTGGTCGCGCGCCTCCACGGGGTTGCCGCCGCGCAGCGCGACCACTCCCCGCGCGAACAGCAGGCGAGGCCAGTGCTCGCTGTCCTCCGCGGCGGGCGGCAGGGGCATGGCGGCACGCTCACGTGCCGCGTCCCCGCGGCCGCTCTCCACGTCCACGACGATGCGTATGCCGTACAGATGGGGCAGGAGGGCGGCCGATCTGCCGAGCAGGCGCGCCCCTCGCTCGGCGGCCTCCAGGTCCCGCTCCGCCTGGGCGTGCCGGCCTCTGCGTACGTTGAGTTCGCCGCGCAGGGCGAGGATCTGGGGGGCGGCGAGCCGGAGCCGGCTGCCGTCGAGTGCGCCGAGCAGCCGGTTCAGGCCTGACTCCGCGTCGTCCAGCGCGTCCGTGAGGCACAGGGCCTTGCACGCCGCCAGGGCGGGCTGGACGAGCGGCCCGTCCGGCCGCTGCTCATCGGTGAGGGCGGCCTGGGCCAGGCTCCTGACCTCGTGCAGGCTCTCGCCGTACAGCGCGAGTTGCCAGGCGCGCACTGCGGCCTGCGCGCGTGTGGCCGGGCGCTGCGGCAGGGGTGGCACCGTGGGTACGGACGGTACGCCGTTTCCCTGGCCGGTCGGGTCGGCTGCCCAGAGAAGCGCGAGCAGATCGTCCCGTTCGGCGCCGGTCGCGACCGTCAGCGCGTCCGCGAGCGACCGGCGCACCACCTCGGTACCGCCCCCGGTGAGGCCGAGATCGGCGGCGTGCAGGCGCACGGCGGCGGGGTTCTCGGGCGTACGGATCAGCCGCTCGATCCGCAGGTCCCCGGCCTCGGGCTCGGTGACCAGGTGAACGGCGGCCAGTTCGAGGCCGAGGCGGGCGCGCTCGGCGGGATCCCGTTCCTCCTCCGCCGCCCGCGCGAGGAGTACGGCGGCGCGGTCGTGCTCGCCCTCCCGCACGGCGTGGTCCGCATCGCGGCGCAGTGTGTGGATCGCCCAGGCGGCCCCGGTCGGGCGCGCGGCGAGCAGCAGGTCGGCCACGGCCCGGTCCTCGGCCCCGGCGCGGTGGGCGAGTTCGGCGGCCCGAACATGCAGATCGGTCCGGTCGTCGGCCGTCATGTCCTCCAACACGCGGACCCGCAAAGCCGGTTCGACCATGAGACGGCCGTTGGGCAGGGCGCGGATGCCGGCCGTCCGGGCGAGGGCCGCCCGCAGCCGGTGTTCGTTGAGGGAGCCCGCGCGAGCGAGCGTGCGGACGAGGGGGAAGTCGAGCAGGTGCCCGCAGACCGCCAGCACCCGCACCACCTCGCCCGCTTCGGCGCCGAGTCCCCGTACGGCGCTCATCAGGTGGTCGCCGAGCACGGCGGTGCCGGCCCCCCGGAGGGCCGGCACCCGGGCCGCGGCCGGCCGGTGTCCGAGCGCGGCGAACCGCTGCAACAGGTCGTGCAGCACCGCGGGATGCCCACCGCTGATCCGGCCGGCCTCGGCCGTGAACGCCTCGTCCGCGGGTCCGCAGACCCGGGCCACCTCGGCGGCGACCTCGTCCGGGGGCAGCGGTGCCAGGGTCAGGTGATGGGCGACCGGGCCGGGTGCCGAGCCGAGTTCGCCCGGCCAGCCGGGGTCGGCCGCCGCCGCGTCGTCGCCGCCGCACACCACCGCGAGCGGTGCCCCGGCGGATCTGCGCAGCAGCGCCTGGAGCCAGTGCAGCGACTCCCGGTCGAGCCAGTGCGCGTCCTCGACGGCCAGGACGGTCGGACGCTCGCGCGCCGCGCGCAGCAGCCCGGCCAGCCCCGGAAAGGGCTCGCGCCGCGTCGGCCCCGGTGATGTCGCCCGTGTGCCGATCGGTGGGGTGTCGAGCGGTTCGAGCAGCTGCGTGACCACTCCGTACGGCAGTTCGGACTCCGACAGCGCCGCTCGGGCGCGCAGCACCCGATGGCCCGACCCGCGGGCCCGGTCGGCGGCCCGGCGCACCAGAGCGGACTGGCCCAGCCCGCTTCTGCCCGACAGCGTGACGAGCACCGGTCCCGAGGTGTCGAGCCCGTCGACGACCGCTGCCACCACGGCCCGCTCCCGTGCCCGGACGCGGGACGGCGGGTCCTCGGCGGCCGCCGCCGACCGCGCCTGATACTGCGGCTGGTGAGAGGGGGTTGACCCCGTCATCCGTCACTCACCCTGTCTTCCTGCCCCCGTTCGTGTTGTGCGGCGTGTGAGTCCCCGACAGGTCGGACCCTCACGCCCCTTCCAGCACCGACCAGCCCGGCACAGGCCACGAGCGGCCGTGCACGGCGCGCAGGGCGTCCGTGAGCTGGTCCCGTCGGCGCACCCCGAGCTTCCGGTAGACATTGGTCAGATGTGACTCGACGGTGCGCACCGTGACGAACAGCCGTTGTGCGATCTGGCGGTTGCTGGCCCCGGACACCGCCAGTCCCGCCACCTTCAGCTCCGTGGTGGTGAGCAGACCCCCGGTCGGCACGCCGGCGGCATGGCCCATGCGCCCGCCGGCGGAGACCAGCAGGCTGCGGGCCGACTCCGCCAGCGCGAGCGCCCCGCAGCCACCCGCGATGCCGGCCGCCTTGCGCAGCCGCTCCCGGGCACCGGCCTCGTCGCCGTGCAGCAGGAGAGCCCGGCCCAGCGCGTATTCGGCACGGGCGTACGCGGAGACCGCGGGCGACCGGGACAGCTGGTGGGCCGACTCGGCGAGCAGGTCGAGCCCGGCCCGGCCCGGAGTGAGGACGCCCGACGCGAGCGCGGCGAGCCCGAGGGCGCGCGGCGTTCCCCAGCGCCGCGCGCGTTCGGCTCCTTGTTCGGCCAGTTCCCTGCCCTCCGCCGGCCGGATGGCCGCGAGGATCAGGCAGGTGTCCACCCACCAGGAGGTGAGCACCGGGCTCAGCACACCGGCGGTCTCCTGCACCGCGCCGCACTCGCGCAGCAGCCGCAGCGCCTGCCGGGGGCTGCCGGTCGCCCAGCGGGTGCGGGCGCGGGTGTGCAGATACAGCAGGTAGGCGAGGGCCGAACCGCTCGGCTCGGAGCGGCCGATCCGGTCGAGCAGCCGCTCGGCCTGCTGCGGCTCGCCGCGGTCGACGAGCACCGACGCGAGCACCGCTCGTGCCGTGACCAGCCGTGCCTCGCAGTTGGTGCGGCCCGCCGCGGCGATCGTCGAACGGGCCTCCGCGGCGGCGTCGAGGACGGCACCGTCACGGTGCAGCAGGTGGGACCTCAGGGACCCGGCGAGCACCCGCACCCAGGCCGTCGGTTCGTCGCCCTCGCGCCGCAGCATGGTGTCCAGCGCGGTGTGCGCCTCCGTTGTCTCGTCCGCGAGGCCGAGTGTGGCGGCGGCGGTGAACAGCAGCCACGGCGGCGGCTGGAGGGAGGGCGTGGCCAGCGCGCGCCGGGCGCCTTTCACGGCCGCCTCCCGGGAGTGGCCGGCCAGCGCGGTACGCAGGGCGGCGAGCGCCTCCGTCTCGTGCCGGTCGGTGCGCAGCCGGTACGACGCCGTCACCGTGCCGCGGTGCTCCCGCGCCGCCACACCGGTCCCGCGCCGTCCCATGAGCAGCAGCACGGTCGCCACCTGGTCGCGCAGTTGCGGGGCACGCTCGGGGCCGGACGCCAGGGCGTCCCAGGCGGTCTCCAGTGCTCCCAGGATCTCCGCCCGGCAGGCGGCCGGGAGCGGTACGGACAGGCATGCCATGGCGTACTGGACCGCGATGGCGGCCCGCCCGCGCGTGTCGGCCGTGCCGGCGAGCGCCGCGCGGAACAGCGGAACGGCGCTCAGGGGGTCGTCGGGTGCCACGGCGAGCGCCAGCCGCAGCCGTGCCTCGACGTCGTCGGGCTCGGCCTCCAGCACCCGGCGCAGACAGCCGGCGGCCTCGGCCAGGGCGCCGCGTTGCTCGGCCCGGGCGGCGGCGTCCCGCAGGACCGCGGTCATCCAGGGTTCCCGGGCGCGAGGCATCCGCATCAGATGCCGGGCCACCTCTTCGACGGGCCGGCCTGCGTCGCTGAGCAGCAGCGCGGCGCGGGCGTGCAGGTTGGCCGCCCGCGCGGTGCCGAGCGGCTCGAGCAGCGCGGAACGTACGGCTTCGTGCACCAGAGCGGTGCCGTCGGGAGTGAGGGCTCCCGCGTGGCGCAGCACGGCGATCGCCTCCTCGGCCTGCGCGCGGTCCACCTCCGCCAGCACCGCGACGCCCTCCGGGAACTGTGTGCTCCCGAGCAGCGCGATCGCCGTGGCGACACTGCGGACCGTGGCGGACTCGCGGTCGACCACACGCCGCACCGACCGTGCGGCCATGCCGCCGCCGAGTTCCCACGCCTGTTGCGCTCCGGCCTTGTCCGGAGCCGCACCGCGTCTTCTCAGCTCGCGCAGCAGCCGGACGGCGGTGCGCGGGTTGCCGCCGGTGACCTCGGCGACGCGCTCGGCGAGCCGGGGGTGCGCCGGCGTGCCGAAGACCTCTTCGGCGAGGCCGCCGACGGCGTCGGTGCCGAGGGGCCCGAGGGGCAGCACGGACACCGGGGGGTGGGCGAGGAGGTCCGCCCAGGCCCGGGGAGCGCGCGGGTCGGTGCCGGAGCTCCGGGCGAGGACCACCAGCAGCGGCTGCCCGGCCGCCCGCCGCAGCAGGAACTCCAGCCAGCGCAGGGAGTGTTCGTCGCAGTGGTGGGCGTCGTCGAGTACGAGCAGCAGCGGCCGGTCCGCCGTGAGCCGCAGCACGTGCCCGAGGAGCCGGCGGAACACCGGGTAGGCGGAGGTGAGGGTGAACCGCTGGGCATCCCCGGGGCCGGGCAGGAACACGGCCGGGCTGTCCTCGCCCGGCTCCGGCTCCGGGCGGTCCGGAGCCGGCGCGCCCGCCGGCGCGAACAGCGCCCTCAGCCCCGCGTAGGCGCCGGCGCCTCCGGCCGCCTCGCCGCAGTGCGCCCGCAGCACCGCCATGTCCCGGCACGCGGGAGCGCGCAGCAGAGCGTCGAGGAGCACGCTCTTGCCGTAGCCGGGCGGTGCGGTCAGCACCACGCACCCCGTCTCACCACGGCATGCGGCGGCCGCCCGGGCGCCGAGTGCGGTCGACTCGTTGTCGCGGCCGTGTATCACGTCGTACTCCGGAGGCGGTCGAGCAGGTTGTCCAGGGTGGCCAGGTCGTCCTCGCTGAACTGGGCGAAGGTGTCCCGCAGATTGCGTACGTGTCCGACCGCGGCCCGGTGGAGGACGTCGTGCCCGGCGTCGGTGATGGCGGCGTAGGCGATCCTCCGGTCCCTGACGCAGGGGCAGCGTTCGACGTAGCCGGCCGCCTGTATCCGGTCGATCAGCCTGGTGACCCCGCTGGTGGTCAGGGCGATCTGGTCGGCCAGCGCACTCATGGTCAACTGCCCTTCCTCCGTGCGGGCGAGCCGGATCAGGACCTCGAACCAGACGTGCGGCAGGCCGACTTCCGACTGCATGGCCGTGCCCAGGCGCCGCTCGAGGTGACTGTGGGTCTCCACCAGGCGGCCGAACGTCGTGATGAGGGGGTGGTCGATCGGGTTCGAGGAAGGCACATGGGGATTCTAAGCCAGAACACTTGTCCAGTCAGCTATTGTCGAGTCAGAGGCATGTGGTTCAACGTGCGACTGGCCGGCCGAATACGATTGCGCTCCGAGGGCTGCGTTCGTGCGACTCGAAACCATGCGCTCGGCACCCAACTTTGCGATGGCGAACGAATATGTGCGCGATCGGCGACTGGTCGTCACGCGGTACGCACGGACTTCGGGCGGCAATCGGACCGGCGCGGCACCCAAGCGGGCAAGCCGGAGTCCACCCAACCCCCGGACGCGCCATCCACACCTCCCGCCGGTCGCCCCGGACCACGCGACGCCACGCGGCCCCACCGCCCACGGACATCGGCAATCAGGGCCCGCCACCTGGCCGCCCACCGCCCATGCGTTCGACACTAGGGAATTTCCGGTGTCGCGCATGAGATCACTTAGGAAGGTGATGCGTACCCCGACCGGAAGGAGCGGGAGTCCGACGAGAACCACGGAACGGTCGACCCACCCCCACCGCACTCACCCTTCCGCACACATCCACGTCCGGGAAGCGCAAACCCGGCCGAACCCGCGCGTTCCCGCCAGCAAATAGCCTCGGGCGAAATCCGGCAATGTGCTAATTCGGTTCCTCTTCAGACAGAGGAAGCGCCTTGTCGTGACGTCGAGAATAGGGATCCGGCGCGCGATGCCCGCTTCATGACCGAAATACACTTGGCCGAAATCAACACACTTCTCCCGCCTTTCGGAAACCGAGCCACCCAATCCGCAGCACGGGGACCGACGCATGCCCCGGTTCCGGCTGACGACGCTCCTCCTCCGACGCCCTGGTTCCGGTCCCCGCGTCCGCGGAGCGAGGACCCGCGATGCGCACTCTGCTCGTCGACAACGACGAATCCTTCACCCACAACCTGTTCCATCGCCTCGCCGAGGTGAACAACCGGGAGCCCGAGGTCGTCCGCCACGACGACCCCTCCTGGCGCCCGGGCCTGCTGCGGGGCTTCGACAACGTGGTGCTCTGCCCAGGGCCGGGCACCCCGCACGACCGCGCCGTCACGGCGATCGGTGCCGAGGTCTGCCGTCAGGACCGGCTGCCCGTGCTCGGCGTGGGTCTCGGCCACCAGATGATCGCGCTGGTGCACGGCGGCACTGTGGGCCGTGCGCCCTGGCCGTGCCACGGACGCGTCTCGCCCGTGCGGCACACCGGTAGCGGGCTCCTTCGGCAACTGCCCAACCCGCTCGAGGCCGTCCGGTACCACGCGCTCGCGGTCACCGGTCTCTCCCCCGCCCTGGAGCCCACCGCCTGGGCGACGGACGACGGCGTGGTCATGGCGCTGCGCCACCGGAGTCTGCCGCTGTGGGGAGTGCAGTTCCACCCCGAGTCCGCCGGCACGGACACGGGCCGTCAACTGCTCGTCAGCTTCCGCGAACTGACGGAGGAGCACCGGAGATCCCGCCCCGGCCCACCCCTGTTCGCCGGTGCCCCGCCACGGCAGGCACCGGCGGTCACCGCCACCGGTACGGAGAAGGCGCCGAAGCGGCTGCCGGGCGCCGGTGACCGTACGCAGCACCCGCGCCGCCGGCTGCGGGTGCTGGCCGAACAGCTGGAGACAGGCTGGGATGCGGAGACGGTCTTCGACCGCCTGTTCCGCCCCGGTGACCATCCCTTCTGGCTGGACAGCGGCCGGGCGGACGGCGATCCGGGCGGGGTGTGCGTCCTCGGCAACGCGGACGGGCCGCTCGCCCGGGTCGCCACCGCGCACGTGGTCCGGGGCAGCGTGTCCGTCCGGGGGACGGGGCCCGCCGAGCTGGTCCGCAGTCCGTTCCTGCGCTGGCTCGACGAGGACCTGCGGTCCCTGACGGTGGAGGTCCCGGAGCTGCCGTTCGACTTCGCGCTCGGCTGGGTCGGCTGTCTGGGCTACGAGTTGAAGGCCGAGTGCGGCGGCGCGAGGGCGCACCGGTCACCGGCTGCGGACGCCGTCATGGTCTTCGCCGACCGTGCCGTCGTCCTGGACCACGGCACGGGCACCGCGTATCTGCTCGCCCTGGCCGAGGAGGGGGACGAGGGTCCGGCCCGGTCCTGGCTCACCGCCGTCTCGGCACGGCTCGTCACGGTGCCGCCGCTGCCCGTTCCGGCCGCCCGCATCCCGTCACCGGCGCGGCCGGCCCGGCTGCGGCTGCGTCATGAGCGCGAGCGGTACCTCAAGCTCGTCGACGCCTGCCAGGACGAGTTGACCGCCGGCCACACCCATGGGCTGTATCTCGCCAACATGATCGAGACCAGGACGGACCTCGACCCCTGGCAGGCGTACCGCACCCTGCGGCGGCTCGCCCCGGCGCCGTTCGGGGCGTTCCTGGGATTCGGCGCGCTGTCCGTGCTCAGCTCCGCCTCCGGGCGTTTCCTGCGCGTCGACCGGCAGGGGTGGGTGGAAACGACGGTCACCGAGGGCTCCCGCCCCCGCGGGAGCATGCGGGAGGAGGACGCCCTGCTGATCGCGGACCTCGCCACCAGTGAACGGGAGCGGGCCGCCCATCTGACCCTCGTCGACCTGGCGCGGCACGATCTGGGTTCCCGCGCCGAGGCCGCCGCCGTCACGGCCGATCCGCTGTTCGACGTGATGACGTGTCCCGCCGGGCACCGGCTGGTGACCACGGTCGGAGCGCGGCTGCGCCAAGGCACCACAGCCGTGGCGGCGTTGCGTTCGGCCTTCCCGGGCGGCTCCGTGACCGGCGCTCCGAAGCCGCGGACGATGCGGACCCTGGACCGGCTGGAGAGCGGGCCGCGCGGCGTCCACACCGGGGCGATCGGTTACTTCTCCCTCTCGGGATCGGCCGACTTCGGCCTCGCCACCCGCACGGCGGTGCTGAGCGGCCGGCGTCTGCGGTACGGCGTCGGCGGCGCCGTCACCGCGCCGTGCGACCCGGACACCGTGTTCGAGGCGACGGCACGCGAGGCCGAGCCACTGCTGTCCCTGTTGGGCGCGCGGCTCCCGGGACACGGCACGCCGCAGGCCCCGGGTGTCGCCCTGCAGGGCTCGCGGGGGCGTCGGCTCTAGGCCTGCTCCGGATACCGCTCTGTGAGCGTGGGGCGACGGGCTCCATCCGACGGGCTCCATCGGCAGCCCCCGTCCCGCGTCCGGGATTGTGCGCACCCGCTCCAACAGGAGGTCTAAGGATCTTCCGGCATCCGGCGTGAGATCACAGTGCCGGGCGATGCGGATCGCCCGGGGAGGTGCTCCCCCGTCCTGCCGGCCACCGATGAAAGGCACAAGGCACTTCATGGATTCCGCCCGACGGCCGATCCTGTTCGTCAGTCTCCCGGAGAGCGGCCTGCTGAACCCGCTGCTGGTGCTGGCCGGTGAACTCTCCCGCCAGGGCGTGGCGGACCTGTGGTTCGCCACCGACGAACACCGCAGGGAGGACGTGCGCAGAACGGCGGAACGCGCACCGGTACGGTTCGCCTCCCTCGGCGAGGTGATTCCCGAGCTGTCGGCCGTGACCTGGCCCGACGACGTCTACCGGGAGGTCACGCAGTGCTCCCGCTTCCGGGCCCATCGCGCCGTCATCAAGCAGTCCTACAGGCCCGCCCTCCAGGCCGAGAAGTTCCACCGGCTCCAGAAGATCGTCGACAGGGTCCGGCCGACGCTCATGGTCGTCGACTGCATGAGCGGTTTCGCCGTGGACCTGGCGGTCTCCCGGGGCATCCCCTTCGTGCTGAGTGTGCCGTTCCTGCCCAGCAACGTGCTGACCTCGCACAGTCCCTTCGCCAAGGGGCTCACCCCGCGTGACTTCCCCGTCCCGCACTCGGGGCTGCCGCGCCGGATGAACCTGGCGCAGCGGGTGGCCAACGAGCTGTTCAAGTTCCGTACCCTGGCCATGTTCTTCAACCCGGTCATGGGCAAGGTGCTGTCGAAGGACGCCCGTCTCCGCAAGGAGCAGGGACTTCCACCACCCAACCCGATGACGCGGATCGACAAGGCCGAGCTGGTGCTGTGCAACTCGGTCGCGGAGCTGGACTATCCGTTCGACATCCCGGAGAAGATGCGCCTCGTCGGCGCGGTGCTGCCGCCACTGCCGGAAACCACCGGAGACGATCCGGTGCGCAAGTGGCTCGACGACCAGTCGTCCGTCGTCTACATGGGCTTCGGCACCATCACCCGGCTGACCCGAGAGCAGGTGGGTTCCCTGGTGGAGGTGGCGCGCCGGCTGGCGGGCGAGCACCAGGTGCTGTGGAAACTGCCCGCCGAACAGCAGCACTTGCTGCCGGCGTCCGATGAACTGCCGGGCAACCTGCGTATCGAGAGCTGGGTGCCCTCCCAGCTCGACGTCCTCGCCCACCCGGGCGTCAAGGTGTTCTTCACCCACGGCGGCGGCAACGGCTTCCACGAGGGCCTCTACTTCGGCAAGCCGCTGGTCGTGCGCCCCCTGTGGGCGCACTGCTACGACCAGGCGGTACGCGGCCGGGACTCCAGGGTGAGCCTGACCCTCGACCACCCGGAGACCATCGTCGTCGACGACGTCGTGGACAAACTCACCCGCGTTCTGCGCGAGCCGTCCTTCCACGAGAACGCCGAACGCATCGGCGCCCTCCAGCGCGCCGCGGGCGGCCGGACAACCGCCGCCGACCTCATCCTCGGCCTTCCGGCCCTGGTCTGACGGTGAGCGGCCTTCAGCTATCCCGGTCCGCCGACTGCAACGGCCAAGCGCGCGGCGTCGCCTGCCGGAGTCGGCGGTGGCCTCGGCCGCCGCCTGCGGCGGGCGGCGGCCGACGCCCGGTCCAGCGGCGCGTACGCCGCCGGACCGGGTGACGCCCTTGGCCGTTCGGCCCAGGCGGAACGGCGCTGGCAGGACCCACCGCAGGGTCCTGGCCGTCCTCACTTGCCCACGGCCTGACCCCGACCGGGCCACGGCCTGTCGTGACCTGCCGAGGAGGCGCCGAGGGTTGGCGTCACCTGTCCTCCGGACCGAGCGCCGGGCACAGTGCGTCGACGATCAGGTCGAGGAACCGGTCGATCTCCTGGGCGCCCTCCTCGTAGACCGTGTCGAAGACGGTGCCGACGATGTGGAAGGCGATGGCCGTCGCCCGGCCCGGCGGCCACCACCCAGAAGCGGGCCCGCTCCCCCGCCTTCGCCTTGAGGGGCGCCTTGGCGTACTGGGCGGCGACGCCGTTGAACACCGTGGCGTCAGGGGCGGCCCGACGCATCTTCGCCACCTGGGCCGCACTTCCGGGCGTGCCGAGGTGGAGCTCCGACAGCGTGGGGGTGCCGGTGGGGGACACGGCGACACGGACGCCCGCCTCTTCGCCGTACCCGATCAGCTCCAGCAGGTCGGGGCGCTGGAACGGGTCCCCGCCGGTGATGACGAACAACGGGGCGGGCCGTCCGGACGCGGCGACCTGCCGGAGCAGGTCCTTGGCGGCGGCGGTGTCCAGTTCGCGCGGGTCGCGGTCGGGCACGGCCCCGCCGCGGCAGTGCAGGCGGGCCAGGGGCCAGGCGCGGATGGACCCCCGGATGGCGATGAACGGCTTGTCCGCGACGTTCTGGTGCTGCCGGCGGATCGCTTGCACACCGCTCACCGCGGTCTTCGTACAGGATGGGTCCGCATCGTGCGTCCGGCCGCCCGCGAGTCGGGGCAGACGTGGCGGGCGGTCGGACGGTGACCGGTCCGGCCCGTGCGCGGCGCCCGCCACGGGGGACGGCGGTGGAGACGGCCGCGCGGGCGCCTTGTTCGGTCGTGCACGGGATACCTCCGGATCGGTCGGAAGCCAGCATCCGGTGTCGGGCGGTCCTGGGGCAGTGGCCGAAGAGCCCACGGACATGGGCCGGCCGTCCCTGGTTCCAGTGATCACGACGCAACGGGCGGCCGCCGCCCTGATCGGCGATGGCGGCGGCCGCCTGCCCGGAGACGGGTGAGTCCGTCAAGGACGGTGCGGCTGCGCGCCCAAGGCGTCCGCCGTGGCCACCAGTGCCGCGCCGAGGCCGGTCAGTACTCCGCCCAGGCCCATGACCAGCGTGGTGAGGTGCCAGGCCTGGTAGGCGGACAACAGCGAGCCGCGCAGCGTCTCCCCCATGAAGGCGGTCTGACGCAACTGGGCGAGTTTCTCGTCGTCGTCCCCCGTGGCGTGCAGCTCTTCGGTGATCTCGGCATACGTACGGCCGCCCGTCGCCTGGGCGACATGCTCCTTGATCAGCTCAGCGTAGGCGTGGGCCTGGGCACCGGTCTCCACGCTCCGGCCGGCGAGCGCGGCGAGGTGAGCGGGCAGCCCGTGGTCCGGGAACGTGATCCGCTGCGCGGCCAGTTCGGTACGGATCTCCTTGCGGCCCATACGGCCGCGCAGAACCATGACGGGTCCGGCGGCCATCAGGGCCGCGCCGGCCATCCTGACCAGTACGCCGGTCCGGCGGTGCGCACCATCCATGACATGCCCTCCTGGTTTTGCTTCCTTGGCCTGGTTTTCCTGGTGATGGACGCGGCGCGTACGAGGACGCTGGGCGTCTCGGCGTCCGCGGACCGCGCGAGCGGCCGTGGCGGCGCCGGGTGGGCGACAGCTGAGGCGCAGCCGCCGGACTTCGGGCCCCCGTTGCGGGTAATCCAGCGCGAAGACACCGCGGTCGCGCTGCTCGACCCGCGCGAGCAGCGGCAGCGGCAGCGGGTCGTGCGGCGCGACGAGCGCCATGGCGCCGCCGGCCGGAACCGCGTCCGGCGCGCCGAGGACCGTGGCATGACGCCGGGCACGGGGTGCGGACCGCACGCCCCGTTCGGACACGGCCTCCTCCTCCGCACCACCGCAGCCGCACACACCGCCACAGCCACCGCCCTCTTCCGCCTCGCCACCCGATATGTCCTCCACCATCTCAGGACGCTGCGGTCTGGAAGCGCCGTGCGCGGGCGTGTCCGCGGACGGCCGGGAAGGAGGCCGTCCGCCACGTCCCCCGACACAGCGCACCAGGCGGCCGGGCACAGGTACCGGGACGGGAGCACCGCCCGGCCGATGGCACCGGGCCGGACGGCGACCGGACCAGGAGCGCGCCGCGGCTGCCTCAGCCCGTGGACACGAGAAGACGTGGCCGGACAGCCGGACCTGACGGCCCGTGGCCGCTCCCGGCCGGTCACGGGCCAGGATTGCCGTGCCGCGGCGGTCGGCGCCTGAGCCGACCGGCCCTCGGGTACTCCCCATGGCCCCTGGTCACGGCTCCGAACGGCCCCTCGATGGAAGGGCGGCTCAGATGTTCCGCGCGACACGCACGGCACTGGTCGTGCGGGGGTTTGTCGGCCGGTTCGTCTACTCCGCCGTGGCAGCCGAGGGCCCCGACGGCGCCCGCAGCTTCCGTCTGCTCTCCGACATCCTGCTCGGCGTGGTGGCCGGGGCGGTGGACGACCCGGTGGCCGCCGCCACCGAGGCCGGCCGCTCCTGGGGTGCCTATCTGACGGACGCCCCCGCCCCCACCGAGCGGATCGGGGCGGAGGAGGGGCAGCGGCGTCTGAGGGCGACCCTGGAAGGCATGGGCTTCGTCACGGAGGCGGAGGCACCGGCCGAGGAACCGGCCGGTGAACCGGCAGTGGGAGCTTCGCGGGACGGGGCGGGGGGCGGGGGCGAGGACGCCGAGGGGATGCGGCGGCTGCGGCTGCACCGCTGCCCGTTCCGCGAGGTCGCCCAGCGCCGCCCGGACATCATCTGCGCCGTCCACCTCGGGCTGATGCGGGGCACCGTCGACACCCTGCGCGCCCCGCTGGCTGCCGAGTCCCTGGAGCCCTTCGTCACCCCGCACCTGTGCGTGGCGACCCTGCGACGCACCGACCTGCCGACCGGCCGGGAGGTTCGCGACACGCTCTCAGGCTGACGCGGTCAGCTCCAGGGCGAGGACGGCCTCGACCAGGTCGGTGACGCGGGTGGCACTGCACCGGAACGTGCGCGGCAGCCGCCGGGTCGGGCGCGCGTCGTGGTCCGCGCTCTCTCGGTCAGGCGGGTGTGCCGGTCATCGGACGGTGAAGTCGGCCGCCTTGGTGTCCAGGGTCGTGGTGCCGTCCTTCGCGGTGGCCAGGACGGCGACGTGCCAGACACCGCGCGGGGACGACTCGGCGTCGGCACCGGTGACCTTGACGGTGTAGGTGCAGCGCACGGTGTTCTGCCCGGAGGGCTTGCAGACGGCCGACTCCGCGGCGGCCATGTCCTTGGCGGTCAGCCCCTTCTCGGCGAAGGACGAGTTCTGCGGCCAGGCGAGCACCTTCACGCTCTTGACACCGGAGGACGCCGTGACGTCGGTGACAAAGGCCAGCGATCCGTCGCGGTCCCCGTCGGGAGCGGTGTAGCGGGCACTGCTGTGCGCCGGCGCCGGAGCCTGCTCCCCGGCGTGGGCGAGGGCGAGGGCACCGGCACCACCGAGGATGACGACACCGGCGGCCACGGACAGAGCGACACGTCGGGACATGGGATTCTCCGTAACTGTCTCAGCACTGCATCGGATCGGCGCCAGTGGACTGCGCCGCTGCACCGATACTCGCCGCGCGAGGGTGCGCCGGACATGAGCGCGCATACTCAACCCGGCCTGAGTAAGCCGCCCGGACGTCAGCCGTCGAGGGCGGGCATGTCGGGGCCGATGGTCAGGGTGACCGTGGCGGGGGCTGATTGCTCGGACAGCGTGGGCGTCACGCCGGGCAGGTGGCCGGCGAGCGCCCGAGCCTGCTCCGACTGGCGTCGGCTTCGGCCCCTCTCGCGCGGACGGGCGTGCCTGCGCCGCCTGTGGTGCGGGCTTCACTCTCCGGCGGGCCGACGCCGTAGGACGGTGAGCACCGGGCCGAGCGCGAGAACGACGCCGAGAACGGCGAAGCCGTGGGTGAGGGTGGTGAGTGAGGCGACCGCCGCGACGAACAACGGGCCGCCCGCGTCGCCGAGTTCACGGCCGAGTTCGGCGGTGCCCATGGTCTGGCCGAGACGCTCCGTGGGGGTGCTTGCGGCAAGGGCGGCGAAGCCGAGCGGGGTGATCAGACCGGTTCCGGCGCCGATCAGCGCGGCACCCAGGAGCAGCCCCGTAAGACCCGGCAGCATGGCACAGCCCAGTCCCACGGCGGTGAGCAGCAGCCCTGCCGCGATGCCCGTACGGTTCGTCAGCCGTCCGTGGTCCAGTGCCCGTCCGGCCTGCGGCTGGACCACGGCCGCACAGGCGGCCAGGACCGACACGGCGGCACCGGTGGCCACCGTGCCCAGACCTGCCGCCCGGCCTGAGACCGGCAGGAAGCCCACCCCGACCGAGAGTGCGGCGGTCGCCGCGGCCAGGGCCGAGGTGGGGGCGAGGAAGGCCGGGTCGGCCAGGCGCCGGGCCAGGTCGAGGACCGTCTGCCGGGCCTTGGGCAGCGGCGGCACGACCGGGACGGCGAGCGCGGCCCACACGGCGACCGCTGCCCCGAGCACGGCCAGGACGGTGAACAGCAGGCGCAGGCCCCCGGCCCCCACCAGCACTCCGCCGAGCAGCGGGCCGAGGGTGTAGCCGATCGACTTGTAGAAGCCGTAACTGCCGAAGGCCCGGCCGTGTTTGGCCGCCGGATTGAGGCGGGCGACCAGCGCGGAGGCCGACGGGGAGAAGGCGGAGGCCGCGGCGCCCTGGCCGAGGCGCGCGGCCCACAGCCGGCCGGGGCTGTCCGCGACGACGTACAGGGCGGACGCCGCGGCGAAGGCGACGAGTCCGCCGAGCAGGACGGGGCGTGCGCCGATCCTGTCGGCGAGTGTGCCGAACAGCGGCTTGAGCAGTACCTCGGCACCGTCGTACAGGGCGAGGAGGCCGCCGAGCACCAGCAACGAGGTGACCGCGCCCCGGGCGTGGCCGCCGAGGTTGGCGGCGATTCCGTGCGCGCCGAAGGCGGTGGTGAACCCCGCGGCATACAGCGGCCACATGTGCCGGGCCGGAGCCGCCTGCACCGTGGGGGCCGTGCTCACTGTTCCGCCTCCGGGACCTGGTACAGACGCGCTCGGCGTAGTCCTCGCAGGCGGCCACACACTGCTTGATCCGCTCGCCGGCCCTCGCCGCCTCCGGTGTCCCGAACACGTCGCGTGCCGTCAGGTCGCGGTGCCGGCGCCGCAGCCGCTCCAGCGACTGCTCCTCTTCCTCCAGCTCGGCCGACGTGAACTTGGCCGTGCGACTGTCGCCACACCTTGAAATGTAGCAAGTGTTACATCCGGCGGCGTACGAGTGGGAGAACGTGAGGGGACGGGGGTCAGTGCTGTCGCCGGCAGCGCTCAGTGGGGCGGTCTGCGCAGGGCCCGGCCCGCCCGGCCGCGCCATCGTCACCGTAGATCCGCAGCTTTCGGTCGGGATGCCGGGCGGCGACGTCGGCGAACGCCCCGACGAGAACGACCTGCTGCCGCATCAGGCGGCGTTCGCCCTGTCGTCGGCCGACGGAGTCAGCCCATGCCGAGTGGCGCGCTTCGAGGTGCTCCGCCGAACCGCCCCGGTCGTCGGTCCGATCTCAGTCGACAGCGGCGGGCTCGGGGCGCTCGGCCGGGATGTCACGGACCCCCAGGCGCAGGTGCTCGACGTGATAGAGGGCCTGGTCGAGGAGTTCAGCGACGTGGTTGTCGTAGAGGGCGTAGATGATCGACCGTCCTCGCCGCTCACCGGTCACCAGACCGAGGTTGCGCAGCAGGCGAAGCTGGTGGGAGCAGGCGGAGGCTTCCATGCCGACGGCCTCCGCGAGCTCGCCGACCGAGCATGGCCCCTCCTGGAGACGGGCCAGGATGTACAGCCGGGAAGGCGTGGCGAGGGCCTGGAGCGTGGCGGCGACGTCCGCGGTGCCGACCGTGTCAAGGCGCTCGCGGGTCGTGGCGCTGCTGGTCGTGGTGACGCGTCCGTGGCCCATGACGCCATGATACCGATGTCACTTGAAGACCTGTTCATATGTTCCTGTACGGTGGAGGTGTTGCCGCGTCTGCCCGGGAAGGGTTGTTTTGTCATGTCTTCTGTACTGGACCAGCGGTCCGCGCCGTCCGTCGGCGGCCCACGGCCTGCCCTGCTCCGGCGCCCCACTCGTTTGCCGGCGCTGCCGGAGGCACGGTGGGCGCTCGCGGCCCTGTTGCTGTTCCTGCTCGCCCTTCCCGTCCACCTGCTCGACGGTCCGGCGTGGCTGTGGGGGACGCTGTTCGCCGCGACCTACGTGACCGGAGGCTGGGAGCCGGGCTGGGAGGGCCTGAAGGCTCTGAAGGACAAGACGCTGGACGTGGACCTGCTGATGGTCGTTGCGGCCCTCGGGGCCGCCGCGATCGGGCAGATTCTCGACGGCGCGCTGCTGATCGTCATCTTCGCCACCTCCGGCGCCCTCGAGGCGATCGCCACCGCCCGCACCGCGGAGTCCGTGCGCGGCCTGCTCGACCTGGCCCCCACGACCGCCACCCGGCTGCTGCCGGACGGCACCGAGGAGAGCGTCGACACCGAGCGACTGGCGGTCGGGGACACCATCCTGATCCGCCCCGGGGAGCGGGTCGGTGCCGACGGCCAGGTCCTTCACGGGGTCAGTGACGTGGACCAGGCCACCATCACCGGCGAACCGTTGCCGGTCGCCAAGCAGGCGGGTGCCGAGGTGTTCGCCGGCACTGTGAACGGCACCGGCGCCCTGCGCGCAAGGGTCGAGCGGGATCCGTCGGACTCGGTGATCGCCCGGATCGTGAAGATGGTCGAGGAAGCCTCCGAGACCAAGGCTCCCACCCAGCTGTTCATCGAGAAGATCGAGCAGCGCTACTCGATCGGCATGGTCCTCGCGACTTTCGCCGTGTTCGCCGTCCCGCTCGCTTTCGGCGACACGCTGCGGTCGGCGCTGCTGCGGGCGATGACGTTCATGATCGTCGCGTCGCCGTGCGCGGTGGTGCTCTCCACCATGCCGCCGCTGCTGTCGGCCATCGCCAACGCGGGCCGCCGCGGTGTGCTCGCCAAGTCCGCCGTCGTCATGGAGCGCCTCGGCCGGATCGACGCCGTCGCGCTGGACAAGACCGGCACCCTCACCGAGGGCACCCCCCGCGTCACCGACCTGCGGCCGCTGTCCGGCAGCGACCTGGACGAGGGCTCGCTCCTGCGGCTGGCGGCTTCCGCCGAGCACCCCAGCGAGCATCCGCTCGCCCGCGCCGTGGTCGCCGCCGCCCGTGAGAGGAACCTGGCGCTGGCCGAGGCCGGCGACTTCACCTCCAGACCGGGACAGGGCGTCACCGCCACCGTCGACGGCCACACCGTCCAGGTCGGCTCCCCTGCCCGCCTGCTGGACGGCTCCGCTCACGAGTCGCACGGGCAGGTGGTGGCCGAGCTGGAGGACACCGGCCGCACCGCTGTGGTGGTCCTGCGTGACGGGGTGCCGGTGGGGGTGCTGGGCATCGCCGACCGGCTGCGTCCGGACGCGGTGGCCACCGTCGCCGCGCTCACCCGGCTGACCGGCTGCGCCCCGGTACTGCTGACCGGCGACAACGAGCGTGCCGCACGGTACCTGGCCGCCGCGGTCGGCGTCACCGAGGTCCGCGCCGGACTGCTGCCACAGGACAAGGCGGCCGCGGTGAAGGAGTGGGAGGCCGAGGGGAAGCGGGTGCTCGTCGTCGGTGACGGAGTCAACGACGCCCCCGCGCTGGCCGCAGCGCACTCCGGGATCGCGATGGGCAAGGCCGGCTCCGACCTCGCCCTGGAGACCGCCGACGCCGTCGTCGTCCGCGACGAACTGGCCACCATCCCGTCCGTCGTGCAGCTGTCCCGCACCGCGCGCCGCCTCGTCATCCAGAACCTGGTCGTCGCCGGGGCGTTCATTACCGTCCTGGTCGCATGGGACCTGATCGGCACACTCCCCCTGCCTCTGGGCGTCGCCGGGCACGAGGGCTCCACCGTCCTCGTCGGCCTCAACGGCCTGCGCCTGCTGCGCGAGGCCGCCTGGCCCCGACTCACCAGGGACACCGCGTGAGCAGAGGCGCCCGGTGCGCCGCCCCCGCCCCGGGGGCGGAGCGGCCCACCGTCACCGTCTGCCGCGACTGCTGCTGCGGCACCCCAAGACTTCGCAGGTCGCGGACACCCCAGCGGATCCGCGGACGGCGGAACCAGTGCGGGTGAGCGAACGCACGTTCCACGAGCCGGCGTTGGGCTCCGAGGCCGGAGCCGTGCCCGGTGCCGCGGCGGGCGATCAGTGGCTTCGCTCCGAGGTCCCGGACCGGACGCGGTACTTGTCGTGGCCGCGGTCGCCCAGCACCACGTCCGGGCGACGCCGGGCCGGTCGGTGAGCCTGGCCCCGCACCGCGAGCACACCGGCCGCCGCACCGCACGGAGCGGCGCGGTGGCCATCACTGCCGGCGGATCAGGCTCCCTCACCGCCCGGTTCCGGTCCGTCATGCTGCTGGAGCAGAGTCAGAAGCTGCGGCACGAAGTCGCGGACATGGGTCGCGTACGGAACATGCCCGCCGGACATGGAGGTGAAGTCGGCACCGATGCGCCGGGCGAGGTTCTCGAGCGCGGAGCGGTAGCGGCCCAGCAGTTCCTGGTGCAGTTCCGTCCCGCCCTCGGAGCCGACGGCCACCGTGACGGGAATCCGGTGGTCGGCCACGACGTCGGCCGGAGGGTCCCAGCGATCGACGACGCCGAGTTCACGGGTCACCCACACCTCACCGTTGTCGAGGGTCCGCTCCGCGAGGTCCTCCTTGCGCTCCCGTGTGGTGCCGGTGAGCCAGCCGCTGAAGTCGGCCATCGACTCGCGGTACCCGCCCCGCTTCCTGGCCTCCTCGGCACGGTCGCGCATCGCGGCGAGCAGGTCGTCGCGCTCGGGCATCGTCCCGATCTTGGGTGGTTCATGGGCGACCGCGTTGCGGACGACTTCCGGGTGGCGAAGGGAGAGGTTCAACGTGATGGTGGCGCCGCTGCTGTTGCCGAAGACGTGGGCCGGCGCCAGGTCGAGAGCGCGCAGCAGCGCCGCCGCGTCGTCGGCCTGTTCGTCGGGTGAGGTCGCGGTCCATCCTTCTGGGTGTGAACTGCGGGAATTGCCGCGACGGTCGTAGGTGATCACGGTGAAGTGCTCGGCCAAGAGCCTGGCGGCGTCCTCGTAGGTGCCGGCGTCGCCACCGGCTCCGGGGATCATCAGCAGTGGCGTTCCGGTGCCGCGCAGCTCGTAGTACAGCTCGACGCCGTTCGCGAGCACGGTGCCGGCCTTCGCCGGTGCTTCGCCGCGGCTGGGCGTGTGGGTCATGCGCTTTCTCCCTGGGTTTCAGATGTCGAGCAGATCGCGGCCGATGATGATCTCGCCGTCGAACTGTGAGGCGGCGGCGGCGCGCCACATCTCTTCGGTGACCGTGGGGTGGTGCGGTACGAGGTGGGAGAGCACGAGGGTGCGTACGCCGGCCTCCTTGGCGAGGCGGCCCGCGTCCTGTGCGGTGGTGTGGCAACTGACGAGGTGCTCCCGGAGTGTGGCGGCCCGGGCGCCGCGAAGCTGTTCGGCCAGCGCCTCCTCGTAGATCGCCTCGTGGACGAGGACGTCGGCTCCGGTGGCGAGTTCGGCGAGCTTCGGCGAGTAACGGGTGTCGCCGGAGATGACCACTGACCGGCCGTCGCCGTCGAAGCGGTAGGCGAGGGCGTGCTCGAACGGCGGGTGGTCCACCAGGGTCGCGGTGACGCGCAGCCCGTCGCTCTCGTGGACCACGCCGGGGCCGGTGAGGTCGTGGCAGTGGAGCAGCGACGGGAAGGCGGCGCGGCCCGTCGTGCTGGTGCGGGACTCCAGCTCGATCCGCATCATTTCCACGAAGTGACCGACGCTGGCGGTGATACCGGCCGGGCCGTGGATGCCGACCGGCTCCGTCATGCCGTCGGTCCAGGCGAGAAGGGGAAGCGCGCCCACGTCGACCATGTGGTCGGCGTGGTGGTGGGTGATGTAGATCCCGGCCAGCTTGTCCAGGCGCAGTCCGGCCGCGGCCATCTGACGGGCGACGCCGTTGCCGCAGTCGACGACGTGCACTTGGTCACGGTGGACGATGGCCTGGGCGGGGGCGGCGCGGTGGACGGACGGCCTGGGACCGCCGGCGGTGCCGAGCAGAACTAGCTTCACTGGCCTTCCTCGGAGGTGGTTCGGGCCCCCAGCAGGGGTTCGATCAGTTCGGGTGAGTAGCGCAAGGCGCGGAACATCCGGTTGGCGGGCTGGAGGGCCGGGTTGCCCAGCGGGCTGTCGACGAAGTACGGATTGACGTACTCCCAGACCGTGGCGCCTTCCGGCGTCACCTCGAAGACCCGGCCGGTCAGTCCCTCACAGACGAGTGTGTTGCCGCCGGGGAGCCTCTGGGCGCTCGACTGCAGTGCGCTGAAGAAGTCGAAGGGGACGGGGTCGGTGTAGGTCCAGCCCGGCTCTCCGGTGGAGAGGTCGAATTCGACCAGCCGGGAGAAGGGCGGGCCGGGGTGCTGCCGTTGGAATCCGTTGTCGAAGACGAGGACCTTGTCGTCGCCGATCAGCGAGGGCGCGTGCTGGCCCGCGAGGACTCCGGCACCGATGCGCTGCCGGATGCGGCCCGTGGCCCGGTCGATGACCAGCAGGGTGGAGATCTGGCGTGCGCTCACGAGGAGGTCGCCGCACGGCAGTTCCACGACTCCGTTGGCGTGGGTCCACTCGCTGCGGTCCATGGGTCCGGGGCCGATGACGTCGGTCTCCGGGTCGAGGTGGCGGACACCGGACCACTCCCGGACGACCGTGCCGCTCGTGGTCATCTCCACCAAGGTGTCGACGTACATCGTCTCGGGGTCGTCGACGCCGCCGCGCACACGCAGTTGGAGCTCGGGCGGGACCTCCTCCAGGCCGAGCAGCAGGACGTTGCCGTTGCGCAGCAGGATGGCGTCGTGGTGATGGGTGGGGTGCTCGACGGACCACAGCACCGTGCTGTCCCACGCCACCTCGGCCACCACGCCGCCCTTGAAGGGCAGGGTTCCGAGGAACGGCAGGTCACGGTCGACGATGCGCCCCGAGTACAGAAGGGTGCCGCGCTCGGTCAGCCGGGAGCCCAGGCCGGGAGGCCAGGGCAGCTCCCACCGGTGGACCTCCTGCCCGTCCATGTCGATCAGGTAGGTCGTGCGGCCGCCGAAGCTGGGGGTGATGAGGGTGTAGCCGCGGTACGCCCGGGCGGGGTCGTGGGCACGCAGGCCGAGCCCCGTACGGCGTCGTGTGACCTGGTCGAGCGGGGCCGACCCTGTCATGGCCGACTGCGCGGTGGCGGCAACGGGGGTCACGGAGTGTCCTCCAACCGGGTTTCGAGTTCGATGACGAGGCGGTCGATCACGCCGATGAACGCTTCCTGTTCGGTGGGAGCCAGGGAGGCGAACACCTCACGGCGCAGCCGGTCCACTCGAGGGGCGATCCGCTGCACGGTCTCACGGCCGGCTTCGGTCAGAATGAGCACCTTGCGCCGCGAGTCGTGGGGGTCGCGCAGGACCTGGATCAGACCGCGCTGTGTCATCCGCTTGACGACGTCGGCGGCGGTGGCCTTGTCCATGGACAGGCGTGCGGCCAGGGTCTTCTGATCCTGGCCGGGGTCGCGGTGCAGTCCGGCAAGGGCCCCGAACTGGACGGCTGTGACCTCGCTGGACACCTCGGCGGACCACGCGGCGCCGTACACCTGGACGAGTCGGCGGATCTTCGCGAGGAAGCCCCAGGTGGGATCGGCGGCGTCCGCCGAAGGCACCGGGCTTCCCTTGAGTTCTGGTGCCGTCATGCCATCTTTTCCTCTCGGCTTTTCGCGGCCCTCGCAGAGGACTGGTTCCGGATCTCGCTCAGCACGTTCCCCCGTACCTCGGCGAACCTCGGCAGCGCCTTGGTCTCGATCTGGTCGCGGGATTCGCCGAGACCGGTGACCTCGACGCGCCGGACGGAAGCGGGGCTGCCGCCCAGTACCACGACACGATCTCCCAGATAGACGGCCTCGTCGACGTCGTGGGTGACCAGGACGACGCTGGAGGAGTACTTCTGCCGCAGTCCGAGCGTGAGGTCCTCGAGTTCGGCGCGCGTCTGGGCGTCCACACTCGCGAAGGGCTCGTCCATGATCATCACGTCGGGGCGGTAGGCGAGGGCGCGCGCGATGGCCACACGTTGCTGCATGCCGCCGGACAGTTCGTGAGGCAGTTTGCCGGCATGGGCGCTCAGGCCCACGGCGTCGAGTACTTCCTCGGCGATGGCCTGCTGCTCGCTCGCCGGGACGCCCTTGCCCTTCAGCGGCAGGACGATGTTGGAGCGCACGGACATCCAGGGCAGCAGGGAACGGCTGTAGTCCTGGAAGACCACCGCCATTCCCGGGGGCGGCTCGGTGACGGGTGTGCCCTCGAAGCGGACCTCACCGGTCGTGGGCCGCATCAGGCCCGACAGGCATCGCAGGAGGGTGGTCTTACCCGTGCCCGAGTGCCCCACGATGCAGACGAACTCCCGTGCGGCGACGGTGAAGTCCACCCCGTCCAGGACCGTCTTGGCCGTCTCACCGCGGCCGTAGGACTTCCCCAGGCCGATGGCCTCGAGTACGGGCGTCCGGTCGTCGCGCGAGCGGGCGCCCGGCGCGGTGCGCGTGGTCGTCGATACAGGCATGGCCGGTTCTTCCTTTCCGCAGGGGCGGGTCATGTGGAGATCCACGTGGAGGGGTGCCACCGCAGAAGGCGTCGCTGCACCACGGTGTAGAGCGAGTTGAGCGTGTATCCGAGGATTCCGAAGACGATGGTCCCCAGCCACACACCGGCAATGTCGAAATGGCGCTGCGAGTCGATGATGAAGTGCCCCACGCCTTCGGTGGCGCCGAACATCTCGCTGATCACGACCACGACGATCGACACCGAGAGCGCGGTCTTCATGCCGGCCAGGATGTGCGGGGCCGCCGCGGGCAGCGTCACCTTCGCAAACCGGGTGAGGGGTGGGACACGGTAGGCGTCCGCCACATCGCGCAGCCGGGCGTCCGTGGACAGCACACCGTCCATGGCACCCAGCAGAATGGGCCAGACGGCGCTGAGGAAGACCACGAGCACCCGGGTGCTCGCCGAGAAGCCGATGATCAGCAGCAGACATGGCACCAGAGCGGCGTTCGGCACGGCCCGGAGGAAGTCCAGCGTCGGGGTGACCAGGTCGCGCAAGGTCCGGGACGCCCCCATCGCCATGCCGATGACCACGCCGCCCACGGCGGACAGGGTGAAGCCGAGCAGGATGTTGCGGACGCTCGGAAGCAGGTCCTGCTGCCATCCGTCGGGCCACCAGGTCACGGCGCGGGCCCAGATCTCCTGCGGCGTGGAGACGTAGAGGTTGTCGGCGGCGTTGGTGACCAGGACCCAGGCGATGACCAGCAGCGTGGGCAGTGCCAGGGCCCGGAGGAGACGCCGAGGCATACTGACTGTCATGCCTTCCTCCCGTTGCCGGTGGCCGCGTGGTGCCAGGCCATCACCTTGTTCTCGGCGCTGCGGAAGGCGATGTTGACGGCGACGCCGAGGACGCCGGTCCAGACGCTGAGGGCGAAGAGCGACAGTCCGTCGCCTGCCGCGTTGGCCACCGCCATCTGCTGTCCCAGGCCGGGAGCGCTGACGATCAGCTCGCTGCCGACCACCACCAGCAAGGTGACCACCGTGGTGATCTGCAGCCCGGTGACGATGAACGGTCCGGCGGCTGGGACGACGACCTGGAGCAGGGTGCGGGTACGGCTGAGCCGGAAGCTGCGCGCCATGTCGAGTGAGACCGGCTCGACCGACCTCGCTCCCTCGATCGTGGAGATCAGCAGCGGCCATCCGGCGACGAAGACGGTGAGGAGGACGACCATCGACGGCTGGGCGCCGAGGAAGAGGACGAACAGGGGGATCAGGGCCAGTCCGGGAATCGAGCGCAGGAAGTTGATCGTCGACCGGGTGTAGGCCTCGAGGGCCGGTATGCGTCCGATCAGCATGCCCAGCGGGATGTTGATGGCCACGCACAACAGGAGGGCGAGGGCGGCCTGGGCGAGCGTTCTGCCGGTCTGTGCCCAGGTCCGGGCCTGGACGAGTTCGGTGGCGAGGTGGCCGAGGGCCGCCGACGCGGAGGGGAGCGATGTCTCGGGCACCAGGCCGGTACGCGAGGTCAGTTCCCAGGCCGCCAGTGTGCCGGCGGCCCCGAGCGCGCCGAGCGCGGTACGGCGTATCGACGGCATGTCAGGACCCGGGGGTGTAGGAGTAGAAGTCGTTGGGGCTGGTCCGCTTCTCCAGACCCGCATAGCGGGTCAGCACGTCCTGCAGGGAGTCGAGTGCCTTCTTGTCGACGTCGGTGCTGTAGCGCTGCATGACCGTCTTGGCCGCGATCTGCTCACTGACGTTCTCCCACAGCTTCTGGGTGATCGCCCGCACCTCGTCGGGGTGCTCGTTGGCGTAGGCGACGGCCCTGGCGAGTGCGGCCCTGAACTTCTCGAGCGTCGCGGGGTTCTTGCGGATGAAGTCGTTCTTGGCGAAATAGACGTCGAGCGGTGCGCCCTGGGGCAGGTAGTCGGTGTAGCCGAAGAGGACCCTGACCTTGGGGTTCGCGCGGGCGACCGCGGCGTTCGGCTCGTTGAAGTTGGCCGACGCCACGCGTCCCGACAGCAGGGCGCCCAACTGCTGGGCCCCGGGCATCTCCACGAGCTTGAGGGACTTCGGGTCCCCGCCGTCCTTCATGACCGCGGCGCGCAGTCCGACGGCGCCGAGGTCGTTGAGCGAGGTCACGGCCAGCGTCTTGCCCTCAAGGTCTCGGGGCCGTTTGATGGACGGGTCGATGACGTCCACGTCCGCGCCGCTCTTGCCCGGCCCCTGAGGCGTTTCGATCGAGGCGGTCTGGGCCACGACCTTCACCGGTGCCGCCTTGGAGAGGGCGCTGAGCAGCGGCGGAGCGGCGCCGAAGCCGATGTCGTACTGGCCGTTGAGGACGCCGGCCAGGGTGGCGTCGAAAGCGGTGGAGGTCTGCGGCTTCACGGTGAGCCCCTGCTCCTTGAAGAAGCCGTGCTTCTCCGCGATCAGAAGCGGCACCTGGGGTCCGATCGGGATGGTTCCCACCGTGAGGGTCTTGGTGTTCTGGGCGCCCGCGTCGGCGGCGCCGCCCGAACCGCAGGCGGCGAGTCCGGCCATGGCCAGGACCGTGGCTGTCGCCGCGAATGCTCGTTGACGGCTCTTCATGGTGGCCTCTCAGAGGGTCTGCGCGAGGAATCTGGGCCCGCGGATCCGGACTTCGCCGCGGACGGTGCCGGGCCCAACTGTGGTGACGCGGCGCCGGGTTCGAATGCCCGAGCTTCCGCAACGTGAGACGACACGTCCCTCTCGGTGGAAGGGGCGGATCGAAGCCCGAGCACATAGGTCGTATGCGAACTATCTTTAGCTAAGCCAGGCCGACAGCAAGAGTCAATAGCTGTGACCATGGGATCTGCGGGGACTCAACCAAACGCTCTGTGTACGACCTATTTCACCCTCGGAGGGTTCCCCTGGCGGGACTTTCGCCGTACGGTCGCCTTGGCTGGACGGACGTCGATCAGGTCCGGCGGATTGTTCTTCACGACACGATGTGCCCGGTCTTGGCCGGCTCGTCCTTCACCCCGGTGCGGAGGGCCCCGAACAGCGCGGTCGCCGACCAGCTTCAACTGGCGTGACACCTAGCCCAAATGAAACGGAGGAGCAAGATCCAAACGCTCCCTCAGAACACGGTCGAGCGCTGCCCGGCCTGCGGGTCCCCATGTCGGCTTGCCGCCAGGAAGGCCCTGATCTCCGTTCTGGCCCATAAGCATGAGGAACAGGCTTTTCAGAGCAGCCAGCCCGCGGGCGCGCCGGACCGTCGCCTCGTCCGCATGCGCGTACACGTCGAAGAACCGTGAGGCGGCACCCGCTGGAAGGATCACCCATGCGGCCGCGAGGTCCCAGGCCGGATCGCCGGCGAACATGTCACCGAAGTCGATCACACCCGAGAGCGTCCCATCCGCGACGACGACGTTTGCGGGATGAAGGTCACCGTGCACCCATACCGGCGGGCCCTCCCACTCGGGGGCCGCGACGGCATCATCCCAGACGGCCCGGACGACGTCGGCAACGCCGCCGGGTGCGACGGCTTGCATGAAGTAGTCGAAGCCGTCCGTGCACTTCTTGGGGTGAGCGCCGCGGTCCGAACTGGTCGGCGCCTCGGCGGGAGCCTCCACATGGAGCGCCCTGAGGAAGCCCGCCAGGGTGTCGGCCGCGTGGTCGCCGCGGCTGATCGAGGCGTGGTCCAGTGGCTCGCCGGGAACCCACGTCATGATGGTCCAGGGCTTCGGGAAACGTGCGGACGGTTCACCGATCCTCACCGGGTTCGGGACCGGGAGTGGCAGGCGCGGGGCCAGGACGGGCAGCCATCGGCACTCCTTGCGCTGGAGATCCGGGGCACGTTCCGTACGCGGCATACGCACCGCCAACTCGTCCCCGAGGCGCCACTGCCGGTTGTCCCATCCGCCCGCTACCTCGCGGATGGCCAGCCCCGCCAGGTCCGGATGCTGCTCCTGCAGCAGGTCGTGGATCAGGTCCGCGGTGATCTCGATCTCGGAGTTGGTCATGCGAAGCCACAGTACTGGGACAGGCTGAGCGGCCCTCGCTCTCCGGAAGATCTAGCCACTCAACCTTTGCCGTGAGAGATCAGCAGGCGCCCCTCCTCGGCCATACCCGCATTCATCACTCGTTCGATTTCCGGCGCCTGCCGGCCATAGGGCCTGTGACTCGTAGCGATATGACTCGTAGCGATAGTTGGCCATTCGCAGCGTTACTTGGCCACGATCACCTTCCGGGGAGCGTTTGCACCTGAAGGCGGCGCGGTCACTCCTGTTGCCGTGCGGCCGCCTCGACCAGTCGCCGGATGTCGTCCAGGTCGGCCTCGAACTCGGCGGTGAGGTCGACGGGCAGGTCCAGCCAGGGCCCGAGTCTGCTGTGGCCGGGGAGTTCACTTTCCGGGAGTCGACCGCGGCGGCTGCGCGGGTCGAGGGCGCCGGGAGCGAAGCGGCCCGAGGCTTCGGAGGCGGCGAACCCGATCACGAAGGTGCTGATCAGGCGCTCCAGCCTGGGCACTTCGGGCTCGGGAACTCCGGCTTCGATGAGGGCGGTGTAGATGATGTCCACCGCGCGCACGGCGTCCGGTGTGACAGCAGGCCGCGAAAAGAGCAGGTGTGCGGCCCAGGGGTGACGCTGGGTCACCTTGCGGCAAGCGTGCGCGAGGTCGCCCAGCCGTTCGTCCCAGGATTGATCCGTGGCGGTGTCCGATGGCAGGAGCGCGGCGAGCAGGCGTCCGACCATGCCATCCAGGAGCGCGGCCTTGTCTTTGACATGCCGGTACAACGCCATCGGTGTGACGCCGACGCGGTCGGCCAGCGTGCGCATCGAGACCGCTTCCAGGCCGTGCTCGTCGGCAATGGCCAGTGCCGCGTCCAGTATCTCTTCCCGCCTGCCACTCATGGGTCTACAGTGTAGACGTATACGGCGTAGACCCCATGGAGGCAGGATGCTCACCGCGGAGGGATTGGTGAAGAGCTACGGCCGGCGTCGCGCGCTCGACGGCTTCGACCTGACGGTCGCGCCCGGCGAGATCGTTGGCCTGATCGGGCACAACGGTGCGGGCAAGACCACCTTCGTCGAGATCGTCACTGGTCTCGTGCCTCCCGACGCGGGCCGGATGCGCATCGGCCCGCATGACGCGCTGCGTGCCGGTCGGGCCGCCCGCCGGCTCCTCGGCGTGGCCCCGCAGGAGTTGGCCTTGTACGGCAGCGTCACCGTGCGGGAGAACCTGCGGCTGCTCGCCGGACTTGCCGGGCTGCGTGGGCGGCGACGAGACACGGAGATCGCCCGGGTCCTGGACGAGCTCCACCTGGCAGCCGTCGCGGACCGGCCCGTAGGGATCCTGTCCGGTGGTCAGCGCCGCCGCGTCCAGGCGGCGACCGCCATGGTCGGCTCTCCACCGTTACTGCTGCTGGACGAGCCGACCGCCGGGGCCGACCCGGAAACCCGCTCGGCCCTGCTGGCCGCCGTCAAGGCCCGCGCCGAAGCCGGCGCCGCCGTCGTCTACACGACTCATTACCTGCCGGAACTCGTTGATCTCGACGCCACGTTGGCGCTCGCCCGGGACGGGCGCGTCATCGCGCGAGGGACCCAGGAAGAGCTCACCCGCCACCTGCCGGGCGAACTCCGGGTCACCTTCGCCGACTCGACCGAACCCGAACTGCGTCTGCCCACCACGGATCCCGGTGCCGACCTGGCAGCCCTGCTTGCCGCCGGCCGCACGCCCGTCTCCGTCGACATACGTCGCCCCAGCCTGGACGACCTCTACCACTCCCTGGAAGCCGCAGCGATCGAGAAGAAGAAGACGGAGCCCCGAGATGTCGCTGCGTGAATCCGCCACCCGCCTGAGCGTCCTGATGCGCCACAACGCGCTGCTGATGCTGCGCGAACCCGGCCCAATCCTGAGCCGGATGATCCTTCCGCTCGTCTTCATCACCCTGCTGCGCCCGCTCTACCTGGCCGCACAAGGCCGCACGGCCGGCACCGAACAGGCGGTCGTCGGCACGCTGGTCACCTTCTCGCTCCTCGCACTCAGCATCTCCGGCAACGCGATCCTCACCGAACGACTCGGCCGTACGTGGGATCGCCTGCGGGGCACACCGCTGCATCCCGCGGAGATGCTCGTCGGCAAGGCGATCCCCGTCTTCGCGGCCCTGCTCGCTCAGCAACTCCTGATCGTCGGCTTCAGCACGTGTGTCTTCGGGCTGAGCGTTCCGCATCCGTTTCTGCTGGTGGGCGTCCTGCTGAGTTGGAGTTGCACCTTGCTCGGCCTCGGTACGCTGCTCGGTGTGCTGGCCCGCAGCATGGGCGAGCTCTCGGCCGCCTTCGACATAGGTGGCATGCTGCTCAGCAGCGTCGGCGGCGCGCTCGTCCCGCTCAGCGTCCTGCCGGCCTGGGTCGCGGACGTGGCCCCGGCCTCCCCCGGCTACTGGGCTGCCCGGGGCCTGCACGCCGCCCTCGACGGCGACGCGCGCACCGCGGCGGCGGCCTGCGGCACGCTCCTCGGCGTGGCACTGATGTGCGGCACCCTCGCCTCGGTCCGGCTACAAGGGCGCGGCGGGCGGCTGGTGGCTCTCTAGGCCAGCCTCACAAACCACTGGACCCGCGCAGGAAACGCGAGCCGCCCACACGATCACCAACTCGCCATGACCCACAACCAGTTGCGTCTCTGTGGACGAGCCCCATAGCCGAGGCCGATCTGGCCGAAGGTCGGCAGACCGAGGCTGACCCATTGGGTCGGCGTGCCGCCTCGGCGTCGAGCTGCGCGAGCTTGTCCTGGGCGCCGGCGAGGCCTCACCGGCAAGCCCTCCACCTCGCCGAGCCAGCCTTCACGCTCGGCCTCGGCGACGCGGGCGATGAGATCGTCGCGGATGTCGGCGAGCCGTGCCCGTTGGGCCGGATCGGCTCGAAGGAGTGAGCATCTGACGCAGGCTTCTCCGAACTATCCGCGGACGATGTGGTCTCGGTATGCCTGGAACGCTCGCCAGCTGCTCGGGGCGTGCTTCGCGAGGAACTCGCCCTCGGAGATGTCGATGACACGGCATCGCACCGCGTCGGCGATCTCGAAGAGGGTCTGCAGGACATCGTCGCCGGCGCCGCGGACATGGAGCATGATCGAGTCCACCGGGGTCCGTGAGCCGAGGTTCAGGTGCATCGACCAGGTGGGGCCGGAGAGCCGGCCCCAGGCCGGTTCCGAGAACTCGATGCCTGGGAGACGATCGCAGAGGGCCGCCTTGACCTCCTCGTGGGTGCCGAGGGGCTCTGCCTCGAAGTCGTCCGGGAAGTCGCCGACCGACATGAACTCGGGCGGGACTGGCAGAACGAGCAGGTCCCAGCTCATGTCGCCTCCCGTGTCAGCGGTTGTCCTCGAACTCTAGCCGGAGCCCATGACGCTGCGGGCCGGTGTCCTCCCCCGAAAATCCTGTGACTCAAAAGGTCCCCCGTGGGCCTTGGCCGCCGGTATGTCAGGGGTCTGCGACAGGATCACGGTCATGACCGAACATTGATGACCTCCTGCGACGTGTCGCCATACGGGCTGCATCTGACAACGAAGAACTTCCTGCGTGTCCGGTCACGTCACCAGATGAGGACTCCGCCTCCCATCGCGAGCCCTCGCCTCGCCGCATCCTCGATCATTGTCAACCGGTCGGAGATCGCGTCCCTGTAATCCGTGGTCGTCCGCACGGGTTCTATACCTGCAACGATCTTCTCCAGGTTCTCGCGAAGCAGGAGGCACTCGCGCAGGAACGCAGGGACCTGCTCGGGATCGACCTGCAGGTCGGCGTCGGCCAGGACCGGAAAGAAGCCGGCCCCCACCGACCGCACCACTGGCGAGCCCCACACGCGAGTGCGCCAGCTCTCGAAGCCCGCGGAGTCGGAGCATCCGTCCGGAACATCCTGTAGCTGCCTCCCACCATCCGCGCCAACAACGAAGGCATCCACCGACAAGCTCATGAGCGCAGTGGATCACAGCCTTGACGGGCGGTCCAAGGGATTCATGGCCCTCGGCCGTCGCTGAACCGGCCCTCCAGCAGGTCGAGGTTCGCCGCAGCCATGCTGGTCACGCAGCGTCGTGCCAGGGCTTGTCCGCTGCCCAATGCCGGACCCAGCCCGCAAAGCCGGGCTCACCCGTGGTGAACCCGAACTGCGCGCCGAAGGGGACAGCACCGACGTCACTGATCAGCCAGACGTGTCCTCGGTGAGGTCCGGTGACGATGAGATGCCAGTTCATCGCGCACCCGTCGGTGCCGAGCACGATCGAGCCGTGGTTGTAGACCTGCTCCAGGAGTTCGTCGACATCCTCGGACGGGTCCGAGTCCTCCTCCCACATCCATGCCTCCGCCAGCGGGAACGGCTTGCCCAGCTCGCGTTCCTGTTCGTCATCGCCCCAGTCGTCGGGCAGTTCCGCCACCGACAGCAGTCCGTACTCGGGCGGCCCGGAGTGCGAACCGTCCGTTATCTCAGCGACGAAGGTCCGATACGGCTCGGGCAGCACGATCCCGTGTTCTGCCTCGAAGGCATGAACTGCCTCCCAGCCAAGAGCCGGCTCGCCTCCGTCGTCGCCGTCGAACGCCGCACGAAGCGCCGCCAGCTCAGCAGGGTCAGCTTGATCAATATTCATGGGGCATGGATACCACCCCGCTGTGACAACGCCTCGCGCGTTGCGGCACCACCACCTCGCATCCAGGCTGTGGCGGACGGGGCAGGTTCAGCGGGCTCCCGGATCACGGATTCTCATGGGCGTCATCCGAGGGTTGGCCGAGGTCGTCGAGAAGTCCGGAGATGCGGTCGGCGATGCGCTGGTGGCGTTCGCCCTCGCGTGCCCATCCGCGGGGCGTCGGCGACCGCGATCAATTCCCGCTCCCCGGTGTCGAGGCTGACGCTGTGTGGGGCGCCGTACGGGGACACGGACTCGGTCCGCTGCCGGGCCGCACGGGGCCCCTGCCCGGCGTCCGGTCAGGGAATGCGGGCCACGCCCGCGTAGATGCCGCTCTCCTCCGGTGAGGGCAGGTCCTGGTCCGCGCCGTACCACTCGGTGGCGGTGACCAGGCCCGGCGGCACCAGCTCCAGTCCGTCGAAGAAGCGGGCCACCTCCTCCCGGGTGCGGAAGCTGAGGCGGATGCCGCCCTTGGCGTACTGGGCGATCACCTGCTCCGCCAGTTCGGGGAAGAGGTCGATCGCGGCGTGCGAGAGGACCAGGTGGCTGCCGGACGGGAGTGTGTCGACCAGGCCCTTGACGATGCCGTGGGCATTCTGGTCGTCGCGGATGAAGTGCATCAGGGCGATCAGCGACAGGGCGACAGGCCGGTCGAAGTCCAGCACTTGCCGGGCGTGCCGGACTATCTCGTCCGGCTCGCGCACATCGGCCTGGATGTAGTCCGTGGCACCCTCAGGGCAGCTGACCAGCAGGGCCTCCGCGTGCCGCAGCACGATCGGGTCGTTGTCCGCGTAGACGATCCGGGCGGTGGGCACAGTCCGTTGCACGATCTGGTGAAGGTTCGGCTCGGTCGGGATGCCGGTGCCGATGTCCAGGAACTGGTCGACGCCCTGGGCGGCGAGGTAGGCCGCCGCGCGGTGCATGAACGCGCGGTTCTGCCGCGCCGCGTCCCGCGCTTCGGGCGGCAGCGTCTGGCCGACCGCCTCGTCGACGGGGTAGTTGTCCTTACCGCCCAGCAGCCAGTCGTAGACCCGCGCGGGGTGAGCCCGGCTGGTGTCGATGCGATGAGACTGCGAATGGTCCGTCGTCATGGCAGACTCCGTCGTCCGGGAGGTGGGGCTCCGCCGCCTTTTGATCATCGTACTCGGTGGCGTTCCGGGCCATATGCCGAACGGAACGGCGAGGGCGTGCCGTTCAAGGCCGGGGCCGCACTGCGCGCATGGGCCAGAGCTTCTTCTTAGCAGCTGAGCGTCGTTGACGTCCCGAGACGACAACTCCCCTGTGCCAACCGTGACTTCCCGGCTGTCGGCGAAGGTCCTGAGGATGAGTCAGTTCGCGGTCAGCAGCGGACGGACGACGTAGCCGGCGGAGTCGACGCCGGAGCGGCCGCCTACGACCAACGCGGCCACGGCGATACGGGAGTTGTACGCGGTCAGCCAGCCGTTGGTGCTGTCGCCCTCCTCAGCGGTGCCCGTCTTGGCGCCGACGCCGGCCAGCCCGCCCAGGCGCGGAGCCGCGGTACCGCTGGTGGCCACGCTGCGCATCATGGATTGCAGGTATCCGGCCGTACGGGCGGAGATGGGCCGCGGCGCGGTGTCCTGGTGCTGGCCTGGCAGGATGATCGGCTGCTTGAAGCCGGCGTTGCGCACAGTGGCCGCCACGGACGCCATGAAGAGCGGCGTGGCCGCGACCTTGCCCTGGCCGATGAACTGGGCTGCCTGGTCGCCGCCCTGAACGTCCGGCGGAATGCTCGGGTCGGTGGTGGCGACCCCGCCGCCGATCGACCAGCTGCCCATGCCGAACACGTTCACAGCCTCGTCGTGCAGAGCGGAGGCATCCCCGTCGTGCACCAGGTAGCGGAAGCCGTCCTTGATGAAGGAGGTGTTGCACGACACGGTGAACGCCTGGGCGATGGTGGCGTTGGCGTCGGCCCTCACGCCCGAGTCGTTGTGGAAGGACTGGCTGTTGGCGATCAGAGAATCCGTGCACGGGGCAGGACTGCTCGGGGTGAGGCCCACCTGGTCGAACAGGGCGGCAGAGGTGATGATCTTCATGGTGGAGCCCGGCGACTTGATGCCGTTGACAGCGATGTCACCGTCCGCGCCCGTGTGGGCGATCGCGAGGATGTGGCCGTTCCTCCAGTCGAGCGCCACCGCGCCGGCCGCCCTCTCCCCCAGGTGATCGTCCTTCACGGCCCCCTCGGCCACGGCCTGGAGGCGCGCATCGATGGTCGTCCTGATCACCGGGGCCTTCCCCTTGGAGAAGACCTGCAGCGTCTCGACGCCCGCACCACCGGCGTCGACCACGGCCACACCAGTGCCGGTGCTGCCACCGGTGGGCGTGGCGTTCTCGCGGATGGTCGCCGTGATGTCCTGTAGCGAGCGGAACGTGGCCAGGTCCGTCTTCCCATCGCTGGCGACGACCCTGGCGGTGGTCGCGTCGGCGGGAAGCGCGCCTGCGGTCAGCGACTGGTCCTCGCCCAGTCCGGGGTAGAGCACCGAGTTGTTCCAGTGCACGGCCATCTGGCCGCCCGTGCTCTGCACCACCGCCACAGCGCTCGAGTAGATCCAGGTTCCGCCCGCCACCTGGGCCGTGACGAGGAAGGTGACCTTGGTGGCGCCTGGCGTGACCGTCGACCGACCCACCGCAGTGACCTGACCGAAGGTCAGCTTCTTCAGGTCCAGTCCGTCGGTGTACATCTGCAACGCCCGCGCGGCCGTGTCCGGCGCGTCGGTGTCGCTCGCCGCGCCGTCGAGGTGCTGCTTGGACCAGCTGTCCAGGAACGCCCGGGTCAGCTTCACGGCCTTGGCGTCCGACGGCGGTGAGGCTGATACGGCCGCTGGGTCGACGGACTGCCCGGCCTCGGCCCGACCGCCGCCCGCAGCTCCGGAGGTCAGCCCATGCACGATGTTGTACGCGCCGATTCCCCCCGTGACGAGCAGCGCCGTGCACGTACCGGCAATGCCGATCTTCACAGCTCTGTTCATGCGATGGATCATATGTTTGCTTCGCGCTGTGCAGGCACCGGCTTTCGATAGATCGTTATCGGACCGTCAAGCCGCGACCAACGTGATCGCCCGGACAAGTCCTGGTACGGGTGAGTGACAAGGCACAGAGATGCGTGGCGCCCTCATGTACGGTCGCCCACCGCATCGCTCGCACCACATACAGTCGATGGCGTCTTTGCGGGGAGTTCTGGTAAGCCCGCGCGGCTCTCAGGCGCCCGGATTGGCCACCCCAAAAGCTATGGCGGCGGTCCACCTCTTCTGCCCCATGTATGAAGGAAGACCCAGTTGTGCCTGAGCGACCGATGGTAGTTTTCGACGTCAACGAGACCCTGCTCGATCTGGACTCGCTCCACCCCACCTTCAACAGGATTTTCAACGACCCCGCCGCCCTGCGCCTGTGGTTCGCCAACCTGATCACCTACTCTGAGGCGCTCACGCTCAGCGGAGCGTACGTTCCGTTCACCGACATCGGCGGTGCCGTGCTCCGGATGCTCGCCGCCACACGCAACATCACAATCAGTGGCGCCGACAGTGCCGAGCTGACAGACCGGTTCGCCACCATGCCGCCCCACCCCGAAGTCCCAGCGGCCCTGCGCCGACTCCACGACCACGGCTTCCGGCTGTTCACACTCACCGACAACACGCTGGAGATCTCCAAGCGGCAGCTGGAGCGGGCGGGCGTGATCGACCTGTTCGAGCGGCGCTTCAGCGTCGACGCGACCGTGCGACGTCACAAGCCGGCTCCAGAGGCCTACCACACAGTGGCCGGTGCACTCGAAGTCGAGCCTGGCGACATCTGCCTGATCGCGTGCCACGTCTGGGACACGATCGGCGCTGTGGCGGCCGGCTGGCAGGCCGCGCTCATCCTTCGGGAGGGCAACGCGCCACTCGACGTCGGCCCGCAGCCCAACTACGTCGGGCAGGACCTTGATGCGATCGCCGACCAGCTGATCGAGCGGTATGGCGCTCACGGCCCGGATCACATGTGACCGCTATGGGCGGGCGTTGACCTCGATTCGTCAGCAGGGTCGGGGAGCTGACCGGGTCGGCGGTTGGCCCTCATGTCTTCTGCCGTCTGAGGGCGGGCTGCCGCGTGACGCTGCCCACTGCCCACTGCCCACTGCCCACCGTCAGGCCGTTGACGGGAAGAAATGCAGAAGTCCGGCTGGATTGCCAGTACCGCAACGACACTCCGTGACGTGTAAGACGGCCCGTCGTTGATCACTCCGTGGTGAGACAGGTAGCCGGCCGGCCCTCGAGTGGGGTGGATGACTTCGTCATCGGGAAGCGCTTGGGCGGTGAGGACCGCTGAGGACCCGGCTGCTGGCGGGGGGACGGCTCTTCGTGCTGGCCGCCGCGCTGCTCACCGCGACCGGCGTCATCGGTCATCTGATCGGGCTGATGGTGCTCACCACGACGGTCGGTCCCACCGCGTATCTTCTGCTGGCCCACCCGGATACCGAGGCCGCTCAGGTGCGCAGCGCCCTGCTGGGCCACGCGGCGGCGACCGTCAGCGGACTGGCCTGCCTCGCAGCCTTCGGACTGTGGCGGCGCCCCCCGATCGTCGAGCAGCACGCCGACACTCTGCCGCAGATCGGCGCCCAGGCTCTGGGGGTTGGCCTGACGCTGCTCGCCCTGGTCGTGCTCGACGCCCACCACCCGCCGGCCGCCGCGACCGCCCTGATGATCACGTCCGGCATCGCCCGACCCGGCTTGCCGCTGTTCGGCATGCTCACCGGCCTCGCCATCGTGATCACGTCTGCGGTCGCACTTGCCAAGATCCCGTGGCTCCGCGAGCGCACCCGCCGGGCCTTTCACGACTGAGCTTGTGGTGGATGTGGCGTCGCCGGAGGCGCGGGCCGCTGCCTGCTTCTGCCGCGAGCGGTTCGCCGACGCGGTGAAGCGGATCGGCCTGTGCTCGAACGCCGGCCGGATGACGGTCGGCGCCGCCCTGGCCGCGTTCGGCACCTCGCCTCCTGAATCCAAGGTCACCTGACCGCCGTCCCACTGGCGGCACCACGCAGGCCCGTGACAATCGGAAATAGGGATTCGGGGACAGCTTCGGGTGGCGGGTCTGCCCTTCCCTGAGCGGCTGCGAGGAGGCGATGCCATGAAGCAGGCTGAGACGATTCCGGAGACGTTTCTCGGCGTCGGTTACACAAGAGACCGAGCTGGGCTGCCGCTCGAGGCGGTGCGTGTTCCTGTCCGGCAACCGGCAAACGACCAGGTTCTGATCCGCGTCGCCGCCTCGTCGCTCAACCCACTGGAGTACAAGCTGGCCGACCTCAATTTCATGGGACGGACGCCCCCGGTCGCTCTCGGTCTCGACCTGGCCGGCGTGGTGGTCGCCGTGGGGCCTGCTGTGAGTGGCGTGGCCGTCGGCGACGTGGTGGCCGCCATGGCCGACTTGAACGGCGATGGCGGCTGGGTCGCAACCGGCGCGGGCGGAGGCGACGTCGGCTATGCCCTCACACAGCGGTTCCTCACGGCTCGCAAGCCACCGTCGCTGGGCTTCCGCGATGCGGCGGCGCTACCGATGGCCTTCCTGTCCGCTTTCGCGGGTCTTTACCGGGCGGTCCAGGCCGGTGACTCGATCTATGTCCCGGGCGGCGGGGGCGGTGTCGGCCATCTGGCCGTGCAGATGGCGGCGCGTGCTCTGGGGGCCGGACTGGTCATCAGCAGCGGCAGCACGCCGCAATCAATCGCGCTGGCCCGGCAGTCCGGCGCCCACCATGTCTTCGACTACAAGCGCGACGACATCCCCGCCGAAATCGCCCAGCTCACTGATGACCAGGGCGTTGACCTCGTCTTCGACGCCACCTACAGCGAGCACGGCTTTGTCGAGACCGCGAGGACCGTCCGGCGAGGCGGCAGCTGGATCGTGCTCGGCGTCGGCCCCGGCAGGACGACGCGCTTGGTCGAAACACAGAGCCCGGTGGATGCCATGCTGGCCGAGCGCGGCGCCAAGCGGGTCGACGTCAATCTGCTGCGCTACTTCTCCGAACCCGCCACGCTCGACAGCGAGGCGCGCGCCTTTCTCCAACGCGGGATGGCTCTGGCCATGGAGTGGGCGACGCAGGGACTTGTGGTCCCGCACATCGGCCGGACCATCGACAGCACCGTCGAGGCAATCAGTGCGGGGCTGCAGTCGCTGAAAGCGGGCCATGGCGTCGTGGGCAAGGTGGCGGTGATCGTGGATCACGACCTGGTCCGGGACACTTCTTCCGACCGCTGACAACACCGGCCAAACAGCCACCCACGATCGCGCCCGCGCTCCGTGCAATGCGAAGCCACGGGACAGACCCACCGAGCACTCTGAGTGCACATATGTAAGCATAGAGTTACCATCTCGCTGTGGCAGACGAGAGCTATGACGTGATTGTGATCGGGACCAGCCAGGGCGGCCGGTTCCTCCCCGTCGATCTGGCGAAGGCGGGCAAGAAGGTGGCGCTTGTCGAGCGCGACCACCTCGGCGGCGTCTGCGTGAACACCGGGTGCACCCCGACGAAGACGATGGTCGCCAGCGCGCACCTCGCCCACCTGGCACGACGCGGCACGGAGTTCGGCGTGCGGACTGGTCCGGTGTCGGTCGACCTCGCCGCCGTGCGGGAGCGCAAGCGTGCGATGGTCGCGGGTGCGCGGGAGAACTACGCGAGCCGCCTGGCGCAGGACGGGCTCCACCTCATCGAAGGCGAGGCCCGTTTCACGGGGCCCAAGACGATCGAGATCGCCATGAGGGACGGCCGGACGCAGGAGATCAGCGCACCGGTGATCGTCATCGACACGGGCACCAGGCCCAAGCCCCTGGCGATCGGCGGCGCCCAGAACGTCCCTGTCCTGGACTCAACGTCGATCATGGAGCTGGGCACACTCCCCGAGCACCTGATCATCCTCGGCGGCGGCTACATCGGGCTGGAGTTCGGGCAGATGTTCCGCAGGTTCGGCAGCGAGGTCACGATCGTCCAGACCCGCCCGCGCCTGATGATGAGAGAGGACGATGACGTCTCCGACGGGGTCGCCACCATCTTGCGCGATGACGGGATCACGGTCCTGACGTCGACGACGCCGGACCGGATCGAGGAGGCCGACGGCGGAGTGCGGCTGACCGTTCGCACGCCGGACGGCGAACAGCAGGTCGAGGGCTCCCACCTGCTGTCGGCTACCGGCCGCGTCCCCAACACGGAAGCGCTCGCGCCGGCGGCGGCCGGCATCCGGCTGCGCGACAACGGCTTCATCGAGGTCGATGAGCATCTGGAAACCTCCGTCCCCGGCGTCTACGCCATGGGCGACGTCAAGGGCGGCCCGGCCTTCACCCACCTTTCCTACGACGATTACCGGATCCTCCACGCCAACTTGCTGGGCCACGAGAAGGCGAGCACCCGGGACAGGATCGTCCCGTACACCGTGTTCATCGATCCGCAGCTCGGCCGCGTCGGCATGACCGAACGGCAGGCCAGGGAGCAGAACCGCGAGGTCCGCGTCGCGAAGCTGCCGATGAACGCCGTCATCCGTGCCCTGGAGACCGGGGAGACACGCGGGTTCATGAAGGCCGTCGTCGACGCGCGCACACAGCAGATCCTCGGCGCCGCCGTGCTCGGCACGGAAGGCGGCGAGATCATGACGATCATCCAGGTCGCCATGCTGGGCAAGCTCCCGTACACCGCGATGGCCAACGCCGTCTTCACGCACCCGTTGCTGGCGGAGGGCCTCAACAGCCTCTTCATGACGCTCGACGCCTAGTGCTGTGGCCGGAAAGGTTTGCCGGGAAGCTCGCGGCGTCCGGCGCGGTGCCTCGCAAGGCGGAGCATTGCCCGCGTACTGGATGTACTCGGGTGATGCGACAACGCGGCGTGGGGGTACCCCCGGCCGAAGGCTGGGGGAGTGCCGTGCCGGGCGTCGCGAGCCGGTGAACCTTTCCGGTCACAGCACTAGCCAGTACCGCAACGGTGCTTGCCGCTCCTCTGGCCGGCGAGAAGGCCGGCCACGCGAGCCCGGACCGTTCAAGGGCGGGCCACCCTGGTGGTCGGGGACGTCATGGGGCACGGCATCGCGGCAGCCGCAGCAACTGCTCGGGGGCAGCTGGACACCGGTCTGGGGGACCTTCCCGGCACACCCCTGGCCACCTGCACCTGCGTGGCCTGCGACCCGGCGGCCGACATCGGAACAGCCTGTTTCGGGATGCCAGTGGGACATGTGGGCGGGTTGAATGGAAGGCAAGCCGCCACTGTGCTCGGGGGTGAGATAGACGAATGCGAATCCTGTAGCCGACGTCGCCGGGCGACCGAGGAACGACGCAGCGGCAATGGTGCTGAACAACCGCGGGACGGTACTGGCGTGCACACCCGCTGTCGAGGAGTTGCTCGGCGTCGGGGTCAGGGAGCTGATCGGCAGGCCGTTCGCCGAGCTGCTCGCCGAGCCCGGCGGCGGGCTGCTCCCCTCCGGCGGCCCCGCACTGCTGCTCCACCGCGGCGGCCGGCCCGTGGAGGTCCGGCTGGAGGTGCTGCCGCTGAATGGCGGTTCCGAGGCCCAGTGCCTGGTACGGGCGGTACCGCTGACGACGGCCGCGGATCGGGAGCAGGACGACGCGCTGGTGCGAGCGCTGTTCCGGCAGACCGATATCGGGCTGGTGCTGTATGACGCCGATCTGCGGATCGTGCGGACCAACCAGCAGCCGGACGTCGTCGGCCTGGTCGCCGGTACCCGTGCCGGGCCGGGCGGTGTGACCCTCGACGAGGTGCTCGTGGCGGCGGACGCCGAGGCCGTCGGGCAACGTCTGCGCCGGGTCGCGGAGACCGGGAAGCCGGTGACCAACGAGGTGTTCCGGACGCGCCGCCGACGGGCGCCCGAGCAGGAGCGTGTCGTCTCCCTGTCGGCGCTGCGTCTGGAGGACCTGGAGGGCCGTGGCACCGGGGTCGCGGTCGTCTTCAGTGACATCACGGACCGGGAGCAGGCGGAGCGCGGACTGGCTCTCCTGCGCGGGGCGGAGAAGCTGCTGCTGGGTTCGCTGGACATCGTCCGTACCGCCGAGGGACTGGCCGGGGTGCTGGTGCCCGAGTACGCCGATCTGGCGGCGGTGGATCTCGCGGAGGCGGCGCTGGTGGGCGAGGAGCCCGCCGACTACTCCCTCGGAGCTCCGCTGCGGCGGGTCGCGGTGGCCGCCAGGAACGGCGTCTGGCCGGCCGAACTGCTCCCGGTCGGGGCGTCGCTACGAGTCCGGGAACCGGAGAAGGAGTTCGTCTACCGCCGAACCGCCCTGGCCGTGCCGGACCTCTCCGAGCTGCGGGTCGCGCTGGCGGACGAGATCGAGGGACGCCGCCGGGTGCTGCCCGACGCCGCGAAGTCCCTGCTGCTGATGCCGTTGCGGGCGCGGGGACTGCTGCTGGGGGCAGTGGTGTTGTGGCGCGGCGACGACCGGCTCCGTTTCGATCAAAGCGACGCGGAGCTGGGCGCGCGGATCGGCTCCCGGGCCGCCATCAGCCTGGACAACGCACGGCGATACGCCCGCGAGCACCGCACTGCGGAGGCTCTGCAGCGCAGTCTGCTGCCTCAGGCGGTCGTCCGGGTGAGCGCGGCGGACACGGCCGGCTCCTACGTACCGGCCGGATCCATGACGGGGATCGGCGGGACCTGGTTCGACGTGATCCCGCTGTCCTCCTGCCGAGTCGCCTTCGTCGTGGGCGACGTGGCGGGGCACGGCGTGGAGGCGGCAGCGGCCATGGGACGGCTACGGACGGCGGTGCAGACCCTCTCCGACATGGACCTGCCACCGGAGGAGCTGCTGACCCACCTCGACGACCTGGTCATCCGGCTATCGGCGGCGGAGGCCACGGTTCCGGGGTCGAACCGCGGGCAGGGCACCGTCCTGGGCTCCACATGTGTGTACGCGGTGTACGACCCTGTCACCGCGGTGTGCACCATCGCCAGTGCGGGCCATCCGCCGCCGGTCCTGTCCGTTCCCGGGCAGCCGGGGGCCGGCTTCGCGGCGGTCAGGCCGGGGCCGCCGCTCGGGGTGGGCGGTCTGCCCTTCGAGCCGCGGGAGTTGGCCATGGAACCGGGGGCGATGCTCGCCTTCTGCACCGGCAAGCTGCTGGCGCACGATGAGGACGGCACCAACAGGCGGCTGCGGCAGCTTCGCGAGCAGGTGGACGCCGCCGTGGAGGAGGACCGGTCGCCTGCGGAGACCGGACGCACCGTGCTCCGGCATCTGCTGCCCGAGGCGCCCGACCATGACGTGGCGCTGCTGATGGCCCGGCTGCATGTCCTGCCCCCGGAGTCCACCGCCACCTGGGAGTTCCCGGCCGACCCGGAGGCGGTGGGCCGGGCCCGGGAGATGGTGACGGCGCAGCTGAGCGCCTGGCAGCTGCCGGACCTGTCGTTCACCACGGAGCTGATCGCCAGTGAGCTGGTGACCAACTCCATCCGGTACGCGGGCGGCCCCGTCGGCCTGAGGCTGATCAAGGACCGGGTGCTGATCTGCGAGGTCTCCGACCCGAGCCAGACCCAGCCAAGGCTGCGCAGGGCCCGGCTGACCGACGAGGGAGGCCGCGGACTGTTCCTGATCGCTCAGCTGTCGCAACGCTGGGGAAGCCGCTACACCCACCACGGCAAGACCATCTGGACCGAGCAGCCGCTGCCCACGGACTGACACGCCGGGGAAGGGGCCAATCCCTCAGAGAGGCCGCACACCGCCGGGCGACGGTGTCCCGTCCCAGCCCTGGTGGCGGCCGGGCAGTGCACCAAGGTCGACCCGGCCGCCGCCCCGACCGCCGCAGGGCTGCTGGGCTGCCGGGCTGCGGCGTGATGACCGGGCTGCGGCGTGATGGCCGGTCTGCGGGCCGCGATCAACACCGGGCGACATCGCCTTCGGCGACTCGGTCGCGGTCATCGGCTGCGGCGGAGTCGGCCACGCGACCATCGCCGGTGCCCGGCTCGCCGGCGCCTCGAAGATCTTCGCGGTGGACCTGGAAGACCGCAGACTGGCGCAGGCCCGTGCCCTCGGCGCCACGCAGGCGCCCCCGCGACGAACGAGTTGCAGGCCGCCGCCCTTGACGGGCCGTCACGCCCAGTCTGCGGGCTAGGCGAGCGGCCGGCGGCACAGCCACAGCCCTTCAGGCTGCTTTGCGGCGTTCCTCTGGCCAGAGCGTTGGGGGCCTGCGCCGCATGGGTGGGTACAGCGTCACCGCCGCGCACGCCACGAGTACGGCGGGAGGCACGAACCACCACGGGATGCCCACCCAAAGTGCCAGGAGCCCCACCCCGAAGCAGGCACCGAAGATCGTCAAGAGGATCCGCGCGCCGTACGGGTCCCAGGTGAAGGGCTCGTGGGAACCAGGCCTGACAAGGCGTACCGCGCCGAACACCAGCATCTGAGCCGCGAGGAGCGCGGCGAGCATGCCTAGGGCGGCGTTCATCTGGAGCTCGTCCCGGGGTACATCACTGGTGTTCTGTTCGACGCCGTCCTTGTCGAGCACCACGATGTGGCGGCGCCAGAGGGTGGCGGTGACCTGATCGCCCGGCTCCAGCCGCTCGGAAAGCGGCCTCTGGTCTGTGAAAGACACGACTCCCTGCCAGGAGTCCTCGTCCTTCAGGGTGGCCTCGTAGAGGTGGAACCTCGTGCCGGTCTCCTCCGTCTTCACGACGGTGATCTGCCAGGTACTCAGGCAGTTCTCCTGCACCTGTGCCGTCGCTTGAGCGGGGCAGGGCCCGGCTGCGCGGTAGCCCTGGAGTTGCTCCCCGTTGGACGGCAACCATGCAGTGAACGCGAGGTAGCAGAGCACCGCCAGTGCCGAAGACATCAGGATCAGCACCACGCCTGTGAACCGCGTCCGGCCCGGTGACTTCCGGCTTGCACTGTCCTTGTTCGGCTGTCTGCCCGCACTGTGAGCCATCGCCCGCGCTGTCATCGGCTCCCCCCAATCCTTGATCAGCCAGAGTCAGAGTACGACGAGGCCGGACCGCCCCTTCCGGATGCGGGGGACGGGCCCGCCCACACCGCAGCGCCAGTTGCTCCCCCGCAACCACAACGGGCGGCGCAGTCTGCTCGGGCCCTCTTGGCGGCGTAAGCGCTCTGGTGGCGGCCGCGCAGCCCACGCCGAGAACGGTCACACCTCCGTCGCCGTCGGCACCTACCTCGACAGCGGCAAGAGCATGTACCTCCATGGGGAGGACAAGCCGGTGTGGCCCCGCGGACGGGGGATGCCGCGGGGCCACACCGGCACGGTAGCGCGACACAAACCCGAAGTCCCGCGTGCCGCACCGGTTGCCTCCTGAGAAACCGCCCTTCTCGCCCCTCGCAGCTGGGGTCGGTCTATGCGGCGGTCCCGCTGTCGCCGCCCAGCCGGTTGATCTCCGGGCTGTACAGGATCCGCTGTTCGACCGCTCCGGGGCGAGTGACGGCGAGCATGGCGCGGCCGATGTGTTCGGTGGTTGTGGTGTGCCCGGGAGAGAGGCGGTGCAGCAGCGGGTAGAGCCAGGAGGTGAGGCCGTAAAGGACGCGGTACACCGGGGTCCTGGAGACTGCTCCGTGGCGGGGACGAATATAGGCGGGGCGGAACATGTACGCGTCCAGTGGCATGGCCAGCAGGGCGTTCTCGGTGCGGCCCTTGACGCGGGCCCACATGGTCCGGCCGTCTTCGCGGCTGTTGGTGCCCTCGCCCGAGATGTAGGTGAAGGTCAGTGCGGGGTTGGACGCGGAGACGGCACGTGCGGCGGCGAGGGTGCAGTCGTAGGTGATGCGGGTGTACTCGGCCTCGCTGCGGCCGGCGGAGGAGATGCCGAGACAGTAGAAGCAGGCGTCGTGACCGGCCAGTTGTCCGGAGATGGCGGACAGATCGGTGAAGTCCTGGTGGATGACTTCCCGCAGCTTGGGATGGCTGATGCCCAGCGGGCTGCGGACCACCACCAGCACACGCGTGACAGCGGGGTCGAGGAGACAGGCGCGCAGTACGCCCTGTCCCATCATGCCGGACGCGCCGAAGATGACGACTTTCACAGACAAGCTCCAGATAGAGGGTGGAGGTTCACGTACTGGGCGAACTCCTCGGTGGCGGCGCCCGATTCCCATGGTTCGGAGCCCCGGTGGCGCCGCCTGGGGCCGACGCTTCCGGCTGAAGGCAGTCCGCTGGCGTCGACCCATCGGGGGCCGTCCGCGAGGGGTGCTGTGGGGGTGTGGCCGTCAGTCAGTGCCCGCCGTGACCTGCTCCCAGCGGGCGTATTCGTCCATCAGCTCGGCGAAGCGGCCCCGCACCATCTCCAGGCCGGCGGTGGCCAGGGCCAGGTGAAGCGGAGGCCTGTCGATGCCCGTGATGTCGGCAACGGCCGCCATGGACTTGACGAGGTCGCCCCTCACCGCCTGCTTGTCGAATTCGGCCATGGTCGCGTAGGCGGGCGCGTAGGCGGGGATGGAGGAGGCGGGAAGGGTCGAGTTGGTCGTAAACCGGGTGTTGAAGCCCGCCGGCTCGACCAGGGTGACGTGGATGCCCAGCGGGTCGACCTCCTGGGCCAGTCCCTCGGTCAGGTTCTGCACGGCGCTCTTGGAGGCGCAGTACAGGGCCATCGTGGGCAGGCTGACGTGGCCGCCCATGGAGCCGATGTTGAGGATATGACCGAAGCCGCGTTCTCGCATGTGCGGGAGTACGACCTGGATTACCTGGACGAGGCCCACCACGTTGGTCTCGAACTGGTCGCGCAGTTGGTCGGCGCTGACTTCCTCGACCGCGCCGATCTGCCCGTAGCCGGCGGCATTGACGAGGGCATCGATGCCGCCGAAGCGATCGATCGCCTCACTGACAGCCTGCTCGATGCTGGCGCGGTCGGTGACATCGAGGCGGCTGACCAGGACGTTGCCGAGGTCGGCGAAGGCAGGGTTGGCCTTGGCGGTGTCACGCATGGTGGCCACGACGTTCCAGCCGCGCTTGACGTATTCGAAGGTGATCGCCTCGCCCATGCCGGTCGCGGCGCCGGTGATCAGAACAGTCTTGCTCATGATGCTCTCTCTCAGGGGTGCGGCCTCCAGCCGCACTAAACGAAAACAACAAATACTGTATAGCATGCCCACTCTGTATAGTGTGCCTATGTCAACACCCCGGGGAGACACCCAGCGCCGCGAGCAGGTGCTGGCAGCAGCACTGACCGTTTTCGCCACCTTCGGTTATCGCAAGACGTCGATGGACGCGGTGGCCCGGGCCGCGGACATCTCCCGCCCCGGGCTGTACTTCCTGTTCGCCAACAAGGGGGAACTGTTCCGCGCGACCATGCAGCAGGAGTTGGACAAGGCCCTGGACGACGTCCGCGCGGCGCTGACCGCACCCGATGTGGGCCTCGACGCGCGTTTGGTGGCCGCGCTAGACGCCCACCTGGGCCGCTACGTCGGCACGCACCTCAACGAGGGCGTCGACGACCTGCTGGAGCACGGCACAGCACAGCTCGACAGCATGTATGACGACTACCGGGCCGCCTTCCATGACGCGCTCGTCGAGGCCATCGCCACCTCCGGCCGGCCCGCAGGCAATGTCGCATCGCGACAGATCGCCGAGGTCCTGGCCGCCGCCGGTGAGGGTTGGAAGCACCGTGTTGCCGACCGTTCGGAATTCGTCAACAAGCTCACCCTGGCCGTCGATGTCGTGTTGCGGCCATAGGCCATACAGCCTGCCACCGAGCTCCATGGCGACTGGTGCGGCAGTGACCCATATGCGGACATGCCGACCTACGGCAACCCGCCGGAAATGGCCGAACATCGCCCGCCGGCGGGCCGGGTCTACGCCATGCTCTGCGGCCACCGCGCGATCTTCAGGGGTCCGGACAACCCCCGATGGTCACGCGGTGGCCGTACTCGTTCCCAGCCAGGCCCGCGACAAGATCGCGAGGTCGGACTGGAGCGCACGAGGCCGCTGGGTAGCGGGACGCGGCCGGCCGCGTAATCGCACGCGATAAACCCGGCGACGCCGGCGATCATCCCCGGGATACTGGTCGCCCATGGATGAGGTCAAAGTCGTCGTCGCCCATTCCGAGCGCGCGACTCTGCGCGTCGGCGACGTGTTCCTGAAGGTGGACGCCGATCAGGCGCGCATCGATGTCGAGGTCGAGGCGATGTCCCTCGCGCCGGTCCCAACCCCGGAGGTCCTGTGGCGCAAGCCGTCCGTGCTCGCGATCGCCGCACTCCCGGGGACGACGCTTGGGCGCCTCGGTGGGCCGTCGACCGGGTCGCCGGCGGCGTGGGCCGCGGCGGGCGCCGCCATCCGGAAGCTGCACGAAGCGCCGCTGCCGTCTCGGCCGGGCCAGGCTGGCCGGAGCATCGTCGCGCTGGCGGCGGAACTCGACGACGAGTGCGAGTTGCTCGTGACGAACGGCGTCCTGCCCGCCGACCTGGTCACCCGCAACCGCCAGGTCGCCGAGGCCGCGCTCCGGCCGTGGACTCCGGCGTTCACGCACGGCGACCTGCAGATCGCGCACGTCTTCGTCGACGGCGACGAGGTCACGGGCATCATCGACTGGTCCGAGGCGGGCCAGGGTGATGCCCTGTACGACCTCGCCACCTTCACGCTCGGACACGAGGAGCGCCTCGGCGACGTCATCGCCGGCTATGGCACCGACGTCGACCTCGACGTGATCCGCGCGTGGTGGTCGTTGCGAAGCCTGCTGGCGGTTCGCTGGCTGGTCGAGCATGGCTTCGACCCGTTCGCGCCGGGCTGTGAGGTCGACGTGCTGAGATCCCGGATGTGAGGCTGCGCCGGCCCGACTGCTGCGAGTGCGTTCTGACGCATGGAGCAGGCCATCTCCTGGCGCATTGCCTGCCCTTACTCTCGACAAAGTGCGGTGCGGAGTCGTCGCCAGCAGATGACGGCGCAGCCGAGGGTGACGAACGCGTGGTGGAGGTCGTCGCGGATCTCCCAGCGGGTGCGCAGGCGGCGGAACCAGTGCAGCAGCGCGATCGTTCCTTCCACGACCCAGCGGTACATGCCCAGGCCGGAGCCGTGCCCGGTGCCGCGCCGGGCGATGTGCGGGGTGATCTGGAACCGGCGGACCTTGTCCCGGTAGACCTCGTGGTCATAGCCGCGGTCGGCGTACAGGTGCTTGGGGCGGCGCAGTGGCTGGCCGCGCTTGCCTCGGATCGGTGGGACGGCCTGAATCAGCGGGATCAGTTGGGTGACGTCGTTGCGGTTGCCGCCGGTGGTGATTGCCGCGAGCGGGATGCCGTGCGCCTCGACGATCAGGTGGTGCTTGCTCCCGGCCTTGCCCCGGTCCACCGGGGACGGACCGTTGGCCGGCCCACCCTTCATCGCGCGGATGTGGCTGGAGTCGACCGCTGCGCGGGAGAAGTCCAGCAGGTCTGCGGCCCGCAGCTCGGAGAGCAGCAGCTCGTGCAGGTGCTGCCAGACCCCGGCCTCGTTCCAGTCCCGCAGCCGTCGCCAGCAGGTCATCCCCGAGCCGAAGCCCAGCTCCTGGGGCAGATACTCCCAGCGGATCCCGGTGTACAGCACGAACAGGATCCCGCACAGCACCTTGCGACTATCCAGACGCTTACGACCTGGACGCCGCGGATTACGCGGGACGACCGGCAGCAGCGGCTCGATGCGCGCCCACAATCCGTCGTCGATCTCCCACGGTCTGGCGGCGGTCTTCCTCGTCTCGACTGGCTCGCACCCCCTTCGGCCAGCATCAACGAGAACTGACACTCCGTCATTCCCAGAGGTCCAGAAACCTCCTTTTGTTAGGAGTGGTTAGTAACTGGATTCCCTGTCAACCGAGTTGGTGGTTGAACTCGCGGCCGAAGTGGTTCTGGTCGCCGATCCGTGTGAGCCGGGTTGTTGCGGCAGGTACGGGAAGAGATGCCGCAGGTGAGCCCGTGCATGCCGGAGCCAACTGGCCTCGGAGGTGGGCCCGGGCACGGCCTGCATCACCGCAAGGGTGACCAACTCGGCCTCACACAACCATCTTGGGCGCCCTCGCTCTCGCCTTCGCAAACGCCATCAGAAGATCATCTAAGGCGTCACTCAGGGTTCGCCCACTCCTCGCGGAGCATCCCGAAGAGCACGCGGTCGTAGCGCTCCCCCTCCACCAACACAGCCGACCGACGGCGGCCTTCCTCACGGAAGCCCAACCTGGTGAAGGCGCGCACAGCGCGCTCGTTGCCGCTCCAGGTGTCCAGCTCCAGTCGGCTCAGGCAGTACGCACCGAACAGGTGGCCCACGAGCAGCCGCAACGCGTCACTGCCATGGCCGCAGCCCCAGAACTCCCGCTCGCCGATGGTGATTCCCAGCGTGGCCACTCCGGCGTACGGGTCCAGATCCCGGTAGTCGGCCATGCCTATCACCCTCCCGCCCGCCAGATCCTCGACCGTGAACACGGCCGACTCCCTCGGGCTCAGTCGCAGCATGGTGTCGAAGCCGAGCCCGACCGCCTCCGCCGTGACCGGGCCGAAACACGGGTCACCACCTGCGGCCCAGCGCACCACCTCCGGGTCATTGCGCCACCGCACATGGTGCGCAGCGTCTTCGGAGCGCAGCGCGCGCAGCCTTACCAACTTTCCTTCGAGCATTGAGCGACCCTAATCGACGCCAGAACCACTCAAGGCCGGGGATGCATGCGCGGATGTCCTCGACACCTGTGCGTCGGTTGGGCCAGGCGGTCGCACTGACCCCGTGGAATTGATCATCTAGGCTGGCGACCACCTACGAAAGGGGCCCGGGGTGAACGGCAATCCGCTGTACCACTGGATTGCGCTGGCCGTATCGACGGCGCTCATGCTGCCGACCTCCGTGGCGATGCTGGCAGGGTGGACACCGCCGTGGACGCGTAAGCGGCAGGCCGGGATGCGGCTTCGCGCCTACGGCTTCTTGTGCTGCTACGCCCTCATGCCCCTCAACGGCATCCCCCGGATCGCCGACGCCTCCTACGTGACGGTCATGGCCTGCATGAACGTCGGCTTCGGCTTCATCGCCGCCGCTGCCGTCCTGTTCCTCCTCGCGGAGCGTAAGGATTCACGCGCCCGCGCAGCTGGCCCCGTCGAACCTATGCGGTCACGGCACTAGCGGTGCGATAGGCGACAGCACTCTGCAGGGCGGGCGAGTGGGTCCCCGCCTCCCACGGAATCGCCAACGGGCGGGCTCAGTAAGGTGCGTTGGGTAGAACCGCCAGATCCTGAGGCAACCGTTGCCGAGTTGCAGACAGGCAGAGCGTGGGCTGCCTGGTCCGGGGTGAGGACGTCGGGGAAGTCCTCCACCGGGGGCGCCAGGCAGCGGATCAGTGACAGCTGAAATCCGGATGAACGCCGCAACCAGGTCCGCGCCTGGACACGCCAGGGGCCCAACACGGCCTGGCGGCGGTGCCTGCGACCTGAGCGGCGCTCAGCACGATCTCCCCATCACGTCCGGCCCGCCGGCTCCCGCACCCGCACCCGCACCCGCACCCGCACCCGCACCCGCACCCGGCCAGATCCTCCGCCGTGAGATGCGCCCCGAGCCCCCGCAGTCCTTCCCGCCGCGTGGCCCCAGTGCGTTCTCAGTGCTCCGCACGCCGTCTGACCAGAGCCTTTTGGCCGAGACCAAATGGCCTTGTGAGTACATGCCAGCACCTTTCACCATGATCTCGGCACGACGGAGGACCCCCGCCATGGACCGGCCCACCACATCCATGCAAGGGGGACCACGTCACTGCCCTGCCCTGCAGTGACGCCAGCCAGTTCCACGAAGGGGAGTACAGCATGTTCAAGCACCGTACGAAGACCCGTCGTATGGGTTCCATCGCAGCGATGTGTGCCGCTGCCGCAGCCACGACCATGCTGGCCTCGGCCCCGGCAAGCGCTGCCTCCGAGTGGTGGAGCGACCCGAACTCCTGCACCAAAGTCGCCACGGGAACCGAGAAGACCGTCAACGGCCGCCAAGTCCAGATCCGTTACGGTACGTGCGGTGGCTCGCAGTACGGTTGGGGGCGCATCCTCAACTACGGCTCGTCGGACTACATCCGCTTCGAGGTCTCCCTCGGCGGCCGTGTCTGGGACTACGCCGACATCTGGTCCGCCAGCAGCCGCAACTACACCAAGGGCTACCTGACAAGTTCGAGCTCAGCCGTTGCCTTCCGTGCCTGCTACGTGACGACGCTCCTCGGCACCTGCAACTCCACCAACTCCACCGCCTGGTGGTAAAGCCCGGAGGGCGCGGGCAACCGTGCACACCGCGCGGAGTCCACGGCCGGCGCGCAACGAGCCCGCACCGGCGTTGGCGTGGGGGCTCAAACGTCGGGTTCACGCGTTTCTACGTTCACGCGGACATGGCCATGGCCGCGTGGACCTTCCGTATCCGATCGCATCCAGGAGGTTCCCGTGAGGAAAGCCATAGCCGTTGCTTTCGCCGCCGCGGCACTCTCGCTCACCACCGTGCCGGCTGCCCAGGCGGCTCCGGCAGGCGTCATCAGCGCGGCTGTCACCTGTCCGGGCCCTCTCAGCAACTACACGCATGTCCTGTCGAGCGTGGACTGGCTGAAGGTGCGCACCGGACCGTCGACGAGCAACACGGCCATCGGCCAGCTTCCCGGTGGCGCCGCGTTCTACTTCAGCCCCTCGGGGGTCCAATCCGGGGGCCACTACTGGGTGTGCGGCTACGGCTACAACGGCAGCACCAAGCTCACCGGCTGGGTTGCCGGCGAATACCTGCTCTGGCCCTGACCGGGATCGGCCGGCGCGAGGGCTGAGCTGCCACGACCGTCCGGCACCCGAGGCCAGAGGAACCGCCGACGGTCAAGCATGGCCTTTGACCCCATCAGGATCATTTCTTGATGGGGTCTGCCATGTGCCGGGACAGCAAAGTCTTCACCCGCACCGCCCTCGCCCTCAACGGCCAATGGAATGACCTCTGTTGAGAGAACCTCACCGGCTGGCCCGTTCTTCCCAGGGCTCGGCGGACGAGTCTGCTAACGCGCCACGCGGTAGCGGAGGTAGACGACTCTCGGACTGAAGGTGCGGGTCTCGACGAGTTCGAGATCCACCCGGCGCTCGCGCTGGGGAAAGAACGGAATGCCACCACCCACCAGCACCGGGTAGACCATGGCCCGGTACTCGTCGATCAGACCCGACGCGGCCGCCTCGGCGGCGAGAGTCGCGCCGCCGATCGCGATGTCGCCCTCCCCCGGCTCGGCTCGCAACCGCTCGATCTCCTCCGCCAGGCCGCCGGAGACCAGGCGGGCATTGCCCTGAACCGCCGGCAGCGTGGTCGAGAACACCACCTTCGGGAGCGGCTTCCAGAGCGCGGCCCACTCGAGCATTGAGTCGTCGAGCGAGGGATCCTGGTCGGCGGTCTCCCAGTACAGCATCGTCTCGTACAGCCGACGTCCCAAGAGGTGGACGCCGACTTCTCGGATCTCGTCGATCCAGAAGCGAAAGACCTCCTCGTCGGGCACCGTCCAGCCGAAGCCGCCGTCCGGCCCGACGATGTAGCCGTCAAGTGAGACGCTCATCGAATAGGTCACACTGCGCATCAGAAGTCCTCCTCGGTGACGGGGTCGACAGTACGACCGCCGGACGCCGCAGAATTCATCGCGACGCGCGGGATTCCCTGGGCCGAGTCACCTCACGAGATCATTTCGTTGAGAAAACCTCAGAGGATGCGACCGGGGTCAGAGCCGTGAGCGACGTCTCGGCGGGCGATGAAGGGTTTGATCCCGTGCTTCCACAGCAGGCGGCGCGTGACGGACCGGAGCCGAGCGGATTCGCCGCCGTACCGCAGGGCCTGATTCTCGAACAGCTCCCCCGAACGATGTCCTCATGGTCATCGAGACGTCGGGGTATTGGCACGCAGGAGTGCGGCTCCGAGCGGAGTGAGAGTGTGCAGCACGGACGTGGCGTGTCGGTGGCTGACGATGAGGCCGGCGTCCCGCAGAGCTGTGGCGTGCTGGCTGGCGGATGGCGCCGAGACCCCTGCCGCACGGGCGAGTTCGCCGGTGGTGCCTCCGGCCGCGACGGCGCGCAGGATGGCGGCCCGGGTGCGCCCGAGCAGGGCTGCCAGGGGTGCGCCGGAGCCGAAGCCTTCTGGAAGCGTGGAGTGGTGAGGCTCGTGGTTGAGGGCGTAGAGCAGGACGGGATCCAGCGTCGTGTCGCCGAAGGTCACGGGGTTTCCCCAGCAGAAGTAGGACGGGACCAGGAGGAGTCCGCGACCGTTGAGGCGCAGATCACGGTCCTCGGGATAGACCGTGTGCAGGACTGGGCGCCGCCATTGAAGGCTGGGTCCCAGACTCTGGAGGATCCCTTCGGTTCCGTGGCTGAGTACGGCGCGGGCACGCGCGTACCGCTCGGCTTCGATACGGGCTTGGATGCGGTCGCCGTAGGGGGCGATGACGATGTCGTAGTAGGCGCGCATCGCTCGAACCAGCTCCTTGCGTGTGTCCGGCTCGGCCAGGCGGGGCGCCCAGGTGGGGGCGCCGCTGGTGCGGTCAAGGATGCTCACCTCGTGCAGGACCCGGCATCGCGGCGTGCTCAGGATGGCTTCCAGACCGGCGTCGAGTCCTTCAACGCCCTCGGGAGGGGTGAGGAAGTCGGGGAAGTAGGTGGCGCGCGGGACCAGTGGTAGCAAAAGGGTGCGCAGGGTGTGACTGAACCCCATGGCGTGCAGCCGGGCGCGGACGGTGTGATACCAGTCCGCATAGGCCCAACGCCCTTGGCGAGACTGGAAACGGTGAAGGCTCGCGCAGATCTCCCATAGCGGATCGGGTGCAGCTGCCATACGTGTCCGGCTCAGGTCGACATCGGTGAAGTGGATCCGGAGCATTCGCTTCCCCCCTTGTGGTCCGATTTCTCAGCAGAGCCAAACCCCCCTGACTCGCCATGTTCGCGTCAAGAATGCGCAAGTTCAACGGGGCATGGGGGATGCGGCTTCATCCACACCCGGGGATTCGAACGCCAGGTGAAAAACGCTTCGGACGGTGTACGACATGGGCCGCGAGGGCAAGCGTGCCCGCCGCGTCCTCGTACGGGACGACCGCGCACGGGCGCCCTCTCGGATGCGCGCGCAACGCGGCCTCCACCTCGCCGGGTTGGAGGCGGTGACGGCGGATCATGACCTGCTCGTCCACCTGGCCGAGGGGGTGCCCCTCCGCTGCACAGAGGTTCACCGCTCGACCCGGCTTCACCCGCCCTGGCTCACAGGTGCAGGCCGACTCCGAGAAACGACCGGTAAGCCCGTAGGGACCCGTTCTCTCGTTCGCCTGACTGGTCGCCACAGGTGACCTTCGCTGTCGCAAGGTCGATACTGCCGATAGGAGCGCTCGGGCTTCCCCGTGTCCGCCCGTCCGAGTTCTCTGATGCTCCGTCAGTAAAGTCAGCATGGAGTCAGCGCCAGTACCGCCAGGCATCGCCACAGACCGTCACGGACCGCCGAGATCAACAACAGCCGTTATGTGCCCTGACCAGCAAAGGCGCAGGTCGGGGCCACACTCGCTAAGATCACTGGGAGGTACCCATGAGGATGCTCATCAACGTCGCCGAGACCGTGGTGGCGGACGCGCTGCGCGGTATGGCGGCGGCTCACCCGGAGCTGACGGTCGACGTGGAGCACCGGGTGATCGTGCGGCGGGACGCGCCCGTGGCGGGGAAGGTCGCCCTGGTCTCCGGTGGCGGGTCGGGGCACGAGCCGCTGCACGGCGGGTTCGTCGGGCCCGGGATGCTCTCGGCGGCCTGCCCGGGGGAGGTCTTCACCTCGCCGGTGCCGGACCAGATGCTGCGAGCGGCGGCGGCCGTGGACGGCGGGGCGGGCGTGCTGTTCATCGTGAAGAACTACACCGGCGACGTACTCAACTTCGACATGGCGGCCGAACTCGCCGAAGACGAGGGCATCCAGATCGCGAAAGTGCTGGTCAACGATGACGTGGCGGTGACCGACAGCCTGTACACGGCCGGACGGCGCGGCACCGGCGCGACCCTGTTCGTGGAGAAGATCGCGGGCGCCGCCGCTGACGAGGGACAGCCACTGGAGCGGGTGGAGTCGATCGGCCGGCAGGTCAACGAGAACTCCCGCAGCTTCGGCGTCGCGCTGAGCGCCTGCACCACCCCGGCCAAGGGCAGTCCCACCTTCGACCTGCCGGCCGGCGAGCTGGAACTCGGCATCGGCATCCACGGCGAGCCGGGCCGGGAGCGGCGGCCGATGATGACCTCGGGTGAGATCGCCGACTTCGCGGTGCACGCCATCCTGGAGGACATGAGCCCGCGCAACCCCGTACTACTTCTGGTCAACGGTATGGGCGCGACCCCGCTGCTGGAGCTGTACGGCTTCAACGCGGAGGTGCACCGGGTGCTCGCCGAGCGCGGTGTGGCCGTCGCCCGCAGTCTGGTGGGCAACTACGTCACCTCCCTGGACATGGCGGGCGCCTCGGTCACTCTGTGCCAGATCGACGAGGAACTGTTGCGACTGTGGGACGCGCCGGTGAGCACACCGGCCCTGCGCTGGGGCCGGTGAGCCGGCGAGCCCATCGACCGTACCTATCACGCAAGGGAGATCCAGTGCTCGACGCCGACTTCTTCCGCCGCTGGATGACGGCGACCGCCGCGTCCGTGGCCCGTGAGGCGGAATGGCTCACCGCCCTCGACTCGCCCATCGGGGACGCCGACCACGGCAGCAATCTTCAGCGCGGGTTCACGGCCGTGCGGGCCGCGCTGGACAAGGAGGCTCCACAGACACCCGGCGCGATCCTGGTCCTCACCGGGCGGCAGCTGATCTCGACGGTCGGCGGCGCGTCGGGGCCGCTGTACGGGACGCTGCTGCGGCGTACCGGCAAGGCGCTCGGGGACGCCGCCGAGGTGAGCGAGAAGCAGCTCGCCGAGGCGCTGCGGGCCGGGGTGGACGGGGTGATGACGCTGGGCGGGGCCGTACCGGGAGACAAGACCATGATCGACGCGCTGGTCCCGGCGGTGGACGCGCTCGGTGACGGCTTCGCGGCGGCCCGCGCCGCCGCCGAGGCGGGTGCCGAGGCGACCACACCGCTGCTGGCCCGCAAGGGCCGGGCGAGCTATCTGGGTGAGCGCAGCATCGGGCACCAGGATCCGGGGGCCACCTCGTCCGCCCTGCTGATCGCGGCACTGGCCGACGCGGCCTCGGCGGAGGCGTGACGTGAGCGGCGAGAAGATGGTCGGGATCGTACTGGTCTCGCACAGCGCCGAGGTGGCGTCCTCCGTGGTCGAGCTGGCGAGAGGACTGGCGGGCGGGGCGGCGGGCGTGCCGGTGGCCGCGGCCGGCGGCCGGGAGGACGGCGGGATGGGCACCAGTGCGGAACTGGTCTCCGCCGCGGCCGCGTCCGTGGACCGGGGTGCCGGGGTCGCCGTGCTGACCGACCTCGGCAGCGCGGTGCTCACCGTGAAGGCGCTGCTCGCCGAGGGTGACGAACTGCCCGGGAACACACGGCTGCTGGACGCCCCGTTCGTCGAGGGCGCGGTCGCCGCGGTGGTCACAGCGGCGGCGGGAGCCGACCTGGACGCCGTGGAGGCGGCGGCCTCGGAGGCGTACGGCTACCGGAAGGTGTGAGGAGCGTCCGGGGCGGCGCGGGGCGGAAGGCGCGGGTCGTCCGCCTGCGCCGCCGCCGTCCCGCCGTTCACCAGCCGGCGTGCCAGCCGCTCGCCGGTGGCCACGGCGGCCGCGTGGTCCTCGATGGCGCTGATCCGGGAGTGCTCGAAGACGATGTAGGTCACGCCGGAGCGGACCCCGCCGCCGTTCGGGTCGGCGGGGATGCCGAGGCTCCGGGCGGTGGCGTAGGAGGCCTCGCCGATGACCTCGCTCGGCCCGATGTCGCCGACGACCGCGTACTGCACGCGGTCCCGGTAGACGACGGCCGCGACCGATCCCCCGCCCACGCCGTAAGCGCGGTGGTCCCAGATGCTGCTCGGGGCGGGCAGGACGACGTACGGCAGCTGCGCGGCGTCCAGGCGGAGGCCGTTGGACTGCTCGTAGGCCGCGGTGGGGAAGAACTGCGGGTCGGTGCTGCGGTTGCAGCGGACGGTGGGCCGTCCGTCGCAGTCGATGTCCATGTCGGCCTTCCAGAAGACGGCGCCGGGCAGCTCGCACACCGGGATGGTGGCGGGCCGCCCGGCGTCGAGGCGGTAGCGGCCGCGGGAGACCCGTGTGCAGTCACGCACCCTGGCCAGCAGGTCGGCGGCCCTGACGCCTCCCTCGCCGTGCGCCGCGGGCTCCGCCCGGATGAGGTCCGCGTACCGCGCCGCGGGCTCCCCCCGGGTGCGGTACGCGGACGGCACGGTCAGGGTCGGGAGTGTCGTGGGAGCGAGCAGGGCGGCACTCGCCGCGACGAGCGTCAGCGACTGGGCACGCACCATGGGGGCGCCTCTCCTCGGGGACATTGACCTGCATTCACCCCGCAGGGGGTGGTTTGCAGAGAAATCGGTCACGCGGGGCCCACGCTAGGGGACCGGACGACGCATGGCTCGCATCACCCATCGGGCGGCCAGGGGCCTGGATCCATGCGGACCCGACCCCGGGCCGCCCGTGACGACGCGGGAGGCAGCGACGACAGCTGCCCGCGCCACAGCGTGAACTCCCCTGCTGTACAGGGTGGTTCAGCCCGGAAGGAACTTCAGCATACGTAACGCTCCGCGACTCCCACCACCCCCGGCCCCCTTGATGCGCTCCCGTCAACGCGCCATATTGGTCCGGACCATTGTTCGTGCGGCGTCCGGGTCGTCCACGCCGCCGTTCCCGGGGAGGCAGACCCGTGCGACGTGTTCCCGCCCCCGCTTCCCCTCGTTACCGCACGCCCGGGCGTGTCGTGGCGCTGTGCGGCGTGCTGGCGCTGCTCGCCGCCTGCGGCCGGAGTGTCGCGGACGACGGGGAGGGCGGCCGGCTGCCCGGCGCGCCGACCGGCGTCACCGCCGCCGCGGGGAGCGCCACGAGCGTGCACGTGATGTGGAACGGGCTGCCCGCGGCCTCGGACATCGGCGGGTACGAGGTGTACCGCGGCACCACGAAGGTGAAGGCCGTACCGGCCCGGGAGCACATGGTGGACGTCACCCGGCTCAGCCCGTCGACCACGTATGTCTTCACCGTCCGGGCGCGGGGCACCGACGGCCGGCTCGGCCCGCGCAGCCGGCCGGTGCGGGCGACGACACCGGCCGCCGCCGCGGCCGACCACTCGGCTCCCAGCCGCCCGCTCGACGTGCGCGGCCGGGCGGTGGGCAGCCGGGCCGTCCAACTGTCCTGGTCCCGCTCGACGGACGACCGGGGCGTGGTGTCCTACGACGTCTACCAGGGCGGAACGAAGATCCACAGTGTCGGCGGCAGCCAGACCGCCGCGGTGGTCACCGGCCTGCGGCCGGGCACCTCGTACGCGTTCACCGTGCGGGCCCGCGACGCGGCCGACAACCTCTCCCCCGCCGGCGCCACCGTCCGGCTCACCACCGCGCCGGGATCCGACGACGGCCGGGCCACCGCGCCGTCCTCCTTCCGCGCCACGACCCACCGGGCGGACGGGGCGTACTACCTCGATCTGAGCTGGGTGCCGCCGCGCACGGACGGCGTGGTGACGCAGTACCAGATCCAGCTGGACGGACAGCCGGCCACCTCCCTGGTCTGGGGCGGCACGGCACCGCGCGAGAAAGCCTCGTACAGCTTCTACCTGGGGCGCGAGGCCGGGGTCGGCCACCGGGTGCGGATCCGGGCGATGCTCCCGGACGGCACCTGGGGCGGCTTCTCACCCGAGCGCTCGGTGACGACCGGGAAGCCCTGAACGCCCGACAGGACAGTGCCGAAGGGCAGCCCGAACACCCGATCGGGCGGCGACGACCGGGCAGCCCCGAACACCCGCCCGGACGACGACCGGGCGGCCCCGAACACCCGACCGCGCAGTGACGACCGGCGGCCCCAAACGCCCGTCCACGTGGTGACGACCGGCTGCCCGGAGCACCCGACCGCGCCATAACGACCGGGCGGCCCGGACCACCCGACCGGGCGTCGACCGGGCGGGCGGTGCCCACCCGTACGGACGCGCCCCGCATGCGGGCGGCCTCCGCGGGACGTTGGCTGGCCCCGAGGCAGCACGGGCGATTCCCCTATCTCCGGCGGCACATGGGATGGTCCGCCGACCGTGCCGTCGGAGGACAGTCCCATGCGCCACACTCAGCCACCCTCCCCCTCCCTCTCCCCCTCCGCAGCCGTCGCCGCGACGGCCGCCGTACTCGCACTCGGTCTCGCCGCCGGCCCAGCCGACGCCGCCGGTACCGGGATATCCGTCTCCGCCAACGGCTCGACAGTGTCCGTGACGACCAGCGTGTGCAGCCAGGTCAACGGCCGTTGGGGCACGGCCTCGCTGCTCACCGCCGGCCAGACCAACTTCACCCAGGGACGCCAGGTGGCGCTCACCGGGATGACCGGCGGCCAGTCCGCCGCCTGGCAGAGCGTGAGCCCGGGCACCTACACCGTGGCCGTCGTCTGCGCGAACAACATCATGGCGGGCACTCAGTCCATCGTCGTCACCGGCGGCCGCGCCACCGCGACGGCCGCTCCCACGTTCCGGCAGACGAAGGCGCCGAACGTCGTGCCCACGTACGCGCCGAACGTCGGACCGTACGCGCCGAATGTCGGACCGTACGCGCCGAACATCGCGCCCACGGTCGTACCGACCCGGGGTGTGCTGGGCGGCGTGGGCGGGGGCGTCAAGGACTACGGTCCCCTCACGCTCGCGGTCGGCGGGACCCTGGTCGGGGCGGCGGTGGTCGCCACCGGGTGGGTGCTGCGCCGCCGTTCGAAACCGTCCCGGTTCTGACCGCCCCTCGCAGCCGCGCCGGTTCCGACCGCCCCACCGGGGCCGGCCGCCCTCACTCCGGGTCATGGCCCGGCAGCTCGGTGAACTCCTCCAGCGCGTGCCGGAACCACTGCGTCCAGAAGGTCTCCAGGTCGATACCGGCCCGCAGGACCAGGTGCCGCAACCGGTCCTCGGGGCTGTCCTTGCCGGGCGGGAAGTCGCGCTCCTCGATCTCCCGGTACTCCGCCAACTGCCGCTCGTGCAGCTCCAGATGACGCCCGAGGTCGGCCCGAAGGCCCGCGGTGCCCACCACGGCCGCCGCGCGCAACCGCAGCAGCAGGGCGTCGCGGTGCCGCTTCGGCTCCTGGGAGGCGGCGGTCCAGCGGGCCAGTTCCGCGCGGCCCGCGGGCAGCACCTCGTAGTCCTTCTTCTGCCCGCGGGCCGGCTCCTTCGCCGGCAGGCCGCGGATGAGGCCGTCGGCCTCCAGTCTTCCCAGCTCGCGATAGATCTGCTGATGCGTCGCCGTCCAGAAGTAGCCGATCGACTTGTCGAAGCGGCGCGTCAGCTCGAGCCCCGACGACGGCTTTTCGAGCAGGGCGGTGAGGATCGCGTGCGGAAGTGACATGGGGATCATCCTAGGAACAGGAGGCACACCCGCCCCGGCCCCGCGGGGCCGTCGCCGGTTGCCTCACTACAGGGCCGCCGCCAGTTCCGTGCCCTGCTTGACGGCGCGCTTGGCGTCGAGTTCGACGGCCTCGTCCGCGCCGCCGATCAGGTGCGCGCGGCGCCCGGCGGCGGCCAGTTCCTCGTACAGGTCGCGTCGCGGCTCCTGCCCGGTGCACAGCACGATCGTGTCGACCTCCAGGACCGTGCTCGTGCCGTCGACCGTGATGTGCAGGCCCCGGTCGTCGATGCGGTCGTAGCGCACGCCGGGCACCATCGTGACCCCTCGGTGCCTGAGTTCGGTGCGGTGGATCCAGCCGGTCGTCCTGCCCAGTCCGGCGCCGACCTTGGTGGTCTTGCGCTGGAGCAGGTGCACTGTGCGCGGCGGCGCGGGCCGCTGCGGCGCGGTGAGTCCGCCGGGCGCGCGCTGGTCCATGTCGACTCCCCAGAGCCGGAAGTACGCCGCCGGGTCCTCGCTCGCCTTGTCACCGCTGTCGGTGAGGTACTCGGCCACGTCGAAGCCGATGCCGCCGGCGCCGAGGATCGCCACCCGGTCGCCGACGGGCGCGCCGTCGCGCAGCACGTCGAGGTAGCCGAGGACGCGCGGGTGGCCGATGCCGGGGATGTCGGGGGTGCGCGGGGCGACGCCGGTGGCGACGACGGTCTCGTCGTAGTCCGCCAGGTCGCCCGCGCTCACCCAGGTGTTCAGCCGTACGTCCACGCCGTGTGCGTCGAGTTGGTGGCGGAAGTAGCGCAGCGTCTCGCCGAACTCCTGCTTGCCGGGAATCTTGCGGGCCACGTTGAGCTGTCCGCCGATCTCGCCCGCCGCGTCGAACAGGGTGACCAGGTGGCCGCGTTCGGCGGCCGAGACGGCGCAGGCGAGCCCGGCGGGTCCGGCGCCGACCACGGCGATCCGCTTGCGCCGCCGGGTCGGGGACAGGACCAGCTCGGTCTCGTGGCAGGCGCGCGGGTTGACCAGACAGGAGGTGATCTGCCCGCTGAAGGTGTGGTCGAGGCAGGCCTGGTTGCAGCCGATGCAGGTGTTGATGGCCTCGGGGCGGCCGGCGGCGGCCTTGGCGACGAAGTCGGGGTCGGCGAGCATCGGACGTGCCACGGAGACCATGTCGGCGTACCCGTCGGCGAGCAACTGCTCGGCGACTTCCGGGGTGTTGATGCGGTTGGTGGTGACGAGGGGGACGGAGACCCGGCCCATCAGCTTCTTGGTGGCGAACGCGTAGGCGCCGCGCGGTACGGAGGTGGCGATGGTGGGGATGCGGGCCTCGTGCCAGCCGATGCCGGTGTTGATGAGAGTCGCCCCGGCGGCCTCGACGGCCCCGGCGAGCGTGACGACCTCGTCCAGGGTCGAGCCGTCGGGCACGAGATCCAGCATGGACAGCCGGTAGATGATGACGAAGTCCTCGCCGACGGCCTCGCGCACCCGGCGCACGATCTCCACCGGGAAGCGCATCCGGTTCTCGTAGGAGCCGCCCCAGCGGTCGGTGCGGTGGTTGGTCCGCGCGGCGGTGAACTCGTTGACGAGGTAGCCCTCGGAGCCCATGATCTCGACGCCGTCGTAGCCGGCCCGGCGGGCGAGGCGGGCGGTGCGGGTGTAGTCGTCGATGGTCTGCTCGACGTCGGCGTCGGTGAGCTCGCGGGGCACGAACGGGCTGATGGGAGCCTTGAGGGGGCTGGGGGCAACCAGGTCGCGGTGGTAGGCGTAGCGGCCGAAGTGCAGGATCTGCAGGGCGATCCGGCCGCCCTCGCGGTGCACGGCGGCGGTGACGGTCGCGTGCCGCTCGGCCTCCTGCTCGGTGGTGAGCTTCGCGCCGCCCTCGTACGGCCGCCCTTCCTCGTTGGGGGCGATGCCGCCCGTGACGATGAGTCCCACTCCGCCGCGGGCCCGGGCGGCGTAGAACTCCGCCATCCGCTCGAATCCACGGTCGGCCTCCTCGAGGCCGACGTGCATCGAGCCCATGAGAACGCGGTTCGGCAGCGTGGTGAAGCCCAGGTCGAGCGGGCGCAGCAGATGGGGGTAACGGCTCATGTCCGTAGTTGTAGAGGACCCCGAGGGGTTTATGCAACTAGTTGCATAAACCCCTCGGGGTCTCCTCGGCGGCCGGCGTCAGCGGCTTTCCAGACGGACGTGGAGCTCGCGCTCCTGGTCACCGGAGGCCATGCACAGGTCCTGGACGGTGAACAGGGAGTCCAGGGTGGTGCGGAAACGGTCGATCGCCCAGTAGCCGCCCTGCACGTCGACCATGACGGACGCGCCGAGCCGGCTGGGCCCGCGGTCCGCCCCGTGCTCCTCGGCCACGTCGAACGTGCCGAGCCATACGGTCGGGCGCACCTCGTGGTAGTCGCGGGGTACGTCGTCCGCGCACCGATCGGAGGAGAAGCAGGCACACAGTGCGTCGAACACGGTCCGGGCGTCTTCCTTGCTGCATCCGCTCAGTTCCACCGAGACGGATTCGGGGTGCACCGGCTCGCTCACCATCACGATCACTCCTCTCGTGGCCGGGGTACCGCACGAAGTTCCCTCCGCGCGGCCGTCCACTCGCAAAAACCAGCAAAGCACCGTTTCCCGGCAGAACACCACCGCCGCCGGCCGCCTGCCCGTGCACCCCGTCTGCCCGCCTGCCCGTTTGTGCGGGCATCGGCCCTTCCGGCCGATTCGGCGCGAAGGAGCCCTTGCGGTGGGGGATGGTGGAGGGAAGCGACGGGCCGCCCCGGAGAGGGGCGCGGGCGCGGTGCGAAAGAGGCGCCGCATCGGGGCGGCGGGCCGCGCGGACGGGCGAAGGCGGTGCGTGGGATGACTGCTTCCGGGACTCCCTCGGCCGAGGGCGAGGAGCCGGTGGTCCGTCCGGCACGGCCGAGCGGACTGCTCGACGTGCTGGGCGTCGCCTCGGTGGTCCTCGACGCCCAGGGACGCATCGTGCTGTGGAGCCCGCAGGCCGCGGAGCTCTTCGGCTACTCGGCGCAGGAGGCGCTGGGGCGGCACGCGGCCCGGCTCATGGTCCACGAGCGGCACCTCGACCTGGTGGTCGGGCTGTTCTCGGAGGTGCTGCGGACCGGCCGGGGCTGGGCGGGCGCCTTTCCCGTCCGGCACAAGGACGGCAGCACCCGCCTGGTGGAGTTCCGCAACATGCGGCTGCTGGACGACCGCGGGGAGGCCTACGCGCTCGGGCTCGCCGCCGACCAGTCGACCGTACGGCGGCTGGAGCGGGACGTGGCGCTGTCGGAGCGGATCGTCTCGCAGTCCCCGATCGGCCTGGCCGTGCTGGACAACCGGCTGCGGTATGTCTCGGTCAACCCGGCCCTGGAGCGGATCAACGGCATACCCGCCGAGGAACACATGGGCCGGACGATACCCGAGATGTTGCCCGAGGTGGACGCGGAAACCCTGGAGTCCGCGGCGCGCCGGGTACTGGAGACCGGACAGCCGCTCGTCGACCTGTCCACGGTCGGCCGGACCCCGGCCGATCCCGACGAGGACCACGCCTGGTCGATCTCGCTGTACCGACTGGAGGACGCCTCCGGCACCGTGCTGGGCGTGACCGTGTCGGTCGTCGACATCACCGAGCAGTACCGGGCGGGCGTCGAGGCGGAAGCCGCGCGCCGCCGCCTGGCCCTCATCGCCGACGCCTCGGCCCGCATCGGCACCACCCTGGAGCTGGAGCGCACGGCCCGGGAGCTGGCCGAGGTCGCCGTGCCCGAGTTGGCCGACGTGGCCGCGGTGGACCTGCTGGAGGCCGTGGTCGAGGGGCGCCGCAGCAACCTCGGTCCGGCCGAACCGGCGGTGATCCGGGCCCTGGCCGTACGGGCGGACCGCGCCGCGGACGCCCTGGAGGCAGCCGATCCGCCCGGGCAGATCGCCCGCTACGGCCCCGAACGCCTGGTCACGCTGTGTGTGCGTACCGGCCGCCCGGTCCTGGTCGCACGCGTCAGGGACGAGGACCTGCCCAGGATCGCCCGGTCCCCGGAGGCGGCGGTGCTGCTGGGTCTCGCGGGCGTGCACTCCTATCTCGCCGTGCCGCTGATCGCGCGCGGCGAGGTGCTGGGCGCGCTGGACCTCAAGCGCACCCGCAATCCGGAGCCGTTCAGCGCGGACGACGTGCTGCTGGCCGGGGAGCTGGCCTCCCGCGCGGCCGTGCAGATCGACAACGCCCGCTGGTACCAGAACGCCCGCGACGCGGCCCTCACCCTCCAGCGCAGCCTGCTGCCCCGGCACCCGTCGGTCACGGGCGGGCTGCAGGTCGCCTCCCGCTACCAGCCGGCGGGCGCCACCGTCGAGGTGGGCGGCGACTGGTTCGACGTGATCCCGCTGGAACGCGACAGGACCGCCCTCGTCGTCGGCGACGTCATGGGCAGCGGCATCACCGCGGCGGCCACGATGGGGCGGCTGCGCACCGCGACGAAGGCGCTGGCCTCGCTCGACCTCGATCCCGCGCGGCTGCTGGAACACCTCGACCGGATCACCGAGGGCCTGGAGCACTCCATCGCCACCTGCCTCTACGCCGTCCACGACCCGCACATGCGGCGGTGCCGGATCGCCAACGCCGGGCATCTGCCCCCGGCCCGGATCCCGGTGGGCCGTCCCCCGGAGCTGCTCGAACTGCCCACCGGGGTTCCGCTGGGCGTCGGCGGCATCCCGTTCTCCACCACGACGGTGCACCTGGCGCCGGGCGACCAGCTGGTGTTCTACACCGACGGGCTCGTCGAGACGCGCCGGGATTCCCTGGACGAGCGCCTGGCGACGCTGCTGACGCTGCTCGGCGGCCCTGCGCGGCCCCTGGAGGAACTCTGCGACCTCCTGCTGCGCACACTTCACCAGCCCGACAACCACGACGACGTGGCTCTGCTCGTCGCCCGCGCCCAGGCACTGCCGTAGCCCCCGACCCGGCCACCCGCCCGGGTCCGCCGGACCGGGTCACGCAACGCGGCCGCACTGGGCACCCGAAACCGGCCGCCCATGGCCCCGGAACCCCGACAGTCCAGCCCACCGGACCGGCCCCCGCGGCAACGCAACAGCCAGACGCCACACCCCCACAGCCGAACGGCCCACCGGACCGGGCTACGCGGTAACCGGACGACGCGACAGCCACGTGGCACGGTGACCGGGCGCCCCGACGGCCGGGCGACCCACCGGACCGGGTGGCGCGGAGGCCAGACCACGCGCACCCGCGGCTGGGCGGTCCACCGGACCCAGCGTCGCAGTGGCCGGGGGACGCGGCGGCCGAACGGCCCACCGGACCGGGCGACGCGGCGACAAGCGGACGCGGCGTCCGGACAACACGGCGACCGGGCGGCCCACCGGACCGAGCGACGCAGTGACCGGGCGACGCGGCGGCCGCGTGACGCGGAGGCCGGATGACGTGTACCCACGGCCTGGCTGCCAACCTGCCCCAGCATCGCAGTGGCAGGGTGACGCGGCGGCCGCTTGGAGAGACCGGGCGACCGAGTGACCGGGGGCGCGGTGACCGGCGGCCCACCGGACCAAGCGACGCAGTAGCCGGGCAACCGTGTGGCCGAGCGACCCACCAGACCCAGCAGCACAGTAGCCGGGCAACCCTGTGGCCGAGCGACCCACCAGACCCGGCAACCCACCGGACCGAGCAGCACAGGAGCCGGGCAACGCCGTAGCCCGGCGGCCCACCAGACCCAGCGCCCCATCGGACCGGGCGACACGGCACCAACCGATACGACGGCCGGGCGGCCCGCTCGACCGAGCCGCGCGACTGTCGCGTGGCACGGTCAGGCCTTGGTTCCTGCTACCACGTTCGCGCTGAGGTCTTCCGACACGGCCAGGTGGGCGGTCAGGCCGGCTCGGGTGAAGGTGGCGAGGGCTTGTGGGGCCTGGCGTTCGCTGGTCTCGACGAGGAGGCAGCCGCCGGGGGCGAGCCAGTCGGGGGCCTCGGCACAGACACGGCGCAGGATGTCGAGGCCGTCGGCGCCGCCGTCCAGGGCGACCAGCGGTTCGTGGTCGCGGGCCTCGGGCGGCAGGAGGCCGACCTCACCCGTGGGGACGTAGGGCACGTTGGCGGCGAGGATGTCGACACGGCCCCGCAGGCTGCCGGGGAGCGCGTCGAACAGGTCCCCCTCGTGGACCGTGCCGCCCCTGGGGACGACGTTGCGCCGGGCGCAGCGCACCGCGGCCGGGTCGATGTCGGCGGCGTGCAGTTCCACCGGGCCGAGCGCGGCGGCCAGTGCCACGCCCACCGCGCCCGAGCCGCAGCACAGGTCCACGACGACGGACGCCTCCGGGGACCGGGCCACCGCCTGGTCGACCAGGAACTCGGTACGGCGCCGCGGCACGAAGACGCCCGGTTCCACGGCGATCCGCAGACCGTGGAACCCGGCCCAGCCGAGGACCTGTTCGAGGGGGAATCCGGCGACGCGCCGCTCCACCAGGGCGGCCAGTTCCCGTGGTGTGCGCGCGCCGGTGAGGATCAGTTCCGCCTCCTCCTCGGCGAACACACAGCCGGCGGCCCGCAGCGCGGCGACCACCCCGGCGGGCGGGGAACCGGCAGGCGGGGAGGCGGAAGAGTCGGACGAAGGGGACGAGGCGGAGAAGGGAGGGAGTACAGGCATGGAATGCCGGGGCCTTTCGGGAGCCGAAGAGGGCGCTCCCGCGGTCACCTACCGACGGTGATCCGCGCCGTCGCGAGGGGAGAGCACCCGACCTGACACAGCGGTAATGGGTCTCACCTCCTCGGCTTCCTGCGACCGGGACCCTCCACGGCCGCAGGTCACCCTACCCCAACGCTCGGACACCGACCCCCTCTTCGTCCCCTCCGGTGGCCGGCCCGCACCCCCCAGGCCAGTTGTACTATGCAACCGGAAGAGCAGGGGAGGTATTCGGTGACCGCAGCGACAGAGCCGGACGAGAGCGCCGGCACACGGCGGACGCCCGCCGGCGAGACGGCCGTCGAGACCATCCACCGCGAGATGACGGTCTTCGCCCGCCGGGCCCGGGCCTCGGCGGGACGCATGCACCCCGAACTGTCGCTGGTGTCGTACACACTGCTCGGGCATCTGGAGGAGAGCGGCGGCTGCCGGGCCACCGACCTGGCCGCCCACTACGCGCTGGACAAGTCCACCGTCAGCCGGCAGGTGTCCGCCCTGGAGCGTGCCGGCCTCGTCGAGCGCCGTACCGACCCCGGCGACCACCGCGTCCAGGTGCTCCACCTGACGGCCGCCGGGCGGCGGATCCTCGCCCGGGTCACCGAGAGCCGCCGTGCGGCCTTCCGCGAGCGCCTGGCCGGCTGGCCGGAGGACGACCTCGAACGCTTCGCGGGCTACCTGACCCGTTACAACGCCTGGCACGGCCGGGACGAGGACGGCACCTGACGTGGCCGGGGGCCGTCGGGCCACCCCCTGAAACCGCGTCGGGATCGTACGCCTGAACTGACGGCGGCCCGTACCGGGGCCGTACGGTGTGACCTCCACAGTCTCTTCGCGAAGGCGGTTGTTGATGGCCCTGTTCGACCTTCCCCTCGACGAGCTCCGCGAGTACCGCAGTTCGTCCGTCGAGCCCGAGGACTTCGACGCCTTCTGGTCCAAGACGCTCCAGGAGGCCCGCGAGCACGACCTGGACGCCCGGTTCGACCTGGTGGAGACGGGACTGACGACGGTGAAGGTGTACGACGTGACCTTCGCCGGCTTCGGCGGGCACCCGGTCAAGGGCTGGCTGACGCTGCCCGCACGGGTCGACGCGCCGCTGCCGCTGGTCGTGGAGTTCGTCGGCTACGGCGGCGGGCGCGGCCTGCCGCACGAGCACCTGCTGTGGGCGTCGACGGGCCGCGCGCACTTCGTGATGGACACGCGCGGGCAGGGCAGCGCCTGGGGCGGCGGGGGCGGCACCCCCGACCCGGTCGGCGGCGCCCCGGCGTACCCCGGCTTCATGACCCGCGGTCTGGACGCGCCGGAGAACTACTACTACCGCCGGGTGTTCACCGACGCGGTGCGGGCGATCGAGGCGGCGCGCTCGCACCCGCTGACCGACGCGGGGCGGATCGTGGCGATCGGCGAGAGCCAGGGCGGCGGCATCACGATCGCGGTGGGCGGCCTGGTGCCGGACCTGGTCGCGATCGCGCCGGACGTGCCGTTCCTGTGCGACTACCCGCGCGGGACGACGCTGACCGACCGCCACCCGTACCGGGAGATCGGCCTCTACCTCAAGACCCACCGGGGCCGCGCCGAGGACGCCCTGCGCACACTGTCGTACTTCGACGGCGTGCACTTCGCCGCCCGCGGCCGCACGCCCGCGTTCTTCTCGGCCGCCCTGGAGGACCAGACCTGCCCGCCGTCCACGGTGTTCGCCGCGTTCAACGCCTGGGCGCACGAGGACAAGCGGATCGAGGTGTACGACTTCAACGACCACGAGGGCGGTGGCCCGTACCAGGAGGCGGCCAAGCTCCGCTGGCTGCGGTCGTACGCCTGACGCCCAGGGCGTCATCCCTGAAACGCCGAGCCCGGCAGCCGCTGGTGGGCGGCTGCCGGGCTCGGGTGTTGCCCGCACCGGGTGGGTGGGGGCGGGACGGCTACTTGATGTAGACGAGGCCGTCCGTGGTGATGGTGGGGCGGCCGGAGGTGCCGACCACGACGATCTTGACGGTGTGCTTGGCACTGCTGGACCAGGTCTTGGTCCAGATGGCCTGCCGATACTGCGTCGCGGAGGACTTCAGGTCCACCGTGGCGACCTTGGTGCCGTCGACGTAGACGTAGGCCTGGCCGGAGGTCGAGGCGCGGGAGACCACCCAGGCGGCGGAGCGGCCGGTGAAGGTCCAGGTGAGACTGGCGCCCTTGGAGCCGCTGGAGTACGACTTGCCGCCGAGGTAGCTGCTCGACGAGCGGGTGGTCCAGCTGCCGGACTTGGCGGCGGAGCTCTCCTGGAGGATCACGGGCGTGTACGACGCGGACGACGTACGGGAGTTGCCGGCGTAGTCGTCGGCGCGCATCGACCAGGTGGAGGCGGTGCCGGACTTGGCGGTGCGGGCGGAGCTGGTGGTGGTCGGGCCGAAGGTGGCCGTGGTCGGGGACAGCAGCTGCACGGAGCGCAGGGCCGTGTCGTCCGTGGCCTTCCAGCTGAGAGTCACCGGGACGGCGGCGGTGTTGACGGTGCCGCCGCGCAGGGCGAGCTTCGGCGTGGTGGTGAAGGTCGGCGCAGTCGTCTCCGCCGCGACGTTCAGCGCGGCGGTGGTCGTGGTCTTCCCGGACTGGTGCACGGCCCGTACGGCCACGGTGTGCTTGCCCGCCGCCACCGTGGCCGAGGCGGAGGTGGCGGTGCCGGACGTGGTGGCGACCGTCCTGCCGTCCACCAGCAGCTGGAAGTTCTTGATGAGCGAGCCCGGCGTGGTCGCCGTCCACTTCACGGTGAGGGCGCCCTTGGCGTAGTACGTCGAGCCCGACAGGGTCGCGCCGGTGACCGAGGCGACCTTCAGGCCCTGCACCGGACCGGCCGCCCAGGAGCGGATGGTGGGCAGCTGGGCGTACAGGGAATTGCCGGGGCACTCGGTGGCGTAGCCGTCGCGGTGGCCGGAGATCCGGTTGAAGGTGTACGTGCCGCCCGCGGTGAAGCTGGTGCCGGAGAGGTTCCTCTGGGTGGCGGCCGTGGTGAGCTGGACGGTACCGGCGGGGTCGGCGCCGTACTGGCCGAGCTTCCAGGCCGCCACGCGGGCGACGGAGGCCAGCGCGGCGCTGGAGGCGCTGGTGGAGGTGTAGTCGCCGAGCACCGCGATGCCGGTGGACTCCCGGTTCCAGCCGTAGGTGTGGGCGCCGAGGACCGGCAGGCCGACACCGCCCTTGCGGCCCTCGAAGACGGTGCCGCACTTGTCGACCAGGAAGTTGTAGCCGATGTCGTTCCAGCCGTTGCCGCTCGGCTCTGCGTGCGTGTGGAACGCATAGATGCCGCGCACGATCGACGCCGACTGGTCGCACGTGTAGGCGGCGCCGTCCGTGTGGTGGACGAACACGGCCTTCACGTCGGCGTTGTACTCCGACGGGTCGGGGCTGAGCGACTCGTCGGCGCCCCAGCCGGCGCGCGAGACGATCGGCGGCTCGGGGACGGTGGACGGCGGAGCCGTCGGGGTGGCGGGCGGCGGCGTGGTGTCGGCGCTCGTCGGGTCGGTAGTGGCCCCGGCGACGAAGGCGGCCGGCTCGCTCCCGGTGGGAGCCTTGGTCTCGGCGTCGGTCACCACGCCCGGATCGACCAGGTTGACCTTGAGCCCCTTGGGCATCGGGGCGGTGGTGCCGTTCCTGCGGACGATCTGCACCTGAACACCGTCGGAGGGCCCGACCCACAGCGGCTCGGACGCGCCACGCACTCCGCGGCCGGGCTTCTCCAGCGGGTCGGCCTCCAGTTCGAGGTCGCGCCAGTCGCTCCACTCGCCGCTCGCCGTGCTCCGGGTACGCACCTGCGCCGTACCGTGCAGCCGCTTGGTGGCACCCGTCCAGGTGACCCCGAGCAGCGAGAACTCCTGGGTGTCGGTGCGAGGCAGTTCACGCCTGGCGTCCGTGTCGCCCTTCAGCGCGAGGTCGTAGACCTTCGGCGGACGCTTGGCCCGGCCCGCGGCGCCGTGGTCGCCCGAAGGGCTGGCGACGGCATACGTCACGATGCCCCCGCCCCCGAGGACGACGGCACCGAGCGTCAGCCACGCCCGTCTCTTCATGCTCAGCGGTCGGTACGCATGCGACGTACGACGGCTCACGGCGAATCCACCCCCACAGGCCCGAAACGGCCCAGAGAAGAAAGTCGGGAGGCACACCCGTCACTGGGGTGGCCGGTCCTTTCAGCGCGCCGCGGTCGGCGAACGTCACGGGCAGGCGGCCGGGAGTGGCGCAGATCACTGCCGCCGGAGCGCGGCGGCGCGCTCTTCCGCCGGCGGAACCACCACCGCGGGCGAGCCGGGTGGTACCCTTCGGTCAGCACCTGTGTACGCCCCGTTGTGGGCGCCGGTGCGGTTCTTCATCAGTTCACCGTGCCGCCGCACCTGTCGCGGTCGGCGCGATCTGTTCTCCCACCCTCTCCGTGAGCGACGCTCTCCGCCCTGCCGGGCAGCGCGCCGCGACCGAGGTGGTGTCTTCCGCCGGAGGCAGTGCTCCACGCCTCCCTGTCGCGGCTTCTCCTTCCCCTCGCACACCCCGTGCCGTCCGTCCGCGAAAGGACCTTCGCCCATGACCATCACCCTCGAACGCCCCGCCGCACCGCGGCAGCCGTCCGCGGCCCCCCGCTCCGTCACCGGTGTCCTGGACATCGACGCGACCGGCAAGGGGCACCTGCGCGGCGAGGACTTCCTGCCCACCCCCGCCGACCCCCGGCTCTCCCCCGCGCTGATCCGCCGCCACGGCCTGCGCAAGGGCGACGCCGTCGCTGGCGTACTCGGGCAGCAGCACGCCGTCACCGAGATCACGAGCGTGGGCGGCGGCTCGCCGGACGAGGCCCGGGCCCGGCGCCGCTTCCACGACCTCACTCCGCTGCACCCGCGCGAGCGGCTGCACCTCGAACACCCCGCCGCCGGGCTCACCGGCCGCGTCGCCGACCTGATCGCGCCCGTCGGCAGGGGACAGCGCGGGCTCGTCGTGGCGCCGCCGAAGACCGGGAAGACCGTGCTGATCCAGCAGATCGCCACCGCCGTCGCAGGCAACCATCCCGAGTGCCGGCTGATGGTGGTGCTGCTCGACGAACGCCCCGAGGAGGTCACCGACATGCGGCGCCGCGTGCGCGGCGAGGTGTACGCCTCCACCTTCGACCGGTCCCCCAGGCAGCACATCGCGCTCGCCGAACTCGTCGTCGAGCGGGCCAAACGGCTCGTCGAGGCCGGCGAGGACGTGGTCATCCTCCTCGACTCGCTCACCCGGCTGTGCCGGGCCCACAACAACGCGGCCGCGGCGGGCGGACGCACCCTCAGCGGCGGTGTCGACGCGGGCGCGCTCCAGGGGCCCAAGCGGCTCTTCGGTGCCGCGCGGTCGGCCGAGGAGGGCGGCTCACTCACCATCCTGGCCACCGCGCTGGTGGAGACCGGATCCCGCGCCGACGACTTCTTCTTCGAGGAGCTGAAGAGCACCGGCAACATGGAACTGCGGCTCAACCGCGAACTCGCCGACCGCCGCGTCTTCCCGGCCGTCGACATCGACCCCTCGGGCACCCGCCGTGAGGAACTCCTTTACAGCCAGGCCGAGTTGACAGCGGTTCGCGGGCTGCGCCGCGCCCTGCGCAGCCGCGAGGGCAAGGCCGGTCTGGAAACACTGCTGGAGCGGCTGCGCGACACACCCGACAACGCCACGTTCCTGCGCCGCGTCCAGCCGACCCTGCCCGCCGGCTAGGCCCGCCGGCCGACCGGCCGAGCGCTCCGCGCTCCCTCACCACCGCACCCGCTGTGCGTCCGTCAGGGCACGCGCTAGGACATCCGGGTGCTCGCGAACCCCGTTCGGCTCTGGGCAGCGTCACGCCTGCACCGATTTGTCCCTAGGTTTGCGATATGAAGATCAGATTTTCTACGCGCACCACGGTATCGAGCTGCGCACTCTGCGCCGTGACCGTCCTGGCGCTGACCTCTCCGGTCGCGGCCGTCGGCCCGTCCGGCAGAAGTCCGGGCGCGATAGTGCAGCCGAGGGCGGCGGTGCCGCAGCCGGCCGTGCTGGACGACGAGGGCACACAGGTCCGGCTCCGCAGCGGGGCGCCCGCGGTTCCGGACGTCTCCGCGCTGTCCTGGGTGGTGGCCGACGCCGAATCCGGCGAGGTGATGGCCGCGCACGACGCGCACCGCAGGCTTCCGCCCGCGAGCACGCTGAAGACACTGCTCGCCCTGACCGTGCTGCCGTCCTTCCCCGGAGGCATCCGGCACACCGTCAGCGCCAGGGAGCTGACGGGCATCGGCGAGGGCAGCAGCATGGTGGGGGTCGTCGAGGGCCACACGTACCAGGTGGCCGATCTGTGGCGCGGGGTGTTCCTCAACTCCGGCAACGACGCCGTGCACGTGCTCGCCGCGCTCAACGGCGGCTGGGAGCAGACGGCCCGGCAGATGGAGGCCAAGGCCCGCTCCCTGGGAGCCCTGGACACCACGGTCGTCTCCCCCGACGGCTACGACGCCCCCGGGCAGAACTCCTCGGCGTACGACCTGGCCGTGTTCGGGCGGGCCGGGCTGCGCAACCCCGACTTCGCGCGGTACTGCTCCACCGCGCACGCCTCCTTCCCGGGCAACGGCGGCACGTTCCAGATCGCGAACACCAACCGCCTGCTGACCGGCGCCGGCGGCGTCGCGCCGTATCCGGGTCTGATCGGCATCAAGAACGGCTACACGACCAACGCGGGCAACACGCTCGTCGCCGCGGCCCACCGGGACGGGCGCACTCTCGTGGTGACCGTGATGAATCCGCAGCAGGGTGCGGGCCACGCCGTCTACGAGGAGGCGCGCGCACTCCTGGACTGGGGGTTCGGCGCCGCCGGGCATGTCGATCCGGTGGGCTCGCTCGACGCCCTGCGGCCCGTCTCGCACGACACGTCGACGGGAGCGAAGCCCGGGACGAAGCCGGGAGCGGCCGTCGTGGCATCCGCGGGGGCGCCCCGGCCGGCCGAGTCCGACTGGCCGGAAACGGGGACCATCGCGGGCGCCCTCGGCCTGGGCGCGGGGGTCCTTCTGCTCGGCCTGCGGTTCAGGCACAAGCGGGCCTCGCGCGTCTGACCGGCCGACGACCCGGGCGCGCTCCGCACGACGTCGCCGGAGACGCCCCTCAGAACACCGACAGGCCGGTGAGGGTCGTGAAGCGGTCCAGGGCCGCCACGCCGGCCACCGAGTTGCCCCGCTCGTCCAGTCCGGGGCTCCACACGCACAGCGCGCACCGGCCCGGTACGACGGCGATGATGCCGCCGCCCACACCGCTCTTGCCGGGCAGGCCCACGCGGTAGGCGAAGTCGCCGGCCGCGTCGTACGTCCCGCAGGTCAGCATGACCGCGTTGACCTGCTTGGCCTGGCTGCTGGCGAGCAGCCGGGTGCCGTCCGCCCTTATGCCGTGCCGGGCGAGGAACGTGGTGGCCAGCGCAAGGTCGGCGCAGGAGGCCGCGATCGAGCACTGGCGGAAGTACTGGTCCAGCAGGACCGGCACCGGGTTGTCCACGTTGCCGTAGGACGCCATGAAGTGGGCGAGGGCCGCGTTGCGGTCGCCGTGCGCGGTCTCGGACGCGGCGACCTCCTCGTCGAAGTCCAGCTCGGGGTTGCCGCTCTCGGCGCGCAGGAAGCTCAGCAGCTCGCCCGCCGCGTCGCCGGTACGGGTCTGGAGCCGGTCGGTGACCACCAGGGCGCCGGCGTTGATGAACGGGTTGCGCGGGATGCCGTTCTCGTACTCCAGTTGCACCAGGGAGTTGAAGGGGTTGCCGGAGGGCTCGCGGCCCACGTGCTCCCACAGTTCGTCGCCCTCACGCGCCAGGTCGAGGGCGAGGGTGAACACCTTGCTGATGGACTGCGCGGAGAACGGCTCCCGCCAGTCCCCCACCCCGTACACCGTGCCGTCCAGCTCGGCGACGGCCATACCGAAGGCGCGGGCGTCACGGGCGGCGAGCGCAGGGATGTAGTCGGCGGGGCGCCCGCGGCCGGGCGTGTGCTCGATCTCCTCGGCGATGCGCTCCAGGACCGGCAGGTAGGTCGGGGACGACGTCATGATCGCCATTGTGCCTCCCGCCGGTCCCCCTGCGCCGCGTCGGTGGGCCGGGCGGCGGGCCTCGGCCGCCATCCGGTGCTCAGCCGCTGAGGACACCCGTGCCGAGCAGGCCGAACAGCAGCAGGCCGATCAGGATCCGGTAGACGACGAACGCGTTGAAGGAGTGCTTGGCGACGAACTTCAGCAGCCAGGCGATGGAGGCGTAGGCGACCACGAAGGACACGACGGTGCCGACGGCCAGCGGGACGGCGCCCACGCTCGCGCCGAGGGCGTCCTTGAGCTCGTAGATGCCGGCGCCGGTCAGGGCCGGGAGGCCGAGGAAGAAGGACAGGCGGGTGGCGGCGACGCGGTCCAGGTCCAGGATGAGCGCGGTGGACATGGTGGCGCCGGAACGGGAGAAGCCGGGGAAGAGCAGGGCGAGGATCTGCGAGCTGCCGACCAGCATCGCGTCCTTGAAGGAGGTGTCGTCCTCACCGCGCTTGTGCCGGCCCATCTGGTCCGCGCACCACATCACGGCACTGCCCGCGATCAGCGAGCCGGCGACCACCCACAGGGAGCCGAGCGGCCCTTCGATGAAGGGCTTGGCGGCCAGGCCCACCACGACGATCGGCATGGTCGCGAAGATGACCCACCAGGCGAACTTGTAGTCGTGGTGGTAGCGCTCCCCCCGGTTGGCCAGCCCGCGGAACCAGGCGGACATGATCCGCACGATGTCCTTGAAGAAGTACACCAGCACGGCGGCGATGGCACCGACCTGGATGACGGCGGAGAACGCGACGACCGACTTGTCGTCGACGGGGATGCCCATGAGCCCTTCGGTGATCTTCAGATGGCCGGTGGAGGACACGGGGAGGAACTCGGTCACCCCCTCGACGACTCCGAGGACGACGGCCTGACCGACGGAGATGGCGCTCATGGGATCCAGTTCTGGGGATGTTGGTCGACAGTGGTGTAGACACTCTTACGGTGCTGAGGTGACGGTCAGGTGACCGGCCTCGGAACCCGCGGCGACCGTCAGAGGCTTCCGGCGATCCACACCCCGGCGAAAGCCGCGCCGAGGCCCGCCGCGACGCTGGCGACGACGTTGGCGAGGGCGTAGGAACCCGCACCGGTCTCGGTGAGCCGCAGCGTCTCGTAGGAGAAGGTCGAGTACGTGGTCAGGGCCCCGCACAGACCGGTGCCCAGGAGCAGTTGCAGGTGCGGCCCGGCGACGCCGGCGGCCGCCGCGCCGGTCAGCAGACCGAGGATCAGGCAACCGGTGACGTTCACCACGAAGGTGCCCCAGGGGAACACCGAGTCGTGCCGGGACTGCACCGCGCGGTCGGTGAGGTAGCGCAGGGGCGCCCCGACCGCGGCCCCGAGGACCACCAGCAGCCAGTTCACGACGACTTCCTGACCTTCGCGCCCGCGTCGCCGGAACCGGCCGCGCGGCCGACGTACCGGATGACCTCGCAGTCGTCGAGTATCACCAGTCCCTCGGCGACCAGTTCGTCCAGTTGCGGCAGGAACGCCCGCACCCGCTCCTCGGTGTCCACGATCACCACCGCCACCGGCAGGTCCTCGCTCATCGACAGCAGCCGCGAGGTGTGGATCAGGGAGGTCGCGCCGAACCCCTCGATACCGCGGAAGACGCTGGCGCCGGCGAGGCCCGCCGCGTGGGCCCGGTGGACGATCTCGGAGTACAGGGGCCGGTGGTGCCAGGTGTCGTTCTCTCCGATGAAGACGGTCACGCGCAGCGCGCTGCCGGTGAGCCTGGTCATCGCTGCCTCCACTTCAGGACGCGGCGGGCCGCCGTCATGGCCAGCCACACCGCCGCGAGGGCCGCGCACGGGGTCGCGGCGAGGTATGCCAGCCCCATGCGGGCGTGGCCGGAGTCCACCAGCCGCTGGATGTCGACGGCGTAGGTGGAGAAGGTGGTGAAGCCACCGAGCACGCCGGTGCCGAAGAACGGGCGGACCAGGCGGTGGGCGCCCCACACGTCGGTGATGACCACCATGAAGACGCCGATCACCGCGCAGCCGAAGGCGTTGACCCAGAAGATCGCCCAGGGAAAGCCCCCGGCCGGCGTCGGCAGCCACTGCGAGACGGCGTACCGGGCGGTGGCCCCGAGCGCTCCGCCGAGTGCCACCACCGCGACCACCGGCGCCTGCGTCCGCCAGGCACGCCGCCGTGCGGGACTGATCCGCGCCCGAAGGCTGTCGGTTTCCGGGACTGTCATGCTCGTACGTCTCCTGCTCGCCCGCGCCCGGACATGCCGGAGCGCTCCTGTGATGCGAGTAGGGACCGTTGGCGGCAGCACTGCCACGGTTAGGTACGGCGGGCCCCACCGCCGCGCCGCGAACCCGTCGCGGCCGGGCTACAGGCTAACCCCACCGGATCCGCACCGCACGCGCCGACGGGGGTGTGTACGGCGAGGCGGGTGACGCTTCCCGGCAACCGGTCAGGATCGGAGAAGCCACACGCGCCTCCCCGGCCTAGCGTGGAACCACCGACGCACACGTCGGCCCTTCCCTCTGCGGAACGCAGAGCCGAATACCGCCGCATACCGAGGAGTACGCCATGGCCATGACTGCCGGCCTGCAGACGATCATCTACCCCGTCAAGGACCTCGAGCGGGCGAAGGCCCTGTTCAGCGCGCTGCTGGAGGTCGAGCCGTACGCCGACGCTCCCTACTACGTCGGTTTCAAGGCCGCCGGGCAGGACGTCGGGCTCGACCCGAACGGACACGCCAAGGGCATGACCGGACCGGTGCCGTACTGGCACGTCGACGACATCAGGGCCCGGCTGGCGGCGCTGGTGGTCGCGGGCGCCGAGGTACTTCAGGACGTGCAGGACGTCGGCGGCGGCCGGCTGATCGCCTCGGCGAAGGACGCCGACGGCAACCTCATCGGCCTCCTCCAGGACGCCTGAGCCGGCCGCCAGCCGTGGTGCCGCCGCCGGCCGGCGGGCGGCCCGGTTGTTCCCCGCGGCGCCGCTCAGCCCTGCGGCCGGGCCAGCAGGTTGCGCACCCCCTCCGAGGTGAGCGTCAGACCGTGCGGCGAGCTGGCGTCTATGGTCAGCGACAGGTCGTCGGCCGGCCACTGGGAGGCGAGCGCGCCGAGCGGTACGAGCCGGTAGCGGGAGACGAACGGCAGCAGGTCGGACATCTCCAGTTCGGAGGTGAACACGGGCACCACCGGCTCCCCGCCCGGTTGTTCGAGGACGGGCAGGGCCACCGCCGTGGGGTTGGTGGCGTCCTCCTCGCTCGCGTCGTCCGGCACGGGGACCAGCACGTCGCTGCTCGCGAGCGTGTCCAGTGCCACCGTGTCCTCGGCGTTCTCGGCAAGCACGTCCAGCGCTTGCTGGGCGGGCGTCGGGGTGTTGTCGTTCGCTGGTGTCTGCATGGCGGTTTCCCTGGTCGCGGCAGTCGAGCGGCCCGCCCGGGAGGTGACCGGCCGGGCACGGGCCCTGCACGCGTACCCGATCGCACACGGCGCAATCGCGAGGCGCCCGGAAACCCACGAGCCGTCCGGCCTGCCGCCGTGACCGATGGCCGGCGACGCACCGCACGGTGCCGGGGCCCGCGAGCCCGGCATGATCCCAACGAGAGGCCCTAAGGGCCGCGGCGGATCGCGACGGCCGCGGCGTCGTCGCCCAGGTGGCCGTGGGTGTAGGCGACGAGGTCGTCGTGCAGCCGGCGCAGCACCAGCCCCGGCGGTTCCGTGACCCAGGCGCCGGCCCGGTCGGCGAGGGGGTAGAAGTCGCCCCGCGCGTTGCGCGCCTCCAGGACGCCGTCGGTGTGCAGGAGCACTGTGTCGCCGGGCAGGAAGGGGAACGAGGCGACCACGTAGTCCAAGGCTTCGGACAGTTCCCCCAGGCCCAGCGGTGGTGCGACGACCTGCGCGGTCAGGGGGGCAACAGTCTCCGCGCCGATGAGCAGCGGGGACGGATGGCCGCAGTTGAGGAGGTGCAGCACGGGCTCGCTGTCGGGGATGTCCACGAGCAGGGCGGTGGCGAAGGACTCGTCGGTGTCGAGCATCTGCGCGGTCTGCCACTGCCGGAACTCCCAGCGCATCGCGCCGTCCAGGTGCACGGCCAGACGCGGCAGCGAGGGCCGTCGGTGCGCCGCCGCGCGGAAGGCGCCGAGCAGCAGTGCCGCATGGCTGATCGCGGGCAGTCCCTTGCCCCGCACGTCGGCGATGAGCAGCCGGGTGCTGTGTCCGGTGCGGGCGGCGGCGTAGAGGTCCCCGCCCATGGTGGCCTCGTCCTGGGCGGCGAGGTACAGGCAGGCGATCCGCAGGGGGCCGCTGCGCTCGGGCAGGGGTGGGAAGAGCACGTCCTGGACGGCCTGGGCCACGACCCGGCTCTGCGCCAGCTGGTGCTCGCGCCGGTCCCGGAACAGGCAGAACACCACGATCAGTCCGGAGACGATGATCAGGGACGCGACCTCCGCCTGGAGGTTCTGGGTGCCCAGCGTGCCCTGGACCCCTCCGATGAAGAGTTCGGTCCCGACGGTGAGCGCGCCGATCAGCGCGGTGAGCCAGGGCCCGGAGAACGCGGCGGTGAAGGCGGGAGCCGCGACCAGCAGCGGGCCGAGGTGCACATCCGGCGGGGTGAGGGCGTCCACGACGCCCACCACAGCGATCAGCACCAGGGGGATGAGGATCAGGACCCGTCCCGATGGTGAGCGCCGTAGGTCCATGAGCGACACATGCCATGTTCTCACCCCTGGCCCGGACCGGCGAGAGCGTTGGCCTCCGCAGGCGGGGGGTGAGGACGGTGGCCGCGGTGGACGGCACCGGGGCGCGGGTCCTCCGCGACGCGCGAGGCGCGGAGGACCCCGGGGGGCTCACTTCCGAACCCGGTGTCCGGGTAACCAGCGGCCCGGGGGCGATTCGCCGGGTCCGCCCCGTCCGTGGAACCCGCTCGGCCGCCGCGCCGGCCGGGCTGCCGGATCCACCCGGCCGGTGCGCCGGTCCAGGTCCCACGGATCCACCCGGCCGATACCGGCCCAGCTCCCACAGATCCACCCGGCCGATGCCCGCCCGGGCCCCACGGATCCAACCGGGCGGTACCGGCCCATGTCCCACGGAGCGTCTCGGAGCGGTACTCGTCAGCCGGTTCCGGCGGGCGGTGCGGTCGTGCCGCGCACCTCCAGGACCGGGCTGGTCAGGTCGACCGTGCGGGGCAGGTCCGGGTCGTCGATGCGGTCGAGCAGCCGCTGGGCGGCGCGCCGGCCCACATCGTGGCTGGCGTTGTCCACGGTGGTCAGCCACACGTGGCGCAGGCGCGACAGGTAGGTGTTGTCGTATCCGGCCAGGGAGAGGTCCCGGGGGACCCGGAGGCCGCTCTCCTCGGCGGCGGACAGCGCGCCGACGCAGGCCATGTCGTTGACCGCGAACACGGCGGTGGGCCGCGAGGTACGGCTGAGCAGCCTTACGGTGGCCCGGTAGCCGCCCTCCTCGGTGAGGTCGCCCTGCTCGACGACCGCCGTGCCGGCCAGCCCGTGTGCGCGCATGGTGGCCTCGAAGCCGCGGCGGCGCAGGTCGCCGACCGCGCCCCGGCCGGCGATGTGGGCGATGTGCCGGTGGCCGAGGGCGATGAGGTGCTCGGTGGCCAGCCGGGCGCCCTGCTCGTCGTCGCCCGCGACGACGTCCACCCCCGGCAGTTCGGGTTCGCGGGCACCGGCGACGACGGTGGGCACCCGGCCGGCCGCGACGCGCAGCGCCCCCGGATCCCGCAGGGTGCCGACGGCGACCAGGCCGTCGACGCGCAACTCGGTGAAGGTGCGGGTGAGGTCCTCCCCCAGGCGCCGGTTGAGGTGGCCGTCGGCGAGCAGCATGTGCAGACCGGAGTCGTACAGGCGGGAGTTCAGCCCGTCGAGGAGTTCCACGAACCAGGGGTTGCGCATGTCGTTCAGCAGCACGCCGACGGTGCGGGTGCGGCGCTCGCTGAGGCTGCGGGCGGCGGCGTTGGGCCGGTAGCCGAGTTCCTCGACGGCGGCGAGCACCGCCTGCCGCTTCTCGGGGCGCACGCCGGCGGAGCCGCGCAGCACCAGCGAGACCAGGGACTTGGACACACCGGCGCGCGCGGCGACGTCTCGGATGGTGGGCGGTCGCACGCTGTGGACCGTTCCATGAGGACCGGCCCCTTGTAAAGAGGCCGGAAGGCCGTCCGGGTAAAGACGCCGGAAGGCAGTCCGGAAGCGCTCGCAGGGGGCTTCAAACGATGGCTTGACACCTGACGGGAGGCGGCCTCATCGTGAGCCACCAGGTTTTGGATCGGTCCAAACGAGGGGCTTTCATGGTGTCTGCGCTCGGCGTCGCCGTCGTCGGATTCGGCTGGATGGGACGGGTGCACACCCAGGCGTACGCCCGCGTGCCCCACCACTTCCCCGGGCTCGCGGTGCGTCCGCACCTGGTCGCCGTCGCCGACGAGGTGCCCGGCCGGGCCGAGGAGGCGGCCGGGCGGTACGGTTTCGACTCCGCCACCCGTGACTGGCGGGAGATCGCCGCCGACCCCCGGGTGGAGGCGGTCAGCATCACCGCCCCGAACTTCCTGCACCGCGAGATCGGTCTCGCCATGGCCGAGGCGGGCAAGCACATCTGGATCGAGAAGCCGGTGGGCCTGAGCGCCGACGACGCCCGCGCGGTCGCCGACGCAGCCGCCGGAGCCGGTGTGCGGGGAACGGTCGGCTTCAACTACCGCAACGCCCCCTCCGTCGCCGCCGCCCGCGAGATGATCGCGGCCGGTGAGATCGGCAGGGTCACCCATGTCCGCATCCGGCTGTTCAGCGACTACGCGGCCCACCCGGAGGGCGCCCTGACCTGGCGCTACGAGCGTGAACGCGGCGGCAGCGGGGTACTGGGCGACCTGGCCTCGCACGGGGTCGACCTGGCCCGCCATCTGCTCGGCGAGATCGAGTCGCTGGCCGCCGACACCGCGGTGTTCGTGCCCGAACGGGCCCGGCCGGCCGGCGCCACCGCCGGTCACACCCGGGCGGCGGGCGGCGAACTCGGTCCGGTCGAGAACGACGACTACGTCAGCTGCCTGCTGCGTTTCGCCTCCGGCGCCCGCGGCGTCCTGGAAGCGTGCCGGGTCTCGGTGGGCGAGCAGAACAACTACGGCTTCGAGATCCACGGCACCAGGGGCGCGCTCTGGTGGGACTTCCGGCGCATGGGCGAACTCGGCGTCAGCCGCGGCACCGCGTACCAGGACCAGCCCGTCAGCACGGTCTACGTGGGCCCCGGCCACGGCGAGTACGGGGCCTTCCAGCCGGGTGCGGCCAACGCCATGGGCTACGACGACCTCAAGGTCATCGAGGCGTACCACTTCCTGCGCTCGGTCACGGAGGGCGGGGTCCACGGCGCCACCCTCGACGACGCCGTGGCCGCCGCGGTGGCCCTGGACGCGATGGCCCGCTCCGCCGAGGAGCACGGGTGGGTGAGCCTCGGCTGACCCACCCGTGCCGCCTCATCCCGGCGTCAGGTCCGTGCGCGGGGTGATCGCCCAGTGGTTGGTGCGCAGCACCCGGCCGGCGAACGCCACCTCGCGCTCGGCGACGAACCGGAAGCCGAGCGAGCGGCAGATCCCGTTCGAGGCCGCGTTGGTGGTGGCCGGAAAGGCGTGCACCACTCCCCAGCGCTCCTCGTCCCGCGCCCGCTCCAGCAGCGCGCGTGCCGCACGCCCGCCGAGGCCGCGGCCCTGGAACCGCGGCAGCACCATCCAGCCGATCTCGGACATCGGGCCGTCGTCGCCGTCGTGGGTCCAGATGGTCACCGTCCCGGCCACCTCCTCGGGGGTGCCCGGGTCAGGGACGATCATCTTGATCCAGGCGACGCCGGCCGCCGCCTGCCGGGCGTCCCGGCGCACCTTGTCCGCCATGCCGCCGGCCGGCAGGGGCCCGCCGAGCTCGGCCATCATGACCGGGTCGCAGCGCATCCGGACGTACGCGTCCACGTCGTCGGGGGTGACGTCACGCAAGAGCACGGGGCCTCCTGACGGCAGGTGGGTGTAGGTGCCAAGTATGGGCTGGGTCATGATGGGGCTGCCCGGCCGATACGGCGCGAGAGACCCGTGCCTATTCGGCTTCCCTGTGAACAGCCCGAGGAGAAGCACCCGTTGAACACCGGCGCCCCGGTTCCCGACAGCTACTACGAGCGCATCGACGAGCACCGTTTCAAGCCCACCGCACACGCCGGTGGTGCCTGGGACGTGCGCGAGCAGCACTTCAGCCCGCTGGGCGGACTGGTCGTCCACGCCGTCGAGGACCATCTGGCCGCGCGTGGGGGCAGCGCGCTCATACCGGCCCGGATCAGCTACGACATCCTGGGCCGCCCGGCCCTGGACGAGTGCGAGATCGAGGTGGAGACCCTCCGCCCCGGCCGCACCATCGAACTCCTGGAAGCCGTCGTGCGCATCGCCGGCCGCCCGGTGGTCCGGGCCCGCGTCTGGCTGCTGTCGGCGCAGGACACCGCGGCCGTCGCCGGGGGTGCCGGCGACGGGCTCACCCCGCCCGACCGGCTCGAACCGTGGGCGATGAGCGAGTTCTGGCCGGGCGGCTACATCGCGTCCCTGGACGTGCGTCCGCTCGCCCCGCCGAGCCCCGGCCGCACCACCGCCTGGGTCTCCACCCCGCTCACCCTGGTCGCCGGCGAACCCATCAGCCCGCTCGCCTCCTACCTCTCCCTCGTCGACACGGCGAACGGCATCGCCGTGCGTCAGTCGCCCACCGCGTGGATGTTCCCCAACGTCGACCTGACCGTGCACCTGCACCGCCGCCCGGAGGGCCCCTGGACCGGTCTGGACACCACCGTGGCCTTCGGCCCGACCGGCGTGGGACTGACCAGCACGGTCCTGCACGACCTGCACGGCCCGGTCGGCCACGCCCAGCAGATCCTGACCGTGCGCCCCATGCCGGGCGGCTGACGGCGGCCGGTCCTTCGCGGGCCCGCCGCCCGTCCCGTACGGCGCGCGCGATCGGCAGGGAGCTGATGTCCTGGTTGCGGGGGCCGTCGTACCCGCTTCCGGGAGAGACCGATGAGTACCTACACAGTCGCGCAGGTGACCACCGCCGGCGGTCCGTTCGAGATCGTCGAGCGTGAGGCGGCGGAGCCGGGCCGTGGCCAGGTCGCGATCACCGTGGAGGCGTGCGGAGTCTGTCACAGCGACAGCTTCTTCGTGGACGCCGTGATGCCCGGGGTCACTTTCCCGGTGGTTGCCGGGCACGAGATCGCCGGGCGGATCGAGCAGCTCGGCGAGGGGACGCGGGACCAGGGCTGGCAGGTGGGCGACCGGGTGACGGTGGGCTGGTTCGGCGGCAGCTGTCACCACTGCACCCCGTGCCGCCAGGGCGACTTCATCGTGTGCCCGGATCTGAAGGTCCCCGGCTGGTCCTACGACGGCGGCTTCGCCGAGCGGGTGATCGCACCGGTCGACGCCCTGGCCCGGATCCCCGACGCCCTGGCGGCGACCGACGCCGGGCCGATGGCGTGCGCGGGCGTGACCACGTTCAACGGACTGCGGCGCAGCTCCGCGCAGCCGGGTGATCTGGTGGCCGTGCTCGGCATCGGAGGCCTGGGTCACCTGGGCGTGCAGTACGCGGCGGCCATGGGCTTCGAGACGGTGGCGATCGCACGCGGGGCCGACAAGGCCGACTTCGCCAAGCGCCTCGGCGCGCACCACTACGTCGACAACACGACGGACACTCCCGTCGCCGACGCGCTGCGATCGCTGGGCGGCGCCAAGGTCGTGCTGGCCACGGCCGGCAGCTCCGAGGCGATCGCGGCGACCGTCGACGGGCTGTCGCACCGCGGTGAGCTGGTGGTGATCGGGGCGGCTCCCACGCCGCTGGGGATCAGCCCGCTCCAGCTGATCACGAGCGCCCGGATCATCCGCGGCCACCCGTCGGGCACCGCGCAGGACGTGCAGGACACCATGGCGTTCAGCGCCCTGCACGGGATCCGTCCGATGACCGAGGCGGTGCCGCTGGACCAGGCCGGCGAGGCGTACCGGAAGATGCTCGCCGGCACCGCTCGGTTCCGCATGGTGCTCACGACCGGATGACCAACCGGCGCGGGACCACGGCCGGTTGTCCCGCACGGGGTGAAGCGCCCAGGCCTTCCGAGCCGGAAGGCAGGCGTGCTGCCGCGTCAGCCGCCCGGCGGGCTCCTGCCCCAACCGGGCCGTGACGACCAGCGTGGAGTACCGGGTGAGGATGCCGCCGAGCACGTCACCCATGACACGGAGCAAGGCTCGCGTGTCGAGAGGACACGACGACCTTCACACTCTCCACACCTCTCCGTCACCCCACCCTTACTTCTTGTGTATGCTCCTGAGGCTCCATTGGCACCACTGAGGGGGGAACCTCATGCGTATACGCTCCGCGCTGGCCGTGGCCGCCACGGCCGGAACGGTCGCCGTCGTCGCCGCCGCACCGGCGCAGGCCGCCGAATACTCGTCCGCGCTGAAGGTCAAGGGCGTCCAGTACGACGCGCCCGGACGGGACTCCAACAACTGCCGTACCGGCAACACCAAGAACGAGTACGTGACGATCAAGAACTACTCGCGCACCGCGACCGTCAACCTCAAGGGCTACGTGGTCAAGGACGCCTCCGGCAACCGGTTCACGTTCCGCGCCAACCACAAACTCGAGCCCGGCGACTACGTGAAGCTGCGCGGCGGCAAGGGCACGGACTCCGACGCCAAGAACGTCGTCTACCGCCAGAACTGCAACTTCATCTGGAACAACGACAAGGACACCATTTACCTGCTCAAGCCCTCCGGTGCCCGCGCCGACGTCCACTCCTACACCAAGGCCCGCGACGACCGCGACGGCGACGGCTACATCAGCTACCACGGCTGAGCCCACGCCGATCCCGCCGGCTGCCGGGAAGCTCACGGCGGCCGGCCCTCGTACCGGGCCCAGGGCGGACCATGACCCAGCACCACCAGCCGCGACGACCGCGCGGCAGATCCGGCATCCGGCCGTCGCGCCGGCGCGGACTCGTGCGGGCCGCGGGCATACTCCTGACGGAGCGTCTGCAACAGGGCCGTCCCGGGCGGCCCGCGCCCACCCGCCCGGCGTCGGGGGCGGCTACGTGCCGCTCTCCTCGGCCGGGCGGGTGAGTCCGGACTCCGGGAGCTCGTTGTCCTGGGCACGGATGTGCAGTACGTCGCCGATGAACAGGTCGTACACCAGAACACCGACGACCCCGCCGATGAGCGGTCCGACGATCGGGATCCACCAGTAGTGGCTGAACGACCCGGCCAGGCTGCCGGGCAGAGCCAGGTCTCCCCACCCGGCGAAGAACGTGAACAGGCGCGGGCCGAAGTCACGGGCCGGGTTGATGGCGTACCCGGCGTTCGCTCCGTAGGAGAAGCCGATGGCGGCCACCACGAAGCCGATGACCAGCGGCCCGAGGTTGGCCTTCACGGCGGTGTTGCGCAGGTCGATGACCGCCACGATCAGCATGACCAGGAACGCGGTGCCGACGATCTGGTCCACGAGCGGCCCCCAGTAACCGCCATGGAAGTAGGGCGCCGGGAAGGTGGCGAAGATCGAGAACGAGGCGACGGTGTGCCCGTGCGTCTTCGGTCCCTTCATCGCCTGGTCGAAGGTGTTGATCGCGTCGTGATAAACCGCGTAGACCACCGCGGCACCGACGAAGGCGCCCGCCACCTGTGAGATCCAGTACGGAACCACCTTCGCCCAGGGGAACTTGCGGCGCACCGCGAAGGCCAGGGTCACCGCCGGGTTGAGGTGCGCCCCGCTGACGCCTCCGGCGACGTACACGCCGAAGGCCACCGCGAAGGCCCAGCCCCAGCCGACCAGCAGCCAGTCACCGGCGCTGATGAAGAACGTCGTGGGCCCCTCGGTGCGCCCCGAGCCGGGCAGCGCCGCAACCGCCATGGCCACCGAGCCGCATCCGAAGGCGATGAGGACCAGCGTCCCGAGGAACTCCGCCATGCATTCGCCCCAGAGCCCGCCACGGCGCCTGAGCCGTGAGGGACTCAGCAGGGGCGGGATTTCCACGGCCATATCGGCCCCCTCAGCGAACAGGACGGCCTCGCGTCACCGCCCGGCCCCGGGCGGCCCCGCCTCACCGGTCAGTCTGCGCGCCGGTCCGCACCGAGGCCACTCGGCCCGTTCCGGGACACGGCCGGCCCGCCGAACGCGCGTTCCACGACCAGCCGGCCACGGCGCCGATACGCCCCCCGCGGCATGCCGGGGCCCTCCCGGAGGGTGAACCCCCATACGAGTGAGATTACTCAGGCCGTCGGCGCAAAGAACCGAGGAATAGAGGCGCGTCGAACACTCCGGTTGCCTCGGCGCGAGTGGATCCAAGTGGCATCCGAGCGATGACCGAACAAGACTGATCAGTGGTTTCGTGATCAGGCGAAAACGCACGGTCCCGGAGACCGGGCACCGTTGGCCGATGGTTTTCGACCTTTCCTTCAGGGAGCTGGCATGGTGGAGAAGTCTGCCGACATCTTGATGCCCGGGCCGGACGAGCCCGTGATCGCCGGGCAGGCACGCTCCCTCCCGGCGACGGCGGACACCGAGAGGGAGCTCGCCGGAATCCTGGCGGACGTCGTACAGGCCGAACACGTTCCGCCCGAAAGTCATTTCTTCGACGACCTGGGCGCCAACTCCCTGGTCATGGCGCAGTTCTGCGCGCGGGTCCGGAAGAGATCAGATCTGCCGCCGGTGTCCATGAAGGACATCTACCGCAACCCCACGGTCCGCAGCCTGGCGGAAGCCCTCGCGGAGCTCGCTCCACCCCTCGCCGGCGCACCCGCTCCGGCGGCCCCGGCGGCACCCGCGGACGAGGCGCCGGCACCGGCCGCGACGACACCGAGCACGGCTCGCTACGTGCTGTGCGGCACGGCTCAGTTGCTCATTTTCCTCGGATATTCGTTCGTCGCCGGAATGGCCACCGCACGGGCCTACGAGTGGGTCGGCTCGGCATCGGGCCTCGCCGACATCTATCTCCGGTCCCTGTTGTTCGGGACCGGCGGTTTTCTCCTCCTGTGCGTCTTCCCGATCGCGGCGAAGTGGATTCTCGTCGGCCGCTGGAAGCCGGGCGAGTTCCCGGTGTGGGGTGCGGCCTATCTCCGCTTCTGGATCGTCAAGGTGCTCCTGCACGCGAATCCGATGATCCTCTTCATCGGAAACCCCGTGTACGTGTTGTACCTGCGGGCCCTGGGCGCGCGGATCGGCAAGGACGTCACGATCCTCTCCCACTCCGTGCCGGTCTGCACCGACCTGCTCACCATCGGCGCGGGCACGGTGATCCGCAAGGACGCGTTCTTCCTGTGCTACCGGGCGCACGCCGGGCGCATCCAGACCGGCCGGATCGACATCGGCCGGGACGCCTTCGTCGGCGAGAAGTCGGTGCTCGACATCGACACCTCGATGGGCGACGGCTCACAGCTCGGCCACGCCTCCGCACTGTACCGGGGCCAGCACGTGCCGGCCGGCGAACGCCGGCACGGCTCCCCGGCACAGCCCACGTCGGTCGACCACATCAGGGTCGAGCCGACCCGGTGCGGCACGCTGCGGCGGGCCGTCTTCGGGGTGTCCTCCCTGCTCCAGCTGTTCCTGCTGTACCTGCCGTTCGGCGTCGGCGGCGTCTACATGCTGTTCGCGGAGGTACCGGCGCTGCGCGGCCGGCTGGACGCGGGGACGACCCTGTCCACGGTGCCGGAGTTCCTCACCGACACCCTGGTCGTGTCCGCCGTGCTGTTCTTCGGCGGGGTCGTCGTGGGCCTGGCCCTGATGTTCGCGGTGCCCCGGCTGCTGAGCCTGGCCGTCAAGCCCGACCGGGTCTACCCGCTCTACGGCTTCCAGTACGCGATGCACCGGGCAGTGGCCGGCCTGACGAACCTCAAGTTCTTCCCCTGGCTCTTCGGCGACAGCTCCTACATCGTCCCCTATCTGCGCCGCCTCGGATACGACCTGTCCCAGGTGGAGCAGACCGGCTCGAACTTCGGCACCGAGGTGCAGCACGAGACGCCGTACCTGGTGTCCGTCGGCAGCGGGACGATGGTGGCCGACGGGCTCTCCGTCATCAACGCCGACTACTCCAGCACCTCCTTCAGGGTGAGCCGGGCGACGATCGGCGCGCACAACTTCCTCGGCAACAACATCGCCTATCCGGCGGGAGCCAGAACGGGCGACAACTGCCTGCTCGCGACGAAGGTGATGGTCCCCCTCGACGGCGAACTGCGCGAAGGGGTCGGGCTGCTCGGCTCACCGTCCTTCGAGATCCCCCGCTCGGTGGAGCGCGACACCCGCTTCGACCACCTCAGGACGGGCGACGCCCTGCGCCGCAACCTCGCCGCCAAGAACCGTTACAACCTCCGCTCCATCGCACTCTTCCTGCTGCTGCGCTGGGTGCTCGCCGCCGTGCTCACGGGAGTCGGTCTGGCCTGCGTCGACCTGTACGGCACGCTGGGTCACGTGGTGATCGGTGGCTATCTGGCCCTGACCGTCGCCATCACGGCCGGCTACTTCATCCTGGTGGAACGGGCCATCGCCGTCTTCCGCTCCCTGCGCCCCCGCCTGTGCTCCATCTACGACCCGTACTTCTGGTGGCACGAGCGGCTGTGGAAGGTGCCGGACGAGTGGCTCGAGCTGTTCAACGGGACCCCCTTCAAGCGTCTGGTCTGGCGCCTGATGGGCGTGCGCATCGGCCGCAGGGTCTTCGACGACGGCTGCTACATCACGGAACGGACGCTCACCGTCATCGGGGACGACTGCACGCTGAACGTGGGCAGCAAGATCCAGTGCCACTCGCAGGAGGACGGCACCTTCAAGTCGGACCACACCAGGCTCGGATCCGACTGCACCCTCGGGGTCGGCGCACACGTGCACTACGGCGTGACGGTGGGCGACGGGGCCGTACTGGCGCCCGATTCCTTCCTCATGAAGGGCGAGGAAGTCCCCGCGAAGGCGGAATGGGGCGGAAACCCCGCCGCGCCGACGGCGAAATGAGGAAGGGCCATTCAATGGGAGCGCTCGTGGCAGCGGACAGGGAGTTCTGGAGCGAGGTGCTCACCGCAGGCGGGTTCACCGCCGTTCCGCGGTGGGCACGCGAGCCGGTGGCCGGTGACGCCGAACACGAGGAGACCGTGCCGGCCGGGACGGCCCGGGCGGTGCGCGCCCTCGCGGCGGAGCTGGGGGTGCCGTCCAGCACGGTCCTGCTGGCCGCGCACGCCAAGGTGCTGGCCGCGCTGTCCGGTGAGCAGGACGTGGTGACGGGCTGTGTCACGGGCCCCGACGCCGGCCCGCTGCCCTGCCGGCCGGCCGTCGCGCCGGGGTCCTGGCGCCGGCTGGTGCTCGACACCCACCGTGTCGCGGCGGCCCTGCTCGCGCACCGGGACTTCCCCGTGGACGAGCTGCGCCGGGAGCTGGGACTCCCAGGACCGTTGTTCGAGGCCGTCTTCGACCCGGCGGACACCGGGGGCGGCGCCCTGCCCGCCGGGGCGGTGCTGCGGATGGCCTTCGGCGAGCGGGACGGGCTGCTGACGGCACGGTTGCGGTACCGCACGGACGTGCTGGACGCCGAGGCCGCGGCCCGGGTCTGCGGTTATCACCTGACCGCGCTGCGCCTGATGACCGCCGACGTGGACGCCGAGCACACCCGGCAGAGCCTGCTGTCGCCCGAGGAGACGCGCGACCAGCTGGAGGGGCTGGCCGGACCCCATCGGGAACTGCCGTCCGCGCGGGCGCACGAGCTCTTCGAGGAGCGGGCACGGGCCCACCCCGAAGCGGTGGCCGCGGTGCACGGCGAGCGCTCGTGGACGTACGGGGAGCTGAACGCGCGGGCCAACCGGCTGGCCCGCGCGCTGCTGGAGCGCGGTCTGGGCCGGGAGGACGTGGTGGCCGTGGTCACCGCACGCAACCTCGACTGGCTGGCGGCGGTACTAGCGGTGTTCAAGGCCGGCGGTGCCTATCTGCCGATCGAGCCGCACTTCCCGGCCGGGCGCATCAAGGCGACGCTCGCCCGGGCCGGCTGCCGGCTGGTGCTGACCGAGCCGGGCAGCACCGGCACCCTGGACGAGGCGCTGGCCGCGCTGCCGCCGGGGACCGAGAAGCTGCTGATCGAAACGGCGTACGCGCAGGAGCACGCGGACGACGACCTCCGAGTGGAGGTCTCCCCGGGCCAGTTGGCGTACATCTACTTCACCTCGGGCTCCACCGGCGAGCCCAAGGGAGCGATGTGCGAGCACGCCGGCATGCTCAACCACCTGTACGCCAAGATCGACGATCTGGGGATCGGTCCCGGGCGGGTGGTGGCACAGACGGCTCCGCAGTGCTTCGACATCTCCCTGTGGCAACTGCTGGCCGCGCTGCTGGTGGGCGGGCGGACCCTGCTGGTCGAGCAGGACGCCGTCGTGGACGTGGAGCGGTTCGTCGACACGCTGGTGCGCGGCCGGGTCGCCGTGGCGCAGGTCGTGCCCTCCTATCTGGAGGTGGTGGCCTCGTACCTGGAGCGGCACCCGCGCGAACTGCCCGACCTGGCCTGCGTGTCGGTGACCGGCGAAGCGCTGAAGCGGGAACTCGTCCAGCGCTGGTTCGCCCTCCAGCCCGGCATCAAGCTGGTCAACGCCTACGGGCTGACGGAGACTTCGGACGACACCAACCACGAGGTCATGGACGCGGTTCCGGAACGGGTGCTGCTGGGGCGCCCGGTCGGCAACGTGCGCGTCTACGTGGTCGACGAGCACCTTTCGCCCGTGCCGCTCGGCGCACCCGGGCTGATCGCCTTCTCCGGCGTGTGCGTGGGACGCGGATACGTCAACGACCCCGAGCGGACCCGTGAGGCCTACCGCGAGGACCCGCACCGGCCGGGCGAGCGGCTGTACCTGGCGGGCGACTGGGGCCGCTGGCACCCCGGCGGGAAGCTGGAGTTCCTCGGCCGCCGGGACAGCCAGGTCAAGATCCGCGGGTTCCGCATCGAGATCGGGGAGATCGAGAACACCCTGCTGCGCGTTCCCGGGGTCCGGGACGGCGCGGTGGTCGTCGCCGAACTCGCGGGCCGCAGCACGCATCTGATCGCCTTCCACACCGGCCGGCGACTCGATCCGGAGGAGTTGCGCGACGCGCTCGGTGCCGTGCTCCCCGCGTACATGGTCCCGTCGGCCTTCCACTGGCAGGACGGGCTGCCCCTGACCGCCAACGGCAAGATCGACCGCAAGGCGCTGACCGCGCTGGCCGAACGGGGCGAGCAGACGGCGGAGGAAGCCGGTTCCGGCGAGTCCGACGACGCCCCGCGCACCCCGACCGAGCGGAGGCTGGCGGCCGCCTGGGCGGAACTGCTGGGCCTGCCCGGGCAGACGATCGGCCGACGGGACCACTTCTTCGACCGCGGCGGGACCTCCCTGTCGGCGGTGAAGCTCACCATCGCCCTGAACCGCGCGGTGTCCCTCAAGGACATCACCCGGCACCCGGTGCTCGCCGAACTCGCGGCGTGCCTCGACGGCACGGCCCGGCAGCGGCCGGAGCTGCTCCAGCCGCTGTCGGCGGGCGAGGATTCCCCCGAGTGCGCGCTGGTGTGCTTCCCCCACGCGGGCGGCAACGCGGTCAACTTCCAGCCGCTGGCGAGCGCCCTGGCCGGCAGCGGCGTCGCCGTCCACGCGGTGGACCTGCCCGGACACGACCTGGCCGCAGGCGAGGAGCCGTTCGCGCCGTTGGAACAGGTGGTGGAGCGGGTCGCCACGGAGATCGCCGGGCGCGGCCTGAAGCGGGTCATGCTCTGGGGCCACTCCTCCGGCACCGCGCCCGCCCTGCTGACCGCCCGGAGGCTCTCCGCGCTCGGAGTGGAGGTGACCCGGGTGTTCCTCGGCGCGCAGTTGCTCGGCACGGCCGCCGAACGACGCGCCGCAGCCACCGAGTTGACCGAGCGCGGCGACGCCGAGATCGCCGCCCGGCTCGGTGCGGACGGCGGCCACCTGGAACTCGGCGAGCTGAACGCGGAGCACGCCGAGCGCGTCGGGGCCGCCTACCGGCACGACTGCGTGTTGGCGCACCGCTGCTTCGCCGACGCCCTGGACAGGCCGCCGGCGGTGAGACTGGCCGCGCCGGTCACCGTGGTCGTCGCCGCCGATGACCCGAGCACCGCGGGCTTCCAGGACCACTGGCGGGACTGGGAGTTCCTGGCCGAGCAGGTGGCGCTGCGTGAACTCACCGACGGCGGCCACTACTTCCCACGCACCCGCCCGGCCGCGGTGGCGGCGGCCGTACTGGACGCCGCCGACCTGCTGGCCTCCTCCTGAACACCGCTGAGGACCACCCCGGCCTCGTTGGTGACGAACGAAAGGAAACCGAGATGTCGTTCTCGTCCCCGGCTTCGGTACTGGAGGTGGAGCTGCGACCGGACAGACCGCCCGTCCTGCGTGTCGAGACCTCTGCGGACGCGACCGGATGGGCGGCCGAGCACCGCGAGACACTGCGGGCCCGGGTCGCCGAGCACGGAGCCGTGCTCGTACGCGGCCTGGGACTGCGGGAGCCCGAGCAGATCTCCGCCGTCTTCACGGAACTGGCCGGCCCGCTGATGCCGGAACGGGAGGCCTTCGCCCCCCGCGAGTCCTACGGCCCCGGTCTGTACTCCTCCACCGCCTGGCCCGCCAACCAGCCCATGTGCATGCACCACGAGCTGAGTTACGCGCTGAAGGTGCCCGGGCTGATGCTGTTCGCGTGCCCGACCGCGCCCGCCGGGGGCGGGGCGACCGCGGTGGCCGACGCGGAGGCGGTGCTGAACGCGCTGCCCGCGGAGCTGACCGAGCGCTTCGAGCGTGAGGGCTGGCTGCTCACCCGCAGCTACAACGACGAGATCGGGGCGTCCCTGGCGGAGTCGTTCGGCACCGACGACCGCGAGACCGTCGAGAACTACTGCCGCGCCCATGCCATCGAGTTCGCCTGGCAGCCGGACGGCGGCCTGCGCACCCGGCAGCGGCGCTGCGCCGTGGTCCGGCACCCGGTCACCGGCCGGCGCTGCTGGTTCAACCAGATCGCCTTCCTCAACGAGTGGACGCTGGCCCCGGAGGTGCGCGAGTACCTGGTGGACGAGTACGGCGCGGACGGGCTGCCGTTCAACACCCTCTTCGGCGACGGCGCACCGATCGGCGAGGAGGTCGTGCAGCTGCTCAACGAGACCTACGAGGCACACACCCAACGCGAGCCCTGGCAGTCCGGCGACCTGATGCTGGTCGACAACATCCGCACCGCGCACAGCAGGGAGGCCTTCACCGGTGACCGACAGGTACTCGTCGCCATGGCCGAGCCCCAGCGCCTGGCCGAGTACGGCCCGACCCCGAAGGGAATCCGGCGATGACCCCCGTGACCTCCCCCGCCACCGACCCGACCACCTCCCGGCCCACCCCGGTGCCGACCTTCGCCGTGATCTCCGGCGCCCAGGTCCGGCAAGCGCTCGAAGGGCGTGAGAAGCAGCTCACGGAGCTGGTCGAGGCGACGTACCGGCTGCACGGCTCCGGCAGCACGGTGAACCCGCCGTCGTACTTCCTGCGCTTCACCGACCGTCCCACGGCGCGGATCATCGCGCTGCCGGCCTCCGTCGGCGGGTCGGCGGGCGTGGACGGACTGAAGTGGATCTCCAGCTTCCCGGCCAACGTCGGCGCCGGCCTGCCCCGGGCCTCGGCGGTCCTGGTCCTCAACGACCACGACACCGGCTACCCGTTCGCCTGCCTGGAGAGCTCCATCATCAGCGCCACCAGGACCGCCGCGTCCGCGGCGCTGGCCGCCGACTGGCTCACCCGCAACCGGCCCCGCCCCACCCGGGTCGGCTTCTTCGGCACCGGCCTGATCGCGCGCTACATCCACACCTTCCTGACCGGCACCGGCTTCAGCTTCGACAGCGTCGGCGTGTACGACGTGTCCGCCGACAGCTCCGCCGGGTTCTGCGGCTACCTGCGCCAGACCGGTGCCCCCGGGCACGCCCCCGAGGTCACCGTCCACGAGAGCGCCGAGGACCTGATCCGCTCCAGCGACCTGGTGGTCTTCGCGACGATCGCCGGCGAGCCGCACGTCACCGACCCGGCCTGGTTCACCCACCATCCGGTCGTCCTGCACGTGTCGCTGCGCGATCTCGCCCCCCAGGTGCTGCTCTCCGCGGCCAACTTCGTCGACGACGTCGAGCACTGCCTGAAGGCCGGCACCTCGCCGCACCTGACCGAGCAGCTCACCGGCGGCCGGGACTTCCTGCACGGCACCCTCGACGACGTCATGACCGGGCGGGTGGATCCGCCCACCGACCGGCCGGTGATCTTCTCGCCGTTCGGCCTGGGGATCCTCGACCTCGCCGTCGGCAAGTACGTCTACGACGAGGTGGCCCGCGCCGGAAACCTGCACGTCATCGACGACTTCTTCCATGAGCTGCGCCGATACGGCTGAACGTTCCTACCCTCGGCCCAGGCATCAGGAGGCCAGCGTGCCCGTCATCTCAGCCCCCCACGCCTTCAACGAAGGCCAACTCTATGTTGATCTCCGGCCGACATTCGGGCGCTCGCTCTACCTGAAGTGCGAGGGCTTCAACTTCGCCGGCTCGATCAAGATGAAGGCCGCGACAGAGATGGTGGAGGCCGCGGAACGGGACGGCCTCCTGACGCCCCGCTCGATCCTCATCGAGTCCTCGTCGGGCAACCTCGGTGTGGCGCTCAGCATGATCGCCGCCAGCAAGGGCTACCGGTTCCTCTGCGTGACGGACTCCCGCTGCAACCTGTCCGCACGGCTGCTGATGGAGGCGCTGGGCAGCGAGGTGCACGTCATCGCCGACCTGGATGCCAACGGCGGCTTCCTCGGCGCGCGGATCGACTACGTCCGCGCGCTGTGCGCCTCCGACGAGCGGTACGTCTGGCTCAGCCAGTACACCAACCCGAACAACTGGGGGGCCCACTACCGCAAGACCGCGCCGGAGATCGCCCTCCAGTTCCCCCGTCTCGACGTGCTGTTCGTCGGCTCGGGCACCACGGGCACGCTGATGGGCTGTGCCCGCTTCTTCCGCGAGTGGCACCGGCCGGTGCGGATCGTTGCGGTGGACACCGTCGGCTCGGTGGCCTTCGGCGGCAAGCCGGGCCGGCGGATGATCCCCGGCCTGGGCATGAGCATGCGCCCGCCGCTGCTCGACGAGTCCTTCGTCGACGAGGTGGTCCGGGTCGAGGAGGCGGACACCATTCGCGCCTGCCACCGACTGGCCCGGCGCGGCTTCCTGTTCGGCGGGTCCACCGGGACGGTGGTCAGCGGCGCGATGGACTGGCTGTCGCGCAACGACGCCCGCGCCCTGACCGCCGTGGCCATCGCCCCGGACCTCGGGGAGCGCTACCTCGACACAATCTACCAGTCCTCCTGGCTCGAGGACCTGTACGGCGACGCGTTCCTCGGCGACCGGCACGACCGGCCGGAATCCGGCCCCGAGGAGGTCACCGCGGGCTCCCTGGCCGTCGACCCCCGCTCACGCACGCGGCGCGCGCCACACGACCGGTGACGTCCGCCCCGCGGACGGGGACCGCGCGGCGGACGGCCGCCTCGCGGTCCCCGTCCGGGGATCCGGCGCCGGTCAGCCCGCCGCGCCCCGGAGTTCCGGCAACATGGCCGCGGTCAGCGGCCGCGGCTCGCTGCCGGGGTCGACGAGGACCACGGTGCAGGTGGCGGCGTGGGTCAGGGCCGCGGTGAAACTGCCGTCGGCGAACTGAGCGAGCGGGCCGCGCGGCGAACGGCCCACCGCCACGGCACGCGCGCCCACCTCGGCGGCGTGCCGGGCCAGGGCGCGGCCGGCCGCCGCGTGGTCGCCGACGCTGCCGAGGATCTGGCCCCGCGCGACGACGCCATGGGCGGCGAGCCGGTCGAGGTGGGCGGTGACGGTGGCGTGGGCCTGCGCGAAGTCCTCGGCGTCGGCCGCCTGTTCCTCGACGACGGCGGTCTGCTGGACGTGCACGACCTCCAGGGGGCTGCCGGTGTCCCGGGCGAGCCGTGCCGCGGCGTCGACGATCACGGCTGCCCCTTCGTGGGCGCCGACGGCGACGATCACGGGCGGCGTGCCGGTGGGCGCCGCGGTGCCGACGGACGTGAACGTCGGTGTGACGGGCTCCCCTTCACCGGTGCGCGTCTCGGCCTCCCGCAGCAGCCGGTGGCCGAAGGCCAGCACCGGAATGGCGAGGAGGAAGGTGGCGGCGCCGAGGTAGAACGGGACACTGAGGTCGGTGGCGTCGGCGAGCTTGCCGGCGACGTAGGGTGCCAGGCCGCCGCCGATGAACCGCAGGAAGCCGTACGCGGAGGAGGCGACGGGCCGCTCGACCGGGGAGACGAGCATGACGGCCTGGGTGGTCAGGGTGTTGTTGATGCCGATGAACGCGCCGCTGACGATGACCGCCACGATGACCACGGTGGGGCTGGCGACCCCGGCCGCGATGACGGCCATCACGATGCTCAGGCCGAGCAGGTTGGCGTAGAGGACGGGGGCGGTGCCGTAGCGGGCCTGAAGGCGCGGGGCGAAGAAGACGCTGAAGGCGGCCACGAGCAGGCCCCAGCAGGTGAAGACCAGCCCGAGCTGGTGGGCGCCGAGCTCCATCGGGTACGGCGCGTAGCCGAGCATGGTGAAGAAGCCCCAGTTGTACAGCAGGGCCATGATGCCCATGGTCAGCAGGCCGCGGTGGCGCAGTGCCTTGAGGGGGGCGAGGGGCGAGGTGCGGCGTTCCGGTTTCGGCAGGTTCGGGACGAAGGCCAGGGTGGCTATGAGCGCGACGGCCATGAGGATGGCGACGCCGAAGAAGGGGCCGCGCCAGCTGATGGCGCCCAGTTCGCCGCCGAGCAGCGGGCCCACGGCGATGCCGAGGCCGAGCGCGGTCTCGTAGAGGATGATCGCGCCGCCGAAGCCGCCGCTGGCCGAGGCGACGATGACGGCCAGCGAGGTGGCGATGAACAGGGCGTTGCCCAGCCCCCAGCCGGCGCGGAAGCCGACGATGCCGTTGATGGAGCCCGAGGAGCCGGCCAGGGCGGCGAAGACGACGATGACGGCCAGGCCGGTGACGAGGGTGCGCTTGGCTCCGAAGCGGCTGGAGAACCAGCCGACGATCAGCATCGCGACCGCGGTGACGATCAGGTAGCTGCTGAACAGCAGGGAGACCTGGCTGGGCGTGGCGTGCAGGCTCTCGGCCAGGGCGGGCAGGATCGGGTCGACCAGGCCGATGCCCATGAACGAGATGACGCAGGCGAACGCGACGGCCCAGACGGCCTTGGGTTGTTTGAAAGGGCTGGCGGCCTTTCCATGACCGGCGGCCTTTCCGTGCGGTGCACTCATGTGCGCCTCTCCTGTGAGGTGGGCTGAGGTGAGCGGTGGTGGCGCGGCGGGTCAGGAGCGCGCCTGGCGGTCCTCGATGACGCGGGCCAGGGCCGGCAGCGCGACCCGCACCGCCCGCTGCTCGGCCTCGGGCAGTTCCTCCACGAGCTGCTGCAGGGCCCGGGCGCGTTCGGCGCGGCGCTGCCGGAAGAGTTCGAGACCGGCGTCGGTGGCCTCCACCAGCACGCCCCGGCCGTCGCTGTGGTCGGCGGTGCGCCGTACCAGGCCCGCCCGCTCCAGCCGGGTCACGAGCTGGGTCATGTTGGGCTGGGACACGCTCTCCGCCCGCGCCAGCTCGGTCAGCCGGTAGGGGCCCTCGCGGCCCAGCCGGGACAGTGCCGAGGAGGCGGCCGTGCTCAGTCCGCCGGAGGTGGCGCTGCGGCGTACGTAGCGCACCATCTGCTCGACGGCGATCATCAGGTCCTCGGGCGACGCCTCGGAACCCACTGGGTCCATAACCCGCTTATGCATAAGTGCATTATGCACTTGGATGTAGGACGAAACAAGATTCTGGTACGCGGGGAGGCGGAAACATGTCGAGGCCGGCCGGAGCGGGCCGGCCGGCCTCGATGCCATGATCAGCCGAAGTCAGGCGTGATCAGGCGTGTTCAGTTGTGGCCATGCGCGATCAGGCGAGGTCGAACCGGTCGAGGTTCATGACCTTGACCCACGCCGCGACGAAGTCCTCGACGAACTTCTCCTTCGCGTCGTCGCTCGCGTAGACCTCCGCGAGCGCGCGCAGCTCGGAGTTGGACCCGAAGACGAGGTCGGCACGGCTGCCCGTCCACTTGACCTCGCCGGTGGCGGCGTCGCGGCCCTCGAAGGCAGCGGCGTCCTCGAACGTCGCCTTCCACGTCGTGCCCAGGTCGAGCAGGTTGACGAAGAAGTCGTTGGTCAGCACGCCGGGCGTCGCGGTGAGGACACCGAGCTGCGAGCCCTTGTACGTGGCGCCGAGGGCGCGCAGACCACCGACGAGGACCGTCATCTCGGGGGCGCTCAGGGTCAGCAGGTTCGCCCGGTCGAGCAGCAGGTACTCGGCCGGCAGCCGGTTGCCCTTCCCGTAGTGGTTGCGGAAGCCGTCGGCGGTGGGCTCCAGCGCGGCGAAGGACTCCGCGTCGGTCTGCTCCTGCGAGGCGTCCACGCGGCCCGGGGTGAAGGGCACCTCGACGTCGAAGCCGGCCTCCTTGGCGGCCCGCTCGACGGCCGCACCACCGGCGAGCACGATCAGGTCGGCCAGCGAGACCCGCTTGCCGCCGCTCTGGGCGGCGTTGAAGGACTCCTGGACCTGCTCCAGGGTGCGCAGCACCGTCGCCAGCTCGTCGGGGTCGTTGACCTCCCAGCCGCTCTGCGGCTGAAGCCGGATACGTGCGCCGTTGGCACCGCCGCGCTTGTCGCTGCCGCGGAAGGTGGAGGCCGACGCCCACGCGGTGGACACCAGCTGCGGCACGGACAGACCCGAGTCGAGGATCCTGGCCTTGAGCTGGGCGGCGTCCCCGGCGTCGATCTGCTCGTACTCCGCCTCGGGCAGCGGGTCCTGCCACAGCAGCGTCTGCGCCGGAACCTCCGGGCCGAGGTAGCGCACGACCGGACCCATGTCGCGGTGGGTCAGCTTGAACCACGCGCGCGCGAAGGCGTCCGCGAACTCCTCCGGGTTCTCCATGAAGCGGCGCGAGATCGGCTCGTAGGCCGGGTCGACGCGCAGCGAGAGGTCCGTCGTCAGCATCGTGGGCGCGTGCCGCCTGGAGGGGTCGTGGGCGTCGGGGACGGTGTCCGCGCCCGCGCCGCCCTTCGGCCGCCACTGGTAGGCGCCGGCCGGGCTCTTGAACAGCTCCCACTCATAGCCGAACAGGATCTGGAAGAAGCTGTTGTCCCAGGTGGTGGGCGTGTCCGTCCAGATGCCCTCCAGGCCGCTGGTGATCGCGTCGCCGCCCTTGCCGGTACCGTAGGTGCTCCGCCAGCCCAGGCCCTGCTCCTCCATCGAGGCACCCTCGGGGGCGGGGCCGACGTGATCGGCGGGGCCCGCGCCGTGGGTCTTGCCGAAGGTGTGGCCACCCGCGATCAGGGCGACCGTCTCCTCGTCGTTCATCGCCATCCGGCGGAACGTCTCACGGATGTCGCGGGCCGCGGCGATCGGGTCCGGATTGCCGTTCGGGCCCTCGGGGTTGACGTAGATCAGGCCCATCTGGACCGCGCCGAGCGGGTTCTCCAGCTCGCGGTCGCCGGTGTAGCGCTCGTCGCCGAGCCAGGTGGTCTCGGGACCCCAGTAGACGTCCTCCTCGGGCTCCCACACGTCCTCACGGCCGCCCGCGTACCCGAAGGTCTTGAAGCCCATCGACTCCAGGGCGACGTTGCCGGCGAGGATCATGAGGTCGGCCCACGAGAGGTTCCGGCCGTACTTCTTCTTCACCGGCCACAGCAGGCGGCGGGCCTTGTCCAGGTTCCCGTTGTCCGGCCAGCTGTTGAGCGGTGCGAAGCGCTGCTGGCCCGCACCGGCGCCGCCCCGGCCGTCGCTGATCCGGTAGGTGCCGGCGCTGTGCCACGCCATCCGGATCATGAAGGGGCCGTAGTGGTTGAAGTCGGCGGGCCACCAGTCCTGCGAGGTGGTCAGCACCTCGGCCACGTCCCGTTTGACGGCCGGGAGGTCGAGGCTCTTGAACGCCTCGGCGTAGTCGAAGTCCTCGCCGAGGGGGTTGGCCACCGCGGGGTTCTTGGCAAGGATCTTCAGGTTGAGGCGCTCCGGCCACCACTGGCGGTTTCCACCGCCCTGGGTGGGGTGCGCCGCACGACCGTGCGCGACCGGGCAGCCGCCTGTGCCCTCCGTCTTCGCGTCGGTCACGATTGCATCGGGGTTCTCGGACATGGTCTTCCTTCCGGACTGGGCGGATCGCGAGCTCAGGTACTGCCGGAGGTGGAACAGGCGGGGCACAGGCCCCAGTAGTTGACCTCGGCCTCGTGGATCGAGAAGCCGTGGTCCTCGGACGCGGCCAGACAGGGAGCGTCGCCGACGGCGCAGTCGACGTCGGCGACGACACCGCACGAGCGGCACACGACGTGGTGGTGGTTGTCCCCGACGCGCCCCTCGAACCGGGCCGGGCTGCCGGCCGGTTCGATACGGCGCACGAGTCCCGCCGCGGTGAGCGCGCGCAGCGCCTCGTAGACGGCTTGCAGGGAGACGTGACCCACGCGCTCGCGCGTCCCGGAGGCGATCGCCTCGACATCGAGGTGATCACCTGCCCGTACGGTCTCGAGCAGTGCCACCCGCACGGCGGTCACGCGCAGGCCGGCGTCACGAAGCTCCCCGGCTGTGGACTCGGTCCGAGGTCCGGTCATGCGCCGAACCTACGCCGTAAACACGAACGACTCAAGAAAACGAGGGGTGAAGGTCCAGCGTGTCGCCGCGCCCCCTCGCATCACGCGGGACCCGGCGACGCATCACGTGGAACATGGTCACGAAACCGTTATTCCGTGACATCCATCACATCATTCCCGTAACTAAGCGGGCCGCTTAGTAGATGCCGCTCCGGCGACATATGGGATTTGTCCGTCTTCGTGCAGAGCGCGTCATTACGGGCCCGGCGGCACCCCCCTCCCCCGCCACCCTCGCTCGTCCCGCGCCGCCCGGGGCCTTCTGACGGCGTGCCAGGAATCCGGCGGCCACGGTGGCCGGGAGCAGCACGCCTGCATTCGCTTTCGCAAGGGTTTCGCGAAAGTACGAGGTCAAGTAGTAACAAGGGCCCTTTGCGCCCTTTGCGGAGCCGTCCAGAGAATGACGACCCCCCACCCCGAGCGAGGTCACGCAATGGGCACGCACCGCAAGAAGCAGCACTACCGGCGCATAGTCGTCGCCGCCGTCGCCACGGGCGCCGTCGCCATACCTTCCACCGCACTGGCCTGCAACCAGCCGTCCGCCCCCGGAGAGCGCCCCTCCTACGGCGCCGGGAACCAGCAGGGCAACCACGGCTGGAACCGGCAGGGCCACCCGGGCTGGAACCGGCAGGGCAACCCCGTCTCCCCGGTCGGCCCCGTTTCGCCGGAGTCCCCGGCCGAGCCGGCCGCCCCCAGCCAACCGAGTGCGCCGGAGGCCAGTGCGCCCGCCGAGCCGAGTGCGCCGGAGGCCAGTGCGCCCGCCGAGCCGAGTGCGCCGGAGGCCAGTGCGCCCGCCGAACCGAGTGCGTCCAATGACACCAGCACGTCGTCCGGGGCCACGGCTCGCGTCGTGGAACTCGTCAACGCCGAGCGTTCCAAGGTCGGTTGCTCGGCGCTGACCGTGAACGAGAAGCTGACCAAGGCCGCCCAGGCACACAGCGAGGACATGGCGGCCCACCAGAACATGTCGCACACCGGGTCCGACGGCTCCGCCCCGGGCGACCGCATCACGCGCGCCGGCTACAGCTGGCAGACCTACGGCGAGAACGTCGCCTACGGCTACGCCACTCCCGAGCAGGTCATGGCGGGCTGGATGTCCAGCGCCGGCCACAAGGCGAACATCCTCAACTGCTCCTTCAAGGAGATCGGCGTCGGTCTCGCCCAGCCCGGCAACTACTGGACCCAGGAGTTCGGAGCCGCCCGGTGACCTGCGCCGAGACGGCGCGAGCGGCGCTCCCGGCCGCCATGGCCGGTCGGCGTTAGACGCCGCTCTTCCGCCCCCCCTCGGCGGCCACGTCGGCCGACGCGTCACGGCACTCACGCCGGACCGCGCCGGCCGACGGGTCGGGGGTGGTGCCGTCACCACCCGCCGTGTGCGGGGGCCGGTCCCGCGGACACGGTCGACGGGCAGGAACTCCTGCACCTCGGCGGACGCCCCGCAGAAGTTGTTGCCGATCATGCCGCCCGGCGCGCAGTAGGTGTGCGTCGACGGATCGGGACCGAACTGGACGCGGTCACCGACCAGTTGCCGGGTGAGTTCGTCCAGGACAATCCCCCGACCCAAGACCGGCGAGGGGTAGGCCGCCCCCGGCCGCCCGCAGCGGCCTTCCGCGCGCCACGCGGACCGCGATGCGCATCCAGGGGTGGCGGGAACCCGGACCGGCGTGATCGGGAGCATTGTGCGGGGCGGCGCGGCCGATGGCCGGTGGAGGGACGGGCCGCCGATGAAGAGGATCGCCGCCGCCCGGGGTCGGGGCTACGCCATGGAGGGCGCTCGGGAACGCGTGCCCGGCGTGACGCACGGCGTCGCCGACCTGGTCGCGGTGTCGACGAGGCCTGTGCGACGTACGCTGGATGCCGGCCACGGCGATCCGCCGGGCACCCGCAGAACGCGCCGAGCGTCGGTGATGGGGCTCACCGAAACCGCGGCATGACGCCGCTGACGGTCCCTGGTCCAACGGATGTGACCAGGAGGAACGATGCCCACTCCGACCGGCCCTCGCTCCCCGGCCACGGCCCGGTCCGCCCATGCCCGCCCGGCACGTACGGCCGCACGCCCTGGTGCCGCACGGCGAGACGGCTTCCGCCACCAGGAGGACACCATGGAGTTCGACGTGATCGTTGAGATCCCCCAGGGGTCCCGGAACAAGTACGAGATGGACCACGAACTGCACCGCATCCGGCTCGACCGGCTGCTGTTCACCTCCACCCAGTATCCGGCGGACTACGGCTACATCGACGGCACGCTGGGCCGCGACGGCGACCCGCTGGACGCGCTGGTGCTGACCGGCGAGCCGACGTTCCCCGGCTGCACCATCGAGTGCCGGGCGGTGGGCATGTTCGCCATGAAGGACGAACGCGGCCCGGACGAGAAGATCCTCTGCGTCCCCGCGCACGATCCGCGGTACGCGGACGTGCAGGACATCGACGACATCCCCCTCTTCGACCGGCTGGAGATCACCCACTTCTTCGAGGTGTACAAGGACCTGGAACCCGGCAAGTCCGTCGAGGGCTCGCACTGGGAGGGCCGCGAGCAGGCCTACGCGGAGATCGAAGCCTCCCGCGCCCGTGCCGGCGGCGAGCAGGCGCCCGTCCACGGCTGAGGAACGTTCCGGGACCGTTCCCGAAGGATCCGAAGGGAACAAGGCCATGACCTTGCGGATCAGTCGGCTGCACGCCGTGGAGATCCTCGACTCCCGCGCCCGCCCCACCCTCGCCGTCACCCTCACCGCGGGCGACGGGACCCGGGTCCGGGCCGGCGTCCCCTCCGGTGCGTCCACCGGCACCCGGGAGGCCGTCGAACTGCGCGACGGCGACCGGTTCCGATACGGCGGGCAGGGCGTTCTGGGGGCGGTCGGGCACGTCAACGACGAGATCGCCCAGGCCCTGACCGGCCGCGGCTTCGCCTCGGCCGCGACGTCGACCGGGCACTGATCGAACTGGACGGCACCGGCACCAAGTCACGGCTGAGCGCCAACGCCGTCGTCGGTGTCTCCCTCGCCGCCTGGCGCGCCGAGGCCGCCCTGGCAGACATGATGGTTCGTCAAATACCTTCTGTGAAATGCTGCTTGAGCTTCGCTCAGGCGTCGGCGGTTGCCAGGACGATGTCGAAGCGCACCTTCGACCAGGTGCCCCCGATCCTGCGGCCGTCCGGGGTGGCGGTGCCCGGGGCCTGCTGCTCGAAGTCCTTGCCTCGACCGGCACGTGCATCACGACCTCGTCGTGGCGCACGGCGACCGGGATCTCCCGCGCGATCGGGTCGACCAGGGCCGCCTCGCGGTCGGAAGCGATCAGCATGGCCTTCCGCGCCCCCAGCGCCGCGACCTCGCCGGCCACCGCGCCCGCCGCCCCACCCGGTGCGAACACCACTCGCTGCGGCAGCGTCTCGTGAATGAACTCCATGGCACGTTCTCGTCTCTCGAGGGGTCTCACACAGGGCTCCCTCACAGGCTTTCGCACGGGCTCGGCACACGTCACCACCGCGCGGTGAGCATGTCGTCCGGTTCCGTGTCCGAGCCGTGTCGCGGGCCCGTTGCTCGGCGCCGTCCGGGCGGTGGTTGCCGTGTGCCCGGTCGTGGCCGACGGTCCGGAGCCGAGGGGGCCCATGGGCGCTGCCCGGCAGGGTTCATCGCCCGTTCCGTGGAGCGGGCTCGCCGGCCGCGGTGGGTTCCTGGCGGCGACCGCGTACGGCGACGGCGACGAGCAGCGCGAGGACGACGACGGTGAACCACGTCGTCGCGTCGGACAGGCTCATGGTGCGGCTGGCCGCGCCGAGGCCGACGGGAAGCAGTGCCAGACCGAGGTAGGAGGCGAGGAACAGACCGGCGAGGGCCTCGCCGCGCCGAGCCGGCGCCGCCGTGCCGGCCACCTGCCCGACGGCGGACTTGAACAGGACGCCCGCGCCGGCCCCGGCGATGATCCCGGCGAGCAGGAACACGGGCAGGCTGGCGAGGCGGATGCCGACCGTGAGGACGGCCATGCCCACGGCCTGGGCGAGCAGCCCGATGCGCCAACGCGCCCGGGCGCCGAGCCGGCCGGTGCCCGTCTGGGCCGCCGCCGCGGCTGCGAACACCGCGGACACGACCAGTCCGGCGAGCGCCCGGGACGGGTGGTGCAGGGTCCCGCCGACGAATCCGGGGACCACGGAGGTGAACAGGCCGAACACGGCCATGGAGGTGAACCCGGCCGCCGCGGCGGCGAGGAATCCGGGGTCGCCGAGGGCGATCCCGGCTCGCTGCGGGCGGTAGGCCGGCCTGACCGCGGGCTTGTCGACGGTCTCGGGCATCAGCGCTATGGCGGCCGCGCCGGTCAGCAGCAGCACGAAGAAGACCGCGTACGGCAGCCGGAGCGGCGCGCCCAGGTACTGGGCGAGCGCTCCGGCGGCGATGGGTCCGAGGCCGAGTCCGCCGATGTTGGCCGCGGTCGACACGATCTCGAACCGCCGTGCCGAGGCGCCGGGCCGGTGGGCGCTGTGCAGCTCCTGAAGATAGGCGGTGGCGGTCGCCGTCAGTATGCCGACGCCGAGACCGGTGACCAGCCGGGCGACGACCAGTACCGGCAGGGCCGGCGCGGACAGGAACAGGGCGGCGGCGAGCAGTTCCAATGCCAGGGCCGACGTCATGACCTTCTTGCGGCCCAGCCAGTCCGAGACGTGCCCGGCGAGCAGCAGGCTGATCAGCACTCCGACCGCGTAGACGGCGAACACGACCGTGACCGTGAACGTGGAGAACCCGTCATGGGCCTCGTACAGGGGATAAAGCGGTGTGGGAACGGTGGAGAACGCCATCGCGGTCACGAACACCGCGGCGACCGTCCAGAACCCCGCGCCGTACCGGAACACGGTGTCCGGACGCTCGGGCGCCCGGGTCTTCGGGGCGGACGCGCGGTCCGTACGCGGACCCGTGGCCGACGTCGGCGGCATGAGAGCACTCCCGTCCTCGACTGTCTCGACGGTGGATTCCGGTGGCGGTGGAACGGCCTCGGTCCTTCGTTCGCGTCGTTCACCGCCTTCTGATGCCAACGACCCGGCGGATCCTTTTTTTCCCGTTGTGCGGAGATAATCCAAGATGATGGTTATCTGTGCGGGAGATGGCCAAGGGAAGGCCGGCCATGGATCTTCGGGAGATGAAGGTCGTCGTCGCGGTCGCCGAAGAAGGCGGGTTCAGCGCCGCGGCCCGGCGGCTGCACGTCGCGCAGTCAGCGGTCTCCAGCGCGGTCCGCGCCCTGGAACGCGAACTGGGCGCGGCGCTGTTCCACCGCACCACCCACCGGGTGTCGCTGACCCCCGCGGGGCGCGCCTTCCTGCCGGCCGCGCGCGCCGCCCTGCGCGCTGCCGAGGAGGCCAGGGCCGCCGTCGACCTCGCGCAGGGCGAGTTGCACGGGGAGATCACGATCGGTGTGATGCAAGGGCTGCACGGCGGCCTCGCGACGGCACTGGCGGACTTCCACCGGGAGCATCCGGGCGTGGTGGTGCGGCTGCGCCAGGCCCCGGCCGCGGACATCCCGCGGGCGCTGCGCGACGGTGCCGTCGACCTGGCCGTGACCGCTCTGGACACCCCGGTGCCGCGTGGTCTTTCGACCCGGCTGCTGTCACGGGAGGAGATGGTCCTGGTGACGGCGCCGACGCCGGACGGTCTGCCGTCCGAGGGTCCGGTGACCCTGGCCGAGGCCGCCGGGCTGCCGCTGGTGGACTTCTCTCCGGGCTGGGCGGTGCGGCACGAGGTCGACAGGGCCTTCCGGGCGGCGTCCCTGGAACGCACCGTCACGTTCGAGGTGAACGACCTGCTCGCGGCCGCCGATCTCGTCCGTCAGGGCCTCGGTGTGTGCATCATGCCCCCGTCGCTCGCGGCCCGGTTCCCGGAACTCCCGGTCCGCCCCTTCACCGCGCACGCGCCGGCCTGGACCGTCGGAGTCGTCCATCCGCGCGGCGACCTGTCTCCCGCGGTCGCCGCGTTCCTGCGCCACGTCAGACTGCTTCGTGCACCCGATGACTGAGGTGGAGGCCGGTGTGCGGCACGGGCGCGCGCCGGATGGCGAGGATGGCGGCGTCGTCACCGAGAGCCCCGTCGGTGTGGGCGAGAAGATCCTGTTCCACGCGCTGCACCAGTGTCCTGGGTCCGCACTTGGTCCACTGCGCGACCCGTTCCCGCAGCGGGTAGAAGACCCGGCCGCGGTCGCGGGCCTCCACGACGCCGTCGGTGTAGAGGAGCAGGGTGTCACCGGGGTGGAACGAGAAGGCATGCGTGTCGTAGGCGTCCGGCCGGAGTCCCGACATGCCCAGCGGAGGCGCCGGGCGGGGACTCGTCACGGAGATGACGTCACCGTGCCTGATCAGGAAAGGCGGCGGGTGCCCGCAGTGGACGACCCGTGCCACGGGGCTGTGCTCGGGGATCTCCAGCAGCAGCGCCGTGATGAAGTGCTCCTGGGCCTCCCCGTCCGCTTCCGGGAATTCGGTGAGGTAGCGGCAGACGCTGCGGTCCAGGGCCTCCGCGAGGGCGGGCAGCGTGGCGTGGTGGTGCGCGGCCTCCCGGAACGAGCCGAGCAGCGTGGCCGCCTCCCCGATCGCGGCCAGCCCCTTTCCCCGCACGTCGCCGACGATCACCCGTGTACGGTCTCCGGTGCGCGTCACCGCGTACAGGTCGCCGCCGATGCACGCCTCCTTCTCGGCCGCCAGGTACGAGGAGGCGATGTGCAGGTCGCCGAGGTGGTCGGGCAGCGGGCGCAGCAAAGCTCTCTGGGCGGCCTCGGACACGGACCGCACCTGGGCCAGCTCCGCCTTCTGCCGGTCCCGGAAGAAGCACACCACCATGGCGAAGACCGAGAGGATCGCGAGCGCGACGAGCTGCGAGATGTGGTTGGTGCTGCCCACTCCGCCCTGGACCACCGCGATGATCACCTCCGCTCCCACCGCCAGCGCCCCGATCAGTCCGGTCAGCAGGTAACCGCCGAACGAGGTGGTGATGGCGGGGGCCACGACGAGCAGCGGGCCGAGGTGGACGGATTCCGGCGAGTGGATGTCCCCCAGGGTGATCGCGACGATCAGCACCAGTGGAATCGCCACCAGCGCGTGGCGCGAGCGCCACAGCTGCCGCGGCCGGTCGAGGCGCTGCCGTATGTGCATGGTTCCAATGTGCCCCAGCCGAGCGAAACCTGGCCCGGCGATCTCCCGTCCGGCGGGCGGGTCCGAAGCGTGACGGCGTGTTCACCCGTGCCGCCCGGCCGCGCCGACCATGGCGGCCGGGTCGACGACGCGGTCGAATTCCTCGGCGGTGACGTAGCCGGAGGCCAGTGCGGCCTCGCGCAGGGTGGTGCCCTCGTCGTCGGCTCTGTGGGCGATGGCCGAGGCCTTGTCGTAGCCGATGACCGGTGAGAGCGCGGTGACGAGCATCAGTGACCGGTCGACGTACCTGTCGATCTGGTCGCGGTTGAGCCGCGTGCCCTCGACGCAGTACTGGCGCAGCTTGGTGCAGGCGTCGGCGAGGATGGTGGCCGCGTGCAGGAAGTTGTTGATGACGACCGGGCGCATGGCGTTGAGCTCGAAGTTGCCCTGTGAGCCGGCGAAGGCGACGGCGGTGTCCTCGGCCAGCACCTGGATGCAGACCATGACCATCGCCTCGCACTGGGTCGGATTGACCTTGCCCGGCATGATCGAGGAGCCCGGCTCGTTCGCCGGGAGGCTCAGTTCCGCCAGGCCGCAGCGGGGTCCGGAGGCCAGCCAGCGGATATCGTTGGCGATCTTCATCAACGGCACGGCCAGCGCCCTCAGCCCGGCCGAGGCGCCGACCATGGCGTCCAGACCGCCTTGGGCCGCGAACTTGTTCTCGGCCGTGGTGAACGGGAGGCCGGTCGCGGAGGCGATCTCGGCGGCGACCCGCTCGCCGAATCCGGGCGGGGCGTTGAGCCCGGTCCCGACCGCGGTGCCGCCCATGGCCAGCTCGTACAGCCCCTCCGCGGATCCGGTGAGCCGGCCGGCCGCCTGCTCGAGCTGGTGGGCGTAGCCGGACCACTCCTGTCCGGCGGTGAGCGGCACGGCGTCCTCCAGATGGGTGCGGCCGGTCTTGACCACGTCGTGCCACTGCTCGGCCTTGGCCTCGATCGCCTGCCGGAGTTCCCGCACGCTGGGCAGCAGGCGCTCGCGGACGGCCTTGATCGCGGCGATGTGCATGGCGGTGGGGAAGGTGTCGTTGGAGGACTGCCCCATGTTGACGTGGTCGTTGGGGTGGACGGGTGTCTTGCTGCCCAGTTCGCCGCCGACGAGTTGGATGGCGCGGTTGCCGATCACCTCGTTGGTGTTCATGTTGGACTGCGTCCCCGACCCGGTCTGCCACACGTACAGCGGGAAGTGGTCGTCGAGTTCGCCGGCGATGACCTCGTCCGCCACCTTCTCGATCAGGCGGGCCTTCCAGGCCGGCAGCCGTCCGGCCCGCCCGTTGACGATCGCGGCGGCCTTCTTGACGTAGCCGTAGGCGTGGTAGACGGCCTTGGGCATCCGGTCGTCCCCGATGGAGAAGTGGATCAGCGAGCGCTGGGTCTGCGCACCCCAGTAGCGGTCGGCCGGGACGTCGACGGCGCCCATCGAGTCGGTCTCCCGCCGAGTGCCGGTCGCGTGCAGTCCGACGGGTATGTCGCGGATCTTCGGGGCGGGGTCGTCCCGGGCGTCGCCGTCCGGGGTCGCGCCGGCGCCGGGCGGTGTCATGAATCCGCTCCGCCCGCGTAGACGGGCTGCCACATGGCGTGGCGGACCGCCCGGTCGGGGTCGGCGGGCTGGTGGGCGGCGACGCCCTCGCCGACGGCCGCGCGGACCACGGCCGCCGCGGTGAGCGCCGACGACTCGCGCAGGTTCTCCACCGGCGGGAGCAGCGAGGCTCCGGGCGCGGAGACGTCGACCTGGTCGGCCACCGCCTGCGCCGCCGCGAGCAGCATGCCGGCGGTCACGTGCGAAGCGCGGGAGACGATCGTGCCCAGACCCAGGCCGGGATACAGCAGCGCGTTGTTGGCCTGGGCGATCCGGTAGGTCACTCCGCCGTAGTCCACGGGCGCGGCGGGGATGCCGACGGCGACCAGGGCCTTGCCCTTGGACCAGGCGATGACGTCGGCGGGCACGGCCTCGATGCGCGACGTGGGGTTGGAGATCGGGAAGATGACCGGCCGCTCGGTGCCGGCGGCCATGGCCTCGACGACCTCGCGGGTGAACGCCCCGTGCACGGTGGAGGTGCCCAGCAGGATGGTCGGTTCGACCCGGCGCACGGTCTCCAGCAGGGAGATCGCGCCGCCGTCACCCGCCCAGCCCGCGACCTCCGCCGGATCGCGCGCGTACGGCCGCTGGTAGTCGCGCAGATCGGCCATGTCACGGGTGAGCAGGCCCTGTTTGTCGATCAGCCACACCTGTGCGGTGGCCTGCTCGCGGCTCGCGCCGTCACGGATCATGGCGTCGCGCAACTGGTCGGCGATACCGACACCGGCGGTGCCGGCACCGAAGACCACGAGCTTCTGCTCACGCATCGGCACACCGCTGACCTTGACGGCCGACAGCGCCGCGGCCAGGGTGATCGCCCCGGTGCCCTGCATGTCGTCGTTGAAGATCCGGTAGGTGCCGCCGTAGGCCTCCAGGATCCGCCGGGCGTTGCTGGGGCCGAAGTCCTCGAAGTGCAGCAGCGCGCCGGGGAACATCGACGACGCGGTCCGCAGGTACCTCTCGATGAACGCGTCGTAGCCGGCGCCGCGCACCCTGTGGTGCCGGTTGCCCAGGTACAGCGGGTCGTCCAGCAGGGACGCCCGGTCCGTGCCCACGTCCAGCGACACGGGGATGACGCGGCGCGGGTCGATGCCGGCGGCCGCCGTGTACACGGCCAGCTTGCCGACCGAGATCTGGATGCCGCCCACGCCCCAGTCGCCGATGCCCAGGATCTCCTCCGCGTCCGTGCACACGATCAGGTCCACGTCCTCGGGCCCGAGCCGAAGCGTGGCGAAGGCCTTCTCGATGTCCTCCGGGCGGTCGACGGACAGGAAGACACCCCGGGGGCGGCGGTACTCGTGGGAGTACTTCTCGATCGCCTCGCCGACCGTGGGGTCGTACACGATGGGCAACAGATCCACCAGGTGATCGGTGAGCACCCGGTAGTACAGGGTCTCGTTGCGGTCGTGGAGCTGCTCCAGGAACACGTTCTTGGCCAAGTCGCCGCCCTGGGCCTGCAACTGGTCGTAGGCGCGCCGCGCCTGCTGCTCGAGTGTCAGCACCCCCGACGGCAGCCGCCCGGTCAGGCCCAGCTCGTCCCGCTCCGCCTGGGTGAACGCCACCCCGTGGTTCAGCAGCGGATCCGCCAGGGCGCTCGGAGGGGCGGAAGTCCGCACGGTGCTCTTGGTCATGATGCTTTCCCCATGTGCGTAACGGTGCGCGCGGCTCGGCGGCCCCGCACCGGGACAGTCACCCGCCGGTACTTCCACCGTGCGCACACAGCGCCCCACGGCGCTCGTCGATCTTGAGCGGGTCTCCCCTGCGGACGCCCGTTGAGCACGCCAAGTCCGGTGAGCAGCGCTTGAGTTCACGCTCCGGTGGGGCTCGGAGTCCGCTCGCTCTCCCGTTCCTCGGCGGCGGGGGTCCTCTTCGCCGTCACCGCCCGGGGGATGGCCAGAGCGCACAGTGCGCCGACGAGCACCACGGCGACGCCGATCCAGATCGCCGGGCGCATGCCGTCGACGAAGTCCTGGGCGCTGCGGGGGCTGCCGTAGTGGACGAAGACGCTGCCCAGTACAGCGATGCCGAGGGCGCCCCCGATCTCGCGGACGGTGTTGTTGGCTCCGGAGGCCTTGCCCCGGTGGCGCGCGTCCACCGAGCCGAGTACGACCGCCGCCGTCGGCGCGAAGACCAGGCCCATCCCCGTACCCGCGATGATCATGGCGCCGACGACGTGCGAGTAGGGAGTGTCGGCGGTGGCGACCAGGTCGATCCAGGCCAGTCCGACGCCCTGGAGAAGCAGACCGAGGGCCATCAGCCGGCCGCCGCCCGCCCTGTCGGTCAGGGCGCCCGCCACCGGTGCGACGAACATCGGCATCAGGGTCCAGGCCAGGGTCAGCACACCGGCCTCCAGCGGGGTGCGCACGGGTGCGATCTGGAAGAACTGGGCGAGCAGGAAGATCGAGCCGAAGACGCCGAAGTACATGGCCGCAGAGACGATGTTGGAGAACACGAAGGCGCGGTCGCGGTAGAAGGACAGCGGCAGCAGCGGGTGTTCGGCACGCCGCTCCCACAGCACGAACAGGGCCAGGAGCATTGCGCCGCCGATGAACGCCGACAGAATCCTGGCCGAACTCCACCCCTCCGGCTCGCCGTTGACGATCCCCCAGACGATCGCGACCAGTCCGGCGGTGGCGAGCAGCATGCCGGGCAGGTCCAGCCGGGTTCGGGGCAGCGAGCTCTCGCCGAGGACCACGAGCGCCAGCGGGACGGCGACCACGCAGACCGGGACGTTGATCCAGAAGATCCACTGCCAGTCCAGGCCGTCGACGACCGCGCCGCCGACCACGGGCCCGAGCGCCACCGCCAGACCGCTGACCGCCGACCACAGTCCGAGCGCCAGGTTGCGCTTGCGCTCCGGCACCTCCTCGGCCAGCAGCGTCAGCGACAGTGGCATCACCGCGGCTGCGCCGAGGCCCTGAAGAGCGCGCATGACGATGAGTCGGCCGCTGCTGTCGGCGAGGCCGCAGCCCATCGAGGCGAGGGTGAACAGCGCGATACCGGTCACGAACACCCGACGCCGGCCGAACCGGTCGCCCAGCGCGGCGCCGGTCAGCAGCAGGCAGGCGAAGCTGAGGACGTAGGCGTTGACGAACCACTGCAGTTGGGTCGTGGTCGCGCCGAGGTCGACGGCCATGGTGCGCAGCGCCGTGGAGACGACCAGGTTGTCGAGCGCCACCATGAACATGGGCAGGCCGGAGGCGAGGACGACGAACGCCAGTGGATATCGGCGGCGCCCAGTCGAGTTCCCCACCGGAATATTGAGCGTGCTCATGACAAATCCTCCATGGTGCGGGACGACGAGAACAGATGACGAGAACAGATGACGAAAGCGGGGCGGCGCGCGGGCAACGACGGCGCACCTCGGCGCGCGGCGACCCGGGTACGGTCAGGCCGCGCGACCCTCGGCGTCCAGGCGCGCCTTCTCGGCCAGCCGGCGCTCGGCCCAGGTGTACAGGCCGTTACGGTCTTCCCAGGCGGCGAGCGCGAAGAACCAGGGAGACAACCGCGGCACGTCCGACAGCAACTTCGGCTCGAAGCGGGATGCCATGACGATGACGCGGGAGTGCGGGGGAACAGGACGAGGAGTGAACCACCCGAGAGCAGGCACAACGGCGCCCACCTTCCAGAAGAAGACCTTCGGCAAGGATAATAGATAGTAGCGCGATCCGTTATCCGTTATTTGTAAGTGAGTGGCTCGATGAAGATCTCGGAACTCAGCCGACGCAGTGGGGTGCCCATCCCCACGATCAAGTACTACCTGCGGGACGGGCTGCTGCCCCCGGGGCACGCGACGGCAGCCAACCAGGCCGTCTACGACGAGGACCACCTGCGCCGGCTCCGGCTGATCCGCACCCTCATCAGCGTGCGGCAGCTGTCGGTCGGCGCGACGAAGGAGATCCTCTCCGCGGTCACGCACGAGGGCGACCTGCATCAGATCCTGGGCATCGTGATCAACGCCCGCCCCGCCGACCTCAAGGCCAAGGAGAAGCAGTCGCAGGAGGCCACACCTCCCGGCGCCGCCGACGCGCTCCGACTGGTGGCGGAGATGGGGTGGGACGTGAACGAGGAAACGTCCGCGATCGGGGAGTTGGGCGGCATCCTGGACGCCCTCGCCGACCTCGGCGCGGGCATCGACTGGCGGACGCTGCTGCCCTACGCCGAACTCGTCGACAAAATGTCGACGTTGGACCTGGAACAGCTCAACGGCATGTCCGGCCCGCTGGAGCGGGCCGAGCGCGCCGTGGTGGTGTCCGTCCTCCTGGAGCCCGCCCTGCTCGCCATGCGCCGCCTCGCCCAGGAGGACAAGTCCGGGCGCATGTTCCCGGCGGCCGCGGCCGGTCAGGAGGAGCACACGGGGCCGGAGCGGGGCGACCGGAAGAAGACGGCTCCGGAGCAGAGAGAGGGTGGAGCGGAGTCGGACTGACGAGCGTCGGCCGAGTTCGCTCAGGAGTGGGGCCCGGCCCGGCCCGCGGACGGGGCGACCTTCGTCGACGGGACGGCGAAGAAGACCAGCGCCGCGAGGGCCGCCACGGTCGCCGCGAGCGCCGAAGCACCTGGGAGGGACCAGTTCGCGGCCGGTCCGGCGACCGCCGCTCCCAGGGCGAATCCGGTGATCTTCAGGCTGGCGCCGGTGGTGAAGATCTGGCCGCGCAGGTGTTCTGGGGCCTCCCGGTGGCGGACCGCGAACAAGGCGGCCAGCTGGGGTCCTTCACCTGCTCCGAGGATGAGGACGGCCACGACGAGCACGGCCGGTCGTCCCGACACGCACAGGGCCAACGCGGCGGCCTGGACGAGCGCACCGGCCCAGATGACGGTGTCGGGGGCGATCGAGCGCGGGAACCGGGCGAGGACCGCGTTGGCCACCAGGGCGGAGATCGCCGCGCAGGAGAGCAGCACCGCGCCACGGCCGGCTCCGCCCAGGGCACGTTCGCCCAGGAGCGGGAGGCAGGCCGTCAGCATGCCCTGGGCGACACAGGTGACGATCGAGGTGAGGGTCGCTCGGGCCAACGGCGGTCTTCCGACGATGACCCGCGTTCCGGCGGCGAGGTCGCCGATCACCGAGGCGGCCCGAGCGTCCCGCGTCCGACCGGGGCGCGCATCCCGCGTCCCACCGAGGCCAGCGCCCCGCGTCCCACCGAGGCCAGCGGGCAGCAGCCACGCGGCGGGCAGTGCCGAGACGATGAGCGCCGCGGCGACCACCACCGCCGACGGGGCTCCCAGCGCCTCCGCCACGACGCCCGCGAGTGCCGGACCCGCCAGGCTCGCCGCGCTGAACGTCATGGCGTCGAGCGCGATCGCCCGGGGCAGGCGGTCGCCGGGCACCGCCCGAGGAAGCTGGGCGGTCCAACCACCCGACAGGGCCGGCCCCAGCAGCCCCGTCACCACGGCGATCAGGACGGTGGCGGCGAACGGCAACCGGTCGAGCCCCACAACGATCAGACCCAGGCCCGCCGCGTACAGGACGAGGGCTGCGGCCACCAGGCGGCCCGGCCGTCCGGCCCTGTCGAGGAGCACCCCGAGCACCGGCCCTCCTGCCGCGGCGGAGACCGTGACACCCGCGAGCAGCGACGACGCGTCAGCGGTCGACCCGGCCAGGGCGAATCCCGCCAGCATCAGCGCCGGTCCCGACATCTCGTCCCCGGCACGGGCCGCGACCGCTCCGGCGAGATAGAAACCCATCGAGTAACGCTTCTTCACCGACGTGACGTTACGGAGGTAACTCAAAACTCAGCAATATGCGTTACATTGCACGGGTGTCCCCCGCCCTCGACACCCCCGGCGACTGGTCGACTCGGCACTCCGTGCTGACCACGGCTCGTCGAACCGCCGCCCTGCTCAACGCCCTCGCCGAAGAATCCCCCGACCCGGCCGACGTCGCCGACGTGCTCCGCGCCTACGGTGAGGCGGAGCCCGTCGATCTCACCGCCGGGGATGTCCGCGGCATGCGCGTGGCTGCCGGCCGGCTGCGGGAGGTCTTCGCCGCCGAGCACGCCGACGGCGCCGCCGCCGTCCTCAACCGCCTCCTGCGGGAACACACCGGACCGCTCCGCCTGACCTCGCACGGCGGCGGCACCCCCTGGCACCCCCACCTCGACCACGACGACGACGCCCCCTGGGACGAGTGGCTCCTCGCCTCGTCCTGCATGGCCCTGACCGTCCTGCTCTGGGACCGTCAGCGCCCGCCCGGCAGGATCTGTGCCTCTCCCAGCTGCCGGAACGTCTTCGTCACCCAGGGCAGCGGCCCCGAACGCCGCTACTGCTCCCGGCGGTGCGCCACCCGCGAACGGGTCGCGGCCCACCGGCGCTCCCGCTCCGTCGAGCGGCCGGGCGACTGAGCGGGGCCCGTCGTGGCGTGTCCGGCAGCAGCGCGTTGTGCGCGTCGGCGATGTTGGCCGGCCGTATGTGCGCGACGGGGTGCCGACCGGTTCCGCCCTGGTCAGCGGCCTGATGGCGAGGAGTCCGGGGGGCGTGTGGCGGTCGCGGAACCGCGTCGCGGGAAGCTGCGGGGCAACTGGTCCGGAGGGATGATGGGTGGTGACGGGTCGGGACGAGCCGGACCAGCACGAGAGCCCCCGCCGCGGTGGGCGGAAGGAGTGGTGGCATGGGTGTGGCCGAATCCGTCCGGGCCGGCCTCGGACCCGTCGGGGGCTTTCCCTCACTGCCGGGCGCGCTCCTGGAGGTCCTGAATCTCGCCGCGGTGGTCCTGGACGAGGACGGGAAGATCGCCTGGTGGAGCCCGCAGGCACGGCAGTTGTTCGGCTACACCGAGGATGAGGCCCTGGGCCGGTCCGCGCGCCGGCTGCTGGTCGACGAGAAGCACCTGGGACAGGTGACGGGCGTGTTCGCCCGGGTGAAGGCTCAGGAGGGGGCGGCGGGGGTCTTCCCCGCCCGGCACAAGGACGGCAGCACGCGGCTGATGGAGTGCCACAGCGTGCGGCTCCAGGGGGAGCACGGAGGACAGTGCCTGCTGGGCGTGATCACCGAGCACGAGGTTCTGCAACGCGTGCAGCGGGATCTCGCCCTCTCCGCGCAGCTGATCTCCCAGTCCCCGATCGGGCTGGCGGTCCTGGACGCCGATCTGCGGTACATCGTGGTCAATCCGGCGCTGGAGCGCATCAACGGAGTGCCCGCTCGGGACCATGTCGGCCGGACCGTCCGTCAGGTCCTCACCTTCCTGGACGTGGACCCCATCGAGTCCGCCATGCGGCAGGTTCTGACCACCGGCACACCGGTGCTGGCCCAGGTCATCGTCACCCCCACCCCTTCCGACCCCGGCCGCGACCACTCGTGGTCGGTCTCGTACTACCGGATGGAGGACGCCGCCGGGCGAGTGCTGGGCCTGGCCGTGTCGCTGGTGGACATCACCGAGCAGCATCTCGCGGCCACCGAGGCCATCGCAGCGAGGCAGCGCCTGGCCCGTATCGCCGATGCCTCCGCGCGCATCGGCACCACCCTCGATCTGGACACCACGGCCGGAGAGCTGGCCGAGATGTGCGTGCCGTCCCTGGCGGACCTGGCCGCGGTCGATGTGCTCGACGCCGTTCTGGAGGGCGAACGCCCCGACATGGCGCTCTCGGGCCCCGGCGTCCTCTTCCGTGCGCTCTCGGTGGCCGCGGCCTATCCCACACCCGCCACCGGCGCCGCCGACCGCGCCGGCGAGATCGCCCGTTACGGCCCCGACCGCCTGGTCACCCAGTGCGCGGTCTCCGGGCGCCCCCTCCTGGTCCCCCACGTGGACAGCACGGACCTGGCCCGCATCGCCGCCCACCAGGACGCGGCCACGGTTCTGGCCCGCGCCGGGGTGCACTCCTACCTGGCGGTGCCCATGACCGTGCGCGGCCGGGTACTCGGCGTGCTGGACCTGGCGCGTGCCCGCAACCCCGTCCCCTTCGACGGCGACGACGTCCTGCTGGCCGTGGAACTGGCCGCCCGCGCCGCCGTGTGCATCGACCACGCCCTGTGGTACCAGCAGCAGCGGCAGACCGCCGAGACCCTCCAACGCAGCCTGCTGCCCCTTCGACCACCCCACCGGCCCGGCCTGGAGATCGCCTGCCGCTACCAGGCCGCCGGAGCCGCCTGCGAAGTCGGCGGCGACTGGTACGACGTCGTCCCGCTGCCCGGCGGAAAGACCGCCCTGGTCATCGGCGACGTCATGGGGAGCGGCATCAACGCCGCCGCCACCATGGGCCAACTGCGCACCGCCACCCGCACCCTGGCCACGCTCGACCTCGACCCCGCCGCCGTCCTGCAGCATCTGGACCACATCACCGCAGACCTCAACCACCGCTTCGCCACCTGCATCTACGCCGTGCACGACCCACACCGGTCCAGCTGCCGCCTCTCCTCCGCCGGCCACCTGCCACCGGTCCTGGTCCGCCCGGACCGCGGGACCTCCACCCTGCTGAACCTGCCCACCGGCGCGCCCCTCGGGGTCGGGGGCGTCCCCTTCAAATCCACCTGCGTCGCGCTGTCCCCCGGCGACCGGCTGGCGCTCTACACCGACGGCCTGGTCGAGGTCCGCGACCAGGCTCTCGACACCCGGCTGGAGACGCTGCTCGACCTGCTGGCCGGCCCCCAGCCCCCTCTGGAGGACACCTGCGACCTGCTGCTGAACGCCCTGCGCCACCCCGAGGCCCACGACGACGTCGCCCTGCTGATGGCCCGAGCCCGCCACACCTCCCGCCGCTGAGCCCCACCGAGCTCGCGGGCGTCAGGACGGCACGGCCACCGGATGTTCTTGCCGTCGGCCGTCGCCGGGTTTTCGGGTGGCGGCGTTCGGCGGTGCCCTGGGCTTCCCTCGGCGCGGATCCGACGTCGTACCGGGGGGACACGGTGATCACCGGTGTGCACGGAGTTCGTTGTTACCGGTACACGGCCGAGGCGGGCACCCTGACCGGCGCCGCCGAGGCGCCGGCCGAGGACTGGGACGCCGCTCTCGGAGCGCCGGCCGGCGACGGTGGGCTGCGCGCCGCCTGTTACGCCCCTCATCTGCACCTCGGCACGAAGAAAGCCAGTTGGGCCTTCTTCTCCGGCAAGTACACGTCCGGCAGGTCCACTTCGGGCAGGGTGACGACGGGACCGGCCGTGAAGCCCTCGCGGAGGAAGCGGGTAACGGCCTTGTCGTTGCGCACGTCCGGGTCGACCACCACGCGGGTGCGGTCCAGGCCCGGCAGGACGTACGACAGCAGGGCGGCCATCAGCCGGGAGGTCCAGCCGGACCGCGCGGCGCCCGGCGCGGCAGGGGCCAGGAGCAGGTGGATGCCGATGTCTCCGGGTTCGACGGGGTAGCACTCGCCGACGCGGTCGGCGGACGGTTCGTAGGTCTGGAGCAGGGCGACGGGTTCGCCGTCCTTCAGGACGAGGAAGGCGTGGTGGGTGTCGAGGGTGGCCATGTGGGCGTAGACCTCGGCCACCTGCTCCTCGGTGAGACCGGTCATGCCCCAGAACGCGGCCCGTTCCTCACTCACCCAGCGGTGGACCGCCCCGGCGTCGGCCCATGCGTCCAGCGGCAGGACGCGAACGGTGCCGAAGCCGTCGACGCGCACCTCGTGCACGGCCTCTCGGGAGGCGTACGGGCGGTGCGGGGCATGCGCGGTGTTCACGGTGTGCGCGTCAGACATCGGTCTCCTCGTTCTCCTTCTTCATCCGCTCCCAGTCGGTGACGACCGGGAGGAGCTTTCCCGCGAGCCACAGGGGCAGTTGGTCGCGGTGGTGGGGCGAGCCGGGGATCCCGGACGCGCCGAAGGGGACCACCCATCGGCTGTTCTCGCGGCGGTCCAGGTCCCACACGTACCGGGCGGCCGGGCCGCGCGCGGCGAGGTCGGTGAGGCCGGGGACGGCGGAGGTGCACAGCACGCAGTCGTGGTCGCCGGACAGTCCGGGTTCGTCGTACGGCGTCTCCGTGGGCATCGCCCGCCAGGGGGCGAGACGGTGGGTGTCCCCCCAGGTGCCCGCGGGTGGCCGGGCGGCCGCCTCCTCCACCGCCTCGCGGACGGTGGACGGCCGGTCGATCCCGAACAACTCCTCGGTGCTCAGGAGGTGTTCCAGGGCGTAGCCGATGCGCGGAGTCAGGGCCAGCCAGGGCAGGAAGACCTCGGGGTACGCGGGTGGGGCGGCCAGCACGGCGAAGGCGGGGTGGGCCGCGAGTCGTCGTACGACCGCCGTGCGTACGGTCGCGAAGAGGGCCGCGTCGGCGCTGCCGGCGTCCATGCGGCGGTCCCACCGCAGGAGCCGGTCCCGCAGGGCGGCGGCCCCGACGCTGAGTCCGTCGAGGGTGGCGAGGTGTTCCAGCAGGGGCGTGGCGGAGGCGAGTTGGGTGTCGGTGTGGAGCACGGACACGTCGGCGGCCGACCAGTGCCGGCGCTCGTCGAGCAGCGCCCTGATGCGGTCGGCGCGGTGCGGCGGGGCGAACTCGACGCCCAGGGGGGCGGCCGGGCCGCGCTGATTGGCCATGACGGCGACGCCGTCGGTCAGTCCGGCGCGTGGTGGCTCGTGCCATCCCCGCCAGTCGTGGCCGGGCTCCCAGGCGGGCACCACGCGGATCCGGTTGGCCTCGGCCCGCACCGGCACCCGGCCGGCCACGCGGTGCAGCAGCCCGCCCTCGGTGTCGGCGGCCTGCACGACGTTGACCGGCTCGGCCCACCGGTCCAGGGCCCCGTCCACATCGGCCACCCGGCGGGCCCGCAGCAGGGGCAGCAGGGCTTCGAAGCCCAGATCGCCGGTGACACGGGGCGGGTAGCGCAGACTGATCGCGACCGGGATCGCGCCGGACTCGTCCGCGCCGTCGTCCAGCCCCTCGGGTCCGCCGATGACGACGGGCCCCCGCTCCGTCTCGAGCACCTCCACCTCGACCGGTTCCTCTCCGGCCACCTCAATCGTCTCGGTGTGCCGGGCGGCCCGCCGCCATACGCCGTCCGGACCGAGCGCCTCGACGCCGGCACCGGTACGCCGCAGCCGCTCCCGGTACAGGTCCTGGTAGTCGGCCATGGCGTTGGTGATGGCCCAGGCGACCGTGCCGGTGTGGCCGAAGTGGGCGATGCCGGGGACGCCGGGCACGGCGAGGCCGACGACGTCGAACTCGGGGCACGCCAGGCGGATCTGCTGGTAGACGCCCGGGTCCTCGACGAAGCGGTGCGGGTCGCCCGCGACGAGCGGCTGCCCGGTGACGGTCCGCTCGCCGGCGACAAGCCAGCCGTTGCTGCCCAGAGTGCCGGGGCCGTCGGTGGCGAACAGGCCCACCGCGTCCGCGCCGAGACGGGTCACCACCTGCTCGCGCCACAGCTTGGCGGGGAAGCCCGAGAAGAGGATGTGGGTGGCGAGCCAGACGCCCAGGGGCGTCCAGGGCTCCCAGCTGCCGGGCGTGAGGCCGGCACGGGCGAACTCCGGGGCCGTGGCGGCCGCCAGTCCCGCGTTGACGCCGTCGGCGTACGCCCGGACCCAGTCCGCCGTCTCCACGTCACGCCGCTCCAGGGCCGTGAAGCAGCGGCGGGCGGTGTCGTCCAGGCGGGCACGGCGCGCGAACCGGTCCCAGGGCAGGGCCGACGGGCCGAGGAAGGACGCCGAGGTGCCCTGTGCGCGGTGCCGCTCCACCTCCAGCTGCCAGGCCCGGTCCAGGGCGGTGACGCGGCCCTGGGCACGGGCCAGTTGCACCGCGCCGTCCGCACGCAGGTGGGGGATGCCCCAGTCATCGCGGTAGATCTCGGTCGCCACCCTGCACCCTTCGTTTAATTTAGGTTAGCCTAACCTAAATTAACCTTGACGCGAAGTCGGCGGCGGGCGCCGGCGGACCGGGCACCGGCCGCGGCTGCGCATCGGCCAGTGACCCGGCTCCCCCGCGAAAACCGGGTGCGACCGCTGCTCGGCCTTGGAGCATGCCGGAATGGTCCACCGACTCGACCCTCTGGTCATCCGGCGCACCCACCGCATCCCCTTCCCCGCGGGCCCCGTCGGGGACGGCGGTGTCGCGGCGCTGCAGTTCGACGCTGCGTTGATGTCCGTGGGCTTCAAGCTCTCGGCGGAGCTGCTGGAGCGTCTGTCCGGGCTGTCCGTGGGGGGAGCTTCCTTCTCACCACTCCTTGAATCCAGCCTTCTCGCTTTCCTCGCCACCGACTCGAGGCCTTGGGCCGTCCCGCCGTACGGGGGACGGCCGGAGGCCTTTCGTGCCGTACGCGCCTTCATCCGGGCCGCACGGCCGTCTCGGCTGTCGTGGTCCATCGTCGTCCATCGCCGGGCAGGGTCTTACGAGCCGGTGTCCCGCCGCCGGTAGGCGCCTGGACTGACGCCGAACTCGCGCTTGAAGGCACGGTTGAAGGCGAACTCGGAGCGATACCCCACTCGTTCGGCGACGGTTTGGAGCGGCGCGTCGCCGCCCCGGAGGATCCGTCCGGCCGTGGTCATCCGCCACCAGGTCAGGTACGCCATCGGCGGGCGCCCGACGAGTTCGGTGAAGCGCCGGGAGAACGCGGCCCGGGACATGCCGGCCCGCCGGCTCAGCCGCTCGACGGTCCAGGGCGTCGCGGGCTCGGCATGCATGTGCTGGAGCGCGGAACCGACGGCCGGGTCGGCGAGCGCCGCTGCCCAGCCCCCGGCGCTGCGGGGGGCGTGGTCCTCGTACCAGGTCCGCAGGATGTAGAGCAGCATGGCGTCGAGCAGCGCGGGAATCGCCGCGTCGGTGCCGGGTCTGCGCTGATCGAGCTCGTCCCCGAGCAGGTCGACGACGGCGTTGAGCGCCTCGCGCCGGCCCACCCTCCGCGGAAGGTGGATGACGGCGGGGAGTTCGGCGAGCAACGGGTGGGCGCCGGCCCGGTCGAGCTGGTACGCGCCGCACATCAGGACGGTGAGCTCGCCGGCGGCGCCGACGGGATCGGGCGCCGGCGTCCAGGAGTCGTCCATCTCCCGTGCCACGTCGACGAGTTCGCTGTCGGGCGAGTCGGCGAGAGCGATCTCCTGACCGTGCGGAACCAGTACGACGTCCCCCGCACCCAGTGGCACCGGATCGTGGCCCTCGACCATCAGCCGGCACTGCCCCTGCAGGACGACGTGGAAGCCGGTCCCACGGGCGGCCGGGAACCGCAGCCCCCACGGCGCGGTCCGGCGGGTGCGCGCCGCGTGCGGCCGCCCGGTACGGATGGCGGCGATCGCATCGCTGACTACGTCCACCATCCGATCGTACACAGCTCCCCCAGTCTGAAGACGAACGGACAAATTTCCGGCTCTCTCAGTCATGGGCCGTCCACTGTGATCTTCATAGGCTGCAAGGCAGGCAGGACCCGGTCCGACCAGCACGGAGGAAACCCATGTCAGCCGACACCGCCGATCGAAGCGGCCCCGACGAGCTCAGCGGCCGGCGCGCCCTGGTCACCGGAGGCACCCGTGGAATCGGCGAGGCGATGGTCGACCGGCTCACCCGCGCCGGCGCGACGGTGGCCTACAGCGCCCGCACCGCCCCGCCGCCCGGACACGCGACCGAGCTGTTCGTCCAGGCCGACGTCGGCACGGCCGCGGGCGTCGAGGCAGTCGCTCAACATGTCCACGACCGGCTCGGCGGCGTCGACATCCTCGTCCACACCGTGGGCGCGGACGGCGAGCAGCATGTGCCGCTCCTCCAGCAGAGCGACGACATCTGGCAGCTGGTGATGGACGTCAACGTCTTCGCCGCCGCACGGCTCGACCGGGCCCTGGTTCCCGGCATGGTCGAGCGCGGCACCGGGAACGTCGTCCATGTCTCGTCGCTCTCCCGCTCCGTACCGAACCCATACCGGGTGCCCTACGGAGCCGCCAAGGCGGCGCTGAGCCACTACAGCAAAGGCCTGGCCAACGAGGTGGCGCCCTTCGGCATGCGGGTCAACAGCGTCACCCCCGGGTTCACGGAGAGCTCCTGGGGCCGCTCGTTCGTCCAGGCGCTCGCCGAGCGCGCGGGCACCGGCTACGACGAGGCACGCACACGACTGATGGCCGACATCGGGATCCCACTGGGCCGGCCGGTCCGTCCGGAGGAGGTCGCCGAGCTGGTCGCCTTCCTGGTGTCCGACCGTGCCTCGGCGATCGTGGGCGCCGAGCACGTCGTCGACGGCGGCAGCAAGCCCACCGTCTGACCACCGAAACCACCACGAACACGAACAGGAGAACACATATGACAACCACCGCGGCCGCTCTCCCGATCATCCGGCGCTACTTCGCGCTCGCCTCCTCGCGGGACACGGAGGGATACTTCGACCTGTTCACGGACGACGCCCTCGTCGAGGACGAAGGCAAGGAGTACAGGGGCATCGCCTCCATTCGAGCGTGGCGTACCGAGGTCCCCCTCGTCGAGTACACGATCACCGGCATCGAACCAGTCGACGATGAGACGGTCGTGACCTGCACGGTCACGGGGGATTTCCCGGGCAGTCCCTTCGCCGGCCTGAAGTTCCACTTCGAACAGTTCGATGCGGACCAGGTGAGGGTTCTGCGGATCCGGACTTGACCGAACAGACCACGGCGAGGACGTCCACCCCGCTGTGCGCCGTGGTGGAGCGCACGGTCGGCGTGAGGTCAGCGCGCCCCCTTCCGTGATCGTCAGGCGCGCCTGGTGGCCGCCCGGCCCTGGAAGCTGCCGGTGCGCACGGCACGGTCGCCGCTCCACATGTGGAAAACAGTCCTGTCGTGGCAGGACCAGGGCGGGGAACAAGTAGGGCATGGGCAAGGACGCGGACGACAAGGCGCGGCTGGACCGTCTGACGTTGCTGGCGGACGCCGAGGCGGCGCTGGCCAGCACGCTGAACCTGCTGGACGGGCTGCGACGTGCGTGCCGCGTGTTGACCGGACGGCTGGGCGACTGGTGCGTGGTCGACCTGCTCGACGAATGCGGCCGGCTGGAGCGGGCCGTCGTGGTGCACCGCACGCCCGAGGCGCTGATTCCGGGTGGCCACGAAGGGCCGCTTCCGCCGGTGCCCGAGGATGCGGACGGGCCGCTGCCGCGGGTACTGCGCGGGGCGGGTCCGCTGCTGATCGCCCCCATGTCCCCGCCGAGTCTGGCGGTGAACCCGCTGCACGCGCGGCAGCTGGAACTGTTCGAGCAGCTGGCCGCGCACAGCGCCGTCATCACCCCGCTACGGGCCCGGCGGGAGGTCCTCGGCGCCCTGACCGTGGCGCGCACCGACCCCGGCCACCCGTTCACCGAGGACGATCTCCCACTCGTCGAGGACCTGGTCCGCGGCCTGGCGGTGCAAGTGGACAACGCGCGGCTGTACCAGCAGACCCAGCGCATCGCCGAGCGGTTCCAGCGCGCCCTGCTGCCCGAGCTGCCGCAGGTCCGCGACCTCCAGATCGCCGCCCGCTACGCCTCCGCGCAGACCGTCGCACAGGTCGGCGGCGACTGGTACGACGCGTTCGTCCTGCCCCGTGGAAACACCGCCCTGGTCATCGGCGACGTGACCGGCCACGACCTGCAAGCGGCCATCGACATGAGCGCCCTGCGCAACATGCTGCGCGGTATCGCCGTGGACCGCCAGGAGCCCCCCGGCGAGGTCCTGCGCCGCCTGGACATCGCCAGCCACACGCTGCAGCACGAGGCGACCGCCACGTGCATCTACGCGCTCGTCAAGGACCCCCCTGAGAAGAGCGGCCCCTGGGGCCTGCATCACTCCTGCGCAGGACACCTGCCACCGCTGCTGACCACCGCCGAGGGCGACACCCGCTATCTGGAGACGGGCGCCGGACTGCTGATCGGCCTCGACCCCGGACACCAGCGCCCGACCGCCATCGACGAGCTGCCGCCGTACTCCACCGTGCTGCTCTACACCGACGGACTGATCGAGCGCCGCGCCGAATCCCTGGACCGCGGGTTCGCCCGGCTGCGCCAGCACACCGCCGCGCTGTCCCGCGAACCCCTGGACGTCTTCTGCGACGAACTGCTCGGTGGACTGGCCGCCGACAGCACCGACGACGCCGCCCTCCTCGCCCTGCGCCCCGCCCCGGCCCACTGACACCCGGTCGCAGGCCATCAGTTCAGCCGGCGAAGGCCTGCTGGTCGCATGTGATGAGTTGGCCCTCCCGGTGCCCTCGCCCCGCTCGGGCTGGGGGTCCGTCAGGCGACGGGCGGCGACGACCGCACCCACGCCCGCGCCGGCAGTCAGGAAACGCCTGTGAGAACAGGCTTGGGACCGGCAGGGGTGCCTTCGGCCGGCCTGTCCGTGAGCGTGGCGGTGCGTCAGGGCGGTCTCGTTGTCCTTGGCCCTTTCGCGCCGGCATTTCCAGGCGACGCGCTGCCGCATGGGTGAGCAGGTGTCAGAGATCACCTTGAAGGCCTAGTCGATCACCGACCCGCCGAACATCCAACGGAGATTGACGTGCCGTCAGAAGGCGGCGAGCCGGACGTGAGGGTGCTCCGGGTACCCCGTTCGGCCCCACAGGGCCACCCCCTCCCAATGGTCCGAAATGACAGCCCGTGAGGCTTTCATTACGTTCATTCATATGCCGACTGCCAAAGCCGGCCACTTTGAGACAGGAGCAGAAGCGCCATGATCATGACCCGTTCCCACGTCATCCCCGCGGCCGTCGCCGCCGCGGCAGCACTCGTCGCGACCGGCATCACCTACGCCACGGCCGCCCCCGCACCCGAGGCGGCTCCGGCCGTCGTCCAGCAGGCCCCCGCCCCGGCCTACGCCCCGTTGGGCGGCGAGTCCGGACAGGGCAAGGGCAACGAGGGCGGCGGCCGTGGCGGCGAAGGCGGCGAGCGCGGCGAGGGTGGCCAGGGCGGCGAGCACGGCAAGCGTCGCCACCACGAGATCGGCAGGATCTTCATCAACGAGCGGTCGTTCTCCGCGCAGCCAGACGGCTGCATCACCGTGGTGAGCGGCCTGGGCTCCAAGAGCTTCAACATCCGCAACGACAGCAAGCGGGCCGTCGAGTTCTTCCGCGGCGCGACCTGCGACAACGGCGCCCCCGTCGCCACCGTCGGCCCCCACAGCGAAGCCAACGGCGTCAAGGTGCACCACACCGAGGGCATCCACGTCAAGGACGGAGTGGTGGGCAGCTTCCGGGTGGTCAAGCGCCACCACGGTGAAGACTTCGACTTCTGAACCCAACCACACCATGAGCACCACGTAGAACCCCGGCCCGCCGTAATCGGGCCGGGGTTCCGGCCTCACACCCCCAGGACACCCGGCGGGTGTCAGGATGCGTCAGACCGCACCTCCCCGGCCTCCCTCGTCGGCATGGGGTCCCGTATCAGGAGAGCCGTCCCGGCCGCCGGGCAGACCTTCGCTGGTGACGAAGTAGAAGACCGGGAGCATGACGAACACCGCGATCGCCAGCAACGGTGCGACGAACACCCCAAGGAGGCCGGCGACGATGTAGGCAACGGCTCCGGTCCAGGAACGAAGCTGTCCGTGCCGTACGTACGTGTCCTCCACGTCGGGGTCCAGCAGCTCGGGCCGCCGGGCGATCTGCTGGTAGAAGGCCACCCAGCTCAGGCACATCGCTGCGGCGAGGCCGGCATAGAGAGCGACGGCCACCCGCGCGTCGGAGCCCGTGGGGTCGGCCTGCAGTGCGTCCGCGACCACCGCGGTGGGGAAGGAAAGCGCCGCCGTGGTGAGCAGGAGAAACAGGTTGGCGGCATGCAGTCCGCGGTCCATGGCCCTGATGCGCACGAAGGCCTGGTGGTGGTTGAGCCAGATCACCGAAACGTACCCGAAGGACGCCAGGTAGCCGAGGTAGGCGGGCCACTGAGCCAGCAAAGCCCGGCCAAGGCCGCCCGGCCTGTGCGGCGGATCGGCGAGGTTGAGGGCCAAAAGCGTGACGGCAATGGCGAACACACCGTCGCTGAAGGCCTCGGCCCGTGTGGTCTCAGAACGAGAGAACCTGCGCGAGTGGCTCCGGGACAAGCTGGCTCCTGAGGTACTTGGCTCATGTCGGATTCCGGCGGCTCTCAGCGTCGGCAGCCCTCGAGGGCTCGAACCGTCCGGCAGAGCATGAGCCAACCACACCCGTGCGAGGCCCTCTGGCGGGCATCGCACCGAAGAGGCATCACGGGCAGCGGCTAGGTGGGCGGTCGCACCGCGTGTCGGCGGTCATTGGCTGTGGGTGGCCCGGGGCCGCGCGCCGGGCGGAACGATGTCCAGGACGGCCATCATGCCCATGTCTTCGTGATTGAGGATGTGGCAGTGATACACGGTCCTGCCGGTGAAGTCCCGGAAGTGGATGCGAACGACGATCGCACCACGTTTCGGCACATTCACCGTGTCGTACACGCCGTGGGTGGGGTCGTGGGCCTTCCCGTTGGTGCTCATCAACTGGAAGTGGTTGGTGTGCAGGTGGAAGCTGTGGTCCTCGTCCGAGTCATTGCGGACGGTCCACTCCTCGACGGTGCCGAGGGTGGAGACGAAGTCGGTCCGGTCCGGGGCGTACGTCCGGCCGTTGATGTAGAAGACCGTGCCGGCCTTGTTCTCCGTGAAGACGACGGTCTTGCGGTCCGCGATCGTCGCGTGGCTCAAGTCCTCGTAAGGGCCGAGGTCGGTCGGGAGCGCGGCCCGCGTCATGGGCGTGCCACTGGTGACAACAGTGGCGAGGTCGGCCCGGGGGAACTGGTTCCCGGCCGGACCGGTGTTGTACGGCAGTGTCTCCAGCCGAGTGGTGCCGGGAGCGCCGCCCTGGACCAGGACATCGAAGCGAGCGGCGGCGGGAACGAGCAGTGTGTCCTCGGCGTAGACCCTGCCCACGGGAACGCCGTCCTGAGCGATCACGTGGAAGCGGGCGCCCGGAAGGTGCAGCTTGTAGTAGATGTTGGCGCCGATGTTGGCCAGCCTCCACAACTGGGTCTCTCCCGGCCGGATGTGGATCGCCGGGTTCTGCTGGCCGTTGACGGTGCGGTGGGTGGACGCGCCGATACTCAGGGGATGGGTCTTGATCGCGTCGCCCTGGACCTGGAAGTCCTTGAGCGCGATGGTGTGCTCGGTGATGTTCCGCAACGACGGAGGCAGGTGCTGCTTCAGGCCTTCGACGACGAGGATGCCCGACTCACCACCCGCGACCTGCGGGGCGGACAGCATGTCCGCGTGTGAGTGGTACCAGAAGGTGCCAGTGGGGTGACTGAGCGGCAGTTGATAGGTGTAGTGGTACGACTGCCCGTACTCGATGGAGATGAAGATGTCGTCGGAGGGAGCACGCGGCGACACGAAGAGACCGTGCGTGTGCAGATTGGTGTACTTGTCGGTTTTGTTGATCATGGTCAGGTCGATACGGTCGCCGGGCCACACGCGCAACGTGGGCGGCATATAGGCCCCGTTGTAGGTCGTCGCGTACAACTGGCGGTTGCCGACGCGGACCTTTCGCCGTTCCACCACGATCGTGGTCCTGAGGAAGCCGTCGCGGCTCACCACCTCCGGAGGATCCTGGAGCCGCGGCCCCGCGCCCGGCGGTGTGGGCCCGCCCTCGACCACGGACCCCTGCGTGTCGCTGGAGCGCTCGCTCGGTGCACTCCCCGCGCAGCCGACGAGCCAGAGCGCGGCGAGGAGCAGACCGGCGACGATGCGGGACGGCGAGGAACAACGCGTGGTGGGCCGGGTCACTTGTCTCCCCCAGGAAAACGGGCGGGCCCCGACCGGGGACGTCCGGCCGGAGATCCGCATGCTGCTGGTCGGTCAGCCGGAGAGTAGGGGCACAAAGATCCCGTGCCACGCGGCCACGCCCGGCCGACGGTGCCATCAGCCCGAATGGGCCCCACGACCGCCCCTGACGGACTTCGCGGTCCCTGCTCGGACGGGCGGGGGCCGGCTGCCCGACGCGTTGTCAGATATTGGCCGGGATACCGGTGTCGATGCGACAGGCGGCAGCAGCCGGTCGGGGTCAGCGCCAGCCACCGTGGCGAGGCTCCACGTGTTCGCCGAACGGTGGGTCGAACGCCTGCCCGTCGTCGTCGGTCACGACGTAGTGCGGTTCGGTCTTCGAGGCGGCCGCTTGCAACCGGGTGACGAGGTCAGGGACAGGCACGATACGCAGCGACAGGGCTGCGGCCACCCGGGCAGCTTCGTTGTCGATATCCGGGTTGCACTTGTCACGGGACCGTTCGAGGTGTTGAGCGGAGATCTGCATGACCTCCACATCGCCACCGCCCGAGAATGAGAGGCAGTCCTGCCACTCCAGCCCGATGATGATCTCCAGCGCGTCCGCCAGGTCATCGGCGAGGAGCCCGCCTTGACCTTCGGAACTCGCGAACACCACCGGCCGGCGGCCGTTTTGTTCGGCACACAGGAAGTACGCCCCACCAGCGGACTCCCCGGCGATCACCTCCAGCGGCGCACCGGAGGCAAGCCTCAAGCCATCGCCATAGTGCTTTCGGTGGATGTCGAAGCCGAACGATGACCGCAGCAGCAGATCGATCTTCGGGGTGGTCTGGATCAGGTCAAGCAGATGATCACTCGAGGTCACGGCACGGACGATAGCGAGTGCCGCTGACGTGTCAGCGCCAGGGTGAACAGCGCGCCCATGTCCGGCGGTGGCGCGACCCCGTGGATGGCGCACTCCAGGCCGCGCCTGTCAGGGCGCGAAGTACCAGCAGTACAGGCCCATGCCTCTCTCCGCACCACTGCCGGCCGGCGCTGACAGGCGCTCAAGGAGGTCCAGCGCCCTACGTGGCGCAATCACATCGTCCGGCGCTGAGGCGCTCTCAGCCCACGCAGCGGCTGCGGTGTGGAGTCGATCCCTCCCCGCACCGGCCAGAGCCGTGCACAGCGGCTCCGGAACAGCGAAGACGGTGAGGCCGTCGTTGGCCATGGGCACCACGTCTCGGAGGGGGCTCTCCGCGCCCGTCAGCAGGGTCTCCCACCTCGGCACCGCGTCATCCGGATAGATGCCGTCACACGACACGGCATGCCTAGTGCTGTGACCGGAAAGGTTCACCGGCTCGCGGCGTCCGGCACGGCACTCCCCCAGCCTTCGGCCGGGGGTACCCCCACGCCGCGTTGTCGCATCACCCGAGTACATCCAGTACGCGGGTGATGCTCCGCCTTGCGATGTACCGCACCGGACGCCGCGAGCTTCCCGGCAAACCTTTCCGGCCACAGCACTAGCGGCAATCATCTTCGTGGCCGCCTCGGGGTGTACCTGGCGGCAACTGCCGCCGGTGTTCGGGCCGGCTTGGCCCACGGTCTACCGGCGCTTCGCCCAGTGGAGCCGGGAGAGGGTTTGGGCCAGGCTCCACCGGGTCACCCTCGACGAACTTGGCGCCCGAGGGGAGCTGGACTGGTCGCGGTGCGCGATCGACTCCGTCAGCGTCAGGGCGGCAAAGGGGCCCACTGACCGGACCGAATCCGACCGACCGTGGCAAGCCGGGATCGAAAATCCACCTGATCACGGATCGGAACGGGCTGCCCCTGTCGCTGGGCATCTCCGGTGCCAACATGCACGACAGCCTCGGCCTGCAACCACTCGTGCGCGGGATCCCGCCCATCCGCTCTCGACGCGGCCCACGCCGCTGGCGCCCGGCCAAGCTCCACGCCGACAAGGGATACGACTACGACCACCTGCGCCGGTGGCTGCGCAAACGTCGCATCCGCCACCGCATCGCCCGCAAGGGCATCGAGTCCTCCACCCGACTCGGCCGCCACCGCTGGGTCGTTGAGAGAACGGTCTCGTGACTGTCCGGATGTCGGCGCCTGCACCGCCGCCACGAACGCAAGGCTGAGCACTTCCTCGCCTTCGTCGGCATCGCCGCAGCCCTCATCTGCCACCGCCGACTCACCCGATAAGACATGAGCTCAGTCGCCTGCTGGAATCAGCGGGTCGGCACGGGACAACATCTCGGACAGCGAAAGTCCGTCCCTGGAAGCAACGAGCCGACGCGCTCGCAGTTCGGCACGCGTACGCGGACGGAACTTCGGCTCCCTGCCGCACCCGCAGGCCGGTCGCCCCTCGTAACGGAGACCTTCACCCAGGGCTGCGGCCACCACAGACCACCTGCGAACGTCCCGCCTCGACGCCACGGTCTGAATCATCCACTCGCCGGCTCCGGTGCCGATTGACGTCCTTGGCTAATGGCAATAGCCTCTGGGCTATGGTTGCTAAGAGGTCGCTGACGCCGGCCGCCGTGGTCGATGTGGCGCTCGGCATCGTGGACGAGCACGGGCCGGACGGCCTCACGCTCGCCGCCGTGGCGCACGGCTGCGGGGTCGCCACGCCGTCGCTCTACAAGCACGTGGCGAGCCTCGGCGAGCTGAAGACGCTCGTCGGAGTGCGGGTGCTGGAGGATATGACCGACCGGTTCACGACGACCGTCTTGGGCATCGGCGGCAATGAGGCGGTCACTGGGTTGATGCACGCCTACCGTGCGTACGTCGCCGCGCACCCGAAGCGGTACGCCGCGCTGCCGATGGACCCGCTGCACGACCCGATCCAGGAGGCGGCCGGCGCGAAGCTCGTCGGCGTCATGTACGCCACGCTGCGCGGCTACGGACTCGAGGGCTCGGCGGCCGTGCACGCGACCCGGCGCCTGCGGGTGCTCCTGCACGGCTTCGCGTCCATCGAATCCGCGGGCGGCTTCGGCCTGCCGGAAGACCTCGACGACACCTACGACCAGCTCATCCAGATGTATCTCGCCAGCCTGAGGAACGAATCATGAGGATCCCGCTGTCCGTCGCAGGCGTACTGTTCCTGCTCTACCCCGCCCTCCGCCCTTGGGAGGACGAGTCCACCACCTCGGGTGCCGCCGCCGCGATGGGCTCCACCGCGTGGATCGTCGCGCACCTGTGCGCGATGATCGGGTTCATCCTGGTCGCGATTGCACTGCTGCCGATCAACCGCGTGGCGGCGATCGTGTTCTGGATCGGCGCCGGCCTGACGCTGCCGTACTACGGCGCCGAGGACTTCGGCCTGCATGCGATGGCCAACCAGTCGAACGTCCTCGACCTGGCCGAGGACGTGCGCTACAACCCGTTCGCGATGACGATGTTCGGGCTCGGGCTGCTGACCATGGCGGCGGGCGCAATCCTCGTCGCAGCCCGGATGCGCACGGTGCCGGCGATCCTGTTCGCGGTCGGGTTCGGGCTGTTCCTGCCGCAGTTCTTCGGTCCGCCCGCGCTGCGGATCGCGCACGGCGTACTGCTCGCGGCCGCCTGCGTGTGGCTGGCCTGGGACGCGAAGCGGATCCAGCCCGCGCCGGTGCCGGCCTGACTTAAGGTCGTTGCCTCCTGCATCTGTGGCTCCGACCTGTGGCGCGCCGTTCGTGCGTCGGTACCGGACAGTCGATGATCACCGCGATCAAGGTGTTGCTCAGGCCCTGATTCTGCGCACGGCGAGTGCGCGCGGAGGCCGTTCGGGCGTCCGCTCCCGTAGTCCAAGTCGCGCTGAAGAGCGGGTGTCATCTACCTCGAAAGGTCGCAGGAGCGTGAAGTTCGCGCCCCTGCTGGAGGATGTCGGTGCTCGCTCGTACGGTGAACGCATGATCCCTGGCTTTCATCGTGCGAAGGGTGGCGGCCCGATGGTCGGTATCCGTCCCGGCGACGCGTTCGCGCTCCGGATCGGAATGCCGCTTGAAGCTGACACGACACGCACGCGTAGTGCAGCTTGTAGGAGGTGATGGCATAGAGGCACACCAGGCGACCGCACTGAGCCAGCCCTCAACGGGCCACTTCTTTCCAGCGCTCGCTTCCTCCGGTGCTGGTGACAGCCATCCATAAGAAACGACCTCTTAGAGGCTCTTAGAGGTTTTTTTCACCTCTTACATCCAATTATCACCGCTTTCCTTCCAGGGGTGGGTGCAGGGCCGTTGCAAAGTGCGGTGATCTTGTAGTCGCGCTGGTCAGACGATGCCCAGTAGGTCGAGCGGGCGGGTGAAGGGCTCGTAGGAGACGTGCCGGATGCCGGCCGCGATGTTGCGGTGTCCGGCGGCGCGGAGCGCGTTGATCGCCAGGTTGCGTAGGGTCGACATGTTTTCGGGGCCATGGCCGGTGCGAATCTTCGAGGCGTCCTCGGCGAAGGTGGTGTCGCGGACGAAGTGGAGCCGATTCTCGATGGTCCACTGCGACCTGGCGAGTTGGCCCAGCCGCTGGGGCGATGCCTGATGCGAGCTCAGGTCTGTGATCGCGTAGACGGTCTGGCGGCTGACGGTTCCGGTCGTGCGGTCGGTGCGGTGGCGCAGGATGCGTACAGCCTGGGCGGCGTGGGGGAAGTCGAGGCCGAGGTCGGTCACGGTGAGGGCCCTGGTCACTCGGGTCTCCCGGCGGCCGTGGCCGATCTCCCGGTCGTAGCGGCGGGCGGTGACGTCCTTCCACGGCAGTGATCGCAGCCTGCGGTGCAGTTCGGGCTGGTTGGCCTTGACCACCAAGAGGTAGTGCGCCTTCTTCTCGTCCACCAGGAAGCGCGCATGCGCGCGCTGGGTGTGCAGGGCGTCGGCCGTGACGGTGACCCCGGTCAGGTCGAAGGGCGCCAGTAGCGCGGCGAAGCAGGTGATTTCGTTGGTCTTGTCGGGGATCCGCAGCTGGGTGACGGTTCGGCCGTCGCCGGTCATCGCGGCCAGCAGGTGGGCAGCGGGCGTCTGGCCGTGTCGGGAGCCGCGGGCAGCCTTGCCGTCGAGCGCCACCGAGTCCGAGCCGGCAGGATCAGCGCCGGTCAGATCGGCCAGTCCGCCGGGGCAGACCAGGCCGACAATCCGCCGAATCGTGGCGGCACTCGGCGCGACGCGCACGCTCAACGACCCTACGACCCGGGCACCCAGGCGGGCCAGGGCGTGCTGCGGCGCGTTGGCGGACCACTGGCCGATAGCCGTATACGAGCGTGCGCCGGCGACAACCGCGGAGGCGGCAACCAGCAGCACCGCCACGAACGGGTGACGCACCCCTCGACGTCGACGCGGATCCGGCAACAGCCGCAACCGCTCCACCAGCGACAACCCCGCAGTGTCCTCCAGAGCGGGCGACTTGATCAGGCAGACGGTGGCAGACTGACGACACATCGAAGCTCCGGTGGTGCGAGGCGACTTGGGAAGGTCACCCCGTTCAACCGGAGCTTCGCTGCGTGCGTGACGTCCCAGCCCGCGCTCCTTGGGCCGCCGCGACCTGCGGACCCTCAGGGCTGGTCGTACCAGGAGAACGCCGCGATCCGCCAGCCCTCCAGGGTGCGGACGAACTGGATGGTCTTGGTCCCGCCGCCCTCGAACGGCTCGCCGTCCAGGATGCCGGCCTTCCGATACTCGCCGAAGCGCGACGCGATGTCGCCCGCGATCTCGGTTCGCTCGGAGGTCTCCCACTCCGAGAACTCGACCAACCGGCCGTCGGCGAGCAAGCGTTCGCGCGGCTCGATGAACTCGTCCACGGTGTAGACCGTGTACTTCGGCCCGGTCAGCACGATCACACCACCCGGAATGACCAGCCGGCGGATCCGGGCCACGTCCGCGGCCTTGCCGCCGCGGTTGTCGAAGGCTCCGAAGAACTCGGCGGCTATCGCGTCAATCTCGATCTTGGACATGGCGCGACGTTAACACCGCTAGAGGTTGTCCCGTAACCGCCGGTCAGGGGTGAGATGATCTTGCTGTGGCTGGTGTGATCACGGCGTCGGAGCCCTCGTGGATAGGTCCATTCACCGGGCTGAGCCCGCGGCAGTTCGCCAAGCTGATCACCGCGCTGCGGCGTGAGGGGGCCGATCCGGTCCGCAAGGGCCGGCCGTGGTCGCTGCCGCTGGAGGACCGGGTGCTGCTGGTGGCCGCGTAGTGGCGCACCAACCTCACCCTGCGCCAACTCGCCCCGCTGTTCGGCATCTCCAAGTCGGCGGCCGACCGGATCGTCGACCACCTCGGACCGGCACTCGCCCTCCAGCCCCGGCGGCGGTTCCGCAAGGACACCGTGCTCATCGTGGACGGCACGCTGGTCCCCACCCGCGACCGGACCGTGGCCGCCTCCAGCAAGAACTACCGCTATAGCACCAACCACCAGGTCGTCATCGACGCCGACACCCGCCTCGTCGTCGCCATCGGCAAGCCGCTGCCCGGCAACCGCAACGACTGCCGGGCCTGGGCCCGGTCCGAGCCGCTTTCCGGCCAAGTGGCACCCGCCGAGGGACATACCTACCGTTTCAACTTAGGGGCAGTGGCCCGCTGTGAAAAGAGACCGGCGGGCCTTGGACCCCCGACCATCTGGGAGAACAAGCATGCATCTGATATTCGGCCTCGGCCCCATCGGCGGAAACATCGGCGAACGGCTCGCCGAACTGGACCGCGAGGTCTTCGGCTTCGATCTCGCCCCCCGCCCGCGTCCACGAGTGGGCGGCGGCCACAAACGCGCCGGCCGGCTCCGACCTCGCGGCGGTCGACTGGTCGGCCGTGGACAGCGTCATCGTTGCGGTCCGCACGGCGGACCAGGTCAGCGCGGTGTTCGGGTCGCTTCAAGACCACTGCGTCAAGGGGCCGTTGACCGCCTTCGTGGTCACCACCCTCGCCGCGGAGGACGCCCGCAGGATTCTTCCGTCCGCACCCGACTCCTGGCGGGTGTTCGAGGCACCGGTGTCGGGTGGCCCTCGCGGTGCACGCGACGGCACGCTGACCACCTTTCTCAGCGGCCCCGCCCCCACCGACGCGGAGGAAAGGCTGCTGGCCGACATCTCCGGCCGCGTCTTTCGCATGCGAAACTACGGTGAGGCAGCCACGGTGAAACTCCTCAACAACACCCTGGGCACATTCAATCTGCTCTCCACCGCACACATTCTTAATCTGGCAGCACGGATCGGAATACCTGCCAAGGAATTCCTCGAAGTGATCCGCGTGTCATCCGGACAGAGCTGGATGAGCGACAACTTCAGCGAAGTGCAGTACGACCTGCTGCTCAAGGATGTGGGGCTGCTCCGCGGCGAAATCGGCTCACTCCCGGCCACGGATCTCAGCGGAGACGTCGAACAGGAGATCCTCCAAGCACGTGGACTGCTGGAATCAGAGGCCTGAGATGCACTCGTCCCACACGGCAGCGGGGGTCTTCACACGGTTCGGAAAGTCAGGGTATGCCGCTCGTCGTCTCTGACATTCCCAGGGCATGGCGTTGCCGGATCGTCCCGCACATCCGCCGGTTCCTTCACCTCTCCCCCTCGCCCGGCGCGTGGCTGCAAGGCACCCTGACCACCGCACCCATGGCCGCGTCCCTCCTCCTCATCACGGTGTTCGCGGACACCCACCCTGGCGCCATGGCGCTGTTCGGCTCGCTCATCTCACTGTGGAACACCAACCAATCGCTGCGCTCCCGGCTGCGCAGGTACGCGGCGGTCGCCCCGATATTTCCCGCCTCCATGGCTCTGGGCGTATGGGTCGGCCCCATTCCGTGGCTCGCCATCAGCACCGAGGCACTCGTCATCTTCCTGATGGCCGTCGGCTACCACGTCTTCTTCGTGGGACCCGGGCCAGGACCCATTCACCTGTTCTATGCCTGTGCTGTGGGGACATATCTCGGCGGCAGCACCGACATCGGGTGGCCGATCGTGGCGGTGACGGCGGTGTCCACTGCGCTCACCGCCGTCCTCAGCCTCAGCGACCTGCTGGTCCGCGGCCACCACGCGGAACGCAAGGCCGTCGCGGCCGCCCGAGCAGCCGTCCATGCCTTCCTTCACGCCGCGGCAGAGGAAGGCGAATCTCGCGCGCACCACGAGCAGCGGATCCGCCGGCTGCGGACCGCCGCCACCGCCGCCGTCGACCACGCCGCGTCCGTGCTCGGTTCCGCGCGCTCACCGCGCGCCCGCCCCGGCCCCGTCCGCCATCAACTCGGCCAAGAGCTGCACAGGTTGGACGGTCTGCTGGGCGCCGGCGCGCTCACGCGGGACTGTCCGGGCGCCACCGCGCAGGTGGGGAGCGCCCCTCATCCCGGCCCCCTCGGGCAGCCGTCCGCGCGCTATCTGCTGCGACGCACTTTCGGTCGGGATCCCGTGCGTCTGCCCGTACTGGTCGGTCTTCGTTGTGCATGCGCCGGTCTGGCGGCCGGAACACTCGCCCTCGTCCTGCACGTCGGGCACGCGTACTGGGCGGTGCTGTCGGCGACCATCGTGCTGCACGGTGGCCTTGACCGAAACTCCACCGTCCTACGAGCGGCCCACCGGCTGGCCGGCACAGTGGCGGGCGTGCTGGTGGTCAGCGCCGTGGAACCGCTTCAGCCTCCAGCGGCCGTCCACATCTCCATCATCATCGTTTCCGTATGGGGCATGAACCTGTTCCTCCCACGCAACTACGCACTCGCCGCATCCTTCATCACGGTGATGACCCTTCAGGCCAACATCGCCATCACCTCGGTGGACGCCACACCTCACCTGGTGGGGCAGCGGCTGCTGGCCACCCTGATCGGAGTGGCCGCGGCTCTTGTCGTGCTGGTGTGCACGGGCCGCCGCATGCCGCGCCGGACGACGCAGCGGCTACTCATCCGCACGCTGCGGGCAACGACCGAGGTACTGGATCACGCTGCCGCCGGCACGTCCTTCACCGAGGACGGCTGGAAGGCCCGCCGTGATCTGCGCTTCGAGCTGCTCGCCTGTGCCGACCTGCTGCCCCGGCTCGGCGCCGACGACCGAAACCTGGGACAGTGTCAGGACCTCGTCGACGGAGTCCAACAGCAGGCCCACGCGGCGCTCGCGGCCGGCTGGCACGCGGAACCCGATCAGCTGGACACCGCCACACGCAGTGAGGAGATCCGCTCCCTCTTGGACCGCCTCCCAGGACAGCGAACCAGCGCGCACACCCCTACGCGGGGTCGCCGCATCCGAGGCAACGTCCGATGACCTCCTTCATGATCGCGTCGAAGCCGGGCCGCCGTGCAGTTGGACACAGGCGTCGATGACGTCGTTCTGGATCCGAGAGGTTTACGACTTCGCCTTCGCGGCGTCAACTGCGGTCAGCGCGCCTTGAGCGGCTCGGCGCCGCCCTGCCCGACGAGCTGTGCTGCTGAAGTGCCGGTGGCGACCGTGATGGCCGTCAGCACTTGTCGTCGACGAGTTCGTCGAAGTCCTTGGCGCTCATAACCCGGTTGTCGGCCCAGACCTGGCCCGGCCGGAGAGAGGCGAGGTCGTCGGCGGTGAAGTAGACGTGTGCCAGGTAACTGCCGGACCCGTGGAAGGTCAGCGCGTAGGTCCGGCCGGGCAGCAGTGCCTGCCTGCCGAAGGTTTGCGCGCGCCATTCGGGTGGTGGGGAGAAGAGCGGGAAGACGACACCTCCGTGGTTCGTCGCTCCCCACGCCTCCCACCCGCTGTCCTGGTGCGCCCGGCCCTCGTCCGGATCATCAGGGCCGGCCTGTGCGGGTGGGGAGGCGGACGAAGTGCCGACCGAGCCAAATGATGTCTCCTCGATCGCGGCTTCGCCTTCCTCGAAGGTCCAGCTCTCCAGGCCCATCCCCGAGAGGGTCTCGCTCCCTTCGCACGGCCGCAGTTCGGCCACCGGCTGCCCGTCGTCCCCGTTTCGCACCGCTACGAGCGGCAGGTCAGGGGGACTGCACCCACTCACCATGGTGAGACCCAACGCCAGGCACACCGCACCGCACACACGTCTCATTCCGGCTCCCCCTCGGATGCTTACTCCGAGAGTTGGGTCTGCCTGGGGAAAGAGTCGAGTTCCGTACGGTCTCGGTCCGGACTCGTGTGCGGGCCAGGCGCCCTCCCAGTCAATCCGCGACGGCGGTCGCGGGCCACGTGGTGCGGCATGGTGCGCCAGGGGTGGTCGGCGAGGGCCGGCTGCGGATACCAGACGTCACCGGCGTACCCCGCCGGCCGCCCGCCGCGCAGGGCGCGGTCCACCCGTCCCCCAGGACCATGGCGGCCTGGGGGACGACACAGGTCTCACTTCGGCTGCTGGGTCACGAAGATCGTCTTGTACTGGAGGTACGCCTCGATCCCTTCAGCGCCCAGTTCGGAGCCCAGACCGCTGTCCCGCCGTCCGCCGAAGGGTGCGCCGATGTCGAAGTTGGCGTGATTGACGCTGAAGGTGCCGGTGTCCACCGCGCGGGCCACCTCTCGGCCGAGCGTCTCGTCCGCCGTCCAGACACTGCCGGCCAGACCGTAGGCCGAGTCGTTGGCCATGGCGACGGCGCCCTCGACCGAGCCGTCGTGGGCGGAGACGGTCACCACCGGGCCGAAGATCTCCTCACGGGCCACGACCATCGCTGGGTCCACGTCGGCGAAGACCGTGGGCTCGACATAGAACCCCCGGTCCTGGCCTGCGGAACGGCCGCCGCCGGTGGTGACGCGTGCCCCCTCCTGCCTGCCCTTGCGGACATAGCCCTCGATACGGTCACGGGCGGCGGCGCCGGCGACCGGGCCGATCACCGTGGACGGAGCCAGCGGGTCACCCACCGGCCATCCCTCGACCGTCGCGGTGACGGCGTCCACGATCTCCTCGTAGCGTGAACGGGGCACCAGCAGCCGTGTGTTGTTGGTGCAGGTCTGGCCGTTGTTGTTGAACGACAGGTCGAGCAGGTGGTCGAGGAAGAGCGGCAGCGGGGCGTCCTCCAGCAGGATGGCAGCGGACTTGCCGCCCAGTTCCAGGGTGACGGGACGCAGCAGTTCGCCGCAGAGCCCTCCGATACGGCGTCCGGCGGCGGTGGAGCCGGTGAAGGCGACCTTGTCCACTCCGGGGTGGGTGACCAGGTACTCCCCCACCTCGCGTTCGGCGGGCAGGAAGTTGATCACTCCGGGCGGGAACCCGGCCTCGTGGACCGCGTCGGCGACAAGGAACGAGTCCAGGCCGGTGGCGGGCGAGGGTTTGACCACGGCGGTGCAGCCCATCGCCAGCGCGGGCGCCAGCTTGAAGAAGAGGGTGCTGAGCGGGTAGTTCCACGGCACGATCATGGCGACCACACCGACGGGCTCGCGGCGGACCAGGCTGTGGCCCAGAAGGGCGGGACGCAGGTCTTCCGCGTACATGACCTCGGCGAGCGGGGCGTAGAACCGGAGCAGGCCTGTCGCGGCGCCGACGTTGGCCTCGATGGCGCGGGCCAGAGGTGTACCGACCTCCTGCGCGATCAGGGTGCCGAGGGCATCCGTGCGGGATTCCAGGGCGCGGGCCAGGCGTTCCATCGCCGCGGCGCGTTCCTGTGCCGAGCCCCACCCGCGGTGGCCCCCGAGGGCGCGGCGCGCGGCGGTGACAGCGGCGTCCACGTCGGCGCGGTCGGCTTCGGGAAAGCTGCCGAGGGGTTCCTCGGTCGCGGCGCTGATCGAGGTGAAGGTGCGTGCGGTCGAGGGTTTGCGCCAGTCACCGTCGATGTAGAGGGCGTCGCGATCGGTCCCATGGGACATGCCGGAGTGCTCCTTCTGTTCCTTCTGGTCCTTCTGGTCCTTCTGGTCCTTCTGGCTTGTTCCCGTCGGCTCAGTGCGCGGGGCGGTGGGCGACGATGCCCCGCAGGTTCCGTCCGGACCGCAGGTCCTCGAACCCCTGGTTGATCTCGTCGAGGGCGTAGGTACGGCTGACCAGCTCGTCGAGCTTGATCAGGCCCTGCCGGTACAGGGACAGCACGCGGGGCACGTCCCGCGCCGGGCTGCAAGAGCCGAAGATCGTGCCCTGAAGGCGCTTCTCGGCGAAGACGAGCTGAGTTCCGGGGAGTTGGATGTTGATGTCGTGGACGTCCTCGGACATTCCGGCGAGGACGATGGTGCCGCCCTTGCCGGTGGCCTCGAACGAGGCGCGTACGACCTCGGCCGTGGTGTCGCCGGTGCAGACGAGGGTGGAGTCGGCACCCATCGCGCTCGGGTTGAGCTCCGCGGCGAAGGCCGCCGCCTCGTCGAGGGTGCGGCAGACATGTGAGGCTCCGAGGTCGCGCGCGACGGCGTGCTTGGCCTCGTTCGGATCGACCAGGATGACGCTTCCGGCGCCGGAGAACCGGGCTCCCTGGATGGCGTTGATGCCGACGCCGCCGGCGCCGACGACGATGACGGTGTCACCGGGCTCCGGTTCGGCCGCGTACACGGCCGCGCCCCAGCCGGTGAGTACGCCGCAGCTCACCAGTGCGACCACCGAGAGCGGCAGGTCGGGGCCGACGCGTACCAGCGAGTCCTGGGAGACGACGGAGTGCTCGGCGAAGGTGCCCAGCGCGCAGTTGGCGCCGATCGGCCCGTCGGGACCGGTGAACCGGTAGGTCCCGTCCGGGAGTTTGCCCTCGGGGCCGTACGCCGCGGCGTCGCACAGGTTGGACCGGCCGCCGGCGCACCAACGGCAGTGCCCGCAGGACGGTTTGAAAGAGGCGGCCACGTGATCGCCGGGGGCCAGCTTGGAGACACCGTCGCCGACGGCCTCGACGATGCCGGATCCCTCGTGGCCGCCGATGATGGGCAGCGGCGCCATGTTGCCGGTGCGCACGTGCTCGTCGGAATAGCAGAGCCCGGCGTGGGTGAAGCGGACCAGGACCTCACCCGCCTGGGGCGGGGCGAGTTCGAGTTCGGTGATCTCCCAGTCCTTGCCGGGGGCGGTCATGACGGCGGCACGGGTCTTCATCAGGGTCCTCCGGGAGGGAGACTGCGACAAGGATGCGGCGGGGGCTCGACGGCCACTTCGCATGACATCGCCGGAGCGGAGCGGCAGGCGTGCCTCGGTGCGCTCCGGCGCCTTCGGTTCAGGCCGCGATCCGCTCGGCCTCCTGGGCCGCCGGGAGCGGTCGGCGGGGCGGGAAGAGCTTGCTGAAGACGGCGTGCAGGGCGATGCCGCCGAGGAAGGCGACGGCCCAGTTGTAGTCGAACAGCGGCTTGAGGAACGGGACGTACCCATCGGCCGGGAAGGGGCCCTCGCCGTTCTCGGAGTACGCGCCGCCGAGGGAGAGGAACACAACGATCGCGAGGGCTGCGAGCGGGCGCCAGTTGAAGCCCTTCGCGTACTCGTACGGCCCGCCGCGCGTGTACAGCCCGACGAGGTCGAGTTCACGCCTGCGCAGCAGCCAGTAGTCCGCGGTCAGGATCCCGGCGACGCCGCCGAGGAAGGCGCCGGTCACCCCGAGCCAGGTGAAGATGTACAGCTCGGGCGAGGACAGCAGCCGCCAGGGCTGCATCAGGATGCCGATGACGCCGGCGATGATCCCGCCGGTGCGGAAGCTGATGAGGCGTGGGAAGACATTGGAGAAGTCGTACGCCGGGCCCACGGTGTTGGCCGCGACGTTGACGGCGACGGTGGCCACGACGACGCTCAGCAGCGCGAACAGGACGACGAACGGGTTGGAGAAACGGCTGACCAGGTCGATCGGGTCCCAGATCGCGTGCCCGTAGACGGCGATGGTGGCCGACGTGGTGAGAGCGCCGATCATGGAGAACAGGGTCATCGTGGTCGGCAGGCCCAGTGTCTGGCCGACGATCTGGTCCCGCTGCCCCTTGGCGAAGCGGGTGAAGTCCGCGATGTTCACGGACATCGTGGCGAAGTACGCGATCATCCCCATCAGGGAAGGCGCGAACAGCATCCAGAAGTCGGCGCCCCAGCCCAACTGGGACGGCTCACCGGCGAGCGGGCCGAAGCCGTCCGCCCGTACGACCATCCAGACCAGAAGGAACGCGGCGACGATCAGGATGAGCGGCGCGGACCAGTTCTCGAAGCGGCGGATGGATTCGACGCCGCGGACGATGAGCGCGATCTGCAGGAGCCAGAAGACCGCGAAGGACAGCCACAGCGTCTTCGGGTGACCCCACATCTCGCCCGCGTGGATCCAGGAGTCACCGGCGAAGGCACCGGTGATGGTGTAGATGGCCTCGCCGCCGACCCACGTCTGGATGCCGAACCAGCCGCATGCGGACAGGGCGCGCAGCACCGCAGGCACGTTGGCGCCGAGGGTGCCGAAGGCGGCGCGGGAGAACACGGGATAGGGGATGCCGTACTTGGCGCCGCCATGGCTGTTGAGCAGGATGGGAACCAGGACGATCAGGTTGCCCAGGGCGATGGTCATGACCGCCTGATACCAGCTCATCCCCAGGTTGATGAGGCCACTGGCCAGGTAGTACGTGGGGATTCCGTGGGCGATGCCCATCCACAGCGCCGCGTAGTTGTACGTGGTCCAGGTCCTGCGGGACAGGGGTACGGGCGCCAGGTCCTCGTTGCTGAGCGGGCTCGCCTCGATGCTGCTCGGGTCGATGAGCTCCACTTGTTCGTTGGTGCGCTCGATCGCTCGCATAGCCGGGGTCCATTCAGTGAACCAGAGGTTCATGCAGTGGGAAGAAGTCTCCGGTGAAGGCCGTCCATGTGTCAATGGATGCGGATGTTGTCCGCCAGGAGGCACCTGGGAGGGTTTGCCGGGCACCGCCGGAGGGCCCGGGGAGGCACTCAGACGGTGTCGTCGGGTGGGACGGAGGTGAAGTCGCCGGTGCGGTAGACGTCGGTGCGCCGGTCGGCGAGCGGCTGGTTGAAGGGATTTCCGAGCCGCTCCTTGCGGGAGCCGATCAGGTCCACCTCCGCGAGGAGGACGGCCTCTTGGCCCTCGTCGGCCGGCCCGGCGAGCAGCCAGCCGTCCGGGCCCACGATCAGCGACCGGCCGATGAAGGGCTGGTCGCGTTCGCTGCCGATGCGGCTGACCCCGGCGACGAAGAACTGGTTGCTGTGCGCCCCGGTGATGCACATCAGGTTGGCCATCACCGGGGTGTCCTTCGGCTGCCCGGGTACGGGCACCCAGTTCGAGGGGAGGGCCAGCAGGTCGGCGCCGCCGAGCGCCGCGCTGCGGAAGGTCTCCGGGAACCAGGCGTCGTAGCAGATGCCGATGCCGATGTTGCCGAGCGGGGTGCGGAAGACGGGGAAGCCGTCCTCCTGACGGTCGTACAGTTCCTTCTCGAAGTTCCACAGGTGCGCCTTGCGGAACGTCCCCGCGTGCCCTTCGGGGCCGATCAGGACCGCCGAGTTGTACACCTTCTCGCCCGCCAGCTCGGTGATCCCGGCGACGATCCACAGATCCAGTTCGGCGGCGAGCGCGGTCCAGGCGGAGGAGACCGGCCCACCCGGGACGGGCTCGGCGTTCCTGCGGGCGTCCGCCCGGTCGGTGAACATGTATCCGGCCGAGGCCGCCTCAGGCAGGACGACCAGCCGCGCCCCGCCGGCCGCCGCCTCGCGGATGAGCCGTGAGGACGTCTCGATGTTCGCCGCGGGGTCGCCGAGGACGGGTTCGAACTGGATGCCCGCCAGAATGAAGCCCGTCACGGTGCCGCCTTGATCGCCAGGTACTTGATGCTCAGGTATTCGTCGATGCCCACCGTCCCGCCCTCCCGGCCGAGCCCGGACTGCTTGACTCCGCCGAAGGGCGCGGCAGGGTTGGAGATGATCCCCTGGTTGAGCCCGACCATGCCGCACTCCAGCCGCTCGCTCACCCGAAGGCCGCGGCTCAGGCTCTCGGTGAACAGATAGCCCGCCAGCCCGTACTCGGAGTCGTTCGCCAGGGCCACCGCCGTGTCCTCGTCGTCGAAGGCGACGATCGGCGCGACCGGGCCGAAGATCTCCTCCGTGAGGGCGCGAGCCCCGAGCGGCACGCCACCCAGCACGGTCGGTGCGAGGAAGTGGCCGTCCGACGGAACGGGTCCGCCCCCGGTGAGTACGCCGGCGCCGGCCGAGGTGGCATCGGCGATCAGGGCGGTGACGTTCTTCACCGCGTTCGCGTCGATCAGCGGACCGACCTGAGTGGCCGGGTCCAGTCCGTGTCCGACGGGCAGGGCGGACAGCCGGTCGGCCAGCCGGCGGCCGAACTCGTCGGCGACCGAGGAGTGCGCGTAGAACCGGTTGGCGGCCGTACACGCCTCACCGGTGTTGCGCATCTTCGCCTGGAAGGCGCCTTCCACCGCAGCGTCGAGGTCGGCGTCGGCGAAGACCAGGAAGGGGGCGTTGCCGCCGAGTTCCATGGAGGTGCGCAGCACGTTCCGCGACGACTTGGCGAGCAACGCGCGGCCGACCTCGGTGGACCCGGTGAAGGAGAGCTTCCGCAGCCGGGGGTCGTTCAGCAGGTGGTCGGTGACCTCACCCGAGCGGTTGGTGGTGAAGACGTTCACCACACCGGCGGGTGCTCCCGCCTCCCGCAGGATGTCCACCAGGGCCAGCATCGACAGCGGCGTCTGCTTGGCCGGTTTGACGACGACGGTGCATCCGGCCGCGAGCGCCGGACCGATCTTCCGGGTGCCCATCGCCATGGGGAAGTTCCACGGGGTGACGAGTAGGCAGGGACCCACCGGCTGACGCATCGTCACCACTCGGGATCCGCCGCCCGGGGCGGTCATGTACCCGCCGTCGATACGCACGGCCTCCTCGGAGAACCAGCGCAGGAACTCGGCGGCGTAGACCACCTCCGCCTGGGACTCCGCGAACGGCTTGCCCATCTCCAGGGTCATCAGCGCGGCCAGGTCGTCCTTGCGGGCGATGATCGTCTCGAAGGCCCGGCGCAGCACCTCGCCGCGCTCGCGTGGAGGCGTCGCCGCCCAGGACGCCTGGGCCCGCACGGCGGCGTCGAGGGCGTCCGTGGCGTCCGCCGCGCCCGCGTCGGCGACCTCGGCGACCATCGTGCCGGTGCCCGGGTCCTCCACGGCGACGGTCGCACCGCTGCGGGGCGCACGCCATTCGCCGTCGATGTACAGGCCCTTGGGTATCCGATCCGCAACCTCACGAGCGGCTTGGAGCCGCGCCTGAAGTGCAGCCATTCGCTTCCTCCTCGATCGTGCCGCCGCCGCGCCGGGCGGTGGTGGCTGGGGTGGTCCTCGTACACGCGGACTCCGGCAAAGGCACCGGAGCTGGGGTCTTGCGTTTGGATCAGGCCGGATCAGGGTGCCAAGCGCCCGCGAGCCCGGCGTGATCCAAACGAGCGGTCCTAGAACTCGGTGAGTGTCGTGGGCAGTTCGATGCCGGTGACGCTCAGCAGGTCGCCGAGCTGGCGAGCCGCCTTCATCACGGACTCGGCGACCTCGTCGATGCGCGAGCGGGTCAGCCGGTAGGTGGGACCGCCGATCCAGACGGCATAGGTGGTGGCCTGACCGACACGGACCGGGGCGGCGACGGAGGCCGCGCCCAGCTCCAGTTCGTCGTAGGCGACGGCATAGCCTCGGGTCCGCACCTCGGCCATGGAGTCGATGAACGCGTCGAGCCCGCCCAGCTGCTCCGGCGCGTTGGTCTCGAACTCCTCACCGAACTCGGCGCGGACGGTCTCCGGGTCGAGAGCGCTGAGCAGGACCTTGCCGGTGGAGGTGGCCCAGACGGGCTGGGTCCTCGGTACGGGTTTGAGCGTCTGCCCGATCAGGGACGGGCCGGGAACCTGCGCGACGACCATGACCTTGGGCGCGAGCAGGACGTCGAAGCCGGCGGTCTCCTTGGTCTCCTTGGCCAGGTCCCGCAGCACGTCCCGCATGTGCCCGTAGGCGCCGCCGCCGTCCAGCAGCCCGCCGACGATGGACAGCAGCCCCAGCGAGACGCGGTAGCGGCGGGTGACCGGGTCCAGGTTCAGCCAGCTCTCACGTTCGAGGACGGTGAGGACCCTGTAGCAGGTGGCCTTGGGAATACCGGACTCCCTGGCGATTTCGCTGAGTCCGACCCCCTCCGGGTGCGCCGCGACCGTGCGCAGCAGCCAGATCGTCCTGCGGACGAGCCCTGCTTCACTGGGTGCCATTGTTCCTCCGTCTGTAACGTCGAGATCACTGCGGGCGGTACGACCATCCTGGCAGGCGAGCCCGGCCCGGCTGCGCCGTACCGCCCGACCCGGCGGACGGCGGGGGTGTCCCCACTATTTGCCGCCGGCCGTGACCGTGACCGTTTCCGGCCGGTACGACTCACCGGTGACGTCGAATCCCTCGGCCTTCAGTTCCTTGAGCGCCCGCTCGGTCAGGTCGGTGCGGTATGCCCCGGCCGTGGGCCGTGCCTTGAGCAGGCCGGCCTTCACGGCGATGTCGATGGTCTGGTCCCAGGCGGCCTTGTCCATCGTGCCGATGCCCTTCTCGGCAGGCCAGACCAGCTTGTTGACCTCGTTGAGCATCCACGTCTGGTGGCCCTTGCCGAGCGCGCTGCCGTTCTTCAGGACGATGTCGACACAGCCCTCGAGCTCGTCGCGGCAGTACCCCCAGCCCTCGTACGTGGCCTTGAGGAACTTGACCGCGGTCTCCTGGTTCTCCTTCTTCGCCAGCCAGCTCTCCTGGGCGTAGACGCCGTCCTCCAGTGTCTGGTATCCGGCGTCCTGGAGGTTGATCGCGACGAAGTCCGAGGGCTGGTAGAGCTTTCCGGTCTTGGGGTTCGTGGTCTCCAGGAGCTGTGCGTACTCGTTGAAGGTCTTGGCCTGGGCCGCGTCGACCTCGTGCTTGAGCAGCAGCGACATGTCGAACGGCTGCTGGATGATCTTGGCGTCCTTCTTGGGGTCGACCCCGGATCCGCGCATCGCCGCGAAGAGGGTCAGCTCGTTGCCGTAACCCCAGCTCCCGACCCGCTTGCCCTTGAGGTCGGCGAGGGTCTTGATGCCGGAGTCGGCCCAGGCGACCTGGAGGTAGGCGCCGCGCTGGAACTCCTGGCCGATGTTGACCAGGTCCGCGCCCTGCTCGCGGGTGACCATGGTCTTGGTGACATGGGAGACGGCGAACTCGGCGTTGCCCGCCGACAGGACCTGCTGAGGCACGATGTTCACCCCGCCTTCCTGGATCGTCACGTCGAGGCACGCCTTGTCGTAGAAGCCCTTCTCCTTCGCCGCGTAGTACCCGGCGAACTGGGCCTGGGCGACCCACTGGAGGACGACGCGGACCTTCGTTCTGGACTTGCAGTCCTTGCCGGCCTCGGCGGCGGCCTGGCTGGTCGAGTCGGACATGCCTCCGCAGGCGGAGAGCAGCATCACGGCGGCCGAGAGACCTGCGGCCACCCGGACGGGGCGGCGGCCGGATCTGGGGAGTGGTGCTCGGTTTCTGGACACGTTACCTCCGCGGGGAAGGAAAGAGGGCGGGTGGAAAGAACCGAGGAATGGAAGACGGAAAGCAGGCGGGAAGTCAATGCGGGAAAGGCCGGGCCGGCGGACCGCTGCCGTCAGGCTCTTTCCTCGTGCAGCGACTCGTGCCAGGGCATGAGGAATCTCTCCAGAAGAGTCACGGCTCCGAACAGACCGAGTCCGAGCGCACCGGATACGAGAATTCCGGCCCAGGCGTAGTCGAATCGGGGAAGGGCCGCCTGATAGGCGATGTACACGCCGAGCGCCTCGGTGCTCCCACCGAAGTACTCGCTGACGATCACGCCGATGACGGCGAGGGTGGTGCCGAGTTTCAGCGCGGTGAAGACGAACGGGAGCGCGTTGGGAAGCCGCAGCAGGAGGGCCACCTGGCGCGGACGGGCCGCGAGGGACTCCATGATCTCCAGGTGCAGGGGCTCGATCTGGAGCAGGCCCCGGGTGGTGTTGACGAAGACCGGGAAGAACACCATGACGGCGGCGACGCCGGCCTTGGAGAGCAGGCTGGTCACACCGAACCAGTTGTTGAAGATCGGGGCCAGGGCGACGATCGGCGCGCAGTTGATCAGCACGGCGGCGTTGAGCACCGGGCCCGACAGCCGGGGGAAGCGGCTGACGACGAGGGCCACGCAGATCCCCCCGAGCGACCCCATGACCAGGCCCAGCAGGACGGGCTCGACGGTGGACAGGGACGCGGACATGATCGTCCCGAAATCGTGCCGGAACGCCTCCGCGATCATGACCGGGGTCGGCATGATGAACACGGGCACGTCGAACAGGGTCACGGCCGACTGCCACAGGCCGAGCAGAATCACGGCGGTCAGCGCGACCGGCGTGAACCGCAGGGCGCGTGCCTTGAGAGCGGAGGCACCGGCGGGCCGGGAGAGCCGGAGGGTGCTCATGCCGCCGCCCGCTCGCTGGGCGCCTCGTGCAGGGCCTGGCGGACTTCCTTGACCTTCTCGAAGAACTCCGGCGTGGTGCGCGTCTCGGCGGTCCTGGGATGGGGCAGGTCCACGTCGATGCAGGCCGCGACGCGGCCGGGCCGCGCGGACATCACCACCACCCGCGAGGAGAGGAACACCGCCTCGGAGATGCTGTGCGTGACGAACACGACGGTGGTGCGGGTGTCGCCCCAGATGCGCAACAGCTCGCCCTGGAGCCGTTCGCGGTTCATCTCGTCGAGGGCGCCCAGCGGTTCGTCCATGAAGAGGATCTCGGGATCGGCGGAGAGAGCGCGGGCGATCGCCACGCGCTGCTGCATGCCGCCGGAGAGCTGCCAGGGGTAGTGCCCGGCGAACTCGCTGAGGCGGACCAGTTCCAGCATCTCCATGGCCTTGGCCCGGTGTACCTCCTTCTTCGCCCCTGCCACCTGGAGCGGGAGTTCGACGTTGCGCAGGACACTGCGCCACTCGAACAGGCCGGCCTGCTGGAAGACCATGCCGTAGTCGCGGTCGGCGCGTGCCGCACCCGGTGCCTTGCCGTTGACGATGACGGTGCCGCTCGTGGGTGTGGTGAGGTCCGCCATCACCCGCAGCAGGGTGGACTTGCCGCAGCCGCTGGGCCCGAGCAGGGAGATGAACTCGCCCCGCCCGATGGTCAGGTCGATGTCCTCCAGAGCGGTGACCGCACGGTCGGAACCGCCGTTGAAGACTTTGTTGACTCCGCGCACGGAGATGATTGCGGGCTCGGCCATCAGGGGCTCCAAGGGTTGTGGGTTCTCGACTAACGGGCGTGCCGGTGGCGGAGGGCGAACCGCTCCAGCAGAGCGAGGACCTGCACGAAGAGGATTCCGGCGATCGCGGCGACGAGGACGGCGGCGTACAGCTTCTCCGGCCCGTTCGAGTAGTAGTAGGCGGAGGTGAGGATCGCGCGGCCGATGCCGCGGCCGGTGCCGGCCGACAACTCGCCCACGATGGCGCCCACCACACTCGCGGTGGCGGCGAGCCGCAGTCCGGCGAAGACGTACGGGAGTGCCGCCGGGAACCGCAGCGACCACAGCACCCGGGCGCGTCCGGCGCCGACACTGCGCATGAAGTCGAGCTGCACCTTGGGCGGGGACTTCAGCCCGCGCAGGGAGTTGATGGTGACGGGGAAGAACGCGAGATAGGCGGCGATGCCCGTGACCGCGGCCCACGGCGGCAGACCCGCCTTGCCGCCCCAGATCACGATCATCGGGGCGATGGCGACCAGTGGCACCGTCTGGGAGGCGACCAGCCAGGGCATCAGGCCCTTGCTCACCGGTGCCACATGGAGGAAGAGCACCGCCAGTGCGAGACCGAGCAGCGATCCGGCCGCCAGACCGTAGAGGGCTTCGCGGAGCGTCACGGTGGTCTCGCCGACGAGGTACACCGCCAGTGAGGTCGGGTCGCCCGCGCGTGCTGGCGCCGTGAGCGAGCCGGCGATCGTCCACAGGTGCGGCATCGACAGGTCGTCGGTGGCGACCGGCAGGCCGATCCCGAGGATCCGGTCGTCGACGGCCTGGCCGAGTGCCTTGTAGCCCTCCCACAGACAGGCGAGGACGACCATGACGAGGAGGGCGCCGAGCGGATCGGTGAGCCGGCGGAGGAAGGCGCCGCCACGGCCCGGCTCGCGGGGCGCGGGATCCGCCTGTCCCTTACGGGCCGCGGGCGGTCGGGGTGATGCAGAGATGTTGGTCGCGGTCATGCTCAGGCACTCTCCGAATCCTTCGGATGTGTCGTCCGGGGAGGGAATCTGGTCGCCTCTGCCGGCCTGTCGAGCCACCCAGCGCAACTGGATCGCTGAGTGAACTGGTGGTTCACGCTAGAGGGGAGGTTCAGTTCTCGTCAACGGTTTGGCCGAAATGCTTGGCACGATCCCGCGAGGCGCCTCAATCCCGGATTCGGAGAGGGCCGGAACGGCGGCGAATCACCGCACGGCAATATGGTTCAACCGCCCGAGCCGGAGAATGGGCAAACGACCCACGCGGAATTCCCAGGGGGCACCCGATATCCCTCGCGTCCCGAAGAGGAGGGTTGTCCGGGCGACGGGTGTGACGGCCGCTCCGCTAAGAATTGAGAATCGTCAACGACGGCCTCGACGGCCGCCACACTCCTCCGTGCCGGCGGGCCACGGCCTCCCGCTCCGCACTGACGGTGCCGTAGGTGGTGGTCCTCATGCGGGCCGGGCGGCCCGCGTCGTGGGCCAGCGCCTCCAGATCGCTCACGCTCTTGTGACTGCCCTGCTCGGAGCCCGCCATCCTGCTGATGGTCTCCTCCATCAGCGTTCCGCCGATGTCGTTGACACCGCCTCGCAGGACGTCGAGGACGTTGCTCCGCGCCAGCTTCACCCAGCTCGTCTGGATGTTGCGGATCCTGCCGTGCAGCAGGATCCGCGCCAGGGCGTGTACGGCCCGGTTCTCCAGGACGGTCGGCCCGGACCTGGCGATTCCGGCCAGGTAGACCGGGGAGTTGGTATGGACGAACGGCAGGAGGACGAACTCGGTGAAGCCTCCCGTCTCTTCCTGGAGGCGTCCGATCAGCTTGATGTGGTCCACCCAGTGGCGCGGGGTGTCCACGTGGCCGTACATCATGGTCGCCGTGGTCGGAATGCCCAGCGAGTGGGCGGTGGTGACCACGTCGATCCACTGGGCCGCGGGGAGTTTCCCCTTGGTGAGGACCCAGCGGACCTCGTCGTCGAGGATCTCGGCGGCCGTGCCGGGCAACGAGTCGACGCCCGCCTCCCGGGCCCCCTGGAGCCACTCCCGTACCGACAGGTCCATCCTGGTCGCACCGTTGACGACCTCCATGGGCGAGAAGGCGTGCACGTGCATGTCCGGAGTACGCCGCTTGATCTCGGCGGCGATGTCGAAGTACGCGCTGCCCGGCAGGTCCGGGTGGATCCCGCCCTGGAGGCAGACCTCGCTCGCCCCCACCCCCCACGCCTCCTCGGCCCGCGTGCCGATCTGCTCCAGCGACAGGGTGTAGGCGTCGGCGTCGGTACGCCGCTGGGCGAAGGCGCAGAAGCGGCAGCCGGTGTAGCAGACGTTGGTGAAGTTGATGTTGCGGGTGACCACGTAGGTGATCTCGTCCCCGGCGGCTGCGGCGCGCAGGCTGTCGGCGAGCGCGGCCAGCGCCTCGATCTCCGCCCCGGGTGCGGCGCCCAGCAGCGTCAGCGCGGACGCGGATGCGAGCCGCGCGGGATCGGCCTCCGCCGCCCGCAGCGCTGCCGCGAACTCGGGTCGCAGCCGCTCCGGCCGTGCGCCCCCGGGAGGCACGGGTTCCTCCTCGCTCCGCCGCCCGGACGCGCGTGCCGACTCCGGTACCGCTTGAGCGACCGCCGCCCAGTCCCCGTACACCGAGTCGAAGTCCGCCCGCCGGTCGGTGGCGCGGCCGTCGGTGTCGATGGCGGCGAACAGGTCGGTGCGGCCGGTGGCGGCGAGCGGCGTCTCCGGTTCCTGCCAGGGCAGGCCACGGGGCCGCGCTCCCTCGGCCGCCAGGCCGGTCACGGGATCGGCGAGCGCCGCCACATGGGAGGCCAGCCGGGGATCCAGCCACGGCTCACCGCGCCGCAGGTGCTCGGGGTAGACCGTCAGCCGCTCGCGGAGGGTGAAGCCCGCGGCCGCGGTGTTCGCGGCCAGTTCCTCGATCACCGGCCAGGGCCGCTCGGGGTTGACATGGTCGCCGGTCACCGGGGACACCCCGCCCCAGTCGTCGATGCCGGCCCGCAGCATCAGCGCGAACTCCTCGCCGACCAGGTTGGGCGGGGCCTGGACACGGGCCCCGGGGCCGAGCAGCAGCCGCGCCACCGCGATGGTGGCGGCCAGTTCGGCCGGTCCGGCGTCGGGCGCGGCACGCATCGCCGTGTCCGGCTTGGCCCGGAAGTTCTGCACGATCACCTCCTGGATCCCCCCGTACGCCCGGGAGATCCGGCGGATCTCCCGCAGGGCGTCGATCCGTTCGGCGGGCGTCTCCCCGATGCCGATGAGGATCCCGGTGGTGAACGGCACGTTGCTGCGGCCCGCGTCCTCCAGCACCCGCAGCCGCACCGCGGGCTCCTTGTCGGGTGAGCCGAAGTGCGGGCCGCCGGGCTCGGACCACAGCCGCCTCGCTGTGGTCTCCAGCATCATGCCCATGCTCGGTGCCACGGGCTTCAGCCGCTGGAGGCCGGTCCAGGACAGCACTCCGGGGTTGAGGTGAGGCAGCAGGCCGGTCTCCTCCAGCACCCGGATCGCCATGGCCCGTACATAGCTGAGTGTGTCGTCGTAGCCGTGCGCGTCCAGCCAGGCGCGGGCCGCGGGCCAGCGCTCCTCGGGCCGGTCGCCCAGGGTGAACAGCGCCTCCTTGCATCCCGCCGCCGCTCCCGCGCGGGCGATGTCCAGCACCTCGTCGGGGCTGAGGTAGGGGGCGGGGAGCCGCCCCGGGACGGTGGCGAAGGTGCAGTAGTGGCAGCGGTCACGGCACAGCCGGGTGAGCGGGATGAACACCTTGCGGGAGTAGGTGATCACGCCGGGCCGCCCGGCGGCCCGGAGGCCGGCGTCGCGGACCCGGCCCGCCGCCTCGCAGAGCCGGTCGAGGTCGGCGCCGCGCGCGTGCAGCAGGACCTCGGCCTCGGCTGCGTCGAGTGTCCTGGCGTCGGTGGCCCGGTGCAGCGCCCGGTTCATGGCCGAGCGGGTGGGGCGGGTAAGGCCGTTCACAGTGCTCCGACCCTTCTCTCGTGCGTGCTCGGGTCTGACCGGGGCCCACCGGGCGGGAAGGCGGCGAGCCACTGACGGGTGGCGGGACCGAGCGTGTGCGAGGGCAGTGACAGCAGGTGGTCGACGGTGTCGACGTCCCGGCGCAGCGGGGACGAGGGCCCCACGCCGAGATCGTGGTATCCGGCGGCGTGGAACCGCCTCAGGGAACCGGGGCCGAGGAACGGCCGGAAGTCGGCCGCGTCGTGCAGGGTGAGCAGGGTGGTCCCGGTGCCGTCGGCGTCCCCGACGACCGCGCGCCGGTGGCGTGCGGCCAGGGCGAGCGCCGTCGCACAGTCGGCGGTGCCCGCCCCCGCGAGGTCGCCCATGATCAGGGCGAGTGCGGCAGCGGGGGCGGCACCGCCGACCATCTCGAGGGCTTCCCCGACCTCGCTGTTGAGGCCGGGAGTGCGCCCCGAGCCCGAGACGGCGGCCCCCGAGGCGAGGGCCAGGCCCGTCACCTCGGGATCCGTCGTCACCACGACGACCGAGTGGACGGCGGGCACGTCTCGAAGCCGCCCCACCAGATCGGTCAGCATGGCCTTGGCCAGGGAGCGCCTGGCGTCCGGCGTGAGCCCGGCACACCGGCTCTTGGCCCGCGCGAGGGGCTTGGCCGGTACCAGCGCGATCCACGGCGTGGTCAT